>CANQWM010000029.1 GCA_947627535.1 uncultured Acetatifactor sp.
TTTTCTATGAATTCACTGGCTATGCTTACGATCAGGCTCTCCCCTAACACGATCTTCGCTTCCAGTACATCGCAGTGGTAATTCACCGTTTCTTCCTCTGTCCCTTTGGTGTAATGCCGTTCCAGGCATCCCTCATTGAGTTTCCGGCTCCCTGAATAAGTTTGTGTCCCGTCTACGATTACTAGCCATTTCTTCTGGAACCTGGCGTCATAAAACGCTTTTCCGCGGATCAGGCCATAAACCTGCTTCTGCAGCACCCTCTGCAGTTCACCCGGCTCCAGCCGCTCTAAATACTCATTGACCGTGACGGCATGGGGGAGATATTCCTTCCCTTTTCTGCCCATGAACTGGTATAGATTTTCCACGACTTTTTCCTAATTGAACTCGTATGTCATCGACTGCATGCTTTCTATCCCGGCAATCCCTTTATAGAACATGGTCCCCAACAATTCATCGTTAGAATACTCTATATAACTCTGGTTTCGCGGATCTTTTGTGTCTGCAAAATCACGGAACAGGTCAGGACAATACCTGCTCCTGATCTTATTACACTCCACGATCGGATTGTTTTCCAGTTTTCTCCGAATCCTCTCTTGTTCCCTGCTCATACAGACTCCTTTGCGAAAAACTTTTTTCTTTTATTTTACCATTTTTTCTCAAAAGAGCCTATTCTCAACAGAATTAGTGCGAATTATTTTTTCCTTTCAAAGCTGACGGGAAATATCCCGCTTTCCGCCCAGAAAACGAAGCTGTCAAACGCCCGGGCAGAAATGTCGTGAAACAGATCGAGAAACAGTTGTGAGCGGTTTATGGGAGATGTGGATGACATTTAAAGGTTTATATGTTAGAATATTTATTGTCTTAGAAACAAAATTATATAGGTGGTGTTAAAGTGGGATTTTATGATATGATTTTAGGCGAAAAGGGATTATTAGTAGAATTACGCTGTAAGAATTCTTTCAATGAGCAGATTTATGCAGGCATTGTGAATTATCTTAATGAGAATTTGCCTGAGTGGAAATCAAGTGGATTTATACCTGTTGCAGATGCAGTAGCTATCTTTAACCTGATTGACGAACTATCTGGCGGAAGCAGATTTTGGAGTGAAGAAGTCCAGCTGCGGGCAGAGGATGCCACGCTTGAGATACAGGATATCATTAGCGCACTGGAAGAATAATGCAATTTATTTAACAGGGAGGGAATACCGTGGCAAAACGACCTGCATTTTTTATCCGTGGGGGAAAAGTTATTAGTGAAATATATTCGTTTGAATGGTTTCCAGGTTTTGCAGTATCTCAAAAACAAAAGTCCATAGAAAGCTTACATAATGCAATTATGAAAGTAGATGTAAACGCTAAGCCGTTAGAAATCAGCACTAAGAGTAAGGAACCTATCGGAATAAAACTAAGTGCGTTCAATCTCAAGTTAAATAACTATGCCCTTGAGAATATTTTTCAGGGTGCTAAAGTTTTTGAACGCGGCGGTCCATATCTTGATTTACTTGATGTGCTGCCCAAAGAAGCCAAGCGTGATGAAAGGCTGTATAATTCTGGAAAACTTAGAGCGTTTTGTTATCAAAATGATGATTTCCCTTTAACTCCCCAAACGGTATTTTATGATTTTATCTATGTTTCTGCTGTAAAGCAATCATTTGCAATAGATGAAATCAACGCAGTTTCAAATTATAATTATTTTACAGATATTGAGTTTAATCCGGCAAAAAGCATTAATACCCAGGCGAGGGCTGCTGCAATAATTAAGTTGATTTTAGATGAATACGGATATCTTCCGGATTTTCAGAAACAAGATTTTATCCAATATCACAAAGAACATATTATTTATTAATGAAGAAGCTGTTGATAACTTTTGCAAATCAGCATTTGAAAAAGAAATATCAAATATCATAAGAGGTAGAATGTTGAAAAAAGCACTGATGCCAATACTGGGAATATTTATAGTGCTGGTAACAGGGATAGCTCTGTTTGCCCTGTTTGCTATAATGAAAGAAAAAGAACCGGTTGAAAAGCAGATACGGACAGATGTTGAACCTATTTATCATCATTTTCCGGGTTTGCCAGCAACTGATAATATACAGTGGTGCAGCCGGACATCAGACGGAATTGGTTTAACAACTGTCTGGATATATGTCTTTGCATTTTATGACTATGATGTTGGCGCCGAACTTGGCGGAGAAGAAATCTTAAATGAGAAAACAGACTTTTATTTTTGGCCGGAAGATTTAGTGGATTGTAATTCAAAATGGAGAAAATTGGAAGATATTGGGGATGCGTTCCAAGCAGGAATAAAGCTCAGTGAAAAGATGGATGTCTCTGTTTATATAAATGAGGCTGGAAACATTATTTATATGGAAGCGGTCGGGGATTAAAAATATTTATAATGGAGAGTCCAAAATAGAATTTAAAAAGAAGATTAAATTTTAAGAAAAGACATTCACTTATTAATAGCGTCAGCGCAGAAAGGAGATAGGACTATAAGCAGAACCGCAGACAGTGGAAGGGCCACACCGAGCAGACAACGGACTGAAACAGCAGGGCAAGCGCCAAGATGTGGAGGGAGGACTTGACAGCCACGATCAATGCCGTCAACGAGCGCATCGGGATAGAGGAACAGCGGGAACACCGATCCTTTAAGGAACAGGGAATAGACAGGGAGCCGACCATCCATTTAGGGGCGGCGCATGTTCTGGAGCGCAAGGGCATACCCACCGAGCGGGGCGACATCAACCGTGAGATTGAGATTTTCCCAAATGAACATTTTATCGACCAACAGAATGCATCCGATGAAAAGAGGATTACAGACACAAATTTTGCGGTCTATGGCGCGGTCAGGAAAACCTATCATTGGGAATGAATATCAGAATGTTGTGAAAGGAATGGGTGAAGTTATGGGTGGTACATTATTGGAAACGAACGCGAGAAGGATAAAAAATGAGGGCATGACTGAAGGAATTGCCAAGGGTATGGCTAAAGGCAGGACGGAAGGACAGGAAGAGAAAGGAATCCAAGTATTCCTTAACTTAATCGGAGCCGGTATACCCAGAGAAGAAGCACAGAGACTCGCTGAGATTGGGAACGATCTTGTGGAAAAGGCTTTGCGGCTGCAAAAATCTTAAAAGACATTCTGCATATGCAGTATTAGTACGAACGCAGCAGATCATGGAAACGTGGTCTGCTGTTTTTGTTAGATCTGCCGGAATTTTTCTGTAAACAACACAAAGTAGCAAAAAACGATTTACTGAAGCGATGAAACGAAACAGCAACACAGCGCAAGGACGGTTATGAACGTAAAGTTTGTAGCCGTCTTTTTGTTTGGAAAAGAGCAGAAAATGAAGAAAGCAGACAGTACCAGCGGGCCGCAATTTACATTCATTTTACATAAGCATGATAACGGATTTGATTTTTCGGGACTAATATCTATCTGTACCCAAAAGGGAACGATAAAAGCAAAGGAGAATTTTAAAATGAAAATCAGGATGAAGAAAATGTTACCATGGATCCTTGCCGCTGCCTTGGCAGGATCGGCGCTTGCGGGGTGCTCCGCGCAGCAAAAGGGCGGCACAGTCAACACGGATGGTTCCACCTCCATGGCGGACGTGATGGGGGCGTTGACCGAGGCGTTTCGGGAAAAGGAGCCGGACATTACCGTCAATTACTCCGGCACCGGTTCCGGCTCCGGCATCAGCGGCGTTCTGGACGGGACCTGCGACATTGGTCTTTCCAGTCGTGAACTGAAGCCGGAGGAAGTGGAGCAGGGCGCGGTGGCCCATGTGGTGGCGCTGGATGGCGTGGCTGTTGTGGTAAACCCAAAGAACACGGTGACGGACCTGACCACGGAGCAGATTGCGGACATTTTCACCGGGAAGATCACAAACTGGTCAGAGCTTGGCGGCGGGGACGCGCCCATTGCGGTTTACGGCCGTGAGGACGGTTCCGGAACCCGAAGCGCCTTTGAAGAGATCGTGGGTGTGGAAGGCGCCTGCGTTTACCGGAGCGAATACGGCTCCACTGGTGATGTCATAGGGAATGTTGCCTCCAATGAAAACGCCATCGGGTATGCCTCCCTTTCCGCCGTGGACAGCAGTGTCACTGCCGTAAAGGTAAACGGCGTTACGCCCAGTGAAGCCACCGTCAAAGACGGAAGCTATACGATCCAGCGCCCCTTCGTGATGGTCACAAAGGAAGGCACGGAGCTTTCCGAAGCGGCGAAAGCCTTCCTCGATTTTGCAACGAGCGCAGAAGCGGAGCAGTACATTACCGCGGCCGGCGCCGTGTACCCGAACTGATATGAAAAGGGCGAAATTAAAAGCGGCGGAGAGAACCATGCAGGTTCTCTTTACCCTGTGCGGCTTGATAGCGGTAGGATTTGTACTGCTTATTACCATATACCTTGTCATTTCCGGACTTCCGGCGATCCGGGAAATCGGTCTCTTCCATTTCCTTTTTGGGAAGACCTGGGCTGCAGGCAGGGACCAGTACGGGATCCTTCCTCTGATCCTTACCTCCATATACGGTACGGCCGGAGCCATTGTCATCGGCGTACCCATCGGCTTTTTCACGGCAGTGTTTCTTGCCAAGGTTGCGCCGAAAAGAATCGCGAATGTCCTGCGCTCGGCCGTGAGTCTGCTGGCAGGCATCCCCTCGGTGGTCTATGGCCTTGTGGGAATGTGCGTCCTGGTTCCGGCCCTGCGCAACTGGCTCCATCTGCCTGCCGGGGACAGCCTGCTTGCAGCGATGATTGTACTGGCAATTATGATCCTGCCATCCATCATCTCTCTTTCGGAGACGGCGCTGGAAGCGGTGCCGAAGGAATATGAAGAAGCGTCTCTGGCCCTGGGCGCCACAAAGCTGGAAACGTATTTCCGCATTTTGGCCCCCGCGGCCAGGAGCGGCATCGCCGCGGCGGTGGTGCTGGGGATCGGGCGGGCCATCGGGGAAGCCATGGCCATTATGATGGTGGCGGGAAATGTGGCCAATATGCCGGCCCTTACCAGATCCGTGCGTTTCCTGACTACCGGTATTTCCATTGAACTGAACTATTCCCAGGATGGGAGCTTACAGCGGCAGGCGCTGTTTTCCATTGGCCTTGTTTTGTTTTTCTTTATCATGCTGATCAATGCCTTTTTGAACCTTGTTTTGAAAAGGGAGAAGGAGACTTAAATGAGACGAAAGATCTATGAAATTGCGGGGCGGGTCCTTCTGTACGGATGCGCGGCGATAACAATCGGATTACTCCTGTTTCTCATAGGCTTTATCCTCTTTCGGGGTATCGGCGGCATCAGCTGGCGGTTTTTATCCACCGCCGAGAGTGTCATAAACGGGACAGTGGGCATTCTTCCGGCCATTAAAAATACGGTATTTGTGATTCTGGTATCCCTGATCCTATCCCTTCCCCTGGGAGTGGGTGCGGCGGTCTATCTCACCGAGTATGCCCGGAACCGGCGGCTTGTGTCGGCGATTGAGTTTGCCTCCGAAACGCTGGCGGGGATCCCATCCATCATCTATGCGCTTGTCGGCGTCATTCTTTTCTGCACGGCGCTGCATCTGCAAAAGACGCTGCTGGCCGGTTCCCTGACACTGGTGGTTATGATTCTGCCAACCATCATACGGTCCACCCAGGAGAGTCTGAAAACGGTGCCGGTTTCCTTCAGGGAGGGCGCCCTTGGTCTGGGAAGCGGAAAGTGGCACATGATCCGCACGGTGGTGCTGCCGTCCTCCGTTGACGGGATCGTCACAGGATGTATCCTTGCTGTAGGCCGCGTGGTGGGAGAAAGCGCAGTGCTGATGTACACAGCCGGAATGAGCATGGCCATGCAGAGCTTCTCCTTCGACCGGCTGGCAGGCGCGTCGGGCGCCACCCTCACCGTTGCGCTGTACCATTATGCCAAAGAAAACGCGGATTTTGCGTCCGCTTTTTCCATTGCCACCATCCTGCTGTTCCTTACGGGGATCATCAATTTTTCCGCCGGATTTCTCGGCAGGAAGCTAAGGAGGAGCTGACCTATGGTGAACCAGTTATGTTCGCAGGGAATTTTAACTTTGGCAGGAAATTTAAGGAGGAGCTTATGACAGATCCCATTATTTCCGCGAGAAATCTTGATTTTTACTATGGCGAAACCCATGCGCTGAAAGACGTCTGTCTCGATATTCCAGAACACAATATCACGGCGCTCATCGGTCCGTCCGGCTGCGGAAAATCCACGTTTCTGCGGACGATTAACCGAATGAACGATCTGATCGAGGGCGTGAGGGTGACCGGTTCCCTGACCTACCGGGGGGCGGAGATTTATGCGCCCGAACAGGATGTGACGGAACTTCGCAAGAATATCGGTATGGTGTTTCAGAAGCCCAACCCCTTCCCCATGTCCATATATGATAACGTGGCTTACGGCCCCCGCACCCATGGAATCCGTGCAAAAGCGAAGCTGGACGATATTGTGGAGCGATCTCTGCGGGACGCGGCTATCTGGGACGAAGTAAAGGGAAGGCTGAAAAAGAACGCGCTGGGACTTTCCGGCGGACAGCAGCAGCGGCTGTGCATTGCCCGGGCCCTGGCGGTAAAGCCGGATGTCCTTCTGATGGATGAGTCCACCTCGGCGCTTGATCCCATTTCCACTTCCAAAATTGAAGATCTGGCGATGGAACTGAAAAAAGAATACAGCATCGTCATCGTTACCCACAATATGCAGCAGGCGGTGCGGATCTCTGACCGGACGGCATTTTTCCTCCTGGGAGAGCTGATAGAATATGGAGATACGGAGAAAATGTTTTCGCGGCCGGAGGATAAACGGACCGAGGATTATATCACAGGGAGGTTTGGATAATGAGGACGAGATTTGACGAGCAGCTGAATACGCTGGGACAGGAGCTGATCAGGATGGGGGCGCTTTGTGAAGAAGTGATCTCTCTGGCGGCTTCCGCCCTCATTCAAAAGGACGATGCGCTGGCGGCAAAGATCGCGCCGCTGGACCAGAAAATAGATGAAAAGGAACGGCAGATCGAATCCATGTGTCTGCGGCTTTTATTGCAGCAGCAGCCGGTGGCCCGGGATCTGCGGCAGATATCCGCTGCCCTGAAAATGGTAACGGATATGGAGCGGATCGGGGACCAGGCAGAGGATATAGCGGAGATCCTGCCCTTTCTGAATGACAGGACACTTCCTGAGCATATCCAGATCCGGGAAATGGCGAAAGCAACGATCAGGATGGTGACGGACAGCGTAGATGCTTTTGTAAAACAGGATACGTCCATAGCAGAAGCGGTCATCGCTTCCGACGATATTGTGGATGACTATTTTATTGAGGTCAAAAACAGCCTGATTTCTCTGATCGCGCAAAATCCCAATGAGGGGGAATATGCCCTTGACCTTTTAATGGCAGCGAAATATTTTGAAAGGATCGGGGATCACGCTGTGAACATTGCCGGCTGGGTGATTTTTTCCGTTACCGGGGAAAAAGAAGTGCAGCCGCCGACAGATTGAAAGCGTTCTGAAAAGGTGCTATGATAGGGCGGAGGAATAGCAAGGCTGGCAGTCATAAAGTGAAGGAGAGACAAAATGATTTTCTGCGTGGAGGATGACGACGGAATCCGGGATTTAATGATATATGCCCTGAGCGCGGCGGGTTTTACGGCTGTGGGCTTTTCAGACGGGGCGGCCTTTTGGGATGCGCTTCATGAGGAGGCCCCGGAACTGGTGCTTCTTGACATTATGCTTCCCGGCGAGGACGGCATCTGCATTTTGAAGCGGCTGCGGGCAGACGGCAATAAGGTGCCGGTCATCATGGCTACGGCAAAAGGAACGGAGTATGATAAGGTGATCGGGCTGGATCTGGGCGCGGACGACTATCTTGCAAAGCCTTTTGGCATGATGGAAATGGTGTCCCGTGTGAAAGCGGTGCTCCGCCGCACCTCCCAGCTGCCTCAAAAGGAGGTGCTGTCCTTGGACGGCATCCTGATGGACACGGCGCAGCACATTGTAACGGTAGACGGAACGCGGGCAGAGCTTACCTTTAAGGAATACGAACTGCTCCGGAAATTTATGGAAAATCCCGGGCGGGTGTTCACCCGGGACCAGCTTTTATCAAGTATATGGGGCGATGGGTATATAGGAGAAACCCGCACGGTGGATGTTCATATCGGTACGCTGCGCAGCAAGCTGGGGCGTTTGGGCGAGCGTATTGAAACAGTGCGCGGCGTTGGTTATCGTTTGGAGGCGTAAAATGACAAAACGAATTTTCCGGTCGATCTGCCTTGTGGCAATCGCGGTTTTCCTTGCTTCTGTGGGGCTCTTTCTCTGTGTGCTCTATGATTATTTTGGAAATGTCCAGCAAAGGGGGTTAAGGACACAGACGGAGCTGGCCGCACAGGGCGTCCAGACTGTGGGGGCCGAATATTTTGAGGGACTTTCTCCGAAAGGCTACCGTATTTCCTGGATCAATGGGGACGGCAGTGTGCTCTACGACAGCGAAGCGGACTTTTCTGAAATGGAGAATCACCTTGCGCGCGAGGAGATCAAAGAGGCGCTTGAATCCGGTTACGGCGAGAGCTCCCGGTATTCCGTTACCTTGATGGAACGTACTTTGTACAGTGCGAAAAGGCTGCCAGATGGGACGGTGCTCAGACTTTCCGTGGCGCAAAGCACGCTCTTTACGCTGCTGCTTGGAATGACGCAGCCCATCCTCCTTATCATTGCAATTGCCCTCGGGATTTCCTTTTGGCTGGCCCATCGTCTTTCCAAACACATTACCGCACCTTTAAATCAGCTGAATTTGGACGATCCGCTGTCGGGCGAGGGATACGATGAGCTTTCCCCGCTTCTTCGTCGGATCGACGCCCAGCAGCGGCAGATCCGGCAGCAGGAAAGGGAACTGCGCCAAAAGCAGGAGGAATTTGAGGCTGTTACGGAAAATATGGCGGAGGGCATCCTCCTTCTGAATACGAAAGGCATGATCTTAGGGATCAACCGCGCTGCGGAAACCCTTTTCGGAACCACCCACGCCTGCATCGGGAAGCACATTTTAGCGGTCAATCGCAGCATAGAAATATCAGAGCTTCTTTCGGAAATAGAAAAAGGCGTACACACGGAAAAGATCATAGACTTAAACGGCGGAAAATATCAGTTTGCTGTCAGCCCGGTCAGTGAGAGCGGGAATCTTTCCGGTGCGGTTCTTCTCATGCTTGATGTGACGGAGAAAGAACAGGCCGAACAAATGCGCCGGGAATTTACGGCGAATGTGTCCCACGAACTGAAAACCCCGCTGCATACCATCGCGGGGTGTGCGGAACTTCTGGAGAACGGCATGGTGCGCCCGGAGGACAGGGCGAGATTCTATTCTCAGATCCGGGGCGAGGCCGGACGCATGATCTCTTTGGTGGAGGATATTATTCGTCTTTCCCATCTGGACGAGGGCGCGGATGATATGAAGCGGGAGCGTGTGGATCTTTATGAACTGGCGGTCGAAACAGCCGGATCGCTTTCCGGCGAGGCGGAAAGCGCAGGCGTTTCCGTCAGTGTCGATGGAGAAAGCGCTATGGTGGACGGCATCCCGCAGCTTCTTGAGAGTATCGTTTATAATCTTACGGACAATGCGATCAAGTATAATCGACAGGGAGGAACGGTAAAGGTGTCGGTGGGGCATTGCCCCGAAGGGGTTCGTCTCCTTGTATCCGACACGGGAATCGGTATCCCGAAAGAGTTCTGGGAGCGCATTTTCGAGCGTTTCTACCGTGTGGATAAGAGCCGCTCCAAAGAGCTTGGCGGTACGGGGCTTGGCCTGTCCATCGTCAAACACGCCGCAAGGCTGCATGACGCGAAAATAGAACTGCAGAGCGTGGAGGGAGAGGGCACGACCATTACCGTTGTTTTCCCGGAGGCAGAAGAATAAACAGGGACTCTGTCAAGGAGCAATTTTCCTGTCCATATGTAAAATGTGATTGATGAGCCACTCGGTCAGGAAGGCCATGATCTCTTCCAGCGCGTCCTGCTGGTTTGCATCGATCTCATTCAGGTCCATCTCGTCCAGACGGCTGACAAAGATTTCATGCGCCGTTTTCTGGGCTTCCAGACCCTTATAGTGGATGCTTTCCATATATTGTTCTTCATCCTTGAAATGGATCTTTGTATAGGTTCTCAGATCCTCCAGAAGCCGCACGATCTCATCGTATTTGTCCGAAAGCAGGTCATTGGCAATGACGTCGTGCACTTCGTTCATGATGCGGAAGAGCTCCCGGTGCTCTTCGTCTATGATCTCTATTCCCGTGAGATATTGTTTCGTAAAGGCATAGGATGATTTTTTCCACTCATCCAGTGTTACCATCCTGCCGATCATGAGGTCGGAGCCGATGATATGCCGGTAGAGCCACCGGACAAGATAGGTCAGAAGGTCTTCCAGCAGTTCATCCTCATTATGGCTTTTCAGAATAGTGTCCGCCTCGATCATTTTTTCGCTGAACTCAAGGTGCTGCTTCCGCTGAAGCGCCAGCTCGGGATGATTGATCTTTTCCATATATGCTTCTTCGTGCTTAAAATGCTCATCCGCGTAATTCTCCAGGCGCAGGATCAGCTCACAGATGTGGTCGTGCTTGTCGTTGATAAACGGATTCTGCAGCAGATCGTGCATTTCCCCGATCAGCTGGAACAATCCTCTATGCTCTTCATCGATCTGATCAACGCCGATCAGACAGTCATCCGTAAAATGAAACATAAGAATATACCTCCTGCCGTGAAAGAGTACGGGCTTTTTCAGCCTGGTACGATAAATCTGATGTTACTATCATATCACAGAACGGCTCCAAAGAGAATGCTTTTCTTTCTAAAAAATGCAAAAAAGGAAAAAACAGGTTGACAGCTGTTTAAAATGCCGTTATACTAGGAAGCGGTCAAAAAAATAAGAAAGGAGGCAAAGATCATGACCAGAAGAACTACCGGAACTATTTTAATGAAGAAAAGTTACCTTTGTCTCCCGACATATGGCAGGTTATGTTTCTGACCGAATCCGCAAGGAAAAGGAAGAATACAGTACCGTGGCTGTTTCGGAAGCCACGGTATTTTTTTGTGCGGACAACGGCCCGGACGGGGCTGCCTGCGGATGAACCCGCAGGCAACCCGGCAGCGGGCAAAGAGCCTGATATGCGGGGGAAATTGACCGGATGGACGCCCGGAAAAGCGTCCAAGGGGTATGGAAATGAAATTACCGAAAAGTTTTATCAGTGTGATCAAAAAATACGGCGTTGCGGAGGAAGACGTTATTTTTACGGCGGTTGCGGACTTTGACAGCGAATACCGCTTCGCGGATTCGATTGTGGCGCTGACGAAGGGGCAGTTGATCTATGCGGCTTATCCCTATCGGGAAAAGGCGGAGTACCGGTTCGGCGGCTATGCGGGATGGCAGATTTCGGAGGACGCCGTTTTAGCGGAGGAACCCGCGCTGCAGATTTTCGACCTGGAGCGGGTGGAAAAGCTGGAGGTCATCCGAGAGGTGGGTACAGGCGTCCTGATGGCAGTCATCGACGGGGAAGAGCGGAATCTCTGCCATTTTTCAAACACCAGACTGGAAGCATTTCTGAGACTGGGAAGGCTTTTGGAAAAAATAAAAAAGGGCGATGACATCCAGCCGGAAGATCTGGACGTGAAAAAGGGAAGAGAGTGCTGTCCGAAATGCGGAATGATCTATCCCGACCAGGAGCGGAAGATCTGTCCCAAGTGCATGGACAAGAAATCCATCCTGCTGCGGGTGATCTCTTATTTTAAGCCTTATAAGCTGAGTCTTGCCGTGATGGTGCTTTGCTATCTGGGGACGGTCGCGCTGGATCTGGTCTGGCCGTATCTGAGCGGAACCGTTCTCTATGACCGTGTACTGGCGAAGGACGACGCTTTCCTGAGGATGCTGCGGCTTCCTGCAGGACGATATGTGACGGCCCTGGTTATGCTTGTGATCACAATGATCGTGACGAAGATCGCAATGCAGGCGCTTGGAATCCTCCAGGGGGTCCTGACCGCACGAATCGCGCCGGAGGTTGTGGCAAAGCTGAAAAGCCAGGTGTTTTCCTCCATGGGAAGGCTGTCGATCAGCTTTTATTCCAGAAGGCAGACCGGCGGCCTGATGACCAGGGTGTCGGATGACGCGGAGGAGATCTCCAGCTTTTTTATTGATGGGATCCCCTATTTCTTTATCAATGTGGGAAAGCTCCTTGCAACCTGTGCCATTATGTTTCTGCTGAGTCCCCTGCTGGCGCTGGTCTCCATCCTGTTTATGCCGCTGCTGGTGATCGTAAGCCTTCATATGACGCCCCATCTGTGGCACTATTATGGGAAACGGCACCGTGCCAACAGAAGGCTGAACTCCCAGATGAACGAGAACTTTACCGGCGCCAGGGTGGTCAAGGCGTTCGGGCAGGAAGAGCAGGAGATGACCCGGTTTGACAAAAGCAATAAAAGGGTGCGGGGCGCGGAGCTGGATCTTGTAAAATACGACAATAAGTTTTTTGCCCTGTACTGTTCTGTGGAGGATATTATCAGCTTCCTTGTATGGGCGGTGGGCGGCGCGCTGATCATTGGCGGTTCCCATATTGAGGTGGGAATGCTGTTGACATTTTCCGGTTATGTGGGTCAGATGAAAGGACCGCTGGAATTCATGTCCCGCATTATCCGCTGGTATTCTAACTGTATGAACTCCGCCCAGCGTATGTTTGAGATCATCGACGCCGTGCCGGAGGTAAAGGAGGCGCCCCAGCCGCTGCGGCCCGAGACGCTGCGGGGCGAGATCGAGCTGAAAAATGTGACCTTCAGCTATGACGCCCACAAGCCGATCTTAAAGGACGTCAGCTTTCATGTGAACGCGGGAGAGGTATTCGGAATTGTGGGAAGATCCGGCTCCGGCAAATCCACGCTGGTGAACCTGATTTCCCGGCTGTATGACACGGACGAGGGAGAAGTGCTGGTAGACGGTGTCAACGTAAAGCAGTATGGTTTCCGGGAGCTTCGCAGAAATGTGGCAATGGTGTCTCAGGAAACTTATATCTTCATGGGCACCGTAGCGGAAAACATTGCCTACGCAAGGCCGGAGGCTACAAGGGAGGAGATCGTGCGCGCGGCGGTTCAGGCCAACGCCCACGATTTTATCTGCCGGATGCCGGAAGGGTACGATACGCTTCTGGGCTCCTCCAGCCGGTCGCTGTCGGGCGGAGAGAAGCAGCGGATTTCCATCGCCAGGGCCATTCTGGCGGATCCAAGGATCCTGATCCTGGACGAGGCCACGTCGGCGGTGGATACGGAGACGGAGCTTGCCATCCAGAAATCCCTGGAGAGGCTGGAGAAAGGGCGGACGGTGCTTTCCATCGCCCACAGGCTGTCCACGCTTCGCAACGCCACCCATCTGATCGTGCTGGATGAGGGAAGGATCACGGAGTCGGGGACCCACGAAGAGCTTCTTGCAAAGAAGGGAACCTATTACAAACTGAGCGAACTGCAGACCAAAGCCCTTGCCATGCGGGGCATCGAGTAAACGGGAAGAGAGGGAAGAGTATGGAAGAGGAAAACAGGGGAATGGATCTCCTTGACCTGCAGGAATTTGACGAAGAGGCGTTAAAGAAGGAGTCGGAAGAACTGCTGGAGATGAGATTTTTGACAAAAGATAACGCGGTGTTTCACCGGACGGAGGGCGGTTTTGTGTCCCTTGAATTTGGGGACAGGAAGTACGACAGGGTGGGAATCTATCTGACATTCCCGCTGACGGAGCCGGAGGAGTATATCTCTGTCCGGGAGGCGGACGAGAAGGCAAAGGAGATCGGCATCATCGAAAAGCTGTCGCAGCTTGAGAAGGACCAGCAGGACATGATCCGGGAACAGATCCGGCTGCGGTACTTTATGCCTGTGATCACGAAGGTGCTGGATATCAAGGACGAGTACGGTTATGCCTACTGGAACGTGACTACAAGCTTCGGGGCCTGCAGGTTTACCACAAGGATGAGCGGAGACGCCGTGATCCTGCTGGGTGAGGCACGAATGATGGTGACGGACATCGACGGCAACCGGTATGAGATTCCGGACTTTTACAGACTCAGCGTGACGGAACGGAAAAAGCTGGATCTGTTTATTTAAGGACGCGATACGCGCGGAAACGAGGAAATATGAAACTATTGTATACATTGACGCAGGAGCAGCAGGAGGCGCTGGCCCTTGCGCCGGAGGAGCACCTCCTTTACTGCGTTCCTGTGGATCTTGGCTATGACAACAGAAAAAAACAGGCGGAGGAGCTGTACACGGACCAGGTCTGGCTGGCTGTGACAGAGCGGAGATTTGCGGTGCTGGACGGCGCGGAGGTGACGGCTTCCTTTCTGCTAGAGGACTGTGAGAAGATCAAATGTGAGCATCAGGTCCACAGCGGCATTATAACGGTTCTTACAAGAGACGGCCGCGAAGTGTGCGCCGCACGTTTTTCCATGCGGCATATCATCCGGGTGTCTTATGTGGCCAGGGGCGCGCAGTCCATCATTACCGCCATTGGGGAAGGGGCGGACCCGGCCCAGGCGGAACGGGTCAAGAGCGTGGAGTATGAAAAATACTGCGAAAAATGCGGCAGGGCCCTTCCCGGCACCAGCAAATGTCCGTACTGTGAGGGAAAGGCCGATACCGTGCGAAAGTTTCTCCTGCTGTGTGGAGATTACATCGGGAAGCTTCTGCTGATTTCCCTGCTAATGCTTCTTGTGGCGGGGGTGAATCTGTTAAGCCCTATGATCCAGCGCAAATTTATTGACGGTGCCCTTTCTTCCGGGAAGGGAACCTGGACGGATCTGTGGCTTTTTATCGGCATTACCTTTTTCCTGCTGGTGACAAGGATCCTGCTGGAGGTGGCGCGCTTCTGGAACTGCTCCAAGCTGGGAGCGTCCCTGAGCATGACCCTGAGGCAGAAGCTGTATTATAAGATCCAGGCGCTGTCCCTTTCCTTTATCAACAACAGGAAGCCGGGAGAGCTGATGAACCGTGTGGCGCATGATACCCGCCAGATACGGACCTTCATGGAGGAAGTGTTCGGAGACATGTTTTCCACCCTGCTGACCATGACGGTCTCGCTGGTGGTGATGTTCGTGATCAGCTGGAAAATGACGCTGCTGTCCATGGTGTTTATCGTGCTTGTGTTCGTTATTTCAAAGGCATTCTGGCACCATATTAATGTCATTTATCACAGGCAGTGGCTGAAATCCGACGATCTGAACAGCAGCCTTCAGGACATCATCTCCGGGATCAGGGTGGTGAAGTCTTTCGGGAAGGAAGAGAAGGAAGCGGCGCGCTTTATGAAGAAGACGAAGGAATTTGCCGCCGTCAACAAGCAGAACGAGACATTCTGGGCAATCTTTTTCCCGATCCTGACATTCCTGATGGGGTGCGGGACCTATATCGCGGTGATGTTCGGCGGGTTGGATGTGCTGGAGGGCAGGATGACCATGG
Organism: uncultured Acetatifactor sp.; assembly: GCA_947627535.1. GTDB lineage: Bacteria > Bacillota > Clostridia > Lachnospirales > Lachnospiraceae > Acetatifactor. Next base: position 15,463 of record CANQWM010000029.1, read on the forward strand.
GAGAGCTGGTGCAGTATATCACCTACTGCGGCTATCTGTTCGGGCCGCTTGGGTGGATGACCCATCTGCCCCGTTCGGTGATGCAGATGATCACCAGCCTGAACAGGATCTATGACGTGCTGGACGAGGAACCTCAGCTGGTGGATAAGGAGGACGGTAAGGAATTTCCCATCCAGGGGGCGTTTCGCTTTGAACGGGTGTCCTTCGGCTATCAGACCTATGAGCCGGTTCTGGAAAACATTAATTTTGAGGTGAAGCCCGGCGAGATGATCGGGCTGGTAGGGGCTTCCGGCACGGGAAAATCCACGCTGATCAACCTGATCATGCGGCTTTACGACGTGGACCAGGGGCGGATCCTTTTAGACGGCGTGGACATCCGGGATATCAGGATGGAATGTCTCCATTCTCAGATCGGTGTGGTGCTGCAGGAAACCTTTCTGTTCTCCGGCACGATTCTGGCAAATATCCGGTTTGCGCGACAGGACGCGACGCTGGAGGAGGTGATCCGGGCAGCCAAAGCGGCCAACGCCCACGATTTTATCTGCAAGACCCCGGACGGCTACAACACCTATGTGGGAGAGCACGGGTACAATCTTTCCGGGGGTGAGAGGCAGCGAATCGCCATTGCCAGGGCGATCTTAAATAACCCCAGGCTTCTGATCCTGGACGAAGCGACCTCCGCGCTGGATACGGAGAGCGAATTTTTGATCCAGCAGGCGCTGGACCGTCTGGTGAAGGGCAGGACTACGTTTGCCATCGCCCACAGGCTTTCCACCCTGCGCAACGCGGACCGGCTGGTGGTCATCGACCGGCACGGCGTGGCGGAGATCGGCACGCATAACGAACTGCTGGAACGGAAGGGCATTTATTACGGCCTTGTGACGGCCCAGCTGAAAATGGCGGAAGGGAAGTAACCCTTCCGCCGTTTTGTTGCAGGCATAAAGTCCGCAGACAAAAGCAGGCTTCGGGGGGAGTTGATTTGAGGGGGCGATGTGGTATAATGATTCTGCTGGCGCAGAATCCATGGCTATTTCATAGCCATGATGCCGGAGGCGGCCGCAGCCGTCGTGCCGGGGTCGGTCTCGAAAAATTGTTTTTGGGTAATGAACATGAAAAAGAAGTCAAAGATTGTTTTGTCCACCACACAGATGATCCTGTTAAGCTTTTTGCTTGCCATAATGGCGGGGAGCGTACTGCTTGCCCTGCCGGTAAGCTCCGCCGACGGAAGGGCGGTCCCGTATATTGACGCGCTGTTTACCGCAACCACCTCCATATGTGTGACGGGGCTGGTCACGGTGCCAACCGTTTCCACATGGAGCGTGTTCGGCCAGGTTGTGATCCTGTTCCTGATACAGATCGGCGGCCTTGGCGTCATCACCGTCCTGTCCGGGATCCTTATCAGCCTGCACCGGAGGATTGGAATCGGCAGCAGGATGCTGATACAGGACGCCTTCAACCTGAACACGCTGTCGGGCATGGTAAAGTTCATTAAGAGTGTATTGGCCGGTACGGTTGTCGTGGAAGGGGCGGGGGCTCTTTTGTATATGACTGTATTTGTGCCGGAGTATGGCGCAAGGGGGATCTGGATCTCGGTCTTCAACGCGGTGTCCGCTTTCTGCAACGCCGGTATGGATATCCTGTCGGAGGAGAGCCTGTGCGGATACAGGCTTGATCCCATGGTCAACATCGTGACCTGTCTGCTCATTGTTTTCGGCGGAATAGGTTATATTGTCTGGTGGGACGTGCTGAGAGTCCTGAAGAATTTTCGACGCCAGAAGCTGAAATGTTTCCGGAATCTGACGCTTCACAGCAAGATCGCCCTGTCGACGACGGCGATCCTGATCCTGGCGGGGACCGGGGCATTCCTTTGTCTGGAATATCATAATCCGCTAACCATCGGGAAGGATTCGCTGCCGGACAAGCTCCTGACCTCCCTGTTTCAGTCCGTGACAACAAGGACGGCGGGTTTTGCCACGATCCCGCAGCAGGATCTGACCAACGCATCGTCCATTGTTGCGATCCTGCTGATGTTTATTGGCGGTTCACCGGTGGGAACGGCGGGCGGCGTCAAGACGGTGACGATTGCCGTGCTGCTGGTTTCCGCCTTCGCCGCCATAAAGAACAAAGAAGACGCATCGCTTTTTCACAGAACCATAACGAAACAGGCCGTGGGCAAGGCTGTCGCCGTGGTAAGCATGTCGTTTCTCATCCTGACCGCATCCACCGTTCTGCTCTCGGCTGTCACGGACGCCAGCGTGATCGACATCGCCTATGAGACAGCCAGCGCCACGGCAACCGTGGGATTGACGAGAAACCTGACTCCGGCGCTGAACGTCTGGGGAAAGATCATTATCATGATTACAATGTACCTGGGAAGGGTCGGCCCTATTTCGCTGGTGGTTGCCTTCAACACAAAGAAAGTGAAAAACAATTGCCTGAAGAATCCAACAGAGGAGATCAGCGTCGGCTGACGGAAAGGGAGAGCAGAGTATGAGCAAAAACAGATCTTATGCGGTATTTGGACTTGGAAGATACGGGAGGGCGCTGGCCAGGGAACTGGCCGCAAACGGGGCGGAAGTGATTGCGGTGGACATGGACGAGGAGATCGTAAACAGCGTGGCCGGAGAGATCCCTTATTGCAAGTGCGCTGACGTCACGGACGGGGAAGTGATCAAGAGGCTTGGGATCGCCAACGTGGATGTGGTGATTATCACCATGGCCACGCATCTGGAGGCCAGCGTTATGGCAACGATGCTCTGTAAGGAAATCGGCGTTCCAACGGTCATTGCGAAATGCGCAAGCGAGATGAACTGCAGGATCCTGAAAAGGATCGGGGCCGACAGGGTCGTCCTCCCCGAGAGCGAGTCCGGGATCCGGATGGCGAAAAATCTTTTAAGTTCCGGCTTTGTAGATATTATCGAGCTATCCAAAGACGTTTCCATGATAGAGCTGGACGTCAGACCGGAGTGGGAAGGAAAAAATCTGATCGAACTGAATCTCCGGAAGAAATATTCGATTAATATCGTGGCAGTCGTCGAAGACGGAAACGTAAGCGCCAATATTGATCCCGAACAGTCTCTGCGAGGATCGATGAAACTGATCGTCATGGCAAATCCGGCCAGACTGGAAAAGTTAAGGTAAGCGGCAAAGTTATTTCCCGTAAAAAATCTGGGCGATGGGGGAATCCGGAGATAAGATCACCGTTTTATTCCCGCCCTGCATGGATACCTTCAGGGCGTCCAGACTTCTCACGAAGGAGTAAAAGTCCTGTCTGGATTCGTCCGCGTACGCTTCCGAAAGGATGCGCATGTATTCGGCTTCTCCTTCTGCGATCAGGATCTCCGCGTTCTTATCGGCTTCGGAGAGCATCACGGTCACTTCCTTATCGGTGCTATTCCGGATGATCTGGGCTTCAGAGCTGCCCTCCGCCGTGTAGGTGGCGGCGATATTGTCGCGCTCGGAGATCATGCGCTCGTATACGGCGGCCTTGTTGTCGCTGGGAAGATCCAGCTTTTTCGTCTCAAAGGCCAGGAGTGTAATGCCGTATTGATCCAGGGATGTGCCGATGTTTTCGATGACGGCCTGGGAAAGCGCCCCGTCCCGGCCGGAGATCACATCGTCCTGTTTCGTGCTGCTGATCACGTTTTTCGTGGAGTTATAGACGATGGCGTCCAGGCGGCTTTCCGCGTTGGCGATGGAGCAGTTTAAGGTCTGGGCGAACTTCAACGGGTCCGTGATGCGCCACAAAATATAGCTGTCACAGATCATGGTCTTTTTGTCGCTGGTGATTACATCAGAGGGGGACAGGTCGTACAGAAGCGTCTGCTTCGGCAGAGTGTCCGCGCTCTCGATAAAGGGCACCTTAAAGCTGATTCCCGCCTGGGAGACCACATGGTCGATCCGGCCGAACTGCCGGATCAGGCTGTATTCGTTTTCCCCTGTGATCACGATGCTGGATGCGCCCACAATTATAATAAGAAATAGCACGATGACAATTACAGTGCGTTTTAAGGTTTTCATGTTGTCTCCCTCCTATTCTTCCGTACCGCTGCCGTTTGTACTGCCGCTATTTCCCGGATTGGATGCGGCCGGTGCAGTCTGGGCGCCGGTGGTTCCCGTAAAGGATTCCAGCGGGTAGACGGTCTGGGTATCTCCCTCCGGACTTTCGATGATGACCTTCAGATCCGGGAGAAGCTCCTCCATTGCTTCATAGAACATACGCTGTCTTGTGACGGCGGGGTTTTTGATGTATTCTTCGTACATGGCGTTGAAGCGCGCCACCTGCGCCGTGGCCTCGTTGATGCGTTCCGTCTTTCTGGCCTCCGCGTCCTTTACAATAGCGTCCGCCTTAGCCTGTGCGGAGGGAATCTGTTCGTTCCGGTATTTGTTCGCGTTGTTCAGGGCGGTTTCCTTTCCCTGTTTTGCGGTTTCCACCGCCTTAAAGGCTTCCATGACTTCGGTGGTGGGAGGCTGGGAATCCTGGATGGTGATATTTACAAGCTGGATTCCGATATCCTGCGTCTCCAGCTTTTCCAGGATCATTTCCCGGATGGCAGCCTGAATCTCGTTTTTCCCCGTGGTCAGCACGTCGTCGACGGGATAGCTCCCGATCACGGTGCGGATGCAGCTCTGGCTGACATTGCGCAGGATGTCCAGCGGCTTGGCTGACGCATAGAGCGCTTTCACGGGATCGCTGTAGCGGTATTCCACATAAAAATCCACGTCGATGAAATTAAAGTCGGAGGTGATCATCAGGGATTCGTCCGAGATCGTTTCGTTGGTCTCGGCATTATATCCGATGGAAAATCCCTGAATGGTGGTGTTTACCTTCCGTACCTGCTGGATGAAGGGAATCTTGAAATGAAGTCCCGGGGCCGTCACCGCCTGGGCCTTGCCAAAGGTGATCAGCACCGCCTGTTCCTGTTCCTTGATCTCATAGGTGGAGCCTGCGGCGATGATCAAAGCCGCAATGACGATCACCGCGATACCTATGATCCTGCCGCGGGGCAGCTTTGGAGGAAAGTTTATCTTATCTCCCATGGTCTCAAAACCGTTTTTTCTGTTCCGGATGGAATCTCCGTTCATAATACCCATATCAACACTCCTTTCCAAGGTGTTGGTTACATCATACTAGAATTTTGTCAAAAGTGCAATGGCACAGAGGAAATTTCAGGCGGGAAGTGTTGTCAAACGATATTTTATAAGGTATAATAATTTTGTTGACGTTTTTTAGCTTTCGGTCTGAATTCTGAGGAGAAAGTAGCATGTTTTACTCACTTGTGGTTCTTTTGATTCTGCTCACCGTCCTGATGATCGTGTGTGTAATTATTATCAATAAGAAGGAGCCAAGAAACCGCCGGAGAGTGGTGCAGCTGATCTGGATGGCCGTTGTCACGGCCGCCTGCTATACTGCGTTTATTCTTGTGCCCATGGACCGGTACAGCCTGGCGTGTTTTGCCGGCGGGCTCTATTTCCTTGCCACGGACTGGCTTGTGGTGTATCTGATGCTGTTTGCCGCCGCCTATACGAAGGTGAGCCCGCCCTCGTGTGTGCCGCGGCGTATCATCGGTTTTCTGGCCGGCGTTGACTCCATATCGTTTGTGGTCAACACATTTACGCATCACATGTTTGATCTGAAGGGCATGACCGCGCAGAGATGGGGGCTGCAGTACTGGGACGTCCTCTTTACGCCGCTGCATTATGTGCATCGTTTTTTTGTCTATTCCATCGTTCTGTACAGCTTGTGTATTTTTCTATACCGTTTTGTGAAATCTCCTTCGATCTATAAAAGCAAGTATGGCAGCATACTGCTTCAGGTATTCGCGGTGGTGGGGATCAATATTCTGTGTTCCGCAGCCAATCTGTATTACGATTATTCCGTGGTCCTTTACGCTTCCCTGGCGATCTCCATCTGTTATCTGGCGCTTTATGCTTCGCCGAAGAAGCTGCTGGAAAAGATCCACTCTACCATTATAGGCGATTCCGTGATCGGACTGCTGGCCTATGACAACGACGGCAAATGTGTGGGCGCGAACCGGGCCGCGGAGGAACTGTTTGTCTCCAACGGGGACATTTACGCCGCGGCAGAACAGTTTCTGGCCGACTGGCGGGAGACGTTCCAGGGAAACAACGAAAACGTCGTCGGCGCGGAGCGTACCTTTATGAACGGCGGGGACAAGGTGTATGTCTACGTCACATATCAGAAGTTTTTGGACAATCAGGGAAGGCTTTTAGGCTCCTGCTTCCAGTTTGAAAACCGCACGGAGGTGGTTAAGAAGATCAAATCCCAGCAGTACAAGGCCACCCACGACATGCTGACGGGTCTGCTGAACAGGAACGCCTTTGAGGAAGAGGCGGCGGAAATACTGTCCCAGGCAAGCGTGCCTTACTGTATGGTCTGTTCCAATATCAAGGATTTCAAGCTGGTAAATGAGCTTTACGGAGCGGAGGCGGGTGACAGGCTCCTGAAGGCCCAGGCGGAAATGATGCGCGCCGCGGCGGAGGAAGGAACTGTCAGCGCACGCGTATATGCAGACAGATTCTGTACGCTGATGCCAAAAAGCAGCTTTAACGAACAGATATTTCTGGACAATATGGACCGGACCCTGTCGAACTGCCTGGAGGCGACGTTCCGGCTGCATTACTACATCGGCGTTTACGATATCACGGACGTGAACGAGCCGGTCTGGACCATGTATGACAAGGCCATGCTGGCCATTGAGACGATCTGCGGCAACTATGATCAGTTTATCTGCTATTACAAGGAAGAAATGCTGCAGCACATCATGAGGGAGAAGGAAGTGCTGGGCGAGTTTGACAGGGCGCTTGAGGAAGGACAGTTCTGTATGTTCCTGCAGCCTCAGATCTCAAATGACGGCAGGGTAGTGGGAGCGGAGGCTCTGGTGAGGTGGCTCCACCCGGAAAAGGGAACGGTGAGTCCGGGCGTCTTTATCCCTACGCTGGAAAAGGCTGGACTGATCCAGAAGGTCGACCTTTACATGTGGGAGTGCGCGGCAAAAAAACTGGAGGAGTGGAAGCACAGCGGGCGGGAGGACCTCTTTATCTCTGTCAATATCTCGCGGAAGGATTTTCTCTATCTGGATATCTGCGAGGCGTTCCGTTCCCTGCGGGAAAAGTACGACTTTGACATTAAGAAGCTGAAGCTGGAGATCACGGAATCCGCGCTGATGGAAAACGTCAGGGAGGTCCTGCGGACGGTGGACGGCCTGCATGCGCTGGGGTATGATATCGAAATAGACGACTTTGGCAGCGGTTATTCCTCACTGGGTATGCTGAAGGATATCAACGCGGATATTTTAAAGATCGACATGATCTTTCTTCAGGAGACAAAGAATGTGAGAAGGAGCACCACGATCCTGAAAAATATTATTTCCATGTCGAAGGAGCTTGGGATGCCTGTCATTACGGAGGGCGTGGAGACCAGGGAACAGATGGAGTTCCTGACCAGCGCGGGCTGCGATATGTTCCAGGGGTATTATTTTGCAAAGCCCATGAGGGTGGAGGATTTTGAAAGGGGTTACTGCTGAGGGGCTATGACTTTTAGGGGTGGAAAGAATAACTGATTTTTTTATTGTTACAAAGGAAACAACTAATGCACGCCGCCTATGGAAGCGCATTTAATCAGGATGAGGTGCAAGGTTGGCTCAACAGGCATTTGGAAGGATATAAAAAGTTTGGTTTTGGCCTTTGGGCAGTTGTTTTATCTGTCGTCAGGATTCTTGAAAGTATATTTTCCCTTGCCGTACCCGCCGACCGCTTCAATCAGCCCTGCTTTCTTAAGCTTGGTAATCAGATTTCCGGCAGCAGTTACAGAATCATTTGTAATCGCCGCAATGTCAGAACGACCAAATATTCCGTCAGTTCCTACTTTCGCAAAGACAGCCTTCGCTTTCTGAATTGTGTTTGGAGTTGCGGTCAGTTTCTCAATCGCAACTTCAATCGCAACTTCAATCGCAACTTCAATCGCAACATGGTCTGCATCAATCGCAGTATTTTCAGCCACGGTTGCTTCTGGGCCCGGCTTTGCCCCATAGTTCAGGTTATACAGTGTGACCTGAAATGAGGTGACATCCGAATAGAAGATCGGCTCCAAATCCGCACGGAAGTTGTGGGCGGCATGATAGGCGTCCGTTATTTTCTTAAAGCCGCTGCCCTGCCGCTCCATATATCCCAGCCGCCCGAAAATGTCTGCCAGAATGGGGTTGCGCCGGGTGGAGGAAACATTTTCTATATCCCGTTCCTGTATCGGCGTTCCGTCCGCCATACCGCCGGGAGAATGGATCGTAAGCCGGTCATCATAGATGTCGATATGAACTTCGCTCCCTAAAATCAGGTAGTCACGGTGGATCAGAGCATTTACGAGAGCCTCAAAAACACTTCTCTCACAGTAGTCGGGCATCTCGATCCGGGAATCAGCGGTTTTCTTCCAGCGCGTTTTCATATTCCGCTTCACAAAGCTGACGCCCTCGTTCAAAAGAATAATCAGACTGCCGGAATACTCCGCGCTGTCCAGAGCATCGACCATGCCGCCGCTCTTATCCAGCCCGTTCCATCGGGTACAGAACAAGCGCGAATGGCGCATGGGAGAATCATCCGCGATCAAAGCGCCAGCATTTGTCAGCTTGCCTTGTTCATTCCGAATTCCAAAAGAGTCAAACAATTTATCCTCCATGCTGCTTCCCGTCCAAACCTTGTATCTCTCCCTCAGTTTGGAAAAAGCATAGTCCTTGAAACTGTATTCGGTGGGAAGCGCATCATAAGTGCGGTTCATACCTTTTAAAATCAACTGGTTCAGAACGTAATCCGGTGCGATTACACTCTCGTTGCCAATGCGGATATAGGCTTCCATCACGCCGTCAGCCTTATAATAATACGGCGTGGTTCGTCCCGCGGATACGGTCAATATCAGGATGTCTTTGCCAAGCTCTCTTTCGGGCGACAAAATAAAGTTTGGGAAAGGCGTAATACGTTCTTTTATCAATCGGCTGATTGTCTCGGCATCGGCCTGCGCATCAGCCAAGCCGATTATATTTCTGTTATTGTCAACGCCGAGAAACAATGTTCCACCGATCCCATTGGCAAAGGCGCTGATGCTTTTGAGCCAGCTTTTGGGTTTCCTCGTTTCCAGAGCAACCTTAAAATCGCATTCCGTCGCTTCTGCTATCCATCTTTCAATCTTCATTCTGCGCCTCCCCGTCTGGCTTATTCTTCTTCCTGCTCTTGTAGACGTTGTACCTGTTTTTGCATTCCGGGCTGCAAAACTGATTGCTGGGGCGGCTCGCTACGAAAACCTTTGTGCAGTGCTTACATAGCCGCAGCGGTTTTGTGTCGTCTATCAGCATGAAACGGAACATTATCTCTGGATACCCAGCACCCTGACTTCTTTCTGGATTTTGCTGTCCGGCTTTTTACTCATGCAGAGCCGCCCGATGTTGAGGGCATCCAGCACAAGTTGCTGCGCATCCTTCAACGGGTCATATATCTCCGGCTTTGCGTTTTTCGCCGGAGTGAGATAGAACGTTCCATCCTCCGCTGTCTGCCATTCATATTCACTGTACCGCACTCAATGGGAGCTTGTACGTTCAAACAAATTTCTCATACCGTCTTCTGTGTAACCAGAATATCGAATATTCCTATTACCTATTATATGAATTGCCGCAATCCCTGTCAATGCCGGTGTCCTTCATTTTCGCAAGAAAGCGCCCTCATCCATCGTCATAAGCTGTCCCGATTCCTCCCGCTGCCTGAGTGCCGGGAGGATTTTCTTTTTAATGCTCAAAGCTATGGCCTGGCTGGGCGCTGAATTGTTAAGACAAATATATAAAATTTTTGAGTTTGTAATGAACATCGAAGAGGAAAAATACCGCTTGACAGAAAGGTCCGGGGGGGTAGAATAAGGACGGCTTGTAAATACAAGCTAAGAAAACGTACAGGAGGAAAGGATATGCCAATGGAATTGGATATAGTGAGGGGAATGCTGATAGGGGCGCAGAAAGCCGTGAAAGAGATAAGGCTTCTGCTGCAGGAGAACAAAATCGAGGAGGCGCGGGAAACGGCGGCGAGAAAGATTTTGTGTCTGGTGGATATGTACAAAGAAGGAGAACTTGAAAAGTACCGCAATACGCCGGATAACCTCAAAAGCGCTCCCAATTCGGAGCGCATGTTGGAAAACGCAGGGAGGATGGAGGCGGTGCTGGACCTGTTTAGAAATGAGAACGACGACTGGCGTCCCTGTGAGGAGTGGAATCTGGACGCGGTTGACCAGCTTTTAGAGGAAATCATCAATTCCTAAAAAGATCAGGAAGGAATTTACGGGAAAGCTGTTCTTGAACGGATACAAAAAAGGAGGATCATTATGAAAAAGAGGATTTTGGCACTGCTGCTGGCAGTGGCAACGGCATCCATGCTTGCAGGCTGCGGAAAGGATGACGGCGGCCGGGAGAGAGAAAGCCGTGAGGAAAGCAGCTATGAACAGGAGGAGAGCGCTCCGGAGAGCGTTTCGGAACCGGAAGAACCTGAAGAAGCGCCCCTTCTGACCAGCGCTTACGCGTCGGCAAAGCCCGGCAATGAATTTCAGTTTGGCGCTTATGAGCAGGACAACAATCTTTCTGACGGCGCAGAGCCTATCGAATGGGTGGTGCTTGCGAATGAAGGGGACAGGATTTTAGTGTTGAGCAAGTATGTGCTGGTAGGAGAACCGGAGGAGATTAGGAATGAGGAAATACAGAATGATAAACTCCCGGGTGTAGTCTCCGACTACGGCAACGCCCTAGTGACTTGGGAAGTAAGCGCTGAGCGGAAATGGCTGAACAGCATTTTTTACCAGGAAGCATTTTCGGACGAGGAAAGAAACTGTATCCTGCAGTCGGAACTCACAACACCGGACATGGAGGGTACAGATTCTTGGAGTACTTTTCATTCACTTGGCGGTGCGGACACGACGGATTATCTGTTTTCGTTAAGCTACGAGGAGTTTCAGGAATATGTAGAGCCTCTAAAGATAGCAAAAGCAGAAGCCACGGCGGCCTGCGTTGTACATGTGGACGAGGAAACGGGATATGTGTACTGGCTGCTCCGAACGCCTGGGGAACCGGATACCAGCGACGGTTATTCATTATGTTTTGCCTCAATTCATTCTGAGAGTGGGGATGTATATTATCAAGATGACTATGGTAACACACACATGTTAAATGGCCGCCTGCGTCATATTAACGGTGGCGATGATGTGACCCATTATGGCCTGCGCATGGCCATGTGGCTTAAGGTGGAATAGAAAAGAAACATTGCATTTGACTGACCGTTCAGGAATCGTTCAGGAACCGAAAGGGAAATTTGAGGAAAAAGTCAGAAGGCTGCCGCAGGATTGCGGCAGCCTTTTTGCAGCCTGTCCTTTGAGAACGCATTGACATTTATGCCTTTAATCTGAGTTTGAATAAAATTTCTGAGTTAGCCTTGACGCTGGACGGCAGACATGCTATACTTACAAAGTGGCTGTAAAAATGGCTGTAAAAAAGCCGGAACGGAAGCATAGCTCAGCCGGGATGAGCGTTCGCCTCACACGCGAAAGGTCAGGGGTTCGAGCCCCCTTGCTTCCATTTTTCCAAAACAAAAAATTCTATTGACATTTTCTATTGACATTTGGAAATGAATCAGATAGAATATAATTTGTTCGCAGGAATGGCGGAATTGGCAGACGCGCACGGTTCAGGTCCGTGTGGTAGCAATACCATGAGAGTTCAAGTCTCTTTTCCTGCATGCGGAGAGAGTGTTAAGTACGTTACTTAGCACTCTTTTTTTCACTGACAGAAACAAAAAACAAGGAATAACCGAAAAAAATGGAAAAACGGACAGCTTTGCATACGGACGGTGACAAAAGGGACGACGAAAAAAAGCAGAAAAAGAAGCCCGCAGGGCGGCCCCGGAGCGGGAGAGGGACAGGCGCCGGGGAGAAGGCGGAGCGCAGGGAATGGTATCAGCTTGACCTGTCGGCGATTGTGTATCCCACGCTGCAGCGCCGGGATTTTTCCTCCGTGTACAGGCTTTCCGTGGTGCTCAAGGAAGAGATCCGGCCCCAGGTCCTGCAGCAGGCCCTGGATCTGACGCTGCCCCGGTTCCCCACCTACAAGGCGGCAATCCGAAAAGGCCTTTTCTGGCGGTATCTGGAGCCCAACGACCGGCCGGGGCCCTTTGTGCAGGAGGATGTAAAGAACCCCTGCCAGCCCATGTATTTCAAAGAAAACAACCGTTATCTTATCAGGGTTTATTACTTTAGAAACCGTATTTCTCTGGAGGCCCATCACAGTCTGGGGGACGGGACCGGAGGAATGTGCGTGCTTCTGACACTGACGGCTACCTATCTGAGACTTTTAGGATATCAAGGAATCGAGAACGGCGGATTTGTGCTGGATATCAATGAGAAACCGGACAAAGAGGAGCTGGAGGACGCTTACATGCGTTACGCCAACGCAAAGGTCTGTCCGCCCCGGCTGGAAGAAAAGGCATACCGTGTCCGGGGGACGGCGGAACCTTTTTACACGCTGAACATCATTGACGGCATCATGTCCGTGTCCCAGGTGGCGGCGGTGGCGGAGCGGTATCATGCGACAGTTACGGAATACCTGAACGCCGCGCTGCTGGAGGCGCTGCTGAAAAAGCAGAAGGAGGACGGCGGACGCAGGCTGCGGCCGGTGAAGATCGCCATGCCGGTGAATCTGCGGCGTTTTTTCCCTTCCATTACCCTGCGGAATTTCATTACCATGATCTATCCCGGCGTGGATCCGAGACTGGGGGAGTATACCTTTGAGGAAATCGTGCAGCAGGTCCGAAACTATATGCGCTACCATCTGAACGAGAAGCTGCTGAAGGGAGACATTACCACCAACGCGGAGACCCAGAGGAATCCTTTGATCAGAGTGGTGCCTTTGTTCCTGAAGGACCTGGTAGTGCGCATGTTCTACACAAAGGTGCAGGACCGCAATTCCTCGGCGGGACTGACCAATATGGGGATTATGAAGGTGCCGGAAGGGATGAAGCCTCTGATCGAGCGGTTTGACATTTATATGGGCCAGCCCTTTTCCCGCCGGACAAACTGTGCCGTCATCAGCTTTGGGGATACGCTGACCGTCAATTTTGCCAGCAGTATCGTGGAGACGGATGTGGAACGGTATTTTTTCCGCAGGCTGGTCAGGGACGGCATCCATGTAAAGATAGAGAGCAACCGTTAATTTCCGGCTGATTTCCAGATAGAAGAGAAAGAGAGGAATCCTATGTCATACTGTGTAAACTGCGGCGTGGAGCTGGACGCTTCCGCGAAGAAATGTCCCCTTTGCGCTACACCGGTGCTGAATCCCAACGAGACCGGAAGGGCGGATGAGGAGGCGGCGCCCTTTCCCGTCAGAAAAGAACAGGTGGAGCCTGTGAGACGGAAGGATTTTGGGATACTGGTATCCATAACCGTTCTGGCCGCCACGGCAGTGTGCGGCATTCTGAACGCGCTGGTCTTCCGGGGGAGTCTCTGGTCTCTGGCTGTGCTGGGAGGCTGTGTGGTGTTCTGGGTATTTCTGGAGCCTGTACTTTTCTTTACAGGGCAGCCGCTCTGGGTGTCGGTTCTGTGTGACGGGGCGGCGGTGGTCTTTCTGCTCTATATGATCACGTTCCTGTCCGAGGACAGCGGCTGGTTTTTGGGGCTGGGAGTCCCGCTGGCCGTGCTGACAACGGGAGTGGCGGAGATTTTTGTCCTGTGCCTGTGCAGGCTGCCCAGATCGTTCCTGACGGTGTCCCTGTATCTTTTTACAGCGGTGGGACTGTTTTGTCCCGGAATCGAGATTCTGGTGGACCGCTACCTGGACAGCAGGATCGCGCTGAGCTGGTCTGCGGTGGTGCTGACGGTCTGCGGCGTGTTCGATATTGCGTTTATTACGATCCTTTCCCGCAGCAGGCTGAGAAGCTATGTGCGCAGAAGGCTGCATTTTTAGGGGAAGAGGACGGAACCGGGCGAAGCGGAAGAACGAGAGGAAAAAGGGAAGAGGATAAAGGGAAGAGGGAAAGGGAAGCGAGGACGGGAAACAAAGAAATGACGGGAAACAGGGAAAAGACAGAAAACGGAGAAAAGACAGAAGCCAGAGAAAAAACGGAAAACAAAGAAATGAAAGAAAACAAAGAAAAGACAGAAGTTAGAGAAAAGACGGAAATCGGAGAAATGAGAGAAAACGAAGAAAAGACGGAAAGCAGAGAAAAGAAAACAGGGAAAGAAAAAGAGACAAAAATTGAAAAAGGAGAAAAGAGGAATCAAAATCTGATGCACCTGATCCGGCGGGTCCACGGCCTGGTGGAGAACACGGATATAGAAAAACACAGGCATTCCCAGGACCAGATCGGCGCCGTTCTTGGCAGCGGCAGGGGAATCTGTTATCGGGAAACGTTCCTTGAGGGCATGTATGGGGAGTGGGTCGGCGTGGACAGGGCCCACACCAAAAAATATGTGCTCCTGCACTGTCACGGAGGCGGCTATTCCACCGGGAGCAGCCTGTATGCGAGGACGCTTACGTCGAAGCTGGCTTCCTCCACCTCCATGGACGTGTTCTGCTTTGACTACAGGCTGGCGCCGGAGCATCCCTGCCCGGCTGCCCTGGAGGACGCCATGAAGGCATGGAATTATCTGATGCTGCTGGGCTACGGGGCGCGGGATGTGATCCTGACAGGAGACTCGGCCGGAGGAAACCTGGCGCTTGCGCTGACCCTGAAGCTGAAGGAGGAGGGAAGGCTTCTGCCCAGAGGGCTGGTGCTGATGTCACCGTGGACGGACTTGACTTCCTCCGGAAAATCCTTTGAGACCAAGGCGGAGCTTGATCCCGTGCTGGACCGCGCCTATATAGACCGCATGGTGGACGCCTATGCGCCGGGACGCGACCTGAAGGATCCTTATATTTCGCCGCTGTTCGGAAATATGGAAGGGTTTCCGCCAACCTATATCCAAGTGGGGGAGAACGAGATCCTGCTCAGCGATTCCATGCGGCTTTACCAGGTCTTTACGGAGGCCGGTGTGCCGGTAAAGCTTGACGTCTATCCGGGTATGTGGCATGTGTTTCAGATGTCACCTGTGAAGGCGGCCAGGGAAGCTATGGATAAAAATGCACAATTTATTTATGATATTTGCAGATAAAAAAAGGAATCAGGGGCCCGGCGCAGAATATTTATGATAGGAGAACATCATTATGACTATCAGAGAAAGCTTTGAACAGCAGGAAAAGGAGTATCTGAGCCCCTATGCGGCGCTGAGCATCAACTCAAAGGGGAGGCTGAAGGACGAGGAGCCCTGTGATATCAGACCGGTGTTTCAGCGGGACAGGGATCGTATCATCCACTGTAAGTCTTTCCGGAGACTGAAGGATAAGACCCAGGTTTTTTTAACGCCGGAGGGGGATCACTACAGGACCCGTCTCACCCATACTCTTGAGGTTTCCCAGAATGCCCGCACCATTGCCAAGGCGCTGCGCCTGAATGAAGAGCTGGTGGAGGCGATTGCGCTGGGGCACGATCTGGGACATACGCCGTTCGGACATGCGGGGGAGAGGGCGCTTAACAGGGTATGCCCGCTGGGCTTTGAACACAATGTCCAGAGTGTGCGGACGGTGGACAGGCTGGAAAAAGGCGGGCACGGGCTGAATCTGACCTATGAGGTCCGGGACGGGATCCTGAACCACCAGACGGAAGGAACCCCTCATACCCTTGAGGGTAAGATCGTCCAGTTCTCGGACAAGATCGCTTACATACACCATGACATGGACGATGCCCTGCGCGCCGGGATCCTGGAGGAGAGCGATGTGCCGGAAGAGATCAGCAATGTGATCGGCCGTACCACAGGGGAGCGGCTGGATCATTTTATTCATGACATTGTCACAAACAGCATGGGGAAAAATGATATCCGCATGTCGGAGCCGGTGGCGGAGGCCATGAGGAAGCTGCGGCAGTTCATGTTTGAAAACGTCTACCAGAACCCTGTGGCCAAGAGCGAGGAAAGCAAGGCGGAGACGCTGATGGAGACGCTTTACGGGCATTTTTTGAAAAAGATCGACGACATGCCGGAGGAATACAGAAGGCTGATCGACGAGGGAGAGCCAAGGGAGCGGGTGGTCTGCGACTATGTGGGTGCGATGACGGACAGGTTTGCCATCGCCGTCTATGAGGATATTTACATCCCGAAGTCCTGGTCTGTCTAGGCGGAGCGTGTCAGGGGCGCGGCCGCAGGGGACGGTCCGCAGCAGTCCGGCGGCGGGAAACGGTCTGGGAAAAGTGTTTCGTGTTTCAGTGAGATGAGGTATTCATGCGCTATTCGGAAGAACTGATAGAGGAAGTCAGGGAAAGAAACGATATTGTGGACGTGGTGGCGGGCTATGTGAGCCTGAAAAAGCGCGGCAGCAACCACTGGGGGCTTTGTCCCTTCCACAGCGAAAAAACGCCTTCCTTTTCCGTGTCCGGCGCCAAACAGATGTACTATTGTTTCGGCTGCGGCGCCGGTGGGAATGTCTATACATTTTTGATGAATTATGAAAACATGTCCTTCCAGGAAGCGGTGAAATTCCTGGCGGACCGGGCAGGGATACAGCTTCCGGAGCCCGACGAGAGCGAGGAGGCAAAAAAGCGGGAGGGAAAACGGGCAAGGCTGCTGGAGGTCAACAAGGAGGCGGCAAAGTTTTTCTATTACCAGCTGCGCAGCCCCAGAGGGGCCGTGGGTCTCCGATACCTGAAAAAGCGGGAGCTGTCCGATGAGACCATGCACCGATTCGGGCTGGGGTATGCGGGAGCAAGCGGCGCGGACCTGGTCGCCTATCTTCGGCAGAAGGGCTTTGAGGATGAGCTGATCAAGGAAGCGGGGCTGGCCAGCCATTCGGAACAGCACGGCCTGCTCAGCCAGTTCTGGAACCGGGTGATGTTCCCCATACAGGACATCAATCACAGGGTCATCGGTTTTGGCGGCCGCGTCATGGGGGACGCCACGCCCAAATACCTGAATTCGCCGGAGACGCCGGTGTTCGACAAGCGCCGGAACCTGTACGGCCTGAATTTCGCCAGAACGGCCAGATGCGGCAACATCATTCTCTGTGAGGGCTACATGGATGTGATCGCCATGCACCAGGCAGGCTTTACCCAGGCGGTTGCTTCTCTGGGAACGGCATTCACCCCCGAGCAGGCCAACCTGCTGCACCGGTATACGGAAAACGTGCTGTTGGCCTACGACAGCGACGGAGCGGGCGTGAAAGCGGCGCTGCGGGGGATCGGGATCCTGCGGGAGGCCGGGCTGAACGGCAGGGTCATCAATATGCAGCCCTATAAGGACCCGGACGAGTTTATCAAGGCGCAGGGCAGGGATGCCTTCCAGGAGAGGATCGACAAGGCGGAAAACAGCTTTTTCTTTGAGATCCGCATTCTGGAGGGTCAGTTTGACATGAGCGATCCGGAGGCAAAGACCAGGTTCCACCATGAGATCGCAAAAAAGCTCTGTGATTTTTCCGAGGACGTGGAGCGGGACAATTACCTGCAGGCGGTGGCGGATAAGTATCTGATCGGGGTGGAGAACCTTCGCAGGCTGGTAAACAGCTATGCGGCCCGGACGGGGCTGGCAAAACCGGTGGAGCGGCCGAAATCCGGCGTCCATCAGAAGAACAGTCCCCAGGAGAACGCGAAGAAGGCCCAGAGACTTTTGATTACATGGCTGTCCGATGAACCGGGGCTGTATGACAGGGTTAAGAGATATATCTCTCCGGAGGATTTTACGGACGAGCTGTATCAAAAGGTGGCGGTCCGGCTTTTTCAGAGCCTGGAGGAGGGCGTATTTCAGCCGGCGGGGCTGATCAGCATGTTTGAAGACGAGGACGAGCAGCGGGAGGCGGCGGCTCTCTTTCACACGAATCTGCCCGAGCTCAATACAGGCCAGGAGAGGGAAAAGGCTTTCCACGATATTCTCCTTGCCGTAAAAAAGAACAGCTATGAGTATTATACCGGCAGGCTCGGCACGGATGTAAACGCCTTAAAGCAGGCAGTCGAGGGAAAGAAAGCCTTGGAGGAACTGGCAAAGGCGCATATTTCACTGGATTGAGGTTATAACTAAACTAACAGGGAACAGGGCTTCCCAAGGAAGGATGGAACTGCTACAATGGATGAAAACACACAGGCAAGATTTGACGAGAAGGTAAAAGCGCTGCTCGCTCTCGCCAAAAAGAAGAAGAATGTGCTGGAGTACCAGGAGATCAGTGACTTTTTTGCCGACCTGCCTCTGGAAGAGGAACAGTTTGAAAAGATTCTTGAGGTTCTGGACCAGAATAACGTGGACGTGCTCCGGATCACGGAGGACGATGTGGACGACGAGGAGATCCTTCTTGCGGATGGGGAAGACGTGGATATGGAAAATCTGGATCTTTCCATTCCCGACAGCATCAGCATTGAGGATCCTGTCCGCATGTATTTAAAGGAGATCGGCAAGGTGCCCCTTCTCTCCGCGGAGGAAGAGATCGAGCTGGCAAAGCGGATGGAGCTTGGCGATCAGGAGGCGAAAAAACGCCTGGCCGAAGCCAACCTGCGTCTCGTGGTCAGCATCGCAAAGCGTTACGTGGGCCGGGGCATGCTGTTTCTGGATCTGATTCAGGAAGGAAATCTGGGACTGATCAAAGCGGTGGAAAAGTTTGATTACCGCAAGGGCTATAAATTTTCCACCTATGCAACCTGGTGGATCCGCCAGGCCATCACCCGCGCCATCGCGGACCAGGCCAGGACCATACGGATCCCGGTACACATGGTGGAGACCATCAACAAATTAATCCGTGTCAGCAGACAGCTGTTGCAGGAGCTGGGACGGGAACCTACACCAGAAGAAATTGCGGAGGAAATGAATATGCCAGTAGATCGTGTGAGAGAAATTTTAAAAATCAGTCAGGAGCCGGTGTCTCTGGAGACACCCATCGGCGAGGAGGAGGACAGCCATCTTGGGGACTTTATTCAGGATGACAATGTGCCTGTCCCCGCGGACGCTGCGGCCTTTACGCTGCTGAAGGAGCAGCTTGTGGAGGTGCTGGGGACGCTGACGGAGAGAGAGCAGAAGGTCCTGCGGCTGCGCTTTGGCCTGGATGACGGGAGAGCCAGGACGCTGGAAGAGGTAGGAAAGGAATTTAACGTCACCCGTGAGCGCATCCGCCAGATCGAGGCAAAGGCGCTGAGAAAACTGCGCCATCCCAGCCGCAGCAGGAAGCTGAAGGATTATCTGGACTGATGGAGGAAAGAAGAAAAGCTTTGTCCGGGCGGCTTTTGATGCTGGCGGACATGGTGACGCCGGGAAGCCGTGTGGCGGATGTGGGCTGTGACCATGGTTTCCTTTCTGTTTATCTGGTGCAGAAAGGGATCTGCCCCCGCGTGATCGCAATGGATGTGAGAAGCGGTCCGTTGTCCGCCGCCAGAGAGCATATCGGCGCCAGTGGTCTGGGGGCATACATAGAAACACGTCTTTCGGACGGCCTTCGGGAGTTAAGCCCCGGGGAGGCGGACACGGTGATATGCGCGGGCATGGGCGGCAGGCTGATGGCGCGGATCCTGGAAGAGAACCTTGAGAAGGCAGGGGGAATGCGCGAGCTGATCCTGCAGCCTCAGTCCCAGATAAAGGAATTCCGACAGTTCCTGCGAGGGGCCGGGTTCCAGATCACGGACGAAGACATGGTGCGGGAAGAGGGAATCTATTATTTTGCCATGCGGGCGGTGCCGGGGGAGACGGAAAAGGGCACAGACGAAGGGGCGGCTTTTGACAGGGCGCTCTGTGACCGGTTCGGTGAAAAGCTTCTTTCCAGAAAACATCCCCTTCTCGGACAGTATCTGCTGAAAAGGGCGGAACTTCTGGAACAGCTGACGGCCGCGCTTGCGGAAAGGGACGGAGAGCGGATCCGGAAACGGTCCCTGGAACTGCAGGAGGAACTGGACGACGTCCGCAGGGCGCTGGCGCTGTTTGCAGGGGAGAACCTTTTGAGGGAGCAGACCGGCGCCTGATAAGGGCAGCGGGGGCGATGATGCGATGATGCGCTGCCACGGGGCAGAAAGGCGCGCCTGCGCCTGCAGCGCTTGACGGGGACGCCGGGAAAGGGAAGAGAGGAGAAGGTATGGCGATAGTTACGATACGAGGCGAGAAGAGGGAATATCCCCAGGGAACCTCTTATGAGACCATAGCGGAGGAATTTCAGCAGGCTTATGGCAGCATGATCGCCGTGGCGGTGGCAAACGGGAAAATACGGGAGCTGTTCAAGAAGGTGACGAAGGACTGCAGGCTGGATTTTTTCACGGTGGGGGACGATATCGGGCACAAGACCTATGTGCGCACGGCCACCATGCTGCTGTTGAAGGGAATCTGCGACGTGTTCGGGGCTGAGGCGGCCCTGGCCAGCACGGTGGAATTTTCAGTTGGAAACGGCATTTATGTCAATCTGCGGGGAACTGCCAGGGCAGACAGGGAAGGGGCGGAAAGGGTAAGCCGGCGTATGCGGGAGCTGGCGGATAAAAAGGTGCCGTTTAAGAAGAGAACCTACCCCATTGAGGATGCCATGGAGCTGTTCCGGGACAGAAAGATGCAGGACAAGGAGAAGCTGTTCCGCTATCGGATGAGTTCCACCGTGAACCTGTATGAGATCGAAGGCTATTATGATTATTATTACGGCTATATGCTTCCCAACGCAGGCTATGTAAAATGGTTTGATCTGATTCCCTATGAAGAGGGATTCATGCTGCTATTGCCTTCCAGAAAGAACCCGACGGTGGTGGAAACCTTTGACGAGCGCAGAAAGCTGTTTGAGACCATGGAGGATTCCGAGGAGTGGGGAAGGGTTGCGGGTATAGAGACGGTGGGGGACCTGAACGATCAGATCTGTCAGGGCTCCATGAGCGAGCTGATCCTTGTGCAGGAGGCGGCCCAGGAGAGGCGGATCGGCGAGATCGCTAAGGAGATCGTAAGCCGGGGCAACGTGAAATTTGTGATGATCGCGGGGCCCTCTTCTTCGGGGAAGACCAGCTTTTCCCACAGGCTGTCCATCCAGCTGAGGACGCTGGGAAAGACGCCCCATCCCATTGCGCTGGACGATTATTTCGTGGACAGGGAGCTGACGCCCAGGGATGAGAACGGCGACTATAATTTCGAGTGTCTGGAGGCCATCGACGTCAAAAAGTTCAACGAGGACATGACCCGGCTGCTGGCGGGCGAGAAGGTGGAACTCCCTTCCTTTAATTTTAAGATCGGGAAACGGGAATACAGGGGAAATTATCTGCAGCTTGCGGCCGACGATATCCTTGTGATAGAGGGGATCCACGGACTGAATGACAGAATGTCTTACGCCCTGCCCCAGGAGAGCAAGTTTAAAATCTACATCAGCGCCCTTACCACCCTGAACGTGGATAATCATAACAGAATCTCCACCACCGACGGCAGGCTTCTGCGCAGGATGGTGCGGGATGCCCGCACCAGAGGGGCCAGCGCCCAAAGGACTATCGAAATGTGGGCTTCCGTGCGCAGGGGCGAGGAGGAGAACATCTTCCCGTTTCAGGAGGGGGCGGACGCCATGTTCAATTCGGCGCTGATCTATGAGCTTGCGGTGCTGAAGCCCTTTGCGGAGCCGCTGCTGTTTCAGATTCCGAAGGAAGCGCCGGAGTATTATGAGGCGAAGAGGCTGTTGAAGTTTTTGGATTATTTTCTGAGTGTGCCCAGCGAAAGCCTCCCGAACAATTCTCTGTGCAGGGAATTTGTGGGCGGCAGCTGTTTCAATGTATGAGGGGCTGTTACCAAAAATGTGTTGGAATCCGGGAACAGGGTATTGCGCCGCGTCTTGGTCAGTGATAAAATATATTGAGATGTGATATATCATTTTATAACGTCAGGAGGGCATGCTGATGCAGAAAAGAAAAGGCAGTTTGATTTTTTCCATCATGATCATGAGCGCGGTGATCGTTATACTAACGGCGCTCATTATAGGCGGAAGCTCGGTGGTATCGCTGTCAACTCTGTCTGATTCGTCCTATGATACATACGAAAATGCCATGGACGAGGGCTATAAGACCGAGATCAAATCCCAGGTACAGAGTACCATGTCCGTGATGCAGGCGCAGTACGATATGTACCTGGCCGGGGAGAAAACCGAGGAAGAGGCGAAGAACGACGCCAAGGAGATCATCCGCGTCATGCGTTACAGGGACGACCAGAGCGGGTATTTCTGGATCGACGATACGGATTATATCCTTGTGATGCATCCCATTCTTGTAGAGAACGAAGGGAACAACCGTTATGATCTGCAGGATCCCAACGGCGTTATGATCGTGCAGTCCATCGTAAAGGTCTGCCAGACGCCGGAAAAGGGCGGCTTTAATGAATTTTATTTTACGAAGGCGGACGGCGTCACTGTAGCGCCGAAGATCGCATACTCTCAGATCTTTGAGCCCTGGGGATGGATCGTGTCTACAGGAAACTATGTGGACGATATCACGGAGGATAAGGCCCAGACCCGGGCGGAGCTGAAGAAGCTTTATCAGGAAGTGATCATCCGGGTAATCGTCATCTTTGCGGCAGCGGTCCTGATCGGACTGGCCATCGCTTATTTCGTGGGCCGCAGGATCATTGCCCCGCTGAAGAAAATTCAGACCTTCGCGGGTCATATTGCCGACGGCGACCTTACGACCAGCGTGGAAGTGCAGCAGAACAACGAGATCGGGCAGACCGCGGGGGCTCTTCTGGTGGCCCAGGACAATATGCGCGAGCTTCTGCGGGGGATCAACGATGTAGCACAGAGCGTGAGCAACGTCCTGGATCAGTTCGATGCGGCGTTCCGAAATATGAAAGAGTCCATCGGGCAGGTCAACTCTGCGGTGGATTCCATTGCGGACAATGTGAGCCGTCAGGCTAACTCCACAGATGAGGCTTCTGACGATGTAAACGTTATGGCAGACAGGATCCGCCAGACCGGGGACGAGGTGGAGAGCCTTGACCGGAACGCGAAGGACATGAGCCAGATTAGCGAACAGTCCATGGAAACGCTGAAGCAGCTGATTCAGGTCAATGAGATTACGCGGAAGAGCATTACCGGCATGGCGGAGCAGATCAATTCCACGCATCGGTCGGTACAGCAGATCCATGTGGCGGCAAATCTGATTAATGAAATTTCCGACCAGACCGGCCTTCTGGCGCTGAATGCCAGCATCGAGGCGGCAAGAGCGGGCGAAACCGGAAAAGGCTTTGCCGTTGTGGCGGATGAGATCGCGAAGCTTGCCAACCAGTCTTCCGAATCGGTAGGAGAGATCAACAGGGTGGTGGAGGAACTTCAGAACAACGCCACCAAGTCTGTGGACGGTATGCGGGAGATCAACAGTTCGGTTGACAAACAGGTGGAAACGCTTACGGAGACCCAGCAGATCTTTACGAAGCTGCATCAGGAGTTGACAAACTGCGTAGCTTCGGTTCAGTCGATTGACGGAATGACGGAAGAGCTGGAGAAGCAGCGGACCAATGTGACGGAGTCCCTGAACGTACTGAATTCTCTGGCGCAGGATAACGCGGCGGTAGCGCAGGAGACCTCGGCTATGTCCGCGGGACTGGCAAAGGTGGTGGATGATTCCGGTTCCATCATGGAAGATCTGGAGAATAAGACGAAGTCTCTGATGGATAATATCCATAGATTTAAGATCTGATGGTCTGTCTGTTCCGTTTTTGGGATGGCACAGGCGTTCCTGATCGGATGATGTAAGTAAGACAGGTGATCGCGGCCGCGGGCAGAATGCCCGCGGGTGAGGAAAGTCCGGGCTTCACAGGGCAGGATGCCGGATAACGTCCGGTGGAGGTGACTCCAAGGCCAGTGCAACA
>CANQWM010000030.1 GCA_947627535.1 uncultured Acetatifactor sp.
AGCGGCTATTTATTTGGTGGCAAAATCGGCTTCAAATAATCTGCACAAGGCGGGTTCAAATAATCTGACGGATGACACCCTGGAAGTGCAGGTGACGCTCTGTCTCGAAGTCCCTGCCCCGTGATGCAATCTTCATTTTGTTTCTAACCTCCTTCACGCTCTTCATGACAGCTTGTGGGCTGTATGCTTGATCTCAGCATCTTCGGTAATTCTGGCCCCAGCTTCTACGCCGTCGATGTATGCCGTCGCGATTGCTACAATAACGGGGCGCCTTTTCTCCGGTACACCCATCAGAATATCTATCAATTTACGGGCGCTTCCGATCTGCTCATCACTGTAAATTTTTTCTGCTTCCATTTTGTTGTCTCCTTTCTGTGTTGGTTTTAGGACTATTATAAGTCCTTTAATCAACCATGTCAATATGTTATTTGTTGATTTTAGAACTTTTTGTTGACAAGAGGACTCTTTGATAGTAATATCAAATCTGAAAGGAGGTGAATCTGTTTTGAATGAACGAATTAAGAAACTGCGTAAGGCTCTTGATCTTACGCAGAAGGAATTTGCGGAACGCATAGGAATGAAGCGCAATAGTATTGCCTTAATCGAAAATGGAAGGAATACTTCAGAGCAAACAATTTTTGCCATTTGCAGAGAATTTAATGTAAATGAAGAATGGTTAAAGACGGGCGCCGGGGAAATGTTTAGAGCTGCTCCCAGTTCCGCGCTGGATGCGCTGGCGGAGGAATATAAACTGTCTTCATCCTCTTATGTAATGGTTGAAAAGTTTGTAAACCTCAAGCCGGAAGCCCAAGAAACAATCTTTAATTATATCCGCGAAGTGGCTGCGGCGTTCCGGTCCAGTGAAGTAGAACCAGAGGTTCCTTCCGTTCCTGCTGCCGATCTGTCTGGCTTAAGCATAGACGAAAAGGTTGCGCTTTACCGGTCGGAACTGGAACGCGAAGAAAAAGCAGGGAAAAAGTCAGAAGTGTCACGGCATGGCGCATAGAAAAAGGATTGTTGTAAAAATTTCTATTTAATGTACATCGCGCCGCAATTATACATAGTAAAAGGAGAATAAAAATGGCTAAAGAGAAAAGAAACACAGGAAAACCTTTTTACAAAAAAATTTGGTTCTGGATTATTGTAATAATTTTTTTCGCCGCTGTTGCATCCGGCAGAAATAAAGAAACAGATAATTCCTCTGAAGATAATACCTCTGTTATCTCGTCTTCGGAACCATCCGTTGCGCCCACTGATGAATCTGAAACAATTCCGGAAGAGACTTTGGCTTCCGATTCCGGAAACCCTGATGAATCTGAAGCAGTTCCAGAAGAAACTTCTGCTTCCGATTCTGGCGACTCATTAGCAGATGTTGACATAACTTTCTATGATGAATTTCGTAATGATGTTACTGGAAAATGGCGTAAGGCTCTTGCACTGACTAATTCCCAGATTCAAGATTATGCTGTAGATTACTATAACACATATTTCCAGTCCGACGATGAGGTCCATATTATTTATAATTTCTCTTTAAATACTGTGAATTGCTTAAAAGTTTTCGGAAACGAACTGTTTATTTCCATTACTGATTATGTCGATGACGAAGAACATGATGCAAAAATCGCATGTTCCGGCACTTTTCTTGGTGAATACCATATAAATATTGATACCGGCGAAATTACCTACAATTCCTTTGATGAGTAATAAAAAGGCGGCTTCCCTTTCAGAAACCGCCCTCTGCTATGCAGCATAGGCCACATAGAATAAAGCTTCGCACCCTCTATTCTACCATAAAGCCGTGCTGCTGCATAGCTTTATTTTTTATACCTTTTTACAGAATGGAGATGATGTTATGTACTTTTCACAGTCTTGTCCGGAATTGATTGGAATGCGCGTCTGTAAGTATATCCGGTGCAGTCACGACGACCAGGTACTGCATGGGGATACTCTGGAAGCGCAAAACGAAATCCTTGATGAATTCATCCAGAAAAACCATCTGATCCTTGTTGATACCTTTGTAGACGAAGCGCTCACCGCCCGGAAGCGGTACACAAAACGGAAAGAATTTGTCCGCCTGCTGGATGGCGTCCGGCGCCATGATTTTGAATTGATTATTTTTACAAAATTAGACCGTTGGTTCCGCAATATCGGCGACTATCATAAGATTCAGGAAGTTCTGGAAGCAAACGGCGTCCAATGGAAAGCGGTCACAGAGTCCTACGACACCACAACCACAAACGGACGTCTCCACATCAACATCCGGTTGTCCGTGGCGCAGGATGAATGTGACCGGGACAGTGACAGGATCAAAGACGTTTTTGCTTATAAGTTGAAAAACAAAACGTATCTTTCCGGCAGCCTGCCGCGCGGCCTTATGCTGGACGCGGAAAAACACGTTGTCATAGATCCTGAATGGAAACAATTTGCTCTTGATATGTTCGATTACTTTGAAGCCACCAATTCCAAGCGCGGGACGCTGCTGTACTTGAAGGAAAAATACGGGATGTATCTGTGCTACGATACGATCCAGCGGAATCTCCGCAACCCTCTTTATAAAGGGCAGTACCGGGGTGATCCCGACTTTTGCGAAGCACTGATCCCTCCGGAACGCTTCGACCGTATCCAGGAATTAAGTGAAAGAAACATCCGGCAGCGCGGGACGAATCGGACGTACATTTTCACCGGCCTTTTAATCTGCTCTGATTGTGACCATTACCTTGTAAGCAATACTTCCGTCCGCACCAGAAGGGACGGATCCCGCTATGAATATCCTGCGTACCGCTGCAACCAGCACTTTTCCTCCCATAGCTGCCCGCGGAATAAGACGTACCGGGAAGAGAAGATAGAAGCGTACCTGCTTTCCCACATCCGCCCGGCGCTGGCGGAATATGTAGCACAGTATGAAATAGATGGCTGCTGCCCGCAGACGAAAAGCCCGGCTACAGAAGCCGCCCGGATCCGGGCGAAGATGAAAAAACTGTATGACCTCTTCATGGATGACCTCATAGACAAGGATCTGTATAAAACGGAATATTCCCGCTTACAGCAGGCGCTTTCCGATTCCATTTCCTCTGCAGAAGCTCCACATAAGGACATCGGATCCTTGAAAGAATTCTTGAAACAGGGATGGGAAGATATATACCGGACCTTTACGATCCAGGAAAAAGCTGCTTTCTGGAAATCTTTTGTGCGTTCCATCCGCGTTCGCGAAGACGGAACGATGGATATTACTTTTTTATAGATACCGTTTTACTAACTACGCATTCCCCGTTGGTTCATCGGCCAGAATCAGCTTGGGCTGATTGATGATCGCTCTGGCACAGGCACAGCGTTGTTTCTGTCCACCCGAAACCTGATAAGGATATTTCTCTAAAATATCTGTGATACCCAGCGTCTTTGCCGTCTCACGGACTTTCCCGTCGATCTGCGCAGCGGGCACATTGTTGATCGTCAGCGCCAGTGCAATATTTTCAGAAACCGTCAGCGTATCCAACAGATTGAAATCCTGAAAAACAAAACCGAGGTTTTCCCTGCGAAAACGGGCCAGTTCCTTTTCTTTCAGTTCCGTCACGTCGGTTCCATCCAGAAAAATATGCCCTGCACTCACGGTATCAATGGTAGAAATACAGTTGAGCATCGTTGTCTTGCCGGATCCGGAAGCGCCCATGATACCGACAAATTCACCTGCATGAACCGAAAAGCTGATGTCGTCAATGGCCTTTGTGAGATTGTCCTGATCACCATAGTATTTCTGGATATGTTCCAGGCGTAAAATTTCTTTCATGCTTAAACCTCTATTTACATTCATAAAGAAAAGACAACGTACTGTGCAGCCGCACTGCGCCCGCGAAGCGGGCGGATACTGGAGTTTATTCTACCACAAGTACAGAATCATTCTACCATATCAACAGGCGATTGTACAATAGCTTCTGAAAGTAATATTAGAAGTTGCAATACAAGACATTTTCTTTTTTCCGACCGAGCAAACATTGGCCGCTTTAACAATTACGGCATCCGGCCCTTCTGAGCCTCCTCCGGAGCCACAAAGTCATTGATATTCACAATATCAATGGCTCCTCCAATTGTATCAAAGGACAATATTTTTGCTATACTCTCTGGATCATCAGTTGTTACATCGACTTGAATACAATTCTTTTCTTCTCTCAAACCGACGCTGAAAACAAAGGACATATCTTCATTGCCTTCTATTTCCTGATTAATGCTTTCCATCAAGTTTTCAAGATAGGCTAACGAAAATGTCGCCGTCTTAAAAACAGTATTACTCTCTGTTAAGGAAGGATTTAATGCAAAAACCTTTTCCTGGTTTTCCGCTGTATTCTCTGTCAGCAAAACAACCCATTGCCCCCGTTTCATCAGGGTAACTGCCGCCCCAAACTGCTTCATAAGGAACTAACGCGCCTGTACTACCAGGATTAATGGAAACAGGCACATCTATACACGTTTCCTCCTTCTGCAACTCTCCGTTTATGTCTTCAATGTCAACACTGTTATCCTGCATCATTTCTTTCCTAATCGAGGAAGAAGCGTCTGCCTGAATGTTTGAAATATTATTTTCAATCAATAAATCATCATCTTTCGATGATAAAAAAAGATTTGTTACCGGTATGCCGACAGCGAGCAGTATCATAAGGCAACCCGCCGTTACACGTATAACCTTTTTGGCGTTCCGCATTTTTTCCCGCCTCTCTGCAAAAAAACGGTGGTAGCTGCTTGCACCATTATCCTCCATACCTTAAAAACCTCCTCCCTGATGTATTGCCTACTATTTAAACGAAGAAGCAGCAAAATTCTCACACTTTAATTTCTTATCATTAAAATATTTTTTTGCAGGGTCAATGAACTGTTCATACTCCTGTCCGTCCGTCGCCCTGGTGACAACCCGCATGATTGGATTTTCAAAACTATATCCTTCTGCCTTATAAACCGTGACACAGCCGCCGTCGCTTAACCCTCTGGAACTCAAACCGCCCATAACAAGGGTATGAATCCCATTAAAAGTGTTTTGAAAATCAGTTGTTTCCTTTCCTGTTCTGATGCTTTCCTTGTGGGGTAAGGTATCATTCACCCTGTAAGAACCATTATTTAATCCGGTTACATTCATATCAATACCTCCTCGCATCAGGTTCCCATTTTGGGCACCGAATGACTATGCCACCAGCGCAGAAAAGGAAGCGCCGCATAAGCAGAAAATGCCCCGGCCTTTAGGCCGGGGCATTCCCTGCGTCACAATCTATTCTTTCTTGTCCATATTTCCGGAGCCGTTCTATTCTTCCAGCCTGGCAAGGACGGCCGCTTCCTCCGGCCCGCATTCCTCATAGGCCCTGCAGATCCGGTCGACCTCTTCCCTGTCCGTTAAAAGGTCCTCCGCGATCTTCTCCGGAGCTTCTCCCTTCTGCAGTTTGCCGCAGACCTGATGGACCAGAAGACGACGCTCACCGCGCTCCATGCCTTGTTCTATGCCGTCCTCCACGCCCTCCTCATACCTTACCTCCAGCGCGTCGTCCATGTTGAACTGTGTGTACAGCATATTTTGCACCTCCGTCCCGTGCTCCCGTACAAAGTCCGCAAAGATCCCTTCCCTGACGCTGTCCTGCACCGCAAGGGTTACCGCCGTGTCGCGGTCCATATCGTCGCTCTGCAGGTAGGTCCGGATCCGTTCTATAAACCAGGAATACTCATACAAGGGCAGACAGTCCTGCAGCAGCCTGTGACCTGTCGGGAGATTGATGTTGACCATCTTTACTTTTAATTCTAGCATAGGTTCCTGTGTCTTTGCAATATATCCATCCGAAAGTTTTAATACTTTTTCCTCCGGCATCTCCTTCGTCCCGTTGTAGAACATGTAGAATTCCGGCGTGGGAATGGGGAGCCGCTTCTCTCTGTACAGGTTCCGGTCCTGCAGGAGCTTCTCCATGGTACGCCCGTAGTACAGCACGCTCCGCAGGGGCATGTTCTCATTCACCGTGGACTGATGCTCGCTGATCACCAGCATCCTCCCTTTCACGGTAAAGCCAAGATCGTTCTTTCTGGCCAGGAACAGCACGCCGTCCAGGGTCGTGATCTGGATCTCCTCCGGAGCGGCCTCCTCTCCGGACAGCGCCGTGTAGAGCTTGGCGGCATTCTCCGGCTTGCTGAAAAGGGTGGTGAACACGTCGGACTTCAGCTCCCTGTTAGACACCTCCTTCCCACCTTTTTTCGTCCCAGCATTAGCCAGTTCATTTGTCCTGTCTTCTGTCATAAGCAGGTCCCTCCTGTTGATTTGATAGTTTTTTGTCCTGAAAAATGCCGCAGAATTTGCGAAGAAAATAGATAATATCTTTCAAGGATATATAGATTGTAACAGGAAAAGGAAAGTTTGTAAAGCAAAAAATAACTGCTGCAGCAGATTTATCAAAAGCTTAATATTTCTTAAACAATTTAATGTCTGTTCCCGACAATGGATCCAATTTCTTTAAACAGTAATTCACAATAATTATGCATATCATGATTCCCATTTTTTCATACTGTTCCTGATAGCATGAACGGAACTCTAAATACGAATCTCGGATATAGTCACATGCTTGCTCTACATCATAACTATCAAATAATCTGTCTCGCCTAAATTTTCAATTTTTTTCTGCGGTTTCAGACTATTGCTCATATAAACACTTGCTATGACAGCAACAAGCCCAAAATATTACATCTATTTTCTAATTTTTCGCCAGAAGGTATCCCTCCAGCGCATAGCCGATATAGGCTGTCACAAGCGCGATACTGATTTTCGGGTACAGACTCCTGATCTGCACCGCCGCATCAAATGACCACAAATTTCTTTTAACGCTGCGTATCATGCTGCAAAACAGGGATTCCGTTTTTAAAAATTTGTCCGATCACTACCGTCTGAATCACAAAAAGCAGAGCTGATAAAGCTCTGCCATTTTTAACCTGGCTGCTGATTTTCATAGATATATTTCATGTATCATTTTCATGAACATATATTTCGACACGCTTCTGAATGATTTGAACCACTTGATCCAGGGTTTTGTCCCCGTCAAAATAAGCTTCTGCTTCCTCTGACACAATGTCCCAGATATTCGCGTCAAAAACCCTGGAAGTGTTTGCAGAATAGATGACTTCATAAAGCGCATCGCAATCTTCCTGTCCGATCGCTTCCTCCGCCGCTACATTTTCCGCAGAGCGGGCCATTGATTTTTCAAATTGCTTTTGCAGGGAATCCTGACGCAGAGGAAAATTAAAACGGATATGTTTCTCCTGAAACTCTTCCCCCAGCAACGACTTCACAAATTCCCATGCGGCGTCCTGATTTTCCCCACAACAGATTCCAACAGGCAGATACGGCGTCACCAGCGCACTGCCTCCCTCCGGGAAAGGATAACCCACACATACCGTCGATTTTCCCTGAAATAGACGGGCCGACGCGGCATATTCCCCCAGATCGGAGACATAGAGACGGTTCGCCAGCACTTTTCCTTCTGCTATGGCCTGTTCGTCATTGTCAAATACCGGGAGCGTATCCATAACAGCGGCCAGTTGAAGCAGTTCCTTGAACGGCTCGCTGTCAAAAGAACAATCTGCGGCTTCCCAATCCACATACTTGTCCATTTCCCCCTGCAGCACAATCCGCAGCAGCCCTAAAGAGCCCAGGTTATTGATAAAACAACTGCCCTCCGGCAGATTGTCAATCACATTCTTCATCTTCTCTACCGTCCACTCCGCCGGATCCCCCAGCAGGGCTTTTTCCCCCATAATTGTTTCCAGCCTGTATCCCGGCGCGACGCCATATAAATGTCCGTTTTCCTCATACAATTTCAGGATTCCGGGCACAAAAGTTTCCCGCTGCAGTTCCGTATCCGCATCTATCAGGGGATAAAGGTCTGCCAACACCCCCAGAGAAATATAAAGGCCAACGTCGATGTCGCTCAGATCGATCAGATCCGGCCCGTTCCCCTTTACAATTTCGGCATTGAAACGCATCAGTCCCTCATCCAGATCCTCCTGTCCATACTCCCGCACCTCAATCCGGAAGTCCTCGTGTGCGAGATTATATTCCTCAATCCATGTGCTCATTTCCTGATCCAGATTCATGGTGCCATATACTAATGTCACAGGAGTTCCATCCGCTTTCTCTCCACCTTCCCCTGTGCAGGCTGTCAAAACAAGCACGGACAGCAAAGCTGTCATGATCATGAACTTTTTACGTTTCTTTAACATAACATTGCACTCCAACATTTATAAACTCTCCGATACGATCCAGGTATTTGTCTCCTGCCCTTTCCATGTGCCATATAAAATAATCCTGTTTATATCATCGCATATTAAAAACCCTTTCAGTCGGAAATCATCGCCATACTCTTCATCGGTCAATGGCAGTTCTTTTACCATACTGCCGTCTTTGGAGGAATAAATACGTATCACATAGTGCGTTTCAGCCCCTTTAAACGTTGTACGGGTAGCATAGTAATCGCCATGGCAGGATACAGTAATGTTTCTGTTTTCACTGCTGTCAGAAAGCGGGAACACCTGGATCTCTCCCCCCGCATCGTACCGAAAGACCGCTTTTTCGCTTTCCTGTCCCACCACTTCTGCTTCCTCTATCAGTGCAAAATCTTCAAATGCCCATATACCTCCCCATAAATGCCCGCCCCTCTCTTCCTGCAGCCTTTCCCCATCCATGCCCAATGTTCCGAGGACTCTTTCTCCGGAGGCGTCTTCGCCGCTGAACAAAATCTCCCCCGCTTGCTCCATGCAGGCAAACTCATGAATAAAAATACCGTCCTGTGCCAGATCTGTGGTCTCACCTGACGCAGGATCAAACAGGTACAGGCCATATATATTGCTATAAAGAAATTTGTCTTCCCCGGAAAATAGTTTGCAGTTTATGATCTCACGCTCTGAAGCCGCCATCTCCGCTATATCGGCTGCCTGTTTCAAGTGCAGATCCCTGTCATACTCGATCCATTGAAAGCTCCATCCCTCAAACGTCTCTCCCATCAATAAATATGCATCTTCTGTTGTTTTTGCCTGGGGATTTATGAGCACGGGAGCAGTGTTCTCCGCCTCTTTTTGTACCTCGAGAGCAAGACCGTCCATCCGCAGTATCCTGCCTGCGTCAACCAGCAGCAATCCCCCATCTTCCACACAATTGATCGTTCCGTCAAAGTCGTTTAATGTGATCTTTGCATTTTCCGCTTCCGTTCTGTTCATCGAAGAAATATCGGTGTCTTCCTCCGCTGAGTCAGATGCCGAGCCGTCTTCAGGACTTCCCATAACTTCCGTGGAAGAGGACTCTTTTTCATTTTCGCTGCCACTGTCGCTTTCCGTTCCTTTGGATGCATCTGTACATCCGGCTAAATAAATGCAGCAGCATACTGACAAGACAAATAATTTATTAAAAAATGTATGTTTCATATCAGTTCCTCCACTTTGTCCGAAATGTCTTGTTATGATCCAATCATTTCTCCGGAATCCATCTCGTAAATATTACCACAAAAATACTTACAAAACAAGGATGCAAAAATACAGTCGCATCACAATATGAAGACCATTGCAATCCACGATCACAATGGTCCTTTCGTTATCCGTCTGTTCAACGCCGCCAGGCTGCCCAGTTTGTATTGCTGCCGCATATCATGCTGTAAAACACTGATCCAATCCAGACTGTCCGTATAACTGCCGTAAACATTTCCCGCGCCATGCGCTCTGTTGTCACGCTTCCCTCTGCATCCCACGCTTTCACTTCTTTACTTATTTTCATTCACATATAGCTGGATACGATTTTGTATAACACTTACTACATCATCTATCCCTTTTTGCCCGCTATAATAAACTTCTGCCTCTTCATTGATGATTTGAATGACTGCATCATCCACAGAAAAGAAAGGCGTTGCATTCGGAACAAGTTTGAGTACCATATTGACATCATCCCATGTTACTTCATTCTTTTTTATGGAAAACTCTGCTTTCTCATTCAATTTCTCCTTTAATGCTGGGTAAGTAAACCAGAGTTCTACATAAAGTTCGCCTTTCTTCTCCTGTGTCAAAATTTCCTCAATAAACTGCCATGCACTCTCCTTATGCTCCGATACAGCAGCGATTGCATACGCATCGCTACTGATTAAAAGGTGTCCCCCTTTACCATCCGCAGTAGGAAAACCTACACAGACGGCATCCCCTCCAAACATTTTCACATAATCCCTTAACATAGACGGATACAACTCCGCTACAGCAAACAGTACTTTCCCTTCTTTTATTTTGGAGGATAAGGATTCATTTTCTCTCCCACTTGCCACAGAATCTGGAAATTGACTCACATATTCAAGTAGCACTTTAAATTCTTCCGTATCAAATTGACAGCTACCTGTATCCCAGTCGATAAAAGCATTCTCATTAAACATCATAAAATATTGCAGTATCTCTTCTTTTGTCACCCCATCAAAGGCTTTCACCCCCGGATTACGATTCTCAATCAAATACAGTTCATCCAATGTCAGACCCTCTTTATTGTCCAACAGTGCTCCGTTTCCTACTACGGTCTGAATCATGAATTCCGCCGGAATTCCCACCAATACATCATCGCAGGTATATACATCTAATATTCCGTCCACAAAATCCGAACGATCAAACGCCTCCGACTGATCCACATAAGGAGTCAGATCCTCAAAGAGTCCCCTGTCTGCCAGTTTCTGCACATTGATGCCAGACAGGTCAATCAGATCCATGGGTTCCTTTGTCAGTATAGCATTGTAGAGATCGGTCAGAGATTCATAGCTTTTCACAGTAAGGTGATATTGGCTGTTTCCCCGGTTGAACTTTACTGCCATTGTTGCCAAATCGCTCCCTCCATCCACAGTTGCAAGCACCAGTTCTTCCCTTTTTGGAGCCTGTTCCGCCTTTGTCCTTTCCAGTACCACGATTCCCCTGTCATCGTTCATCCAATCTACCACTGTGGCACACAGTCTGTCGTCCTCCAGCAGATACAAGTTTGTGACACAGTACCCATTAATATCACTGTCCATCCAGAGAAATAATTCTTCCCCGGCTGATCCGGAATCGTTTTTCTGAGTATCAAAACAATACCCATAGACAGCTCTGTCGTCATACAGCAGTAAATCATATCCGCCGTCCAAACCATCACTCCCTCCCGCGGAATCTTCATTTTTCCCTGTTCCCATGCAGAGGCCATTGATATTTGGGAGGTTCCCGGCGATTTCCAGTAATCGGGCATTCTCAAAATCAACTTCCATCAAGGTACAGCGTACGCCAGCCGTCCCCTCTTTATCACTTCCTGCCATGTTCATACTTTCCTTGCCGATGCAGAAATAAATTCTGCCGTCAGCGCCTTCACAGGCTCCATTTATCTGAACAATCGTCTGATTTTCCGGGGAATTATAACTGATAGAACCGTGATAATCCCCTCCACTGGTATACAGCAGCAACTCCCCGTTATCAAGAAAAATATAAATCCTCCCCTGGCTGTCCGCAGTCAGTTCGTGAATAGAGACATTCCCTCCTGCCTGCTCTGTAATATCCTTGGAAAACATGCAATTTCCTTCCAAATCAAACCTGCACAAAAAGCGTTTCATGGAACCGGCTGCCGGATAGACATTTGCGGTCATATACAGTCCATAATCCTGTGTAAAAAACCGATAGCCCGGATCCCAGTCATTTCCTCCCTCTAACCAGTTAATGGGAACACTCTTTAGTTCTCCATCATTCAGGGAATATTGGCAGATACTTTTTGTGCCGTTCCCGGACTCCTCCCCAAATGACACATAGCAGAAGGTATCTCCCACCGGCTGCATTCTTTCGTAATCAGCACTCCCATTCTCCACTGTGAAAACTTCTGGTACATAAACCCATTCCCTCTTTGGCGTGGTAACATTGGAGACAATTCTTTCACTTGATATGTCATCATTATCGGATACACTGTCCTTACTGCATGATGTCAGAAACATAGATAAACACACCAGCAAGCAACATAAAAAAAGTCCTGACGAGTTAATTTTATTATGAATCTGAAAATCAATACTTCTTAATTTGTTCATTGAGAATGCCTCTTTCCTCTTCGCTTATTTATACAATTTCACTCACAATTTTCTGCATGCCAGAATTTATTGGTCGCACACCCTAAATCAAGGGCAAACAGCTTTCTTAATCTTTCTTTTTTCATCTCCTGTTATACAACTGTAGCTGTAGTTTTATTCTGCCTGCCAACAGCGATACACTGACAATGAAAAAATCTATTGCTACTACAACAGCCAACTCTTTCAAGTTCAATACTAATGCGAATATGAACAGCATACATTCCAACGTCAAAATCATTCTGGTTCGTCTTCGATAAACCTTTTGTTCTGTTTGATCCAAATGCTTATTATTGTTCTCGACTGGTACCATTATAAAAATAACTACAGCAGAAATCGCCATAATCAATATATAACCCTCAACCGGCCAGCCGCTCTGCACAAAACAGATAATGATTTGCTTCCACACTGGCGGATTTCTTTGCCAGATATGCAATGGTTTTCTTTACAGTAATTGTTATTTTCTGCATTGCTTCATCCCTCCTTTCCGAAAATGAATTTACCATAAAATTACAAATTGTGCCGTTTCTTGGAATAATTGGGCTATATATTTGCCAAAATTGGGTGTAAAAAAACATGGCAGAGATTTCTCCCCATGCTTTTTTACATCTATTATATCATATCATCAACCATTGACATATATAAAATTAGTTTAACACTGAAAATGTCCCCTCTCGTCTGTATGTCTATATTTCCATTGTATAACTCCACAATTTTTTTTACGTTTTTTAATCCAATACCATGCTGTTCCTTTTTCTTTTTTGTTGTCAGGAAAATTCTACTGCCATCTCTATTATTTATTTCCGAAATAGTTTCTGTCACATAACTGTTTTCTATCTGAATCTTCAGTACACCTTTTTGTAATGCAATGTAAACATTCAAATACTTTTTTTTCGTCTTCCTTGCTGCTTCTATTGCATTTTCAAGCAAATTTCCAATCAGCACATTTAGATCAAAGGAATGCTTAATTTCTTCAGGAAGTATTACCTTTACATCAACCGTCTCTAATTCCGCCTTTGCTTTCTGCAACATATAGTTCAAGACGCTGTCGATCTCCACATTACCCGAAGAAACAATCTCTTTAGGATTATGAATAAAATATTCCATACGGTCTATATAATCCTGAATTTCTATTACATTGTATTTGTTTGCCAACAGTTTCAATTCATTCATATGGTGCTTCATGTCATGCCGCAGCGCTTTCACCTTCTCTTCGCTCTGAAAGACCGCATCAAGCTGATTTGAATAGATCTGCACTTGATTTTTCAGCATCTCTGTCTCATATTTTTGCGAGATAGAGTGGAGCAGTTGATTATAAAGATAGAGCATAAAAAAGTTAATAACAAGCAGTCCCAAAGCCACAACAGCTATCCCTGTTTCCTCGCAGACCTCCGAATATGCCAAGAACAAAATGATAGTTATGCTGCATAGAGGCACCACTATCAGTGAAACATTCTGTGTCTGCTCTACATTTCTATGTATTGTAATGATTTTTTCCGCCAAAAACAAACACACCAAAATCATAAATACCGATACCATTTCATAAATCTGGTTAAACTTCTGGCCATCCTCATACTGTATAAACAGCATAGTACCCGCCACGTCGCATCCCATGTTAATCAAGTATATCGATCCCGCTACAAATAGATTCGTTTTAACCGACTTTGTATATAATCTCACAATTCCGCTAATTCCTATCAGATTGCAGACAATATTAATCCACATCGTATGAAATGTCCAAAACAGTGTCATATTGAGAACATAAAAACAGGCACATACAAACAAAATCTGTTCTTTCCTTCGCACTGCTTTACCTAAAAAGATATTTACAAAACGATAAATCAAATAGATTCGCAATAAATTAGTCGTAGCACTAATCGTAAAATCAAACATAGCTATTCGTCCCTCAATATCCTTTCTCTGACCTGTTTACGATTTATTTTGCTGATTGTCAATGTTGCTCCATTTACTAATTCTACCATTTCATAGGTATATCGCAAAACATATTCTTTATTGATTACATATGACTGATGAATCATGATGAAATCATCTGTCAGATCCTTCATAACATCTTTTAGCTTGCCATACATTTCATAGACATCATGTGGTGTAACGATTTTTATCTTTTTTGCCCTGCTTTCAAAATACATAATATCACCCATGGCAATATAGTAATAATCTTTTCCCTGCTTGAATTCAAACCTCTCATTTCTCTTTTTTATGATTTTGATTGCCATGTCCATCGTATGATCAATATGCTCCTGCAAAATTGGTTTAACCAAAAAATCCATGGGCTGAGTTTTAAACAGTTTCAATGCATACGATGCTTTCCCGGAAATATAAATTATCTGCAACCCCATATTATCCAACACATTTCTAATATAGTTACCAACCTCTATTCCTGTCATTTTGAACAGTTCTATATCCAGGAAAAGTATATCCAAGTTATTATCTTGCGCCAGATAGTCTCTTAATCCTTCCCCTGTATACCAAATCTGCACCTCTACCTGAACCGACTTTTGTTTTGCATAATGCAATAGCATATTTTCAATAGATGCGCAAATATTTTCTCCGTCATCACATATTCCTATGTTATACATACCACACCTCGTAACGTTTGTTTTGCAAAATAATACATCTTCCATTATGATATTTCAACCCTTTCTTGTGTGCCTCAGTTTTGAAAGGTGAATTCTATTATAGCCTGCCCGGATGCCTCAAGTTTCCCGTTTCTGAGTTTCCCGTAAAAATTGGGAAGTTATCCACATTCATAAGTTCCATTTCTGTAATCGCTTGCTTTTTTTGTGGATATTTTTTTCATTTCCCTCTTGGCAGGCATCACTTCCTTTGCTATACTTATCTCAGTTGACTGGCGCGCAATGCGTGTCACCCCCATTTATATCTTCCCTGTCTGTTAGCTGCCGGCCAAAGCTTTCTAACAGTTCGGAAGATATATTTTTCTGCTTCTTTTTTATCCCCATTGCCTTCAGAAAGAACCATTCATACAGCTGCTTTACCATATCCGATATCTGCGTCATCAGGTAATGGTTCTTCATCGCCGTGGCATCCCAGCTGCAGGCATGGGTGATATCCCCCTGCCAGTTCTTCTGACGGTTGAAACCCTCGTTTTCTATTT
This sequence comes from uncultured Acetatifactor sp., assembly GCA_947627535.1. Lineage (GTDB taxonomy): Bacteria > Bacillota > Clostridia > Lachnospirales > Lachnospiraceae > Acetatifactor. The sequence continues at coordinate 15,238 of CANQWM010000030.1, forward strand.
TTCAACGTTTCCTTCCTGCTCCAGCTATCTTCTCTGCATTTTTCTGGTGATCCGCATGCTTGTCAGCCATTGGAATTCCGTCCTCACTGCCTCCCCATTTACAATCTTTTCTTCCAAGAACCGCAGCACATTCAACGCCTTCCCGTTATAATCAATACCGTTTATGAATTCCAAATGCCCGGATGTTTCCTTTTCCGGGATCTTTTCATACTCCTCCGTGATGCTCGGGATGCTTCCCGTCTTATAGCGGATAATGTATTCCCAGCCGTTTCCCTGGCAGATATCCATTACTGGCTCCGACGCATACAGGCTGTCCCCCAGCAGTATGATGGGCAGTCGCGGAAACGCTTTTTTTATTTTCCACGCCAGCCTCTTAAATGCTTTTGTTTCACAATCCTGCTTGCGTTTCTCTTCGCTCAGGTTTTTCTGGCTTTCCGCGTCTTCTCCGTTGTTTTCTATGAATTCACTGGCTATGCTTACGATCAGGCTCTCCCCTAACACGATCTTCGCTTCCAGTACATCGCAGTGATAATTCACCGTTGGAATACTCTATATAACTCTGGTTTTGCGGATCTTTTGTGTCTGCAAAATCACGGAACAGGTCAGGACAATACCTGCTCCTGATCTTATTACACTCCACGATCGGATTGTTTTCCAGTTTTCTCCGAATCCTCTCTTGTTCCCTGCTCATACAGACTCCTTTGCGAAAAACTTTTTTCTTTTATTTTACCATTTTTTCTCAAAAGAGCCTATTCTCAACAGAATTAGTGCGAATTATTTTTTCCTTTCAAAGCTGGCAGAAAAAGCTTTACTATAAAAATTTTTGAAATTTCAGAGCTGAACTCAGATTTTTATTGTTGACAAACAGAAGCGTCCTTGCTATAATAGACCACAGTGATTGCGGCAGCAGTCACGTGTGCTGCTGTGGCTCAGTCGGTAGAGCGTCGCATTGGTAGTGCGGAGGTCACGGGTCCGATTCCCGTCAGCAGCTTAAAAAGAACCCTTGTAAAATCAAGGGTTCTTTTTATTTGCTGTATTTCGCCTGTGTGCTGAAACTGAAATGGTACAAATTCGCTGCACGACGGCCTGTATTTCTATGTTATCGGAGAGACTGCCTGCGCAGCGTTTCGTAACAATATCGATCCGCCTCGCAAACGGCTTCCGCGCGCAGTTCCCCTTCCTGAGAGCTCAACAGCAGATGGCTGTCCGCAAGATAAGCCTCCATCCCGTCGGCCCACTGACGGAACAGGTTGTCGTCATAAACAATGGAATCGCCCCACTGGAAATCCGACCCTGCAATCTGACGCGGCGTTCCCGCTTCGTCCAGCCGGAACACCTGATACCAGTACTCCCCGTAATCATCCCGATCCTCTATATGCAGGGTCATCAGATAAGGAGTCCCGTTCCGTTCGCCCAGATACACATTGTTCCATGCTACCCGCGCAATGTGGGCGTCTTCTGTATGCAGCAGATTTCCGTCCTGATCATAGAATAACACGACGCCGCTGTCTCCATCCCCTATATTGCCCAGATAGATTTCCATCCGCTCCATGCCCGGCGCGTCGGAGACATCCGCTTCTTCCGTCCGAACCAGTTCATAAAATTCCGCCAGCGCCTCTTCCATGGAGTACCCTTCCATGGCCAGGAAATCTTCGAAAAACATGGAGTAGTTGAAGGTCAGGGGTTCATAAGAGATGCCCTGACCAAGAAATGTGCTCATAAGGTACGCTTCCTCAATGAGTCCATCCCGGAACACACAGCGGACCGGTACATTAATCCACGACGCCCCTTCCGTCACCAGCTCCGCAAACTCATCAAAGCCGATCTCTTCAAAACGGACGCTGTCCATCTCCCTGTTTCCATAGAAGACGCAGTCATCGGAAAAGACGGGAAGGAATACCGCCTCGTCCTCCGACATCCCAAACGGGATCACATAACGGTCAATGCTGCGGCCGCTGCGGCTGATGGATCTGGCATACACCCAGTAAGTCCCGTCGGGAATCTCGCCGGATGCGATGATCCCGCTGTCGAGTTCTCTGATCTCTCCCTCCGGTTCGGACTGTCCATTCGTTCCCTGCTGCCCGTCCGTCCCCTGCGCACCGTCTGTTCCCTGCGCACCGTCCGTTTTCACCTCACAGGAGACGCCAAAACCAAACTCCGACAGGAAAATTTCCGTCTCCTCCCTTGACAGTTCCACTATAATATCATTGTTTTCCGGATCCACCGCAAGCACCTGCGTCTCGGCAAGCAACTCCGTCTTAACTTTTTCCGGAGATTCCAGCAGGAACAGATGATAGTTCTCCATCAGATTTCCTTCCTCCAGAACCGCGTGATAAATGTCCAGCGTATCCCCCGCTTTCGCCTCCCGCGCCATGCCAAGAGGCACGCCAAGGAAATAACCGCCGTCAGGCGCGGTCTGCAGGACAAACCCTTCGCCCATCACCTCGATGGAATCCGCCTTTTCGGAAAACTGTCCCGGATAGGTTTCCAGAATTACTGTTTCCTCCGGAAGAGCGATCCGCACCAGATGTCCCGGCGCCAGGCCGTCAAATTCCATTTCATAATAGGGCTCCACCTTCTGCGCAGCGGGAATCCGCATCATTTCCCCCAGCTTCGGGATCAGGACCACATCGCCCCCAAATTTTTCCGACTCCGTCACCACCCCGTAAACATAGAATACCTCTTCCTCTTGCTCCTTTTCGTCCTTTTTCGGATTTCCCAGCAGGAACACCCCGGTCAGGACACAGACGGCCAGAGCCGCCGCGGCAAGCCAGAAAGCCGGCTTTTTATAATGCAGGATATTTTTGATCCGGCTTCCGGGATCCCCCTCTCCAAACGCCAGCGGGATTCCGACGGAAATTTTCCGCCCCGAAGTCAGCGCCAAAAGAGACGCGGAATACGCTTTCTTGATCTGATTTCCCGCCCGGCGGATGACCGCCTCGTCACAGGACATTTCCATGTCCCGGCCGCTCAGGAAAAAGGCCAGCCAGACCAGCGGATTAAACCAGTGCAGGCACAGCGCCAGCCATGCCGCCGCCCGGGTCATATTGTCTCCCCTTCTTAAGTGGATCCGCTCGTGAAGGAGGATATAATCCCGTTCCTGTTCCGGCAGGCCCGCGGGCAGATAAATACAGGGTCGAAAAAAACCGACGACAAAAGGCGTCGATACCGCGTCTGTGCGGAAGACCCGTTTCTGTCCGCCTTCCGGGACCTTTTCCGCCGCCCCCAGCCGGAACACAAATCTGCCGTAGGAAACTGCTCCCCAGAGCAGAAAGATACAGACGCCGGCCAGCCAGATCGCTGCCCCTGCGGGAAGAAGCCCCCCCAGCGTTTCCGAGACGGTTCTCTGCACTTTCCCGCTCTCTTCCGCCCCAGGCGCCGCGTTTTGCCCCGCCGCCGGATCCGGGATCATTTCCTCCGACGAAGACGTCTGCGCAAACGTCGTTTCCGCAGCCGGCGCATTTTGCTCCGTCCCGGATATATATTCCATGGTTCCCTTCTCCACCGGCGCGTTCAGCACCCCCAGCAGGGAAAAACGGCTCTCGAAGGACACGGGACACAGCAGCCGGAAAAGCACCACCGCCCACAGCCCATAGGAAAAAATACGGGGTGCCCGTCTCAAAAGCAGGCGCAGCGCCAAAACCGCCAATATGATCAATGCGCCTGTCACACTCATATTTAACATCCGGATAAACAGATTCGTCATCATCAATCCTCCTCATATTCGTCAATCAGCTTTTTCAGCATCCGGATCTCTTCCTCGCGGAGCCTGCGCTTCCGCGCAAAAGCCGCTACAAACAGCGGCAGCGAATCCTGAAAGTTTTCCCTGATAAACTGCTCGCCCTTGACGCCCTGAAAATCCTCCCGGCTCATACACGCTGTCACCATGCCGTTTTCGTTGACAAACAGCCCCCTGTCACAGAGCCGCTTCAGCATGGTATAGGTCGTCGTCCGCTTCCAGGAAAATGCGTTCTCACAAAGCTTTGCCAGCTCCCCGGAACGTATGGGCGCGTGCTCCCAGATCAGATCCGCAAATTTTTCTTCCATTTCTCCCAGCCTGAATTGATCCATCTCTCTTCCTCTCCTCTTTCTTCCCGTACCTGAGTTATGCTCCCTCGCTGCAGCAAAAAAGCGTTGTCTAATTGTATTAGACATTTTCAGTCTAACACGATTAGACAACGCTGTCAAGAAAAATCTTTTCCCTTTTACGTCAGGCGGGACAGAACTCCTTCAAAATTCCCTCATACACCAGCTCCCGCATCCGGGGAAGCTCAATCTCCAGATTTTCTTCCATAACGGCAACCATATAGGCCAGGACCCTGCCGCCCACAGAAAATACCATATAATCCAGGGGCATATCCGCCCTCACCTCGCCGCGTTCCACGGCAGCACCAAGGATCTTCCGGAAAAGCCGGATCAGCCGGTTCCTCTCACAGGTGGCGGAATCCAGTATTTCCTGAACCTGGCGGCTGAACTGCGAGTTATCCGTCAGAAGATGCACCAGCTTCAGGAAACAGTTTGGCTCCCCTCCCTGGGCGCTCACTTCATCCAGCAGATAATTCAGCTGGTCCTGAAAGCTCTTTCTCGCAAGAAGCCCTTTCTCGAGCTGTTCCATGGCGGCCTGCATCTGATATACCACAGCATGGATGACGATCTCTTCCTTGCTGTCAAAGTATTCATAAGCCGTACCCTTGCCGATCCCCGCCCTGTCCGTGATGGTGGAAACCTTCAGATTTATGGGATCCGCTCCCTCCGCCAGAAGCTGGTTCACTGCCTGATACAGCAGAAGCACCTTGGGCGGGATACGTTCCGCTCCCTCCGTCCCCGTAATTCTGGCCATCAGTCATCCACCCCTGCTTTCCTTCTTTTCCCCGGCTTCTTTTTCTTCCCGGGTCTGCGCTCCCTGATAAAGATATCGTAGATGCAGGGGATCACCACCAGCGTCAGCAGCGTTCCGTACAACAGGCCGCCGATGGTCACAACCGCCATGGGCTTTGCCATCTCCGCGCCCATATCATTGCTGAATACCATGGTGGACAGCGCAAGAATCGTGGTCAGGGCCGTCATCAGCACAGGCCGCAGCCTGGTGCGCCCGGCGGTCAGGATGGCCTCCCGCTTCTCCATGCCGCCTTCCCGCAGCTGGTTCATATAGTCAATCAGCACAATACCGTTGTTCACGATAATACCCGCCAGCATGACGAAGCCGATCATGGCGATGACGCTGACCTCGCTTCCGCTGAGGAACAGTCCCAGGAAACCGCCTGTAAAGGCCAGCGGGATGGTAAACATGATGATAAAGGGCGACAGCAGGGACTGAAACTGTGCTACCATGATCAGGTACATGAACAGGATCGCCAGCAGCATCATCAGCATCACCTGGCTCATGGCATCCATGATCATCTCATTCTCCCCGGAGAAAACCAGCTGGTATCCGTCAGGCATCTCATAATCCGCCAGCTTCTCTTCCACATCCGCCGACACAAGGCCGACATTATATCCCTCCGCAATGGCAGCGGTCACAGACACATATCTGGTCTGGGCCGTCCGGCTGATGGACGGAAGCGCGTAAGCCGTCTCAAAATCCGCGATCTCGGACAGCGGCACTTCCACGCTCTCTCCGTTTTCGTCGGTTCCTTCGATCAAAAGCTGCTTTATCTGTTCTCTTGTCAGCTCCATGTCCTTTTCGTTGCTCACATAGACATTGTAATCCCTGTCAGCTTCCACCAGCGTCGTGGCACTGCCGGCATCCGCGACCTTCGACATGATCTGGGTAAACACCTGGGCCACGGTAAGGCCGTAGTGCACCGCTTCGTCCTTGTCGATCACGACGCGTAGCTCCTCGTCCGAATCCTGCAGGCCGTCGCTTACCTCGGCGGTTCCTTCCACCGTTCCCACAATGTCCGCCACCTCCCGGGCGATGCGCTGGATGGTATCCAGGTCGCGGCCTCTCACCTCAATAGAGATCCCGCTTCCTCCCAGCGCGCTCATGTCCATACTGGAAGTGTCCACATCGATCTGCGCATCCAGACCCGCTGTTTTCTCCTGGATCTGCTTTGCGATCTCTTCGTTGCTCATGGTCTTGTCTTCTCTTGTCACAACATAAATGGTAGCCGTGTTGGTGCTTCCCTCACCGCCGCCCAAAAGAGACATGGTTCCGGCGGAGGTCATGGCGCCCACATTCTGGACATCTTCCACGGAAAGGATGGCGTCCACCACCTGATCCGTCACCTTCCCGGTCTCCTGCAGGGTCGCTTCCTCATCCAGGCTGACGGTAACGGTAAGCTGGGTGGAATCCATATCGGACATAAACGCCGTGCCGTTGGTAAACGCCAGCGCCACACTGATCACAAGCAGGGCCACCACCAGAAGAAGCACAAGGGGTTTTACACTTAGCGCCCCCCGGAGCAGTTTTTCATACAGATTGACAAACGCCCCGAAGATCCTACCCGGTTTCTTCTCCTTTGTGTTCCGCAGCATTTTGGAGGACATGGCGGGCACCACCGTCAGCGCGATCACAAGGCTGGCGAGAAGCGAGTAGGCGATGGTCAGGCCCATGTCCACAAAGAGCTGTCTGGTAATGCCCTCCGTAAATACGATAGGAAGGAACACGCATACCGTGGTCAGCGTGGATGCCAGAATGGCGCCCGCCACCTCCTTTGCCCCTTCTATGGCCGCATCCTGTACGGACATGCCCTCGTTCCGCAGACGGTAAATATTCTCGATCACCACGATGGAGTTATCCACCAGCATACCGATGCCCAGCGCCAGTCCGGAAAGCGAGATCACGTTCAGGGTCACGCCGCTGAAATACATGCAGACCACGGCTGTCACCAGGCTGACAGGAATGGAAAACGCCACCACCAGGGTAGGCCGGATATCCTTCAAAAACAGCAGAAGGATCAGGATTGCCAGTCCTGCGCCGAACACAATATTATTCACAATGGAATCCATGACCAGGTCAATGTAAACGCCCTGATCCATCAGCTTAATCAGGCTCAGGCCCGGATTCTGTTCCATCAGTTCGTCAAAACGCTCACCCAGCCGGTCGGAAACCTCGCCGGTGGAGTATCCGGTCTGCTTCTGAATGGTCAGCATCACGCCGGCGCTGCCGTCCACGTTGGTATAGATATCCGCGGAGTTATCCGTGTAGAACACGTCCGCCACGTCGCCCAAGGTGATAACGGGAACCCCGTCCATATGAAGATCCATCAGCGGCAGCGCCTTTAATTCCTCCACATCGGAGGGCTTATCGCCCACGCGGACCAGATAGTCCACGCCCTCTTCCGTCACATACCCGGCCGGCATGGAAAAATTCTGGGCGGTCAGCAGTCCTTCCACGGTGTCCACCGTCAGGATGTTCGACAGATTCGCCTGCTCGTATGCGCTCTCCTTCGCTTCCTCAAACTGCTTTCTTCCGTCGACCAGCTGTTCCTCCCCTTCCTCCAGCTGTTTCAGGGCGTCGTCCATCTGGTCAAATCCGGACTGGATCTGGTCGTCGCTGGCCTCCAGCTGGGTCTGCGCCAGCTCCAGCTGATATTCGCCCAGCGCGATGGTAGCCTTGCCGTTGGCAAATTCGATGGCCGCCGTCATCTGTCCCTGCTCGATGGCGGTGATGGCTGAATTGATATCGGAAATGGCCTTGCCAAGGTCCGTGATATTCTGCTTTTTCAGCGTCTCGTTCACCATGGCCACGTAGGCGTCATACCCGAGACCGCCGGTCTGTGCGATCAGAGCGGTATTCAGATTTTCCCGCTGGGTCTGAAGCGCAGCGATCTGTCCCAGCTGCTTCAGCATCTCCTCCGCGGCCTTCTGAGAGGTTCCCAGGGCGGTTCCCACCGTGACGGCGACGGTCTGGGCCTGTTCCGGATCGGTGGAATACCAGTGTTCCAGGGCAAGCGCGGGCTGGATCAGCTGCGCGATCTGGGCGTCTGCGGCGCAGAGAATCGCAACAGCGGGATTGGCGGCAAACTCTGTCTTCAGGTTATCCAGCTCGCCCTGGGCCTCCTGCATTGTGGCATACGAATCCTTCATGACTCCCGGATCGCTCCCGCTGATCGTAAGCTTTGCCGCGGCGTCGCCCCACTTTTTCATAGATTCGTCATAACGAGCCAGATATGTTCCGCTCTGCAGTGCCTCAAGGTTCGACTTTTGTGCATTGATCTGCTCCAGCTGTTTCAGCGCCGCGTCAATCTGACTGATCCCCTGATTCAGCTGGGCCGCAGTGGCAAGCGTCGTCTGCATCCCCTCCAGCTGGCTTTTTACCGTCATCAACTGGGTCTTCTGGGCGGCAAGCTGGGCGCTGGTCTGATTCTGCTTATCCTCCAGCTCTTTTTTTCCGTCCTCCAGTTCCTTCTTTCCGTCTTCCAGTTCTTTGCGGCCGTCGATGATCTCCTGCCTGCCGTTTACGAGTTCCTCCCGGCCGTCGATAATCTCCTGCCTGCCGTCCTGCAGCTCTTTTTCCGCGTCGTCCAGCTCCTGTCCCGCGTCCGCCATCTTCTCGTCGATGGCCGCAAACACCTTCTCGTTCATCGCGTCGATCTTTTCCTGGCGGATGATCACGTTGACGCTCTCCTCTAAAAGTCCCGAAGCGCTGACGCTGGCCACGCCCTCGATGCTCTCAAGCTCCGGCATGATATTGTTCTGGACGTATGTACTGATCTCCCCGTTGTCCATCCCGTCCATTCCCACAGCCGCGATCATCACCGGCAGCATGTCCGGGTTCAACTTCATAATAATGGGATTGCCGATGGATTCGTCCCAATAGCTTGTGATCTGGTCCAGGCTCTCCCGTATTTCGAGAGACACCGCGTTCATATCCGCCGTCTGGGCGAACTCCAGGATCACCATGGAGTAATTTTCGCCGGACACGGAATTGATCTCCTCGATATTGCTGACTGTAGCCATCGCTGCTTCCACGGGCTGCGTTACCGCTGTCTCCACGGTCTCGGGACTCGCGCCGGGATAGGTTGTCATCACGATGACATAGGGCAGGCTGATGCTGGGAAGCAGGTCGGCCGTCATCCTGGTAAAAGAGACAATACCAAGAATAATGGCGAGCGCCACGCCCACCAGAACCGTATATGGTTTTCTTACGCTGAATTTTGAAATCATGACATTTCTCCTCGTCCGACCGGTCGGTCGGTTTTTACCCGTTGATTATAATTCCGCCACAACCGGAAGTCAAGAACCGGACCAGGAAAAAAGTATTAAAAAAGAATAAAGAAGATTCACGTCCCCGGACGCGATGCCGGAACTCAGTATTTTTTCCAGCAGGACGGCAGAAACAGAATCAGCATGGGAAACAGCTCCAGCCTGCCCGCGATCATGTCAAATATGAGCACCAGCTTGGAAAAAGAGCTGAAAATGGAGTAATTCCCCGTGGGCCCGACCATGTCAAGGCCGGGACCGATATTGCTCAGCGTCGCCAGGACGGCCGTGAAGTTGGTGGTGAAGCCGAAATTATCCATGCTGATCAGCAGCACGGAGGCAAAGAGCAGCACAAAGTATATGGAAATGAACACGTTGACTGCCCGCAGTGTCTCATGCGCCAGCGTATGGCCGTCCACCCTGATCTTTTTGACCAGACGCGGATGGATCATCATGGCCAGTTCCTTCCGGACCGCCTTCAGCAGGATAATGAACCGGGTCACCTTGATCCCGCCGCCGGTACTGCCCGCGCAGGCGCCGACGAACATCAGCAGGATCAGGATCGTCTTGGAAAGCTGGGGCCAGGTGTCAAAATCCGTGGAGGAAAAGCCGGTGCTGGTCATGATGGAGCCCACCTGGAAAAAGGCATGGCGCAGGGATTCCCCCGCGGTGGGATACAGCCTGCGGATATTCCATGCCACCACCGCCGCGCTGCCGAGGATGATGCCCAGATACCAGCGCACTTCCTCGATGGAAAAGGCGTCCTTCAGTCTTCTGCTCAGAAGGCAGAAATACGCCGTATAGTTGATGCCGCTTAAAACCATAAACAGCGTAATCATATTCTGGGCCAGAGGACTGAACCTGACCACGCTGTCGTTGTAGATCCCGAAGCCGCCGGTTCCCACCGTGCCGAAAATGGTAGTCAGCGACTCGAACAGATTCAGGCCGCAGGCGCAGAGCACAACGGTTCCCACAACGGTGAGGCCGATATAGATCTCATAAAGGATCTTCGCCGTATCCCGGACCTTTGGCAGAAGCTTTCCCACAGCGGGGCCGGTGCTCTCCGCCCGCATCAGGTTTATGGTGGTTCCGCCGCCGATCAGGGGCAGGATGGCCATGATAAAGACAAACACCCCCATGCCGCCGATCCAGTGGGTAAAGCTGCGCCAGAACAGACTGGCGCGGCTGAGCGCCTCCACGTCAGTCAGGATGCTCGCCCCGGTGGTGGTAAACCCGGAGGCGGCCTCAAACACCGCGTCCACATAATTCGGAATCTCCCCGGAAAACAGGAACGGCAGCGCGCCAAAAGCGCTCATGACGATCCAGCTGAGCGCAACGGTAGCGAACCCCTCCCGGGTATAAAGATCCTTTTTTACGGGCTTTCTGCATTTCAGCAGGACGCCGGCGAGCAGGCACAGCGCCGCCGTGGCCGCAAAGCACAGGGAAATACGGACCTCTCCGTAAAGAAACCCCACCAGCAGCGGCAGGAGCAGGAACCCGGCCTCAAACTCCAGCACCCAGCCGAGAATAAACCGCACAATCGCAAAATTCATGTCAAGCCTCCAGTATATCCTTGATATCGTTCAGCCTGGTGTGGGTTGTGACCACCACCACGGAATCGCCCACCGCAAGCTCGTCCTGGCCGCCCGGTATGATGATCCGGCTTCCTCTTGTAATGGAACAGAGAAGCAGGTTTTTCTTCAGCTTCATCTTTACCAGAGGTACTCCCGTGACGGCGGAAGGCTCCTTGATGTAAAACTCCAGCGCCTCCGCCCTTCCCTCCTCCAGCTTGTAGAGATTTTCCACATTGCTGTTGAGCGATTCGTTCATGGAACGGGCATACTTGATGATCACATCCGCCGTCAGAAGCCTTGGAAAGACGGTGCTGTCCAGCCTGATATCACCCAGCACACTGTTGAAATTGACCCGGTTGATCTTCGTGACGATCTTCGCCGGAGAATACTTCTTCGCCATCAGGGAAAGCAGAATATTTTCCTCGTCCAGACCGGTCAGCGCGGCAAAGCCGTCCACGGTTTCCAGTCCTTCCTGAAGCAGGATTTTTTCGTCGGTCCCGTCGCCGCAGATGATCTTTGCCTTGGGGAGCAGTTCGTTGAGATGCTCGCAGCGCACGGGATCCTGATCCACGATCTTTGTCTCGACCCCCACGTCCAGAAGCCGCCGGGCCAGATAATAAGCCATGGTTCCGCCGCCTACCAGCATGGCGGTGCGGATCTTGCCCGTGCTGATTCCGATCTTTTTAAAGAAGTCGCTGGCCTTCGCCGGCGTGGAGACGATGGCCACCACGTCATCCTCCCGGAAGATGAAATCGCCCCTTGGGATCAGCACTTCCTCGCCCCGGCGGACCATGCAGACCAGCACGTCACACTTCAGTGTGGTACGAATATGGATCAGTTCGTAATTATTCAGCAGACATTCGCTGGTGACGCGGAAATGCAAAAGCTCGATCCGCCCCTTGGAAAAGGTGTCGATCTTTACCGCCGTGGGAAACTGGAACAGCCGGGCGATCTCCGCGGACGCCGTCTGTTCCGGATTGATGATCATGGCAAGCCCCAGCTCCTCCCTCAAAAAAGCGGTCTCCGTACTGTAGATGGGATTGCGCACCCGGGCGATAGTCTTACAGTTTCCCGTTTTTTTCGCGATCACGCAGCACAGCAGGTTCTGTTCGTCGGAGCCTGTCACGGCGATCAGAAGATCCGCCCGTTTGATCCCCGCCTGCTGCAGCGTCTCATGGTTGACGCCATTCCCCACGATTCCCATGGCGTCGAGTTCGTCGGTAATGGATTTTACCTTTTCCTCCTTTACATCGATCACCACAATATCATGATTTTCCCCGTTCAGCTGCTCCACCAGCGTAGAACCCACCTTGCCGCAGCCGACAATGATAATGTTCATATTTCCTTATGCCTTTCTGCCCCAGCCTTTTACGGCTCTTTTCCTTAATCTCTGCAAAGCATCCTGCGGATCTTTGCCTTTAATCTCTGAAGCGCGTTGTCCGTTGCCTTCTCATCCCGGCCAAGGACCTTCGCGATCTCGGAATAGCGCATTCCCGTCATGTAGAGATCCAGAACCTGGCGTTCAAACTCGCTTAATTCCCTTTCGATGGCGTCTTCCAGATACACCACCCGCTCTTTGTCCAGAAAAAGCTCCTCCGGGCTCTGTTCCGCCCTGTCCGCCAAAAGCTCCGCCAGCCCGCTTCCCTCCTGTCCCTCCTGCGCTCCGTCGACGCCGTCCAGGGATACATACGTGTTCAGCGGAACATGCTTCTGACGCTTGGAAGCCTGTACCGCGGTATACATCTGCCTGCTGATGCAGAGCTCCGCAAAGGTGCGGAAGCTGGCGTCGCGGCCGGAGTCAAAGTCCCGGACCGCCTTGAAAAGGCCGATCATTCCCTCCTGGATCAGGTCCTCGCTGTCCCCTCCCAGGATAAACATGGATTTTGCCTTGCTCCGCACCAGATTTTTATATTTGTCGCAGATATAATCCATGACGGGGGTTTCGCCCCGCCGCAGACGGTCGATGAGCTCGCTGTCGCTGCAGCGCGCATATTCTTCGTTTTTATCTGCCATACTCTGCCTTTCCGCCTAAAGCCTGCATCGGCGCCCATGCGCCGGTTCAGCCCAGCCGCTGGCGCACGATCTCGTATGCCAGCACTCCCGCCGCCACAGAGGCGTTCAGGGAATCGATATCCCCCTTCATGGGGATTGCCGCCGTCATATCGCATTTCTCCTTCACAAGCCTTGAAACGCCCTCTCCCTCGTTTCCGATCACAAGGCCCACAGGTCCCCTCAGGTCCAGATCGTACATGGGGGTGCCTCCCATATCGGCGCAGACAAACCAAAGCCCCGCCCTCTTCAGATCTTCTATGGTCCTGGCCAGATTGGTGACCTTTGCTACAGGGGTATAATTCAGCGCGCCGGCGGAAGTCCTTGCCACCGCCGGAGTAAGGCCCACCGCATGGTTCTTTGGGATAATGACGCCGTGGGCGCCCGCCAGATTGGCTGTCCGGATTATAGCCCCAAGGTTATGGGGATCCTCAATGCCGTCCAGCAGGAACAGAAACGGCGGTTCTTTCTTCTGTCCGGCAGCCGCCAGCATATCGTCCACCGACCCATAAGCATAGGCCGCGGCCACAGCGATGACGCCCTGATGCTTTCCCGTCTCCGAGAGCTGGTCCAGCCGCTCCTTTGTGACATATTTTATGACGGTGTCCTGCTTTTTCGCTTCTCTCTTTATGGTCAGAATAGGGCCGTCCTGGCAGCCGTCCAACACATAGAGCCTGTCGACGGTCCTGCCGGAACGGAACGCTTCCGTTACGGCATTGCGGCCCTCTATGGTAATTTCCTCGTACGCCATGCTTTTTCCCCTCCTGCGGCCTGCTGTTTTCTCAGAGCCGCAGCCCCGCCAGCTCGATTCCTTTTTTCACAAGCTCCAGCACCCGGTCCATCCTTCCGCTCAGATAAAGATAGCCCAGGACGGCTTCAAACCCCGTGGCCTTCAGATACTCTCCGGGGCTGGCGTTTTTCGCCATGGTGTGGGGCTTGGAATTGCGGCCCCGGCGGTAGACGGATTTTTCCTCCTCGGTAAAGCTTTCCGCCAGTACCTCCGCGATCCTTGCCTGCGCAGCCGCGTTGACATACTTTACCGCGGTGCGGTGCAGTTCGTTTGCCGGGCGGTTGGCCCGCTCCGCCACCGCCGTGCGGATGATGAGATCATAGACCGCGTCCCCGATGTACGCCAGCGTCAGCGGCGAGTATGCCCTGATATCCTGCCGCTTTCCCACAAACGTGTCAGAAATCTCTTCCGACAGCTCCCGTCCCGGCGTCTCTATGCGGTTCAGGCTTTCTTCCATTTTACGCCCTCTCTTGTGTCTTCCAGCACGATCCCCCGCTCCAGCAGCTCGTTTCGGATGGCGTCCGCCCTGGCGAAATCCTTCTCCTTTTTCGCCGCTTTGCGCTCCTCGATCTTTTCCGCGATATACTGCTCCAGCGCCGCGTCCACGCCGCTCCCGGCGTCCGCCGCCCGCTCACTCGTCAGATTCAGGGACAGCACCCGGTCAAAATCCTCCGCCAGCGCAAACTTTGTGGCGTCGTCCGTATCCGCCTTCAGCATGTCGTAGAGCACAGTAAGGGCCATGGCGGAATTTAGATCATCGCAGAGGGCGTCCTCAAACCTTGTCCTGTATTCGTCAAATACAGCCCGGTCCACGCTGCCCTCCCGGTTCAGGGAGCCGATGCGTTTCACCAGCTTGTCATAAGCCGCGCTCATGTTGTCCAGGATATCATAGGAAAACTCCAGCGGCTTCCGATAGTGTGACTGCAGGCAGAAAAGCCTGTACACCATGGGGTCGTACCCTTTCTCCTCCAGCGTAGTGACGGTAAGGATCCCGCCCTTCGACTTGCTCATCTTCCCCGACCTGTCGTTGAGATGGTGCACATGCAGCCAGTAATTGCACCATTTATGGCCCAGGTACGCCTCGCTCTGGGCGATCTCGTTAGTATGGTGGGGAAAGATGTTGTCCACGCCGCCGCAGTGGATATCCATATATTCTCCCAGATGCTTCATGCTGATGCAGGAGCACTCGATATGCCACCCGGGATATCCCATCCCCCAGGGACTCTCCCATTTCAGCTCCTGATCCTCAAACTTGGACTTGGTGAACCACAGCACGAAGTCGCTCTTGTTCCGCTTGTTCTCATCCTCTTCCACATCGTCCCGCACGCCCACGAGAAGCTCTTTTTCGCTCTGGCTGGAAAACACATAATATTCCTTCAGTTTGGAGGTGTCAAAATAAATATTGCCGCCGCTCTCATAGGCGTACCCCGTCTCCATGAGCCGCGTGATCACCCGGATAAAGTCGTCAATGCAGTTCGTCGCAGGCTCCACCACGTCCGGCGTCTTGATGTTCAGCTTTGCGCAGTCCGCAAAAAACGCGTCGGTATAGAACTTTGCGATCTCCATGACGGTCTTGTGCTCCCGCTTCGCTCCCGCCACCATCTTGTCTTCTCCGGTGTCGGCGTCGCTGGACAGATGCCCCACGTCCGTAATGTTCATCACCCTTTTCACATCGTATCCCAGATACCGCAGGGTCTTTTCCAGAAGATCCTCCATGATATAGCTTCTCAGATTGCCGATGTGGGCAAAATGGTACACCGTAGGCCCGCAGGTGTACATCGCGACCTTTCCGTCCTCATTGGGAACGAATTGTTCCACCTTTCTGGTCAGTGTGTTGTAAAAATGCAGCTTGTTTTCCATATTTCCTCCATCTGCCGCTTCCGGCTCATCCTCGTAACGGCCCGGCTCATCCCTTCTCTGCCTCCGGTCCCCGTTCCGGCTCTCCCGGCTCTTCGCCCGCCATGCCTTCCCGCAGCTGTTTCACTTCCCGCTCCAGCTCCAGAACCCGGTTGATCAGCTCCGTGTTCGCCCGCTGCAGGCCGGCGATATCCTCGTGCACCGGGTCCGGAAGATCCGTCTGGTTCATGGTCTCCTGGGGCAGCGTCATGTTGTTCCGTTTTACCACCCGTCCGGGAACACCCACCACCGTGGAACCCGGCGGCACCTCATGCAGCACCACGCTGCCCGCCCCGATCTTGGAATTTGCACCGATGGTAAAGGAGCCCAGCACCTTTGCCCCTGCGCTGATCATTACGTTGTCCTCCACGGTGGGATGCCGTTTTCCCTGTTCCTTTCCGGTCCCGCCGAGGGTCACGCCCTGATAAAGCGTTACATTGTCCCCGATAATGGCAGTCTCTCCGATAATCACGCCGTTCCCGTGATCGATAAAAAGCCCCCTGCCGATCCTTGCCCCCGGATGAATCTCAATCCCCGTTTTTCGCACCGCCCTCTGGGAAATCCACCTGGCCCAGAAATAATGGCCCTTTAAGTAAAGCCGGTGCGCCGCCCGGTAGTGCAGCATGGCCCTAAAGCTGGGGTAGAGAAACACCTCCATGGAAGAATGGATGGCCGGATCCCGTTCCCTTATGATTTTTATTTCTTCCCTGACGCTCCCGATCAGTCCCATTTTCCCTCTCATCTGCAAAGGCGGGTGCGGAAGCAGACCCGGAAAAACCGCGGGAAGCCGTCCTGCAAGAGACGGTTTTCCCGCGGTTCCACTCTGCTTAAAGACCTCTCCGCCTTTTTCAGCTATCTGTCATCTACTAAACAGAATATGCAAAAGAAAGGAATTTGTCAACTGTTTTTCGGGGAAGCGCCCTCCCGCCGCCTGCGTTTCTCCAGAAATTCCGGCAGTGCCGCCATCCCGGCCTCCGTGACCGGCTTGATCCACTTCCCGGAATACAGGCGGATTTGCATCAGCACATAGCGGATCGGCTCGTCGATATAACAGCACAGAAAGACCGCCCAATACGGCAGATGCAGGACAAAGCCGGATATCAGCACGCACGGGAGCACCAGAACATACATGAAAACAATCTCCAGCACCGTCCCGTAGACCGCGTCCCCCGCCGCGCGGTAGGTATCGTTCTGGATCCAGTTTCCCATACGGATCACGGAGACGACGCCGTAGATGACGAGCATCCACACCCCGGCCTCATAGGACGCCCCGGACAGGCTCATCCTGGTCAGGACGGGCCTGTGTACGGCAAACAGCACAAGGTTTGCTGTAAGGATCACACCGCTGCACAGATATACAAGACGTTTCGCCCGCTGGTAAGCCGTATCCGGTTCCCCGGAGCCCACACATTTCCCCACCAGCACGGAAGCCGCGTTGGAAAAGCCCGCAAAGAATCCGATGATGAGTCCCTCCAGCGTGCGGAACACCGCCACCGCCGCAATCACATACTCCGGCTGCCGTCCCAGAGTAATGTTGATCACCATGTTCCCGATCCCTACCAGTATCTCGTTGCAGAGAATGGGAACGCACTTGACAAAGAAATTCTTCAGATGTACCCTGCTCCAGCGAAAATGCCCCCGTACCCGGAACAGATACGGATATCCGCTTTTCCAGGCGAGCAGATAGATCGTCAGGACATTCACGGCCGCGGCGCAGACAGTCGCCAGCGCCGCGCCGCGGATGCCCATTGCCGGGATGCCGAAATGACCGTAAATAAACACCCAGTTTAAGCCCAGGTTGACGGCCACGGAAACCACAGACGCGATCATCGGGATCCGCACCCGCTCGGTGGCCCGCAGCAGACAGCTCATCGCCATGGAAAAGACCTGCATCACATAGGCGAACCCCACGATATGTAAATAGGAAGCGCCGATTTTCTGAATTGCCGTCTTGTCCGTATAGAGCCTCATGACGGACGCCGGCGCAAAGATCGCAAGGCTGCCGAAAACCGCCGCCACCGCCATCATGCACATCCACGTCATTCCGTAGGAACGCTCGATCCCGTCATCGTCGCCGGCGCCCCAGTACTGCGAGATAAAAAGCATTCCCCCGCCCACGAACCCCCAATACCCGGAAAACATCAGGGAGGAAAACTGCGCACACAGTCCAAGCGCGCCCACGGACAGCTCCCCCAGCGGGGCGACCATCATGGTATCCACCATGCTGGCCGTGGTCGTCAGAAGATTCTGAACCGCGATAGGGACGGCAATGGCCGCCAGATTTTTTAAGAAAGCCCCCCAGCGGAACCGGGAATCATTTTCCTTTTCGTTCATACCGTTACTCTCCATCCGTTGCTCTCTATCCGTTCCTCTGCGGCGGTTTATTTCAAGATTCGCCCAAGCTGGGTCTCATCCGCGTCCGGCAGGATCTTTCCAAGCTGCTTCAGCACCCGCCTGCGGGATTCCTCCGGGGGCCGCTGATACACGCAATCGGTAAATTTCCTCCCGAAAAACTTCTCCGGCGTGGAATACTCCGCGATCCCCCACCCGTATTTGTTCCCGTGCCTGTCGGAAGCATACCGGAAATCGCTGATCAGGACATAACACTGCTTCTGCAGCCGGGTAATCCCCCCGTCAAATCCTTTTCGTCCATCCCTGCCGTAATTTCCGGCCTGTCTGAGCGCCGTCGAAAGGACGGGCGCGTCCGCGTCCAACAGCTCATACAGCTCCTTATCGCGAAACGACGCAAGGCCGTCGTCATACCTGGCGTCAAAATCGTACCCGTCCCTTCGGAAATTCGCGAAATCGGGAAACCACTTCTCGCTTATGTACATGGCCTTATTGCGGAGAAACTTTCCGTAAGCGCATTTCGTCTGCCGGATCACCGGCCCTTTCCATTCCCACGCGTCCCAGAAGCCCTCGCTGCCGCCGTACCAGCACTCCGGAGCGATATGCTCCTCCAGGGAGAAACCCGGAATCTCATTTTGAAAAAAGGGCACAAATCCCATTTCCTGCGTCAGGTCCATAAGCTCCTGCATGGAACTGACCGTAAAATCATCCGAAAACGTCATACTTTTCCTCCGCATCTTCTTTTTGGCTTCCGCCCCGCGGCCGCCTTATCCTGTCTTGCCCTGCCTTGTCCTGTCTTGTCCTGTCTTGTCCTGTCTTGTCCTGTCTTGTCCTGTCTTGTCCTGTCTTGTCCTGTCTTGTCCTGTCTTGTCCTGCTATGCTTCCGGGAGACTTCCCTTTCGGATATTCTCCCGGATGATCCGGTCCGTAATTTCAAATAATGTTTCCGAGCCCAGCCGTGTTTTCTTCTGCCGCTCATAAACCGCTGCCGCCGAAACGCCATGCTCCTTCCAATCGCTGCCGCCGTTGCTGTGGTTCAGGAGCAGCGGCTGGAGATTATCCATGGCGTGGGCAAACCGGGATTCCGCCGTCTGAAATTCCTCAAATTCGTCAAACAACGCCGTCATCTCTGCCTTCTGGTCATCGGGAAGCAGGGAAAAAATTCTCTCCTTTGCCCTGTCTTCCCGCTCCTTTTGCGTCTTCCGGCCTTCCGCATCGTAGGCGTAGGTATCTCCCGCGTCGATCTCCACAATATCGTGGATCAGACACATCAGCATCACCCTGGCAATATCTACTTCCTCGTTCGCGTACTCCCGGAGCAGATATGCCATGACCGCCATGTGCCATGCGTGTTCCGCGTCGTTCTCCCTTCGCCCGTGACCGGAAAGATGCGTCTGACGGACAATATTTTTCTCTTTGTCAATTTCCAGCGAAAATTCCAGCTGCTTTCTCAGCCGTTCCTCCATCTGTAGTCTCCTTCCCAAATTTCACTTCTTTTTAGGCTTTGATTCGGGTAACTCGTCATACATTGCCATAAACAGATTTGTTAAAAGCTCTCTATTATCAATGTCATCAACTCGAAGTAATTTTTTCTGCCGCCTTCACTTATTGCATCATATTCAGCCTCAGGCAGCATTTTTATTGCTGACGGAACAGGTCTGACCAAAAAACGCCCGTCACAAACATAAGCGGCAACCTTACCATGGTAATATATTAAGTATTCACCCATCATCATACGGTACGATATTCCGTCAAGGGAGGACAACTGCTCTAATATAAAGCTCAAATATTCCTTACTTGTTGACATGCATTATTCCTCAAATGCTTTTTTAGTGAATTCCTCTGCGTTGTATCAAATACTGCCCAATGCATAGGCTATTTCGGCAGCCCTCCCGTAAATTTCCCGGCAAACGTTCGTGCGCCAAAAAGCAAACTCTATCAGTGCGTTCCTATTCTCCGACTTTGTAATCAGATATTCTTTATATCCATATAAGCTGCGGGCAAGCTGGAACAGGTAGACATACGGCATTGCCGTCAAATCCCTTTTTGAAAGCGGGAAATATTTTAAATATTCTCTGACATACAAAATCAAATCCGTGATATCAAAAGGGTTCCCTTCGCGGCATGTTCCGGACGATTGCATATATGACCGCATAATTTCCCATACTGCAGGCAGAGAAGCGGCGGAAGAAAAATCAATGATTGCTTTTATCCTTCCTTCGTCACAGACCAGCTGACAAGCCGAGTAATCCCCATGCGTCGGCGTATATGTAATCCCGATGTAGTATTGCTTCCAGAGCTCAATAGAACGGATTAACTCTCTCTTAAAAAGAATGTCCCTGTATATTCTTTCGTAATTTGGATCTGATTTGTTCTCTTCCAATACATCCAAAAATTTATTGCATTTTTCTGCAGACTCTTTCGCAGAAAAACCATCGACCCATTCCTGATCCATATCCTTTTTCATCGGATAGCCTTTCAGATCCCGATGCATCATTCCGAGATACTTCGCGCTTTCCAAAAGAAGCGGATGCGGTAAATTATTCTGATATGTTTTTCCTGTTACAAACTCCTGAATGCCTATTGCATGTCCATTGACCGTAATGCCATTCTTTCCATCCGTTGTTTTCTCAAAGTGCGCCACAGGAAAACCCTTTGATCCCAAAAAGGAAACAAGTGCAGCTTCTCTCTCAACATCTGCAAGCGTAAACTGGCTTTGATACTCTTTTAAAAAGAAATCACCTTCTGCACAATGAATTTTGAAACAATTGGCTGTTCCAAACGCCAGCGGATGATTTTCAATAAGATGAAATCCGTATTCAGCCACCAGAATATCCTGCATTCTTTCCATACTCAAATACCCTCACGAATTTTGGCAAAGGCTTCGTCTACAGACAGTTCCTCGCCGGATTTCGCCTGATTATAGCCTTTTTCCATCATGGCGCTAAATTGTTCATCGGTCAAGCTGTCCCTTGTGGGTAGCTTTGGTACGGTAAAAAGATACGGAACGCCGCCCGTCATAATAATTTGTCGGTATAAGGTATCAATCAGGACCGAAACTGGCAATCCGATTCTGTCCAAAACCGCCTCCGCCTGCCGTTTGATTTCCAACTGAACACGAGCCGTTACATTTGCGCTTTTCGTTGCCATTATAAGCACCTACCTTGTCGTTCCTGATTGTATCGTATTATATAGCGAATTGCAATACAATATTCGGAGGTTCATAAAAAATTGGCAGATGTGTTTTCGCAAAGCATTATTTCACACGCCATAATGACTTTTTCTGTCACTCTATTGTGTCAAATCCTGTATGATAATAATTAACCCATGACAGCGGCATATTTACATTTTTTATAATTTTAGCCGTTAATTTGTAGTATTTTCAGATCCTCTGCATACTGCTGTCGGCGTTTTTCTCGGCACACTTGTTACGAGTGCCGCATGGAAAGCTATTATGTCCATCTACAGCGGCTGGTATACCTTTACGATTGCTCCGGTGGGATATGCAAAAATGTTCCTGTTGGTACTGATCGGATACCTTATCGTTTTGTTCCTTGATTTCAGACGAATTAAAAGAATACCACTGAACGAAGCGCTGAAAAATGCGGAATAAAGCATGGTTTAAAGGCATTTTTCTCGGTGTCCCGGCTTGTATGATATCCGAATTGTTTATAGAATTGTTTGATTTGATAATCGAATAAATTACAATGAAATAAAGTTTCCACTGACAAAGGGAACCGATTATGATATAATCAAAGAAAGCGAGGAATTTTTATGTCAGACAAAGAAAAGACTATTCAAGAACTGAACCTGGAAGATGATTTCCTGTTCGCCAAAGTAATGAGCGACACGGAAATCTGCCGCAAGATTCTGGAAAAAATTTTAAAGGTATCTATTAAAAAAGTGGAAATACCAACCACACAGAAGACCATCAACATATTATATGAGAGCAAAGGTATCCGTCTGGATGTATATGTAAATGATGACAAGGGCACCATTTACAATGTAGAAATGCAGCGCGGGAAGAAAACAGAACTGCCAAAGAGAACCAGGTATTACCAGGGATGTATCGATCTGGATCTGATCCAGGCCGGAAGTTACTATACGGAATTGAAAAAAACGTATATTATTTTCATTTGTACTTTCGACCCTTTTTCAGCCCAGCGGCACATTTATACTTTTGAAAACTATTGTCGGGAAGACCCTGCCATCCTCCTCAATGATGAGGTCACAAAAATCTTTCTAAACACCAAAGGCACCAGAGATGATATAGATGCCGACATGAAAGAGTTCCTGACATATATTGAGAATACCACAGATGATTTTGCCAAACAGTCATCAAGCCATCTCATCAGGGAAATCCAAAAAAGAGTAAATGAAATAAAACAAAGCAAGGAAATGGAGGCAGAGTATATGACATTGTTAATGAGAGATAGAGAAAATCTGGAACAGGGACGGGCAGAGGGACGGACCGAGGGCGCATTATTGGCTACCAAAATTATCCGCCTTTACACAAAAGGCAAAAGTTCTGCAGAGATTGCCGCCTCATTAGACCTGTCATTAGATTATGTGCAGGATACTATTGCAAAATTTGAAAATGATTAAGAGATTACTGGGGAACAAAGATCTAGGGGAAAGCACCGCGCTTTCCCCTTTTGTATTTTCCAGTCAATGAGAATTTACCATCTAGCGATACACCAGCACCCATCTGTTCTCCTCTTTATAGTAGATCAGCCGTACCCCT
>CANQWM010000031.1 GCA_947627535.1 uncultured Acetatifactor sp.
GTCAACATGGGGCTTTGTAAAAACCCTTGATCGGAACAGCTTTATTAGAATATCACAGCCATACTCGATCTGTCAACAACTTTTTTTATTTTTTTGCAATCTTTTTTTGACTGCTCCCGCTGCGGGATATGTATCACCCGGCAACGAGAATGAGTATATCATCCTGAAAAACCATTGTCAACAACATTTTTTCTTTTTTACAAAAGCCCTTTAAAGTACCTGAATTGTACATGTTTTTGAATCGTTTTTCATCTTTAATACAATGGACGAAATATTTCCCGCCGTCTCCTCGTCCACCTCTACCAACAGCACCGCCGATGCTTTTCCTCCCGCCGGAATCGTTCCCGCGAACGTGGCAAGATCATCCGGCAGCCCTGTCAGAAGAGCATTTCGCGTATAGCTTCCGTTTACTGTGATCCGAAAGGTGCAATCTGCTGCCAGAAGATCCACAGCCTGCTCCGTGTCCGAAACGTTCAAAATATCAAAGCGCAGCAAAAGCAGCTTCTTCCCAGCGGCCGCAGTGATCACAAAGTCGCTCTCCCCTTCCGGATAAATGCCGCACACCGCGTATCCCTCATAAGATACACTCATCTGCTCCGGCAGCATTAAAATTTCCTCCATGTCAGCCGTTGTATCCGTACTGTCGGCGCCGATCACGGGCGTATCATCCACAGGATCCATCCCCTGCGGCTCCTTTGAAGGCTCCGTCGGCGCTGAACTTTCCGGGGCAGGCGTACTCTCCAGCATCGTTGTATAATCCACAAGGCGGCTCCTGTTGTTTGCATCATACCTCATCAGCGTGACAGCGGTAAATTCCCCCAGCTGTACCACCTGTTCATCCGTAAGGTTCGGTATTTTGTTTTCTCCGCAGCCTGTCAGCACAAGCATCAGCGCGGCAGCCGCCAGCACTGTTCCCTTTTTTCTTTCCATAATCGCTCTTTCCCGCTATATGCGGCACCTTTCTCTCTTCTTATCATACAACACATTTCCGCCGCAGACAAGTACATAAGTTTCCTGACGGACAGCCACCGTCTCAGCAGCCGACTTCTCCGACCGTTTCCAGTTCAAACCAGAACAGAACGCCGTTTTGATAGTTTTCAACGCCGTATCCCTGATTCATGGATTCCATGATTGCCTTCACGATAGACAGCCCCACTCCGCTTCCCCCATATTCCCGTGTCCTGGCCTTGTCTACCTTGTAAAATTTTTCCCAGAGATGCGGCAGGGAATCCTCCGGTATGGGATCGCCCGTGTTAAACACCCCTATCCGCACCTTCCGTTCACCCTTCTCCAGACTGATCACGATTTTTTTCTCACCCTTGCAATGGTTCACCGCATTGGAGAAGTAATTTGTAAAAACCTCTTCTGTCTTATATTCATCCGCCCATACATAGACCGGTCCATACTCTTCCATACATACCTGTATCTCATTCTGCCTTGTGAGAATAGCCGCCGACTGCAGATAATTTTTGATCAGCGCCGTCACATCGAACCGCTCCATAGCCACCGCGTCATTTCCAAATTCCAGCTGATTCAGGGTCAGAAGCTTCTGCACCATCCCATTCATCTTTGCCGCCTCGTCCATAATGACATCACAGTAAAAGCTGCGGCTCTCAGGGTCGTCATTGACAGCCTCACGCAGTCCCTCCGCATACCCCTGTATCAGGGCGATGGGCGTTTTCAACTCATGGGATACATTGGCAAGAAATTCCTTCCGCATCTCGTCAATTGCGACTTTTTTCTCTATATCCTTATGCAGCTCCACATTTGCGGTCTTTAACTCTGATATGGATTTTTCCAGGGAAGACGACAGCTTATTGATATTCTCTCCCAGAAGATCGATCTCATTTTTTCCTTTCCCCGTATATTTCGCCTCAAAATTCAGGTGCACCATCTGCTCTGAAATACGCTGCAGCTCCAAAATCGGCCTGGTCATCCGCCTCGCCATGAACCACATGATGATTCCCCCCGAGACGGTTCCCAAAATTCCTACATAGGCGAAAAAACGGTTTGCGATCTTTGCGCTCTCACGGATGCTCTCCAGGGGCGTCCGCATGATAAAGGAGATTCCTGTGTTCAGTCTTCCGTACATTTCAAGATATCTGTTTCCGCCGAAGTTTAACCACTGAAGTACATAATCGTCCCCTTCCTCCAGCACCTTCACCGTACCGGAGTAAAAGCCGAGAATATAACCGATCAGCTGCGTTTCAAGCTCATTTCCCCCGTTGAACGACAGGTATTTCGTCTGAGAATTGGAATCCATCACACAGACGACAATATTAAATCGTCTGCACAGGTTATCCAGCTCTTCCCCAAATTCTTCCGTGCTGTAAGTCTCGCTGTTCGCCACCTGTCGTATCGTATCATAAGCTTTGTAGATGATTTCCGTCTTGCTCTTGTAATAATACCGCCCGAGGAACATGGTATTGATGAACCAGCAAAGCAGGATGGTCCCCGCCATCAATCCAATGAAGATCAGCGAAAACTTGCGTCTGATAGAATGTTTCACTACTCCGCCTCCAGCTTGTAGCCCATCCCCCAGATGGTCTTGATCATATCGCCCTTCTCACCCAGCTTGCTTCGCAGTTTTTTCACATGAGTGTCTATCGTGCGCGCATCGCCAAAATAATCATAATTCCAGACATTGTTCAGTATTTTCTCCCTTGACAGAGCCATTCCCTTATTTTCAAGGAAATACACCAGCAGTTCAAATTCCTTATAGCTCAAATCCACCTGTCTGCCATCTACCAGCACCTGATGAGCATCCCTGTCTACCTGGATCCCCCCGCAGCTAAGTGTCTTATTGGCATCCAGCTGATTCGTCCTGCGCAGAATCGCCGCGACCCGGGCCACCAGCACCTTCGGGCTGAAGGGCTTCATGATATACTCGTCAACCCCAAGCTCAAATCCCAAAAGTTCATCTCTCTCATCCGTTCTGGCAGTCAGCATGATGATGGGGACCCTGGAGCTGGTGCGCACTTCTCTGCAGACCTGCCAGCCGTCCATCTTCGGCATCATCACGTCAAGGATAATGAGCGCAATGTCCTTTTGCTTATAAAAAATGTCCAGCGCCTCCTCACCGTCCCCAGCCTCCAATACAATATAATTGTCCTTCACCAGGAAGTCCCGGACCAGCTTACGCATCCTGCTCTCGTCATCCACCACCAGAATTTTTAATCTGTCCACCATGCCATGGAGCTCCTTACCCGTTAGATTTTTCAAAGGAATTGATAAATACTTTTTATATTATACACAAAAAATATGTCTATTCTGTGAAAACACGCTCTTCCTCCTTCAAAGCACCCGCCCCATCCAGGGAAAGCTCCCGTTCCTTCTCCCTGATGACTTTTTCACGTGCCGTCAGGTCCTGCTCCCAGGCGGCATACTTGTCCTGCAGCACCCGTTCGTAATTAAAAATATTGGCCCGTCCGCCCGTCAGAGAAATGATCATAACAGCGCATACCGCCAGAACCAGCATAATATTCAAGATCACGGATATCTGCAGTCCCGCCTTTGTCCTTTCCCTTCTTTGGGCTTCCCGGCTTTCCCGTGCCTTGGATTCCTTATCCGTCCCGGGAGCAGCCATTTCCTGCGTATAGGTTTCATATAAGGGAATGGGCTGTACTTTTTCTTTCCCGATCTTTGGCTGCTTCAGCAGAAAATCCTGCAGCTTTTTCAGGTACAGCAGCCCCACCGGCGTTTTAAAAATCTGTTCCTGAATCGCCTTGTCATAGACGCGGAGAATGGTTTCCGGTCTGGTATAGTCGATACGCGCTTCCAGATACGCGATCTTTCTCTGCTCCGCCTCCGCAAGCCTGCCGTCCTTCTCCGTATAAAATAAAAAACCGCCTGTTTCCATCCAAGCCCTCCTTTTCACCTTTCCAATCGCAAAAAGCTCCAACTCCTGTTCACAGGCGTTGAAGCTTTCCATTCCGTACACGACCGCCGTGTACCTTTTCGTGGAGACGACAGGACTCGAACCTGCGACCCTTTACACGTCAAGCAAATGCTCTCCCAGCTGAGCTACATCTCCGCACAATGGAGTAGACGGGAGTCGAACCCGTGTCCAAAAGCCCATTCCCTGTCCTTCTACTATCATAGTCCGTTTTTCCGACCGGCCTGACCCGGTCCGTTCCCTTACCTGGCAGAAAAGGGACAATCTGCCGGGTTCGGTAGCTTCATGATACGCCCGCACGGGCAAAGCTTACCGCGCGTCGTTTCTCACAGAGTCGATGCCCGGTCTCCAGAGTGTGAGTGCCCCGGAGCGGACAAGCCGCCTTAGGCGGCGTCACTCACAGCGGTTAGGCTGCAAGTGCATACTGAGTATTATTATCAGCGTTTAATTTAATTGTGCCGTTTCACGCACGGCTGCGGATAGCTTCTCCAGCTGCAGGACCCCTGTCGAGACCTTTACTACCCCGGATCTGTATCCAGTATATCTGATTTATCGGGCAATGTCAATATTTTTGCCTAATTCAGATTTTTTACCTTAAATTCCCTCTCCGTCTCTCTGCGCATATCCTTCCTGGCGATATCCTCCCGCTTGTCATAAAGCTTTTTCCCTCTGGCAAGCCCTACCTCCACCTTGACCTTTCCGTTTGTGAAATACACCTGCAAAGGCACCAGCGTATATCCCTTCTCCTTGATCTTCCCCTGCAGCTTGTTGATCTCGTACCGGTGCATCAGGAGCTTCTTTACCCGAAGCGGATCCTTGTTAAAGAGATTTCCCTTCTCGTAGGGGCTTATATGCATGCCATAGACAAACACCTCCCCGTTCTCGATCCGGATAAAGCTTTCCTTGATGCTGCACTTCCCCATGCGCAGAGATTTCACTTCCGTCCCGTGAAGCGCCACACCCGCCTCATACGTCTCGTCGATAAAGTAATCGTGATACGCCTTTTTGTTGTTGGCGACCAGCTTTTTCGTCTCCCGTTCCGACGCCATAAACCTGTCTCCTCTCCTTCAACGTCATGGTGCGCATCCGTCAATCCGGATCCGCCAAAACCGGGTCCGCCAGAGAAAAGTCAATCGTCCGGTTTACAGGATCGCATTCCTCCACTCTGACCCTCAGGGGCATCCCAAGCTTAAAGGTACGCCCCGTAGTCTCTCCCACCATTTCATAGGTATTCTCGTTATAATAAAAACAGTCCCCCGGGAGCCTGGAAACATGGATCAGCCCCTCTACGGTATCCGGCAGTTCCACATAGACGCCCCAGCCTGTGACGCCGGACACGACACCGTCAAAGCACTGTCCGATCCTGTCTTTCATATACTCCACTTTTTTCAGCTTTTCCGTCTCCCGCTCAGCCTCATCCGCCCGCCGCTCCGTCTCGGAGGCATGATTTGCCACCTCCGGAAGAATGCTCCTGTAATGCGCCGTCTTTTCGGACTTAAGCCTTCCTCTGAGCTGATCCTTGATGATCCTGTGGATCTGCAGATCAGGATATCTGCGGATAGGGGAGGTAAAATGGCAGTAATAACTGCAGGCCAGGCCAAAATGCCCGGTGCACTCCGTACTGTATCTGGCCGGTTTCATGCTTCTTAACGCAAGCCTGCTGATCATAGGTTCCTCCGGCGTCCCCGCCACTCTGTCCAGCAGCTTTTGAATCTCCTTCGGGCGGACCTCCCCGCCGCCTGTCTTCGCGTTCTTTTTCCCAACGGACTTCATATAATAGCCAAAATTGCTGATAAAGACCAACAGCTTCTGAATCCGTTCCCGATCCGGCAGATCATGGACGCGGTACACGAACGGCAGATCCAGCCAGTAAAAATGCTGCGCCACCGTCTCGTTCGCCGCCAGCATGAAGTCTTCTATGATATCCGTGGCGGTATTGCGCTCACTGGCCTTGATCTCAGTGGGATGCCCGTCCCTGTCCAGCCGGATCTTGCACTCTGGGAAGTCAAAGTCAACGGAGCCTCTCTGCCTTCTCCTTCCGCGCAGGATAGCCGAAAGCTGCTCCATCCGGCGGAGCATGGGAAGCAGCGTCCGATACTTCCTGTAGTTCTCATCCCTTTCCACAAGACTTCCATCCGTCAAAAGAGCCTGCACTGCCGTATAGGTCATCCGCCTTTCCACCCGGATCACGGACTCGCAGATCTCATAATCCGTGATCTCTCCCCTTACGTCCACCGTCATAAGACAACTTAAGGCAAGCCTGTCCTGCCCCTCGTTCAGAGAACAGATCCCGTTGGAGAGCGCGTGGGGCAGCATCGGTATCACCCTGTCCACCAGATAAACCGACGTCCCTCTCTTTAACGCCTCCCTGTCCAGCGCGGAGTTTTCCTGCACATAATTTGCCACATCGGCAATATGGACACCGAGATGAAATCTTTCCCCATCAAAGTCTACACTTACAGCGTCGTCAAGATCCTTGGAATCCTCTCCGTCAATCGTAACCATCCTAATCTCCCTCAGATCCCTTCTCCCCGCCATATCGGCTTCCGAGACCTCCTGGGCCGTCCTCATTGCCTGATTCATCACCTTCTCCGGAAATTCCAGGGGAAGCTCAAATCCTCTGACAATGGACAGGATATCCACGCCCGGGTCGTTGATGTGCCCCAGGATCTCAACCACCTTCCCCTGGGGGCTCTGCCTGTCTG
This sequence comes from uncultured Acetatifactor sp., assembly GCA_947627535.1. Taxonomy (GTDB): domain Bacteria; phylum Bacillota; class Clostridia; order Lachnospirales; family Lachnospiraceae; genus Acetatifactor. The sequence goes on from CANQWM010000031.1 coordinate 6,601, forward strand.
TACCGTAATCCGTAATCTCCGCCACCACCTTATGACCGCTTACGGCTCCCCGGGACCGATCCTTTGTCACAAAAATATCCTGCGCCAGCTTCCTGTTGTCGGGAATGACAAAGCCGCAGCCATCTCCCTCCCGTTCAAAAGTACCTACCACCCGGCGCAGGCCCCTTTCGAGAATGCGGAGCACCTGTGCCTCCTGGCGCTTCCCCGGACGGTCTGTAAGAAGAGCTATCTGCACCTTATCCATATGAAACGCGCCGTTGGTATATTTCTCCGGCACAAAAAAATTGTCTTTTCTTCCTTCGACCTCCACAAAGCCGAACCCCTTCGCATTGCCGATAAAGGTGCCGATAAGCATGGGCTCTGTTTTAACTTTTTCCTTTGCTTCCATAGATCAGGCTCCTAAAAAAACACTCCTGTGCGGTCCACAGGAGTGTTCTCAAAACGCATCTTAAAATACATTCAGATTGAGTACCGCTGCAAGCACCATGAACAGCACCGCCAGAACCTTCGTGATCTTCACCAGCCGGCCTTCCATGGAGCGTCCCTTGTTCTTTCCCCAGTAAGTCTCGGCGGCACCGCTGATCGCGCCGAGCCCGGCAGATTTTCCCTCCTGCATCAGCACCAGAATCACAAGTGCCACACATATCAATATAAAAATAACCGTGATAACCGTTCTCAGCATTTTATCTTACCTCCTGCCTGTCAAACAAAATACATCTTAACACAGACATCCGGAAAACGCAAGCATCTTTTATATCTTTCGGAAGGGTTCCATATACTGGGCCGCGGTGCCAAGCTCCTCCTCAATGCGAAGAAGCCTGTTGTACTTTGCCACACGGTCGCTGCGGCAGGGAGCGCCGGTCTTGATCTGTCCCGTGTTCCACGCCACGGCCAGATCCGCCACGGTAGTGTCCTCCGTCTCGCCGGAACGATGGGATATGATCGCCTTGTACCCGTTTTTATGGGCCATCTCCACCGCCTCAAAAGCTTCCGTCAGCGTCCCGATCTGATTCACCTTTACAAGAATGGCGTTGGCTGTGCCCAGCTTGATGCCGGCGTCCAGCCGTTTCGTGTTGGTGACGAACAGATCGTCTCCCACCAGCTGGAGACTGTCTCCCAGCCGCTCCGTCATCTTTTTCCAGCCGTCCCAGTCGTCCTCCGCCAGACCGTCTTCCACGGACAAAAGAGGGAATTTTTCCGCCAGTTCCTCGAAATATCCGATCATCTCGTCCGTATCCCGGACAATCTCCTGTCCCTTCAGGCTGCTTTCCCCGGGAAAATGATACATCCCGGTCTTCTCGTTGTAAAGCTCGCTGCAGGCGGCGTCCATTGCGATCTTAATGTCCTGTCCCGGCGTATAGCCCGCCGCTTCCACCGCCTGAACGAGAAACTCGAGAACGCTCTCCGCATCCGGCAGATCCGGCGCAAAGCCGCCCTCGTCTCCCACACCGGTGGAAAGCCCCTTATCCTGAAGAAGCTTTTTCAGATTGTGATAGACTTCCGCACAGATCCGCAGTCCGTCCGCAAAGGTCTCCGCCTGTACCGGCATAATCATAAATTCCTGAAAATCCACTGTGTTTGCCGCATGTTTTCCGCCGTTTAAAATATTCATCATGGGAACGGGAAGAAGTCTTGGCCCCACCCCGCCGAGGTAGCGATAGAGAGGAAGGGAAAGCGCTTCCGCGCAGGCCCTCGCACAGGCAAGGGAAACCGAAAGAGTGGCGTTCGCCCCAAGATTTCCCTTGTTCTCCGTTCCGTCCAGTTCGATCAGCGTCCTGTCGATAAAAATCTGCTCCAGCGCGTTTTTCCCAAGCAGCGCCGAAGCAATCTTTTCGTTCACGTTCTTCACGGCGTGCTGTACGCCAAGTCCAAAATAACGGGTTTCCCCATCTCTTAACTCCACCGCTTCAAAGCGTCCGGTACTGGCGCCGGAAGGCACCGCGGCGCGTCCCTGAAAAATCCGGTCTTCTATGGGATTTCTGACAGACACCTCCGCTTCGAGGGTGGGATTCCCGCGGGAATCCAAAATCTCCCGGGCATGTACGGCAACAATCTCAAGATATACAGACATAAAAATTCCTCCTTCAGGGATATACTCAGATCAAAAACAGTATTTCCCTTCCGGAGAAATTTATACGTGTTTATACGCGCAAAACGCCGCTCTCCGGGCGATCAGTACGCCTTTCCCGCCAGTATCTCACAGTAATCCTTGTAATTTTTTTCCAGCAGCGCCGGCGTATCCAGACCATAGGGACATTTCGACCTGCACTTCCCGCAATGCAGACATTGTTCGATGCGCTTCATCTTTTCCTGAACCGCTGGCGTCAGCTGCGCGGCCGAGGGCGACCGTCGGATCAGAAGGCTCATCCGGGCGCAGTTATTGATCTCGATTCCCACAGGACAAGGCATACAGTACCCGCATCCCCGGCAGAAATCTCCCTGCAGCTCTTCTCTGTCACGCCGGATGACTTCCGCCAGCTCCTCCGTCATGACGGGCGGCTCTTCAATATAGGACAGGAACTCATCCAGTTCGCTCTCCCTCTGTATGCCCCAGATGGGAAGCACGTTGTCGTATCCGGCAAGAAACGCATAGGCGGCCCTCGAATTTGTGATCAGGCCCCCGGAAAGCGCCTTCATGGCGATAAAGCCCATACCGGCCTTCCCACATTTTTCTACCAGCTCCTCATCCTTTTTTGTGGCAAGGTAACAGAACGGGAACTGCAATGTCTCATACAGCCCGCTCTCAACAGCCTCATGAGCCACGCTGAGACGGTGGTTCGTGATGCCGATATGGCGGATCCTTCCTTTTTCCTTCGCCTCCAGCATGGCCTCATAAAGTCCGGTTCCGTCCCCGGGCTTCGGGCAGAACGCCGGATTGTGGAACTGGTAGATATCAATATAGTCCGTTCGCAGATTATGAAGAGACGTCTCCAGATCCCTGCGGAAATCTTCCGCGTTCCCGGCGCCGGTCTTTGTGGCGATCACAACCTTATCCCGCATCCCCTCAAAAGCCAGACCCAGCTTTTCTTCACTGTCCGTATACCAGCGGGCGGTATCGTAAAAAGTGACGCCGCTGTCATACGCCTTGCGCAGCAGTCTCACCGCCTCCCCGGCGGAAATGCGCTGGATCGGCAGCGCGCCGAAGGCATTCTTCTCCACGGTGATCCCCGTCCTTCCAAGGGTTACTTTTGCCATAAACCTTTCCCTCCTTTACACTTTGCCGCTTTCTTTGTTTTTATTTTCCCTGTTGCTGCCTTATCTGCCGTTGCTGCTTTTCCTTCCATATATTGCTTTCCATGCCGTTGCTGCTTCCCTTCCGTTGCTGCTTTCCTGCTGTTGCTGCTTTCCCTTCCGCTGCTGCTTTCCCCGCCGTTTTACCTTCTTTTCCTGATCTTCCTTTTCCTTTCATGGCCTTTCATGGCTTTTCACGCTTTGTCCGTTCCAGGACGCAGCCGATCAGCCCGCCATGCCAAGCAGACTGCCTAAAAGCCGGACAGCCAGCGCGCAGCACCATGCCACAGCGCATTGGACAAGTACCACGGCCGCCGCCCATTTCCCGCCCAGCTCTCTCTTGATAGAGGCCACCGCTGCTACACAGGGCGTATAGAGCAGGCAGAAGGTCAGAAGCGTCAATGCTGACAAAGGTGTCAGAACCGTGTCGAGTCCCGCTCCGCCGAAGAGCACGGTGAGCGTGGACACCACACTCTCCTTGGCCATAAAACCCGCGATCAGGGAGGTAGAAATCCTCCAGTCCCCGAAGCCCAGCGGCGCAAATACCGGAGCAATAGCGCCCGCTATCAAGGCGAGGATGCTGTCCTTTGAATCCGCCACCAGATTCAGGCGGGCGTCAAAGTTCTGCAGGAACCAGATCACGATGGTGGCGGCGAAAATCACGGTAAACGCCCTCTGCAGAAAATCCCGGGCCTTCTCCCAGAGAAGCCGTGCCACATTCTTAATGCCGGGCAGCCTGTAGTTGGGAAGCTCCATCACAAAAGGCACCGCCTCTCCCTTAAACAGACTGTTCTTTAAGAGAAGCGCCATCAGAATTCCCATTGCAATTCCGCCAAAATACAGTCCCACCATGACAAGACCGCCATGCTTCGGAAAGAACGCCGCGGTAAAAAATCCATAGATGGGAAGCTTCGCCGTACAGCTCATAAACGGGGTCAGGAGAATGGTCATCTTCCGGTCCCGCTCCGAGGGCAGGGTGCGGCTGGCCATCACGCCGGGCACCGTACAGCCGAATCCCACCAGCATGGGGACAATGCTGCGGCCGGACAGGCCGATCTTTCGCAGCAGCTTGTCCATCACAAAGGCCACCCTCGCCATATAGCCCGTATCCTCCAAAAGCGACAGGAAGAAAAACAACGTCACGATCACGGGCAAAAAGCTCAGCACGCTTCCCACACCGGCGAAGATACCGTCAACCACAAGAGAGCGGAGCGCCCGGTTCACGCCCCAGTCTGTAAGCGCCTCCGAGACAACCGCGGTCAGAGCGTCGATGCCGGTCTCCAGAAGTCCCTGCAGCCAGGCGCCGATCACGTTAAAGGTCAGCCAGAATACCAGCGCCATGATCCCCACAAAGACAGGAATGGCCGTATATTTCCCGGTGAGGACGGTGTCAATCTTCCGGCTCCGCTCCCGCTCTTTGCTCTCCCGGGGCTTTACCACACAGGCTTCCACCAGCTTCCTGATAAAAGCAAACCGCATGTCCGCAATGGCCGCGGCCCTGTCCAGCCCACGCTCTTCCTCCATCTGGGATATGATGTGCTCCAGCATCTCCTGTTCGTTTTCGGACAGTCCCAGCGCCTTCCGCACCCTTTCATCGCCTTCCACCAGCTTTGTGGCCGCGAAACGCACCGGGATCCCCGCATCCGCGGCATGATCCTGAATCAGATGCATAATACCGTGAAGGCACCTGTGCACTGCCCCGCCGTTCTCATTTTCCCCACAAAAATCCGTCCTGCCGGGCCGTTCCTGATACTTCGCCACATGAACGGCGTGGCTGATCAGCTCATGGATCCCCTCGTTTTTCGCGGCGGCAATCGGGACCACCGGAACCCCGAGCATGGCCTCCATCTCGTTGATATCCACGGAGCCGCCGTTCCCCCGGACTTCATCCATCATATTCAGAGCCAGCACCATAGGCACATCCAGCTCCATCAGCTGCATGGTGAGATAAAGATTTCTCTCGATATTGGTGGCATCCACAATATTAATGATCCCGGTGGGCTTTTCATTCAGGATAAACTGTCTGGAAACGATCTCCTCGTTGGTATAAGGCGAGAGGGAATAAATGCCCGGGAGATCCGTCACCAGGGTCCTCTCATTTCCCCGGATGGCGCCGCTCTTTCGGTCTACCGTCACGCCGGGAAAATTGCCCACATGCTGGTTTGCGCCGGTAAGCTGGTTAAACAGCGTCGTCTTTCCGCAGTTCTGGTTCCCTGCCAGCGCAAAAGTCAGGAGAGTGCCCTCCGGCAGAGGATTCTCGTCCGCCTTCACATGATATCTTCCGCCCTCGCCCAGACCGGGATGCTCCCGCCTGCGTTTGGGCGCAGGCTTTTCGGCTGAATTTTCAGCGGATTTTTCCCTTGGATTATCTTTCCCGTCTTCCTCCGGCAGGCTGGCGGCCCGCAGCTCCCCGCGTTTCCCGTCCTGCTTTTTTGGCTCTTCCACCTGGATCTTTTCCGCGTCCGCAAGGCGCAGGGTGAGTTCATAGCCGTGGATGCGAAGCTCCATGGGATCGCCCATGGGGGCGAATTTTTCCAGCGTTACCACCGCCCCCGGTATCACGCCCATGTCCAGGAAGTGCTGCCGCAGGGCGCCTTCCCCTCCCACGACAGTGATCTCTGCACTTTTTCCGATCTTCAGTTCTTTTAATGTCATATCCTTATCGGTCCTTTTTTGTTCTTCTTGTTCCAGTATAGAAGCCCTGCCGTAAAAAGTCAATCCATGTCATCCCGGAACGTCCTTTTCCCCGGGACCGCCTGCAAAAACGTGGCGTCAAAAAGAGGCGAATCCATAAGGCTTCGCTTCCAAAAGGTAACAGTTCAGGCTGCGTCTTGAAAAAAAGCACCCGACGTGTTATATATGTTTATAGCGGAAACGGATTAACGAAACAGACAGGAGCGTATTATGGAAAAAGAAAAGAAAAAATGGTTTGCACGGCCCCAGAAATTCAAAATGAGAATGGCAATGATGATCATCGGCGTCACCCTGCAGGGCTTCGGCCTCTCTCTGCTCAGGCAGCTGAACATGGGAACGGATCCCTGTTCGCTCCTGACTCAGGGAGTGGAAGCCCATGTGCCCTTAAGCTTCGGCACCTGTCAGGTTTTATGCCATCTGGTCACATTTGCCTTCGTCCTTCGGTTTGACGTCAGCTATATCGGGTTCGGCACCGTGGGAAACATGCTGTGTCTCGGCTATATCTCGGATTTCTTTTCCTGGATCTGGCGCCTTGCGCTGCCGGAAGATTTCTTTTCCCACACCGCCGTGGCGTGGGCGCTTCTGCTCCCCACGCTGGCAGTATTCATTATAGGCGCCGCCACTTACATGTGCGCGGGCCTTGGCTCCTCTCCCTATGACGCCCTCCCCTTTATCATCTCCGGCCACTTTCCAAAAATCCCGTTCAAAGCCATCCGCATGGCCTGGGATATCGCCTTTACCCTTGGCGGAATCCTCCTGGGCGCGAAAGCGGGGATTGTCACCCTGGCCGTGGCCTTCTTCCTGGGCCCGGTCATCAGCTTCGTCCAGAAAAAGCTGGAAATCCTGCTGCGGGAGAAGCCGGCCCGGGCCGCCTGAAGCTTACTTGCGGATCAGCAGAGATTTTCCGGTCATCTCCGCGGGCTGCTCCTTACCCATAATCTGGATCAGGGTGGGAACAATGTCCGCCAGGCAGCCGCCCTCCCGGAGCGTATAGCCTTCGTCATAGTTTACCAGAAGGAAGGGCACCTGGTTTGTAGTATGGGCGGTGAAGGGTTCTCCGGTCTCATAATCCACCAGCTGCTCGGCGTTTCCGTGGTCAGCGCAGATAAACATGACGCCGTTTACTTCCTTGATGGCATCCACAGCTCTGCCGACACATTCGTCCACGGTCTCCACAGCCTTGACGGCAGCCTCAAGCACGCCGGTATGTCCCACCATGTCAGGATTCGCAAAGTTAATGATGACCACGTCGTATTTGCCGCTGCGGATGGCGCCGCAGAGTTTATCGCAGACCTCGTAAGCGCTCATCTGGGGCTTTAAGTCATAGGTTGCCACATCTTTGGGAGAATTTACCAGCACCCTGTCCTCTCCCGGATTCGGCTCCTCCACACCGCCGTTAAAGAAGAACGTCACATGGGCGTACTTTTCCGTCTCCGCGATGCGCGCCTGCTTCAGATTATTTGCCGCAAGCCACTCGCCGAAGGTGTTCGTCACCGTGATCTTATGGAAAGCCACCAGCTTGTTGGGAATCGTGGGATCATAATCGGAGAAGCATACGTACGTAATGTTCTTTCTCGGCCCTCTGTCAAATCCCTTGAAATCATCGTCGCAGAACGCTCTTGTAATCTCTCTCGCCCGGTCGGGACGGAAGTTAAAGAAGATAACGGAATCCCCATCCTGTACCGTGGCCACAGGCTTCCCGTCCTCCAGCGCCAGCGTGGGCTTTACGAACTCGTCCGTCTCTCCCCTGTCATAGGATTCCTGGATACCGCAGATCCCGCAGGCCGCTGTCAGCCCTTCCCCCTTGGTCATGGCATCATAAGCCAGCTTCACCCTGTCGTAATTGTTGTCCCTGTCCATGGCGTAATAACGTCCCATCACGGAAGCGATCTTCCCGACGCCGATCTTTTCCATCTCGTCTCTTAAGGCGACGGCGTAATCCTTGCCGCTGGCGGGCGGCGTGTCACGTCCGTCCAGGAAACAATGTACATACACCTTCTCAAGGCCGTTTTTCTTCGCCAGCTCCAGCAGGCCGTAAAGATGGGTGTTGTGGCTGTGGACGCCGCCGTCCGAGAGAAGCCCCATCAGATGCAGCGCGCTGTTATTCTTTTTACAGTTCTCCACTGCGGCCAGCAGGGCAGGGTTTTCAAAAAACGTGCCGTCCTGAATCTCCTTTGTGATTCTGGTCAGTTCCTGATACACGATGCGTCCCGCGCCCATATTTAGGTGTCCCACCTCGGAGTTTCCCATCTGGCCCTCCGGCAGGCCCACCGCCATACCGCTGGCATTGCCTCTCACAAAAGGATATTCCTTCATCAGTCTGTCCATGACGGGCGTTTTGGCCAGGGCCACCGCATTGCCTTCCTTCTTTTCATTCAGGCCGTAGCCGTCAAGGATCATCAATACAACCGGTCTCTTATTCATTTTCTCTGTTACCTCTCATTCCGCCGTCCGAAACGGCTCACTTACGTCCCTTTGTTCCAGGGCATTTATGCCCCTCCCAAACTCCAAATGCATTATACAATGAAACGCTCCGGCGCGCAAGCGTCAAATCAGGCATTCCGGCCCCGAAACCTCTTGCCAATTTCCCCAATGCGCACTAAAATAATGTATAAATCACTCTGATCGAAGGAGTCCTCTATGATAAAACTTCTTGCGAAGCTGTTCATCAAAAATAATAACGACACAACGGATCCCGACGTGCGCAGGGCCTATGGCACCCTGTGCGGCGCCGTGGGCATCGCCCTGAATCTGCTCCTGTCTCTGGGAAAATTCCTTGCCGGCATACTCAGCGGCTCCATCGCCGTCACCGCCGACGCCTTCAACAACCTTCTGGATGCCGCTTCCTCCCTTATCACCCTGGTCGGGTTCCGGCTGGCAGGCCAGAAGGCGGACCCGGACCACCCCTTCGGCCATGGCCGCATAGAATATATCTCCGGGTTTCTGGTATCCGTGCTTACCCTGCTCACCATGATCGAGCTGGCGAAAAGCTCCTTCTCCAAGATCCTTTCCCCCCAGCAGGTACATATGACGCTTCCGGTGCTTTTCTTTCTCCTGCTCTCCGTGGCGGTAAAGGGCTATATGAGCTTTTACAACGCCCATCTCGGGAAAAAGCTGAACGCCGCTGCCATGAAGGCAACCGCTGTGGACTCCCTCAGCGATATGCTCGCCACAGCCGTGGTTCTCTGCTCCGCCCTGATCGTCCGATTCTTCGGCGTCCCCGTGGACGGATGGTGCGGCCTTATCGTATGCCTGTTCATCGGCTATGCGGGCCTCGACGCCGCGAAAGGCGCCCTCGGCCCCCTGCTGGGCCAGGCTCCCGACAGGGAATTTGTACAACAGGTATATGACATCACCCTGTCCCAGAAGAATATCCTCGGCGTCCATGATCTGATCGTACACAGCTATGGACCGGACAGTACGCTGATCTCCCTCCACGCTGAGGTTCCTGCAGACGGCGATCTGATCACACTGCATGAGGTCATTGACCACACGGAACATCTGCTTCGGGACAAACTGCACTGTCACGCCGTGATCCACATGGATCCCGTCCGGGTAGGCGATAAAGAGACGGAGCGGCTTAAAGCGCTTGCGCTGCGCTGTGCGGCGGAAACAGACCCTTCTCTCACCATACACGATTTCCGCATCGTCCCCTGCCAGGGCGGGACGCGCCTGTTCTTTGACCTGGCGGCGCCCTATGGGTTTGCCATGAGCGACGCCAATCTGCGGGATACGCTGACGCAGCGCCTGCGCCGGGAGGATGCGACTCTGGTCCCGGAGATCGAAATCGACCGGGAGTAAATCAACCGGGAATAAAAAATGCGAAGAAAAATTATGCGAATAAAAACACACGATTGGAAATACATGATGGAAAATATATGATTGAAGATACACGATTGAAAATACATGATTGAAAATACATGATCGGAAATACACGATTGAAAATACATGATTGAAAATACATGATCGGAAATACACGATTGAAAATACATGATCGGAAATACACGATTGAAAATCAGGGAAAAAACAGAAAAACAATGGGATCATTCATAACGATAAGGGAAATGCCATGATGGACAAAAACGATACCCGCCTGACCCCTGCGGAGGCCAGGCGCCTGGAGGCCATAAAGAGACGTTACCGGGAGGAAGCCCGGAATATACTGGAAAAGCGGGTGGCATATTACCACCCGCTCACCGGCGGCCGCTATACAGCCGTCACCGTCAGGGACCAGAAAAGCCGCTGGGGAAGCTGTTCCTCCCTGGGCACTCTGTCCTTCAATTACCGTCTGATCTTTGCTCCGCCTGAGATTCTGGACTATGTTGTGGTACACGAGCTGTGCCACCTGACACACATGAACCACTCCAAAGATTTCTGGAACAAGGTCGCCTCCGTGCTCCCGGATTACAAACTCCGCCGGAAGTGGCTGCGGGAACACGGGGAAGAGCTTTGCGCGGAAGCCCATCTTGAAAAACTGGGAATTCCCCTGAAGCTCTCCTGACCCGATCCCTTCACGCCGTCAGCGGTTTTCGTCCACATAGACCTGGGCCCTTCTCTGAATAATATCCGCAACCTCGTTAGCCCCCTTCTGGCCCGTGAAGAACGCGTCGATCTCCTCCTGGATGATATTGAAAACGTCGGTCGTATCACGATAGGGCTGATCCACGCTGCAGACATATTCCACCAGCTCATCCACCTGCTCCTGCGTCATGGGATCCAGCGGGATCTGCTCCCCGTTCATGTAGAAGTACTCGTCATACTCCTCCTTTTCCCCGTCTTCGTTGAGATAGTAGGGGCGTTCCGTGGCTTCCTGTGCCATCTTGTCAAACATATCCTTCTGAATCGGGAGCCAATAGTTGTCGTCTCCCTCTTGATACTCGTCGGTAAGATAATAACGGACAAACTCCCACGCGCCGTCCTGATTCTTGGACTTGGCGGAAATACAGTACGCCTCATTATACATGATGAACGCACCCTTCCCGCTGCCGGAGGGGAACCCGATATAGCTTAAATCTCCGCCGAAATTCCCGTTCAGCGTGTAATTAAAGTCCCGAAGCCGGCTTATGCCGGTCTGGCAAAGAACCGTCCTTCCCTCCCGGTACTGGGACTCATAGTTCATCCAGTAGTCATCGTCGTACCTGTCCTCATACTCTTCGGGAAGGGTCTTTGCATACTCCATCAGATCGATAAATTCCTGAGAGTCAAAAGAACATTTCCCCGTATCCATATCGATGAAATCATTGCTGCAGTAGGACATGGCGTAAGACATAAAATCACTTCGGATCACGTCCGCAAACATCTGGGTTCCTTCGGGGAGACTTTCAGCCAGCTTCCTCATATCCTCCATGGTCCAGGAGGCCCGATCCCCCACAATAGATTTCTTTCCCACAACGGTGCTGACCGTGAAATTAGGGATCACATAATACAGCTTTCCGTTCACGGAATAGGCGTCGAATACATTCTGCATAAATTCCTCTTTCGACAGTTCCTCATCCTTTTCGATAAACGGATTGATATCCGCGATCCAGCCCTTTGCAATATAATTTTCGATGGGCAGATTATTCTGCGCCACCAGGATATCCGGCATCCCGCTGGAAACAATGTCATTGTTCATCTTGGTCTGGCCGGCCTGGTAATCCTCATAGGTGTTGTACTCACTGTAGTCTTTTATGGTAATCCTGTATTCCTCGCTGTTTCTGTTAAACTCGATCACACGCTGCTTGACGTCGCTGTTGATCCAGAGTCCCGCCAGGACAAGCACTTTCTTATCCGGGATATCCTCCGGCGGAACATAGGTAAAGAGACCGCACTTGATCTCGGAGTTGTCGTAATTTTCGTAAAACGATCCGATGAAGTGGGTTTCATCCAGCTCCACCACATCCCGGAGAGAGGTGACGTTCAGATCGGAATTGACGAAATCCATAAGCTTCTTTCCCTCTTCGTCGCCGAACTGATAGGTGTAGACACCGTTGTTTGTGGTATAGATCAAATCGGTGTTCTTACCCACATTCATGGTGTTGTAATTGTAAAGAACCGAACCAGGGACAGGCACGGACTCCCCAAGCGTATCCGTCTCAGGGTCGTACTCTGCGGCAAACTGCTTCGTCCAGTCGTTTACATCGCTGTAAATTACAAGGAAGCGGCCGTTGTCCTTTGCCATCAGCATATAATTGCTTGACAGAATATCATAATTTTCGTCCGCAACCGTCTTGCGTTCTCCAAATTCGCCGTCCCCGGAGACGTGCTGGACAAACTCCTGCGAATCCCCGACCATGAAAATATTGATTCCGCCGTCCGAAGCCGCCCCGATGGCCTGCACCCACATCCAGCTTTCCTGCTGATTGTCCAGATCCTCCATGGGCGTCTCCCAGCGGACGGTGCCGTCCAGATTCCAGCAGCACAGGTAGTTTTTGGAGATGCTGGCGCCAGTATAATTGGAATAGTCATATCTTCTGAGACCGTAGATCGCGTCGCCTGAGGCCGCAAACGTACGAAGAGCGTTGTTTTCCCAGGAATCCTCTTCCACAGGCGTTGTAACCATGGGATCATTTACCGCGCCGTCTACATCCGCGGCCCCGCCATCCCCTGTCTCGTCACCGGCGTCCCCGCCGTCTTCCGTTCCTTCCGCATCCGTTCCGTCCGTATCATCGATTCCGTCCGTATCCGTCCCTTCCGCATCATCCGTCCCGTCCTCACCGTCTCCTTCTTCTTCGGCGGCTTCATCCTCAAAAATCGCGGAACTTAAGAGATCCTGTACGTCGCCGCCTTCCGCTGCGCTCTGCGCCTGCATGTCCGCAAGCTCTTCCTCCGTGAGAACCGTCTTATTTACCGCAAGCTTTACATTCTGTATGTCCGACCCGTCCTCCTTGTAGGAGATCAGACAATAGTCGCTATAATACTGCTCCCCGTAATGCTCCACGCTCATCAGATCATAAATCCTGTCTCCCATGTGAAAGGAGGTTTCCAGATTGCTGTAATCACCCCCCAGATCCGGAATTGCAAACTCCTGAAACTGGTACACGTACTTTTTTGCAAGCTCGTTGTTCTCCCTGTCGCTTTCGGAATCCCCACCGCAGGCGGTAAGCCCTCCCACGGTCAGCGCCAGCGCCGTACCGACGCAGACTGCCTTCTTCATCCACCTTTTTTTCATAACTCCTCCTGTCCGCGCTCTTTTCATTGATCCTCTCTGTTCCGGGATCTCTTTTTTCCTTTTTCCCCGCGCGCCTTTCTATTTTCCGTCCGATTCTTCTCTTTCGATCCTTGTACCGTCCGATCTTCCTTTGTCAGTTTCCGCTCCGCGCGTTTTTCCCAGCGTTTCGCATACCGTTTTTCGCCCAGCCGTTCCAGTCTGTCCTTCAGCTTGCCCAGCTTTTCCTTTACCGTCCACCCTTTATGGCGCCACCAGCTGATAAACAATCCCAGCGCCACTGCCAGAGCGAAAATCAGAAACAGTGCCTCAAAAAATGTCAGCAGCGTAAGAATGTCCCCGTATCCTCTGGCAATGTTCTCCCAGTAAGGGTAGATGATCGCCTTGCCGTTCATGGACCGGAGTCCGAACTGTCCCAGCAGCTTCAGTCTGGAGAGCAGGGAAAAACGTGTGGTATTTTCCAGAATTTCCGTGGTATTCGGATCGCTTCCGAAATTATCCCGCACCACGCTCTCCGCAAAGCCGGACACGGGATCCGGCATAACGATCTCATAATGGTTGATTCCGTTATTCTGTCCAAGTTCCGACAGGGTCTTATAGGAAACAAAGATCAGCGTCCCGTCCAGTCCCGCCGCCTCCGCAAATCTTCCCGCGGGCCGTTCCATCACCCCCGTCACAATATGGGGCACATTTCCGATGTATACCGTCATTCCGGCCACATCGCTGGAGCCGAAAAGCTGCCATGCCACATCCCTGTCGATCACACAGTAATCCTGCATCAGATCGTTTCCTGAAAAATATCCCCCTGATACAAGTTTTACCGGATGGAACAGAAAAAAATCGCCGCCAATGCCAATGGCCTTTGTGCTGACCATGCCTCTGTCGCTTGAGATAACCGCAGACCCGTCCGCACTGTAGGCATCCGCCCAGAGCCTTGCCCCGGGATTTTCGGACTCCTGGACTACGGACGCCTCCGCCAGCTTACTGTCAACGGAATGCTCAAAGGTCTCGATCTCATCCTCCGATATCTGGGAATCGACGGAGAAGAAACAGCTCACCTGGGCGACGCCGCCATCCTTACTCCACCGCGCTGCCATCTGCTGGGCGTCCAGGGAACCGCCGAGACGGCGGATACAAAGAAGCAGGATCAGAAAGACGCCGAAGGATATGGCCCCGCTTATCGCCAATATACGTTTTTTCATCGTTTTCCTCATTTCCGTCCCGCTTAATTATCCGCCAGTCTTACCAGCTGGCCTGCCTCCACCGGCTGGGTGGAAGTGGTGATGACATACTCATATCCGTAAAGGGCGGCGCTGATCGCGGACTGGGTATCGTCGCTGGCCAATACCTCTACATCCACGCGGCTTGCGCTGTAGCGGTTGCCAAGAGGTGTGGAATGCGATTCCACGATCAGAATGAATTTTCCGTTGTTGTCCTCCCGGATCGCGCTGTTTGGTACGATCAGATCAAAGTTTGCGCTCTGCTGACCCACGGACAGGCTTAATGTCTGGCCCGCCATCACCGCTCCGCTCACATTGAATGTAAGCTGCTTGTTCTGGCCGGGGCTGTTGGGATCCGGCTTGACGCTTGCCAGCACCACATCCACATCATCGTACCGCCAGGAGTTTACCAGCTCCGCTCTGTCTCCGGGATTCACCTTCCTCGCCTGCTCATTTGTAACGGAAAAGCTAAGAGTGTAGCCCTTTCCCTCCGGCTGGAGCACTACCAGCGGCGAGTCCGGCGCGGTAGTGTTTCCGGCCACGATGTTTACGGCTGTGACCGTTCCGGCGATATCCGCGGTAACGGTGGTGCCTGTGGCTTCCGCCGTCAGTCTGTCTACCTCGGCCTGTGCTTCGTCCACAAGCTTCTGGGCTGCGGTCACTTCCCGCTGAGCCGCGGCAATTCCTTTCTCAAAGCCGTCCAGCTTTAATTTATCGGCGACCACGGCAAGAAGATCGTCCAGGTTTTTCTGGGCAGCTGCCAGATCGTTTTCCGCATTATGTTTTTCTACCTCCAGAGAAGCCTTCTGCGCCGTCAGATTCGCCTGTGCCAGGCTGCCCTCCCGGTTCGTCTGATTTGTCACCGCATTGTTGTAATCCGCCTGCTTGTTGTCTCTTTCCTTTGCCGCGTTGTCACGGTTTGTTTTTGCCGTATCGTAAGCTTCCTGCGCTTTTTTTACCTTCTCTTCAGCCGCGGCAGACGCGGACGCATCTCCGTTGGAAACCGCTGTGTTCTTTTCGCTTATGGCAGCGTCCAGCGCCTTCCCCGCATTGGTGAGGGCGTTGTCTGCGGCTATGAACCTGCTGTTGGCCGTCTCCAGCGCTTTCTCGGCAGCCGGCACCCTGTCCTCCGCCGCCTGATCAAGACCGCCTTCCAGCGCAAGCTGCGCTTCCACATCCGCGATCCGTTTCTCCAGATCCGCGACTTTATCCTCCAGCGGAATCACCACATTCTGGGCGTCGGTGATCTGCTGCCTGTAAGCGTTTACGGATACGTTCCCGTTGGCGGCCTGAATATCCTCCGCGCTGATCTCTCCCGTAAGGATCGCCGCGTAATAGGTGTCTCTTGCGTCCCTGACGCCCTCCTGGGCCGTCACGACGCCTTCCTGGGCCGTCTCCAGATTTTTCTGAGCGGCCTTCAGCTCTTCGCTCTCCTTTTCCTCCAGATAGAGAAGAATGTCCCCCTTCTGCACCTCGTCGCCCACCTTCACGGCAACGCTCTCAACCTTTCTGGACTCATGGATCTCTATGTTGTAGGGATCTCCGCTCTCTATCACCCCGGTGCCCCTTATCTTTGCCGTAATGGAACCGGACGTGACATACTGGGTCGCGACTTCCGGCAGCGAGTAGTTCATGATGGTGTTGGAGAAGAAAGTCAGCACCAGCATCACCGAAAGAAAGATGATGGCCGCCGTCTTGATCCACTCCCGTTTCTTGTTGCCTTTCTCGTTCATTGTAGTCTCTCCTTACGATCATTTTTCTGAATTTATATTTTACTTGTTTATATTTTACATGTTCTTGTTTTACATGTTTATGTTTCGCATCATTTTCCTTACCCTTTGATGCCGCCCTGGTAGGTAATGCCGTCCACCAGATATTCCTCCCCGTAAAGGAAGATCAGCAGACAGGGCACCATGTAGATCGTTGCCACGGCAAAGGCAAGACCGATCTCCCCCGCGTTGATCTTGCTTAAGAACACGGACAGCGGATGAGTCTCCGCGTCGGACAGAAGGATCAGGGGCTGCTCCACCATGTTCCAGTAATCGATGAATACCAGAATGGCCGCGGAACAGATCGCCCCTCTGCACAGCGGCAGACAGATCTTCCGGTAGATCTGCCACTCTCCCGCTCCGTCGATCTGGGCCGCTTCCAGAACCGACGTTGGAATCCTGCGCATGAACTTTGTGAGCAGATAGACCGCAAAGGGTGAAAAAATACCGGGCAGCCAGATAGACCAGTAGGTATCCAGTATGTTCATCCAGTCACTCACAAGATAGTTCGGCACCAGCGTCACCTGATAGGGCATCAGCATCAGGATAATGTAGGCGAAGAATATAATCTGGCGGATCCTTCCCTGATATCTTGCGAACCCGTAAGAAGCCAGCGTCGCCGTGATCAGCTGAAACAGCACAATCGGCCCCACAAGGATAACGGAATTCCAAAACTTCAGAAGATATTCCGGACTCTTAAAGAGTACAGTGATATACTGGCTGAAGGACACCATATCCGGTATAAATTTCAGATTTACCTTTTCGGAGATATAAACCTTGCCGCCGGTGGCGTTGGTGGCGAACACGGAACCGTAGTTCGAGGATATTTCCGAGGACGCCATAAAGGAATTTGTGATCGTCAGCACAATAGGCATCAGAAACAAAATGGCAAAGGCAGCGGCAATCACAGTGGCAATTGCAATCTTTGTAACGCTCCATCTTTTTCTCCATCTGGCGCTGTTTTGGATCTGTTTTCTCTCTCTGCTCTCCCTGCTTTCCGGGACGGGCCTTCTCTTTCCACTCATCCCTCCACATCCTTTCCGAAGCGGTTTTCTGCCAGAAACAGCAGCCCGATGATCACGATCATCACCAGACACATCAGCACCGCGGCCGCCGACAGGGCCTGATAGTCGATGGACTTAAATTTATTGTTCATAAAGTGCTGCAGCATATAGATGGTATCATAGGGGTAATCGCCCGTGAGCAGATACACTTCCCGGAACACCTTAAAGGAGTTGATCAGGGACATGATGGTCACGAACAAAAGGGTGGAGGACAAGTAACGTATCTTGATGTAAAAGAAGGTCTGCAGCGCCGTCGCGCTCTCCAGCCGCGCCACCTCCAGGATATCTCTGGGAATGCTGGCAAGAGCCGCCATAAACAAAATCATGTTGTATCCCAGATTCTTCCACAGGAAGAGGATCACCACCACGACCTGAGAATACTCCGATTTCAGCCAGTCGATCTTTTCCGCGCCGAACACGGCCAGGAAATCATTCACCGCGCCGTTATAGTGGAACAGCACCTGCCAGATCAGCACAATAGAAGCGACGGGCACCATCATGGGGCTTAAAAAGAAAGTCCGGAACTGGCTGCGAAACGGCAGCTTCGCCTCCAGAACGATGGCAAGGATCAGGGACAGCACCACCGCCAGGGGCACTGCCACCGCGGAAAAAACCGCCGTGTTCTTTACCGCTCTCATAAACGCCGCATTGTGCACAATGCTGTCATAATTTTCAAAGAAAACAAAATTTCCGCTGATGGGATTATCCACCAGAGAATAATAAATCACCACAAAGAACGGCAGGATGAAGAACAGAAGCACTCCCAGAAAGCTGGGCGCGATGAACGCCCCCGAGCTGATCCGGATTTTCCGTGCTCTTTTGGTCGTTTTCCCGTGTTGTTTTCCTTTCTGTCTGTTCGGCTTCTGTCCGGCCTGTATTTCCTGCAGTCTCTGCTGCCGCCTTTTCTGCATTGCGTTCACAGTTCTCCTCACCCCACACAGTTTATCTGTTTTCGTTCACATACACATTAATGCGGCTCTGGATGATATCCGCCACATCCTCCACGGACTTCTGCCCCTGGAAGAAAGCCTCCGCTTCCTCGTTGATGATGCTTAATATCTTCGTATCCCCGCCGGAAACAGGCTTCGCGCCCTCCAGCAGATCCAGGATCATATCCACCTCTTCCCTGGTAGGAACCCGGTAATAATACTCCCAGTTGCCATAGCCGATGCCGTGGCTTCCACCCTCGGGAATGGGGTCGCCGTTCTCGTCCAGTACCAGCTCCCCGTTGGCGTCCTTGACATATTCCACATTCAGTTCGTCTTCCACCATCTGCTCCAGTCTGCTGCGGTTGTTAGGAAAACCGAAATCATAATTTCCCCCTTCGCCGCTTAAGGTGCTTTCGATAAATGCCCACGCGCCGTCCTTCACCTTGGATTTTGACGTGATGGCGTAGCAACCGTTGGCACTCAGAACACAGCCGTTGTTCCCGTCTGGATTGGGGTATCCCACCGCCGTGATATCCTCCCCGAACATCGCGAGATACAGCTGCATTGCATCCAGCTCGTAAATGTAAGCTTCCGTCAGAAGAACCTTCCCGTCCTGAATCAGCTCCGGCTCCGAGGGAGCGTCCGCATCCCAGGTGATCTCCTCCGCATCCGGGAAACGCGCCACAAATTCGAGAAGTCTCTGAAACTCCTCCCCGTCAAAGCTGCAGGAGCCGGAGTCCCAGTCTATAAAGCTGTCAATGTTGTACTGCAGGCAGGCCGTCAGCATCGACTGTCTCGAGCTATTGTAGAGGAGGTCCGCATCGGGATTGGCGTCCGCAAGCGCCATCATCTCCTCCAGCGTCCAGCCGGGCGTATCTCCCACCTTGGATTTTGCGCCGATCACGGTCTGAAGTTCAACGGTATTGGGAATGGCTGTCAGAATGCCGTCCATGGTATACGCATCCAGCACCCCTTCGATCATATTGCTCCGGTCCAGCGCCTCGCTGCCTTCCAGCATGGGCGAAAGATCCTCAAACACGCCCTTTGAGGCCAGAAGCTCCACGTTAAGGCCGTCCAGCACAATGATATCCGGGCAGTTTCCGGAGGTGATGTCATTGTTGAGCCTTGAGATCGCATCCTCATAGGATGTCTCGGACCAGGCATCGTCCGACATGTAATACCGGATCTGAACATGGTAAGTGTCGTTGCTCTTGTTAAATTTCACGGCAGCATCCTGAAGATCTGCATTGGAATAAATGGCCCCCAGCACGATCTGCTGCTTTCTTACCACCTCGGACGTCTTTTTCCTGGTCAGCAGCACAAGCCCGCTGTCCCCGCTGTTCCAGTCCTCATAAATCGCGGCGATCCTCCCGTCGGAGAGGGCCCCGACCTGGCGGACATTGGTGCCGTTTATGTCACAGTCAAGCCAGTCAAAGAGCTTTTCCTTCTGCTCTGTCTCCGGGTCATACCGGTAGACGGATACGAAATCAAAAGCCAGAAAGCCCCCGGTTTCGTCCTGTGCGATCGTTCCCTCGCTGTTTCCGGAAGGATACCCCTTATGCTCCCCGGCCAGGCTTTTTGTCTCAAAGTCTACCTGGGACAGCGACGTATCTCTTCCCTCGTCGCCGTAGCTGGTCACGATCAGATAGACCTTTCCGTCTTTTCCGGCGCCGAATCCGGCGGGATAGCTCTGCATCCCGGCAAGCTTCACCTCCCCGGCATGATTTCCCTCCGCGTCAAACAAAAGCACCTGATCGTCCGTGCACAGATAGATTCTCCCCTCACCGTCCACGGCCATGCCGTTTATGTACGCATATTCTTCGGTGAACAGGGAGGTGATATCCTGTCTGAAAACCTGATTTCCCCCGGCGTCATATTCAACCAGCGCATAGTCTGACCGGCTCGTCTGGGTCGCCTCATCATGGTTCCATCGCGCTACGACCGCACAGACACCGCCGTCCTCCGCCACGCACCACTGATTCAGGTTCTCCCCTTCCTCCAGCGCAAGCTTAACTTCCGAGACGCTGCCGTCCGTCGCGGACCACCGGTGGATCGTGGTCGTCGCCTTTTCGTCCTCCCAGTCCGAAGTGTAATAATACAGATCGTCGCCCGCAAGCAGCGTTTCGTACCAGGAAATGTTCTCCGCGTTCTCCGGCTCCACAAACTCCGGTATATATGTCCACTCCGGCAGCTTTTCTTCTTCCTTCCCCCCATTCTTTCCGCAGGAGACAAGGCTTAAGGCAAGCGCCGCGCAGAGCGCACAGGCGGCCATCCGCCGCAGAATATCAGAAATAACCTTCATGATAAATACTTCCTTCCTGTCCTTTTCGTATATTATAGCATAGATTAATAGAAACAGACCTTAATTTTTTATGAAGTTATAAAGTATTTTTCCGCCGCCGGGATCTATCTGATTCTGATATAAAGTTTCTTCAGCTCTCTGCGGCGCTTCCGGGCTCTCAGGATACTGCCCAGACGGTTATAAAACCAGAAGGACTGTAAGAGAATCCCTTTGATCTTTCCGATCCGCTCCCTGGTGGTGCGGGCGTAATATGTCCCGCCGCAGGCGCAGGCCCCGCTTCCTTTTCGTCTCACCAGCCCGATCAGATCCGATTCGCAGGCCACCTCCTCCGGAAAAATCGTATAACCAAGACCGATACAGTCTTCCTTATGGGCATCGCTTCCCCCGAATGCGGGCAGCCCGAACCCATCCGCGATCTCACGGGCGCGGCGATTGCTGTCTCCTGGCTCGCAGGCGTTAAATCCCTCCAGGAAATCAAATTTGTCCATGACGGCAAGCCGGTTTCTGTACTTCCCCGTATTCAGGATGCTGAGATATTTCTCTCCGCACGGATGCGCAGGCCCCAGGATTCCCCCGTGCCTGTGTACAATCTCGATCAGGAACCGCACCGGCAGCCCTCTCAGCTCCAGAATCCTCAGATTCACGTCCTCCGGCATAATCACCAGAATATGTCCGGCGTCCACAGTGTCATATTCAATTCCTTTTAAGACCACAAAGCCGTCTGTGTTTTCCTCCTTAAGTCCTTTCCACGCCCGGTATCCGTTGTAGGAATTATGGTCGGTGACAAGCATCCCGTCAAATCCCTTTTCCTGCAGCGCCCGGGCATATTCCTCAACAGGCACTTTCCCGTCCAGCGATCCCTCCCTGGTATGACAGTGCATGTCAAATTTCATGTCCATACCTCTCTCATGCATTTTCCCCGCATCCTAACAGAGCAGTCCGCGCTTTTTTTGCGATTCTCTCCAGACCCGCCCATAAATATGCGCATAATTATAGGTATTGTATCATATTTTCTTTTCATTCGGCAACGTTTTTGGTATAATTGGGAAAAATCATTGTATCTTTGTTTCCGGAGGGATTTCCATGCTGCTCATACATTTTACAGCCGTCGCGGGAGGTATCCTGTTTGCAGTCTGTTTCCGTCATATCTATCCGGCGCCGTCCAAAGCCGGCGCTTCCGGCGGGCGCGCCGGTTTCCTGAACGGCCCGTGGCTTCTCTTTGCCGCGGCTCTGCTCCTGCGTCTGGCAGCGGCGGGATCGTTTACGGGATTTGGCTCGGACACGGCGTGCTTTGCCGCCTGGGCGGACAGGATCTTCCAGGTTGGTCCCGGCGCCTTTTATTCTCCCGACGTATTCACAGACTATCCCCCCGGTTATATCTATATGCTCTATCCCATCGGGGCGCTGCGCAGCCTGCTTGGGATAGGATATGGATCCCCGGCCCATCTCGTCCTCTTAAAGCTTCCCGCCATCCTCTGCGACTTAGGCTGCGGGGGGCTGCTGTGGAGAGAGGCAAAGGAAAGGCTTTCCCTTTCCCACGCGCGTTTTTTATGCATCGCCTATCTGTTTAATCCCGCCGTAATCCTGAACTCCGCCCTGTGGGGACAGGTGGATTCGATCTTTACCTTTCTGCTGGCCTGCCTGTGTATCTGCCTGGTCCGCGGACGGCTGCTCCCGGCCTGCGCCGCGTTCTTCGCCGCGCTGCTGATCAAGCCCCAGGCCCTGTTTCTGGCGCCGGTTCTGTTCGCCGCCATGCTGGACTGGCTGGTTCTTGAAAATTTTTCGGAAAACAGCTTTTCCCGCGCCTTCACGGAGCTTCTGCGGGGCCTTTCCGATTTTGTCTTATGTCTGTGCGGCGCCGTCCTGCTCTGTGCGCCCTTCGGACTGGAGAAGGTGTGGAGCCAGTATTTCGGCACTATTTCCTCCTACCCCTATGCGGCGGTAAACGCCTGCAATTTCTGGGGGCTTGCGGGGCTTAACTGGGTCAGCCAGGACAATACCTTCATGGGACTTCCCTATTCGTTCTATGGGTATGCCGCCCTTGCCGGGGCAGCGGCGGCGGTTCTGCTCCTAAGTCTTAAGCGCGGCCGGGACCGGAGCAAATATCCTTTGATGGCCGCCCTGCTGACCGTCATGATCTTTCTCTTCTCCGTCCGCATGCACGAGCGATACCTGTATCCCGCCATGCTGCTTTTACTGCTCTCGCTGATCTACAGCCCCTCTCCGAGACTGTACCTGTGCTACGGAGCCTTTTCCCTGCTGCACTTTTACAACACCGCAGACGTGCTGTTCTTCTATGACCCGAACAATTATGACAGGCGTTCCCCTCTTATCATCCTTGTGTCGCTGGGGATGCTTGGTACGGCATGTTATCTCTGCAGCACTGTGCAGGGACTTTCCGCCGGAAAGCGCC
Source organism: uncultured Acetatifactor sp. (assembly GCA_947627535.1). GTDB lineage: Bacteria > Bacillota > Clostridia > Lachnospirales > Lachnospiraceae > Acetatifactor. The sequence goes on from CANQWM010000031.1 coordinate 29,370, forward strand.
AGGCGCTTCCCGCCTTCCTTACCCGCCGTACCAGCCCGGCGCCCCGTCCCTCAAAACCGGGCAGTCCCCTGAAGACCGCGGACATGCTGTGGATCCTTGTCATCACTGTGGTCTATAGCTTCTTTGCCCTCTGGGACCTGGGGGACCACAGGGTCCCCTCCTCCGCCTGTGACCTTTCCCAGTCTCAGGCCGTGACCCTTGATTTCGGGGAACAAATTCCCGCAAAGCTCTCTTACTATATTGCCCCCTGGCACGACCGTTCCTTTTCTATCGAAGGCAGGAGGCTTACGTCCAATGACTGGACCGGCCTGGGGGAGATCTTTCTGGAGAACGTCTTTACCTGGCAGGAAATTCCCATCTTGGCCGGGACGCCCTGCCTGCGGCTGACCCTTCAGGATTCTCAGGCGTCGATTCTGGAATTTGTTTTTACGGATGAATCCGGAGCTGTCATAACCCCGCTCAACGCCCGGGATTACCCCGGCCTGTTTGACGAACAGAGCCTGTACCCGGGCCGCAGCACCTTCCGAAACAGCATGTATTTTGACGAGATTTACCACGCCCGAACCGCCTATGAGTTCCTTCACGGCCTTACCTCTTACGAAAACACCCACCCGCCTCTGGGGAAGATTTTGATCGCCGCAGGAATCGCGGTTTTTGGCATGAATCCCTTTGGCTGGCGGATTGTAGGCGTACTCTTCGGCATTGCCATGGTCCCCTTCGTCTACCTGTTTGCCAGAAGGCTGACGGACAGCACTGCAGCCGCCGCTCTTTCCGGCGTCCTGTTTGCCTTCGATTTCATGCACCTTACCCAGACCAGAATCGCCACGATTGACGTCTATATTACCTTTTTTGTGATCCTGATGTATTTCTTTATGTACCGTTACCGCGAGCTGAGTTTTTATGACACGCCGCTGAAAAAAACCTTCCTGCCCCTTGGCGCCTGCGGGGTCTGCATGGGACTTGGCATCGCATGCAAGTGGACCGGCGTCTATGCCGGCGCGGGACTGGCGATCCTCTTCTTTTCCACTCTGTACCAGAGATATCGGGAATACCGTTTCGCCTCTTCCGACCCGGAGGGAGAAACCGCGGGCATTCCCCACGGCAGGATCCTGGAGCGTTTTGCGCCCTGCACGAGAAAAACCATCCTCTTCTGCTGCTGTTTCTTTGTCGCCATCCCGGCCTTGATCTACTGCCTGTCCTACCTGCCCTTCCGGGATTATGCCGGCAGCGGGCCGCTGGCGGGTATGCTGCAGAATCAGGTTACCATGTTCCAATACCACAGCACCCTGGATGCCACCCACCCCTACTCCTCCCCCTGGTATCAGTGGCCCATCATCACTCGTCCCATCTGGTATTACTCCGGCCTTCCCGGCGGAACGCTCCGGGAGGGGATCAGCGCCTTCGGCAATCCGTTAGTCTGGTGGGCAGGGATCCCGGCCTTTGCCTATATGCTTCTGCGCTGTGTGAGAGACCGGGATCGGACCGCCGCTTTCCTCACGATCAGCTACCTTGCCCAGTATCTGCCCTGGGTATTCGTAACGCGAATCACGTTTATCTACCACTACTTTCCCAGCGTGGTATTCGTGGTATTGATGGTCGCATACAGCCTGCTGTGCCTGGCGCGGAAGTATTCCGGCCGGCGCTTTCTGCTGTGGGCGGCACTTTACGGCGCCGCTGTGTTCGGGCTCTTTCTCCTGTTTTACCCCGTTTTAACGGGGCAGCCTGTAGAAGCGGATTTTGTGTCCCGTTGGCTGCGCTGGTTTGACACCTGGGTGCTTACCGCCAGATAATGCCCCCATAATGACAGTCTGGCGCCCGCATTGTCTCCCGCATCGTCTTCGGAAAATAAAAATACCCTGGCGGCCGACACGCTTCCTTTCGTGTCCGGCCGCCAGGGCGGTAGGAAAGATAAATCCGGATCAGCCAAACCGGCTGTCCGTACTGTTTCCACAGGTATCCGGCGGATACCGATTCCGTCAGATCAGATGGTTCTTCATCTCCGTCAGCGCCTGCTGTACCAGCTCTTCCGCCGCACCGTCATCGAACTCCTCCAGTCTCTCCTGCGCCGCGATACAGGACTCCGCCACCACGGGCGGTATGTCAAACCGCATCAGGTCCTCCAGCTTCTGCGACGCCTCCTTGACCTTGAAATTCTCCAGATCGTTCAGCACATACAGAAGCCTTGCATTCATTTCTCCCGCACTGATGGGGAATTTAGAAGTGGTCTCTGTCCCCACAGACCGCTCCAGCATTTTTAACACCCTGCTTACCAGCCTTTCGGCGGTATCGATATCGTTCGCCCGCAGTCTGGATTTCGCGTTCTGCATACGGCCGAAGATCTCTTCATCGATCTTGTAGCTTAAGATTTCCTCCATCTTGATGATGGCTCCCCTGACATTGTTGGCCTGGAGCTCCTCCTGCACCTGCTTCACAAATTCATACAGCTCCCTGTCCTCCACAGGAAGAACGCCGGCCTTCTTCAGAGCCCTTTCAATTCTCTCGTGAAGATCCTGACTGTCGAAGGGTTTTACAATATAGTCCAGAATCCCCAGCTTGGAGCCCTCGATCACGGTTTCCCTGTCCTTCTTGGATGTGAGCATAATGACGGGAATGGTGGCGCCGTTCTCCATCGCCCTCATCTCCTTCAGGGTCTCGATCCCATCCATCAGCGCCATCTGTACATCCAGAAGAACCAGATCCGGTTTTTCCTTATTGAGATAACGGATCGCCCGCACGCCTGAATTGACGGTGACAACATCATACTTATCCTTCAATTCCTGCTCTATCGTCGCCAGGTTGATAATGTTGTCGTCCACCGCCAGTATAGTCATTTTGTCCATTTTTACTGTGAATCCTCCTTCTCCAGCCAGTCTATCATCTCATGCAGCAGTTTTTCCGCCACATCATCTTCATACATCTTAAGCTGCCCCTGTATTTCCCTGAGCTTCAGCGTTTCATTCTCTCCCAGGTCATACTGCAGCAGAGAGTCTATGATATGCGCGCATTCCTTGGACCGGAAAGCCTCCAGTTTTTCCAGGGCCGTCTTCACTTCCCGAAGCAGCGCCTCCCCGTCGATGGTCATTTCTTCGCCGCCCCTGCCCTGGTCAGCCGCCGCCTGCCTCTGGTCCAGGAACTTCCGGATCTGTTCCACCTGCCTTGCATAGCAGGCAAGAAGCTCCGCCGAATGCATCTTAATAAAATCCACATCCCCCATGGTGGCCGCTTCCTCATGCTCCCTGGCCTGAGCGGAAAGCTCCATGGCGCCCACATTGGCGGATGCGCTCTTCAGTCCATGCACTTCTATGCCGTAATTTTTGTAATCCTCTTTTTCCAGCAGTTCTTCCAGATAACGGCCCTTCCGCTGTCCGTCCATACAGTAAAGGTTCAGCAGCTCGATAAAATCCTCCACCTCGCCGGAATGATGCTTCTTCGCCTCTTCGATATCAATACCCGTAATGCGGATATCCTCAAATGTAATCTTTGGCTGGCTGTCGTCTGCCGGCTGCTGCGTCTGCATTTTCTTGTAAGCGTTGGGGATCCACCGGGAAAGCACCTCATTCAGAGGCTTCCTGTCAAGGGGCTTGGGAATAAAATCCTGAAATCCGTTGTTCAGGAACTTTTCCCTGACGCCTGCCATGGCGTTCGCCGTCAGCGCAATGATGATCGGCGACCGTCCATTCATGCCGCACTCCTCCCGGATGATCCTTGTGGCCTCGATTCCGTCCATCTCCGGCATCATGTGATCCATAAAGATCATGTTGAACTTGGTCTTGCGGACCATCTCAATCGCCTCCGGACCGCTGGCGGCTTCAAAAAGCTCAAAACCGTAATTTTTCAGAAAACCGATGGCGACCTTCCTGTTGATCAGGTTATCGTCTACCACGAGCACCTTGTAGTTGCTTACCACAAAGGTATCCAAACGCTCCGATTCCTTCTGCGGCACATCCGGGATCTCATCCAGCGTCCGTCTGTCAATGATCTTCTGGGGCAGGGTGACGATAAAGGTGCTTCCTACACCGTAGGCGCTCTCCACCTCAATGCCGCCTTTCATCAGCTGCACAAGGCGCCTGGTGATGGAAAGCCCGAGTCCCGTTCCCTCCACGCCTCTGTTCCGCCCGGAATCCACCTGTTTGAAATCCTCAAAGATTTTCTCCAGATTCTCCTGTTTAATGCCGACGCCGGTATCCTGGACACGGAACACGATATTTTCCATTTCCGGCTGGCTGCCGGGATGTCCGCCCACGGAAATCTTGACAAAACCCTCCTTCGTAAATTTTACGGCGTTGTTCATAATATTAATCAGGATCTGCTTGATCCTGCCGTCGTCGCCGTAATATTTACAGGGAATAGACGTGTCAAATTCACAGATCAGCCGCAGGCCGCGCTGGGCAGCCGCGACCTTCATCATGTTCACGACCTCTTCCACAACGCCCTTGATATAATATTCCGCAGGTGCCAGCTCCATCTTGCCCGATTCCACCTTGGACAGATCCAGGATATCGTTTATGATGGTCAGAAGATTCTGGGCGGCCGCCTTGATATCGCAGGCGTAACCGTACACCTTACGGCCGCGGCTCTCTTCCATGATGATATCGCTTAAGCCCATAACAGCGTTCATGGGCGTTCTGATCTCATGGGACATGTTTGCAAGAAATTCGCTCTTGGTCAGGTTCGCCCGCTCCGCGTCCTCACGCACCTGCTTGATCTCTTCGATATAATTCCTTGTCTCCGTCACGTCGAAGACAATGACTACATACCCCTGGTTCCTGCCGTTCGCTCCCACGATCTGGCGGACATGGCTCTCATAATAGCGATTGTTCAGGCTGAAATTCCGCTGGGTCTCTTCCTCCAGCATAGCCTCCGGAAAGTCCTCCATGTTTTCGATGCTGTCTCCAACCGTCTGAAAACTAAGCTCCGTAAAGATCTCCGCCGCCGCGGGGTTGAAGCTGACGATACGCTTGTTCTCGTCCAGCATGATAACGCCGTCGTCCATGTTCCGCAGCACCGTGTCCGCGGCCTGACGGCTGAAATCGTAATTCCGGCGGTTCCACACTGTAATGACCACCAAAGAAAGCGCTCCTCCCAGCACGGCCGGCGTAAAGTCGAAGCGCAGATACAGTTTCCATATGTAGGTAAAAAGCGCCAGAATGGGAAACAGGGAGATCAGGATAAAGCTTTTATACTTGCGTGCCTGTATTCTGTTGGGGCTGGTAACGCTGGCGTGGATAAGCGCATACAGGGACATGATGTACGGCAGCATATAAGCCACAAGGAAAAAGACGGCGTAACCGGGTCCGTAGGAAATATCCAGATAGGAACGGGTCCCCTCCTCCCTTACCAGCTCGATCTTCCGGAAGAAGAAGGTATGATACTCCGAAGTAAACACAGCCCCCAGCATAAGCAGATCGGCGATCAGAATAATCCGGATCAGCCTGATCGGCACCTTTTCATAGCAATACTGGAACATGAACCAGCAGTAGAGTATGGGGATAAACGTAACCCCCAGATACTGCATCTTCGTCGCGACGACAGCCGCCTCCAGCGTAGTCGCGGTGATCTCCAGAAGGTATCCCACATTCAGTACGATGGATCCCGTCACAAAAAGGCTCATCAACTTCTGCGCCCTGGATCCGTCTCCATTCAGCAAAAGCCCCAGCGCAATAAAAGTGATAAGGATCACAACTACCTGTAAGCCTGTTAAAAAGGTATACATATCCCACCTCCGGCTCTGGAAAATACAAGATTTCCCTTGTAATATAGTAACAGTTTTACAGGCTTTTGTCTATAGAAACTTATCTGTTTTTACTAAAGTTCGCCGGGATTATCCCTTCCACCCGGCCGCGCCGTCCGCCAGAACGCCAGGGGGCGGAAAAAAACAAAGCCGCCCCGGGGGCAGCCTTGTTTTTCCTGCTGTTAAAATTCAACCGCGGTGGTCACGCATTCATCTGCGCCGCAACCTCTGCCGCAAAATCCTCCTGCTTCTTCTCCAGACCCTCTCCGGTCTCAAAGCGGACAAATCTTCTGACCTGAAGGTCTGCGCCGTTGGCCTTTGCTACCTGTGCCAGATACTGTGCGACGGTCTGTTTTCCGTCCTCCGCCTTTACATATACCTGCTCCAGAAGGCAGACCTCCTTCAGCTCCTTGTTCAGACGGCCTGCCACCGCACCCTCGATCACCTTTTCAGGCTTGCCTGCCATCTTGGGATCCTGGGCGATCTGAGCGGCGATGATCTCCTTCTCATGCGCCTTGAACTCCTCGGGTACATCGGAAGTCGCAACATACTTGGGAGACAGCGCCGCCACCTGCATGGCAATATTGGTAAGCGCCTCCTTCACGGCGTCATTCACCACATTGGTCTTTGCGTCCACGATCACGCCGATTCGTCCGCCGCCGTGCACATAGGACACGACGCAGCCGTCCTCGGCTACAATCTTTTCAAATCTTCTGATGCTCAGCTTCTCGCCGATCACCGCAATCTTATCAACCAGCGCGTCCTTTACGGTCTTGGAACTGTCCTCGATCCAGGGCTCCTGCTGGAATGCATCCATATCAGGCGCATCAGACTCCACCGCCTGCCTGGCGACTGCCTCCACAAACTGCTGGAATGTCTCGTTTTTCGCGACAAAATCCGTCTCGGAATTTACCTCTACCACTGCGGCTGTGCTGTCACCCTTCACCGCGATACGGCAGATCCCCTCCGCCGCAATTCTTCCTTCCTTCTTGACAGCCTTCGCCTGACCGTTCTTTCTCAGGACCTCCACTGCCTCTTCCATATTTCCGTTGGTCTCGTTCAGAGCCTTCTTGCAATCCATCATGCCGGCGCCGGTCTGCTCACGCAGTTCCTTTACCATAGCTGCGGTAATCTCTGCCATTTTCATTCTCCTTCCGCCGCGCCTGCGGCCTGTCTGTTATAGGGACGGCACTGCTCCTTACTCCTCTGCCTGCTCCGCCGCTTCCTCAATATCTTCGATTTCTCCGGATTCGGACGCCATTTCCTCCCCGGTATATACAGCCTCACCTTGATTTGCCTCGATCACCGCGTCAGCCATCTTGGCAACGATCAGCTTTACAGCCCTGATCGCATCATCGTTTCCGGGGATGATGTAATCCAGCTCCTCGGGATCGCAGTTTGTGTCACCGATGCCGATCAACGTGATTCCCAGCGCGTGCGCCTCCTGTACGCAGATCCTCTCCTTCTTGGGATCCACCACAAAAATCGCGTCGGGAACCCTGGTCATTTCCTTGATGCCCCCAAGGTTCTTTTCCAGCTTATCCCATTCCTTTTTCAGCGCGATGACTTCCTTCTTGGGAAGCACATCGAAGGTTCCGTCCTCAGACATCTTTTCGATGGCATGCAGTCTGGCAATACGGGAACGGATGGTCTTAAAGTTGGTGAGCATACCGCCCAGCCATCTTTCATTCACATAAAACATACCGCAGCGTTCTGCCTCGGTCTTTACGGCGTCCTGGGCCTGCTTCTTCGTTCCCACGAACAGGATGGTGCCGCCCTGTGCGGCGATCTCGGACACGGCTCTGTAAGCCTCGTCCACCTTCACCACCGACTTCTGCAGGTCGATGATATGGATCCCGTTTCTCTCGGTAAAGATATAGGGAGCCATCTTGGGGTTCCATCTTCTGGTCTGGTGCCCGAAGTGTACGCCTGCCTCCAGCAGCTGCTTCATTGAAATAACGCTCATTTTTTTACCTCCGTTTGGTTTTTCTTCCGCATCTTCCCGGGGAACAGCCGTTCCTCACCGAACCCGCGTCAGGATCCGGCTTTCTCCGCCGGCTACCCGTCCCAGGGCACCACCGGCGAATGGAAGTGCGTGTTTTTTTCGCAACATTCGCATTATAGCATACAAAAAGCCCTCCTGACAAGGGCTTTTTACAATTTTGTACCATTCAATTCCATATCTCTATGCGATGATATCCGCGATCTCCTCCCAGGTCGCCCCCAGAGGGATCTCATAGGTTCCGGTCCGGATCGATTTGGAATACCCGTTGTCCACCAGATAGGCGTCAAATTCCCGGGCGTCTTCCACAAGGCCCGCCTCCTGCAGCCGGCGGCTCACCGTGTAGGAATTATCCCCCCGGACGATGACGATTCTGGCAGCATCCGGCGCGGGACTTACGCTGGCGCTTCCCTCCGCCTCAGGGCGGTCCGTTCTTTCCGGCGAAGCCGTCGGCACGGGGCTTGGGCTGGCACTGGCGCTTCCCTCCGCCTCAGGGCGGTCCGTCCCTTCCGGCGAAGCCGTCGGCGCGGGGCTTGGGCTGGCACTGGCGCTTCCTTCCGC
>CANQWM010000032.1 GCA_947627535.1 uncultured Acetatifactor sp.
TTTAATCCTTCAGCAGACCTTTCACACAGTTGTATGTGATCTCATAAATCGTCATAAACACATAGTTCACGCCCGCCTGCTCCATAGCCGTCCGCTGCTTCTCATTGACCACCGTATAGGGATAGATCCCAAACATGAACGGGAAAAAAGTGTACAGAAAGCGCTGTTTCTCTGCTATCGGCATCTTGGGGAAATACTGCTCCAGACAGCGCATAACCGCCCGCAGGGAACCTCCGTATGCCACCTTAAACTCCGTAAGCCGCTCCAGTCGGCTGCTGCTTTCCAGATCATAATGGTTCATCGACATGATCTTGAGAAGCTGCTCCCGCTTCTCCAGAGAACGAGCCAGCTTATCGGCAAACTCATCCCTGGTAAGCGTTTTATGTTCCTCCATCATCCGGTTCAGGTCGGCGATCCAAAGCTCATTTTCCCTCTGCAGTAAAGCGAGGAATATTTCTTCTTTCGTCTGAAAGTAATTATAGATCGAAGTTCTGGTAAAGCTGGTCGCGTTCCCGATATCTTTTAAAGTAATCTCTTTAAAGCTTTTTGTTTGATATAGTTTCTCGCAAGCGTTGATGATCTCTTCCTTTCTTGCATTGGTAAGTTCCGGTGATCCCTTTGGCATTTCGTTCCCTCCTCATTTTTTGTTCTGCAGCTATACGATGATGTTCACAATGATTCCCGCTGCAAAGGAAAATACCATAATAAACAGCAGGTACAGCAGAAATCTTCTGATCCCCAACCCCACTAATGTCCATGTGGGTTTATCACCGTTCATCGCGCCGATCACCGTGAGCGGCATAGGATAAAGTGCAAGCTAGGGACCAATATTTTTCTTCATAGCGTTATTCCTTCCGTTTTTATTCTGACATCGTGTCAATATGAAGTGTAATACTATTCTGACACTGTGTCAATATGTTTTTTAACTTTCTCGCAAAAATTTCTCTGCACACCATGCAAAGTCGGCAGGATAACCATAAGTAATAATGCAACAACTCCATGATTCCGGTACGATGTCCATGTTGTCTATTGTGGATTTTCTTCCCGGCGATAAGGTATTGGACTTAGGCTGTGGATATGGCGTTGTAGGAATACTTGCCGCAAAACTGATAGGCGAAGAAAACGTAATAATATGTGATATTTCCGAACAGGCAGTAAAATTTGCAAAAAGAAACGCGGCCCTGAACGGCGTACCAAATATCGACATCAGGTTAAGCAACGATTACGATCATGTAGAAGAAAACGATTTTACGCTCATATTGTCCAACCCGCCGTATCATGCGGATTTTTCTGTTCCAAAACGCTTTATAGAGTCAGGTTTTAAAAAACTCATTTTGGGCGGGAAATTGATCATGGTTACCAAAAGACTCGATTGGTATAAGAACAAACTGATCTCTATATTTGGCGGCGTTAAGATCTATAGGATCAATGGATCTCTTTTTTCGTGTATCGCCAATATGCCGCCGCAATACCGATGCAGGCATACATCATCCCGGCTGCAATATATCCGGTATGCAGCCTTCCTTCTGCCAGGATATCCGCACCTTCGCAATATCCGAACGGGGTGATGTACTTCAGGAATTTCGCGTGATCCGTCATATTGGCGATCAGATTCAGAAAGTACATCATTGCCCCCAGCCCGATCCCGATACCGGCGCTGCCGCGGCGCAGAAACGCAGATATCCCAAAACAGACCCCCGCCAATTCAAGCTGGAGCAGAAAATAAGCTCCGTGCAGCAGTATGATTTCTTTCCAGGGAACGTCCTCCCCGATCATCCCAACCGACAACAGGGAGCACGCAAGGATTATCAGATTCATCGCTGTAATCTGTATCAGCAGGGCAGCCAGTTTTTCACCGGCAACGCGCGCTCTTGAGACAGGATGGGTCAGAAGGAATTCCGCAGTCTTGTCTTTTTCCTCTTTTGAAAGAATGGAAACACCCGTAAGCGAGGCAAAGAATGCGCCGCCAAGTCCGAGAATATTGCCGCACTCGACGGCATAAAAACCGATCAGCGTTCCAAAATTCAGCCGGTCCATGCCGAAGGCGGCCGTAAAGCTGCCCATAGAGCCGAACAATTCCCCCATCGCATCCATATCTCCCTGTATCTCAGGGAAGAGGAAAATACAGATCATGAGCAAAAACGCAATTGTCGCCGTCCAGATCAGAAATGCCGTTTTCCCCTGCCGCAGCTCATGTTTTAAAATCGTCATATCCTGCCGCTCCCTTGCCCGTAATAGTGTAAAAAGACCTCGTCCAGATTCGGTTCCGTGACGGTGATGTCCTGAATGTCCCCCGCCGAAAGCGTCTGCAACAGGTCATTCATATCGCCGGTGTAAAGGAAATCGACGTTCTCCGGCGTGCTGTGCAGATCTCTCACACCGATAAGAGTGCCGAGATCAACGGATCCGCGAACGCTTATTCGTTTGGCCCCCGTTCCCGAAAGTTCCGCCATACTGCCCCTGGCAATGATCGTTCCATTCCTGATCATGGCAGCCTGGGTGCAGTTATGCTGTATTTCGGACAGGATGTGGCTTGATAAAAAGACGGTTGTTCCTTCTTTGTTTCTCTCTTTGAGTATTTCAAAGAACTCTCTTTGCATCAGTGGATCAAGCCCGCTGGTAGGTTCGTCAAGAATGAGCAGGTCAGGTTCATGCTGCAGGGCACAGACGATGGCGGTTTTCCTGCGGTTTCCAAAAGAAAGTTCCTCCACCTTTCTTGTCGTGTCCAGCTGCAGCCTCTCACACAGCAGGCCGCTTATTTTCCTGCAATCCCGTCTGCGCAGACTGGCGGACAGCTTCAGAAGTTCCTTTACCCGCATACCCGGATAAAAGGAAACCTCCGAGGGCAGGTAACCAACCCGGGCCAAAATCTTCTCCCGATCCTTTATCGTGTCCAGCCCCAATATCTGGGCCCTGCCTCCGTTTTGCCTGATCAGGCCCAGCAGCGTGCGGATCGTGGTGGATTTGCCCGCGCCGTTGGGACCGATGAAGCCGAAGAAACCGCCCTGCGGAACAGTCAGATCGATATGTTCAATGCCGCGCGTTTTACCGTAATATTTTGTCAGGTCGTCTATTTGAATGGCATTCATGGCGTTTTCTCCTTTTGCAGACAGATACTTTTCCAAAATCCAATGAGACCGGTAAAGTCCCGTTCCATCTGCTCCATATCCACATTCCCGCGCTGCACCATTTCCCAGAGATACCCTTCCGACGCTGTTGACCGATTTTGAGAAGACCCCTGAGAACAGATTCTGTCAGACCGAATTTACGAAAGCATTTATCAGCTTCCTGCTGTTTTCATCAACATCATAGGAAAATTCGGGATGCCACTGAACGCCCACAATAAACTTATGGGACGGCATATAGATACCCTCAATTAAGCCATCTTCAGAAAGTGCCATCGTTTGAAACAAGAGGGACAGCTTTCTGATTGCCTGGTGGTGATAACTGTTTACGCCCATTTGTTCCTTACCCAGAATGGTATAGAGCAGTGTGTCCTTTTGTATCGTGACTTGATGTGCCACTCTGTCATATGGCGGTTTCATGTGATGGTCGATACAACTGTTATACTCTGTTGCAAGATCCTGGTATAAAGTTCCGTCATAGCAGGAATTCATAAACTGAATGCCCCGGCAGATACCCAAAACAGATTTATCCATTTCTACGGCATTCGTTAAGATATATTGCTCCATTTCATCTCGCAATGCACAACATGGACCGCACCAGGGTTTCCTTTCGGCATGATAAACGGACGGAGATACGTCATGTCCGCCGGTCAGCAGAAATCCGCCGCATATTTCAAGAAAATACTCTAACTCCTTTGTTTTAGATGTAAGAGGGAGCATCAAAGGTATCGCGTTTGCTGCCTCCAGCATTTTCATATATCCCGGCAGCATCCAGTAGCTTTCCTTTTCATCGTCATAAAGCGGCATAATGCCGATTACTTTTCTCATTTCTTTTTCATCTCACAATCCCAGTTGTTTTACTGATATTGTACCACAATCTCTCCCATTTTCGTACTGCATTTTCATTAACCTTCTCCCTCCGGGCTGACAGCTATGAGAAAAGAAATCCTTTATCTGAATTTCTTTCAACTTTTCCCACAGCATAGAGGCCATTCTTCATCCGTGTCCGTCTTTTCATGCGGCGGATGTGACCTCCAGCGTCAGCCGGAAGGACACAAAGATGCAGCCGGGATATTTTCCCAATAAGCGGGCAAAAAGAATTCTGAAATACGGGCATAACGGCGCATATCGTCCCAGGTTCCTCTATCAGGCAAACCGCCCTTTTTTACTGGTGTCCAAACTCCCTCAGAAACAGCATATTTTCCATGGTGATGATGGCCTTACACCAGTTTTCAGCGACATACCACTCCTTGTGGTCGTTCCCCCACGTCCACGGAACAGAAAAGGAGCCGTCGGGAAGCTGCGTGTTTTTGATATATTCGCACTCGGCGCGGCAGAGATCCTCAAGCTCTTCGCTGTAAAACCTGCTGCCCCGGGAGGTCAGAAACGCCGACGGTCGCGGCATATACTCCCGCCAGCGCGAGACGTCGCGGCAGATGGACCTGTCCACGATCTCTTTCAGCTTTTTCAGCAGCGCTTCGCCGTCGAAGGGCATAACCCCGGCGTCCTCGCAATATTCGTATTTTCACTCCATCTCAAGCCACACCGGGCAGTGGTCCGATCCCATGACCTGCATACAGATCCCTGCGTCCTTAAGCCTTCCCTGCAGCGCTTTTGAAACCAAAAAATAGTCGATCCTCCACCCCGCGTTCCTCGTCCGGGCCTGATACAGATAAGACCACCAGGAATACATCCCCGTGGCAGACGGATAAAAATACCGGAAGGTATCCACAAACCCGCTTTCCAGTAGCTTTCCAAAGCATCCGCGCTCTTCCTCGGTAAAGCCTGCGCTCTCCCGATTGGCCCCCGGGTTCTTAAGGTCGATCTCCTGATGGGCCACATTCAGATCGCCGCAGAAGATCACAGACTTTTTCTCTTCCAGCCCTTTCAGATATTTCAGAAAATCCCTCTCCCACCGCATGCGGTACTCCAGTCTGGTCAGCTCCTTCTGAGAGTTGGGCGTATAAACCGTCACAACAAAATAATCCGCAAACTCCGCCGTGATCACTCTCCCCTCATGGTCGTGCTCCTCCATTCCGATGCCGTATGCGACGGAAAGCGGCTCCTTTCTGGTAAACAGAGCGGTTCCGGAATAGCCCTTCTTCTCCGCGTAATTCCAGTACTGATAATAACCGGGCAGTTCCAGGACGATCTGTCCCCTCTGAAGCTTCGTCTCCTGCAGGCAGAAAATATCCGCATCTGCCTGATTGAAAAAATCAAGAAAGCCCTTCTGTACGCAGGCTCTCAGCCCGTTTACATTCCATGAGATCAGTTTCATAGTTCCTCTTTTCCGGCGCCCTGCCTTTTTTTCCAAAAGGTTCCCTCACAGTATCCCTCTTATGACTCTTTGATAACTATAACAAAATTCCATAGAAAAGACAATCCTGAGGCGGCACAGCATAGCCGGGTAAATAAAAAAAACAGTCTTCGCCCAAAAGAGCACAGCCTGAAAAAATGTTGCTAAGCCTGGCATTGTCTGATAAGATAAAAACAAGATAAAATAAGAGACGGAAGATGGGGCAGGAAAGAGGTTTGAAATGAAGAAATGGCGGGAAGATTTATGCAATCTGTGGCGGAATAAATGGTACAGAACCGCAATGATATTAACAGGCCTGTGCGGATACGGCTTTTTGATCACACACCAGACAGTGGGGATCGATGATACGCCATATTCATACTATTTTGATGAGGGCCTTTCAGCGATTGTCGGGCGCTGGTTTATGTTTCTGCTGAATAAGGTTTTCCATATATCAGAGTTTGCTCCGTTTATCACCGATCTGTGCGGAGTGATCCTATTGATGCTGGCCGCTTCTGTATGGTGCGTGCTGTTTTGCAGGATATTAGGGGAACGTCTTAAGCTTTGGGGAGCAGTTTTATTTTCCTGTCTCTTTTTGTCCAATCCCCTGATCAGCGAGGTCTTTACTTATTATCTGCATAACGGGGTGGCAACGGGTTATCTGTTTACCGGTATCAGCCTCTGTTTTCTCTGGGAAGGTCTGGAAAGATGTCAAAGGCAGGCAAAAGATTTAAAGGGGCAGAAGAAAAAAGCCTGGCTGAGAGCTTCGTTGAAAAGGAATGTTTGGTCGTGCTGGGCGGCAAGCGCACTGGGGCTTTGGATCGCAATGGGATGTTACGAATCTTTTATGATCGTATACCTGGTAGGTGTATGTATCGTGTTCTGCACTGCAAGGATCCGCGGCGGGGAGCTGCCGTTTCCATTTCATGTCCTCCGCAGCCTGGCGGTCGCGGCGGTCATCGCCGTGGCGGGCATGATACTGCGCAGCCTGATGATCGCGGCGGTAACAGGCGTCTTTGGGCTGGAGCATCTGCGGGATGAAGCGGTACAGCGTTCTGTAACAGAGATGGCCGCATGGCTGAGAGAACCGGACGCCCCCAGTGTCTTTGGCATGATCCTCAAGCGGATTTTTGTTATGTATGGAGCATTTGCTTATGCTTATTATCCCATTTTCATTTATGTTCTGGCAGCCGCTGCCGCCTTCGTCTCCGGGATCTGGTGGAGTGTGCGCCGCAGAGACGGCTGGATACTGGTGCTGCTGGCGGGAAGCGTGATCGCATCCTATCTTCTGGTTATCATCGAAGGGAAAGCTACTTATTATCGTTCCGCGCAGTTTTTGCCTCTGTTCAGCGCATGGGGGCTGCTTCTGGTCATATACGCGGTAAACGGTATGAAAAAATGGGCGAATGTTATCCTGTGTGCCCTTTTATGCATTATTCTATGGAATCAGTGCACAGATTTAAACAGATGGTTCTATGTTGACTGGATGAAATATGAAAATGCGGTGGAAACCATGAACCGTGTTGCCTATGAACTGGAAAAATCTTATGATATTTCCAAACCGGTGATCTTTACAGGAACCTATGAGCCGCCGCGGAGCATCGTTGAGGCTGCTTACATCCCTTATAACTCTGAGACACATTATAAACTGCTGCACCTCACCTGCCTGTTGGACGAGCATCTGCTGGAAAAATTTTACCGTACTTACGGTATATGGGTAGCGCAGACTCCCGCACTGTCCGTGATCGACTGGGGACGGCACGCTTTTGATACAGATCAAGAATTGATCAAATTTCTGTCCATGCACGGGCATGAATTTCAGGTATTGTGGGATAAATCTTTGTATGATGAGGCGGAGAGCATTGCGGTAGGCTGGCCATCTTTCCCTCAGGAGGGTTCTATCGCAGATATGGGAGACTATATCATTGTTCACTTTTAGACAATCCGTCCGTGCCATCCTGGAAACTGCGGCGGGAGAAAGGATCCTGTCATGGGAAAACCTGTTGAAGATCTGAAAAAAAAGAAATTATTTCTTTTTGACATTGACGGCACTCTTGCCGTGGGCGACACACTCTATCCGGGCAGTGCCGAACTGCTGCGCCACATTGACCGCATCGGCGGGAAGGCGTATTTTATCACCAACAATTCCACCCGCAGCAGTCAGGATTATGTAACACGGTTCCGGAAAGCCTTTCATCTTGAGACCTCCGGAGACCAGTTTGTAACCTCCGGCCTTATGACCATCCGCTTTTTAAAGGAAAACTACCGGGATTCCAAAATCTTCGTCATGGGGACCTCTTCCTTTGTGGACGAGCTTCGACGCAGCGGTCTGCATGTGACCGAGCAGGCGGAAAGCGGAATCGAATGTGTGACAGCAGCTTACGACAGCGAACTGACCTACGATAAGCTGACCCGGATCTGTCAGGTTCTGCTTACCTCGGATGCGCCGTTTTACGCTACCAACCCTGATCTGCGCTGCCCTGTAGATTTCGGATTTATCCCAGACTGCGGCGCCATCTGTCAGATGATTACCCAGACCACCGGCAAAACGCCGGTATATCTTGGGAAACCCAGCGCCCGGATAGTGGAGCTTTGTCTGGAGCAGTCCGGTTTTACAAAGGAAGAAACGCTTGTCGTTGGGGACAGACTTTACACCGATATTGCCTGCGGCATTAACGGCGGCGTGGATACCTGCGTGGTTTTTACCGGTGAGGCCGCTCCGGAGGATATGATAAACACCCCCTACCCCGCCGACTACGCCTTCCGCAATATAAAAGAGCTTCTTGTACACTGCACCGAAGCTCCTTAAGTTTTCTTTTTCGCAGGGTACGCCCCGCTTTCCGCCGCCTAATCAGTCGTGGATGGCCTTTTCTATAATTCCAAGCCCCAAAGGATAAGGGCCGGTATGCACGCCGATCCCGGCTCCAATCTGATAAATCGGGAACTCCTCCACAACAATCCCATTTTTGCGCAGAGTCTCCAGTACATGCGCCCTGTATTCCTCCGCCTCCTGATAGTCGTAACCGAACCCCAGCGCAAGGCTGTAGCAGTCTGCGCTCAGCTTACTGGCCTTCATATAATCCACAAGCAGTTCCAGGGATTTTTCTGTCGTCTTTTTGCGGCTCCTTCCGATGCCGGAAGGGAAAATCTCTCCCTGCTTCAGAGTGATCACAGGACGGATCCCAAGTATGCTGCCCGCCACAGCCGCCACCTTGCCGATGCGGCCGCCGTGCTTTAAATATTCCATATCCCCCACCGTAAAGAAGATCCTGCCCGTACTCCTGATCTCCTCCAGCCGGCGGATGGCATCCTCATAGGGAACGCCGCTGTCCCGCAGTTTCACCGCCTCCAGCACATAAAGCCCCTGCAGAACCGTATTGACCGTAGCGTCAATCACCTGGATCTTTGCCTCCGGATACGTCTCCAGGACCATCTCCCTGGCATTCAGCGCCGTCTGCATGGAACCGCTGAACTTTGTCGTGATACAGATGCAGATCACAGGAAGCCCCTCCCTGGCATAAGGCAGAAACACTTCCTCATAATCCTTGATGCCGGGCATACAGGACTTCGGATAGACACCCTTCCGGTCTACCATCTGTTGATAGAAATCCCTGACGCCGATATCGACGCCTTCCTTCAGGTATTTTTTGTCGTCAAAGGATACATAAAACGGCACTACCGTAATGTTTTTTTCCTGAACCAGCTCCGGAGGCAGGTCACAGGAGCCATCGCTGATGATATGGTATTCTTCTCTCATACTCCCTCTATTCCGCTGTCTGAACAGCCAACCTCATACTGCCCGCCGCAATACACAAGCCGGTACTGCCCTCCCCGGCCCACAACTGCAGTTCTGATTTAGAATACCACCTTTTTGTTCGATTCGCAACAGCATTTGTGTTTTTAAATCATATTTTATAGTTTTTTAATCTTTCTGTAGTGGTTTTGAAAACTACTTTTGTAAGGTATCCCTGTAAACCCGCATCACATTTTTCCAGAAAATATCATCCAGCTGGCGTTCCGTAAAGCCCTCCGCCTTCAGGGCCTCCCACAGCCGGCCCATACTCTGGGCCCCGGGAAGCTCTCGGTGCGTGTCGATTCCGTCAAAGTCACTTCCCAATCCAAGAACGCCAATTCCGCCTGTGTCCGCAATGTGTCTGGCATGGCGCACCACCGCCGCCACAGTTCCGGGATTCTCTGCTCCCTCCCGCGCATTTTCCAGAAAATCAGCACAGAAGTTTAATCCCATAACGCCGCCCCGCTCTGCCAGCTTCCGGATCATGTCGTCCGTCAGATTCCGCACATTAGGACAGACCTCTCTGGCATTGGAATGACTGGCCACAAAGGGTTTCTTTGCTGTCTCCAGCACATCGTAAAAGCCCTTGTCGGAAAGATGAGAGACATCCGGTATCATTCCCATCTCCTCCATCAGAGCCACAAACTCCCTGCCCCGCTCCGTCAGCCCCTTTTCGGTTTCAGGCCCCCGGACAGTCCTCCCCTTGATAAAATTGGGCCATCCCAGCTCATTGGGGAAATTCCAGGTCAGGGTCATCATCCGGACACCCCAGGCATACAGCTTCCGCAGCTTTTCCGGTTCCCCCTTACAGACTCCGCCCTCCTCCACCGTAAGCAGGGCGGACATTCTGCCCGCCCTGTCATTTTCTTCCATGTCGGAATACCGATACACCGGAGCGATAAGATCTCCGTTGGCTTCCAGCTCCCTTTCATAAAATTCGTAAAGTCCGCATACCTGCTCCCAGGGATCTTTGTCCCGCCGCATCTGGACAAACAGCGCAAAATTCTGAAGGATATAGCCGCTTTCCTTCATCCGCGCAAGATCCACATGGAGACCGTTTTTTCGAAGCGTTCCGTCCCGCCCCTGGGCTTTTTGCGCAAACAGTTCTCCCACCGTGTCACAGTGCATATCGATAATTTTCATATTGGCCTCACGATATCCCAGTCCCTTTACTATATGACACCCGCCCCGTCTTCATTCCCGGGTCATTCCTCCGAAAGATCAATGGCATGCGCTTTCAGATACTCTTTCCAGAGCCCGATATACTGTGCTTTCAGATGTACGCCGTCAAAGGTATAGGAAGGCTCCATACCGCCGGTTTCATCGCAGACCGCCGGATTCGCGTCCAGATAGAAAACCCTTTTGTTGTCTGCCAGCTGCGCAATTGCTTCGTTCCGGGCCGCAATCCCCTCGTTGTTGATATAATCTCCCTGGCCGGAACGCTCCGTGGTCACTTTCAGAATAGCCTGAATATACAGAATGGCGTCCGGCTGCAGCTCCAGAATCCGGTTTACCACTTCCCCGTACTTTGCGGCAAATGTTTCCACCGTTCCCGTTCCCATTTCGTTGATCCCCACCATCAGGTAGATCTTCCGGAAGCTGTTGTTCAAAAGAGCCTCTTCTATTGTCTGTTTCTGAATCTGTCCCGGGACATCCACGATCTGGGCGTCAAGCAGCTTATACACCGTCAGTCCCTTTGACGCATAAAAAGTGGTGATCTCCTCCAGCCCTCCATATTCAAACATTCCTACCGTTCTGGAATCTCCGATGAACAAGGCGTCACTGAAATAATCGTCCTCCACCGTTTTATACACGGGAGCGCTTCCGTCCCAGAACCCGTCCTCCGTCACATGGCTTTCTCCGCCTTCCGGTTCCGAAGGATTTATCCCCCCCGGCTGCTGCGCGTCAGCGCCGGTCCCTTCTTCCCCCAAGCCGGCCTCCTCCTGATTATCCTGCGCTTTCCCCGGGGTCTGTTCCTCCGTCTCCCCTTCTCCGGTTCCTGCCGTCATCGCCCCGTCCGGCGCATCCTCCCCGGCAAAAGCCCCCGGCTCCCGGGAATGGGTCGAATCTCCGGAGAACAGGCTTCTGCAGAACTGCCTGACACGCCCATAGGTTTCCGTATAAATCTTCCAGTGATCCACCCAGGACAGATAGACCAGACCAAACCCCACCAGCAATATAAGAAAAGACCACTTCTTAATCCGTTTCACAGCAATCCCATACCTTCCATGACCAGCCAGATCCTCTTTTCCCTCTCATAGTTATCAGAAATTAACATACATAAATACATTTTGCCCCTGCACCTGCAGTCTCCAGACACAGACCCAGAACAGGACGGCAAGAACCAGAGTTCCTGCAAAACTATCCTTCCATTTTTGGAAAATCCTTTTCACCAACGGCGTACATGCCAGAAATCCCACCACAAACAGATACCAGTACGTCTCAAGCGCTCTGATCCAGTCTCCTGCACTGACACAAATTCCTTCCGCTGCGCCAAACATCCTGCCAAGGTAAACCTGAAGCTGAGCCGTATCCGGGATGGCAAAACACATCCATGTCACCGGAACTACAGCCCACAGATAAAGATGGGGCACCGCTTTCAGAATCCCGTGTCGAAACAGCCTGCCCGTCCCTGCCGCCTCCATCAGCCTCTCAAAAACGATCAGCAGAAAAATCAGCATGCCCCAGATCAGAAAATTCACCGTGCTGCCGTGCCAGACAGATGTCAAAATCCATACGACAAACAGATTTATAACCGTTCGCGGAAACCCTTTCCGGCTGCCGCCCAAAGGGATATACACATATTTGCAGAACCATCTTCCCAGCGTGATATGCCATCTGCGGTAAAAATCCCGCAGGGAAACCGCCATATACGGCTCCCGAAAATTTTCAGGCAGCTCAAAGCCCAGCATCCTCCCAAGCCCCACAGCCATCAGGGAGTACCCGTAAAAATCAAAATAAATCTTCAGGGAGTAGGCCGCCGCAGCCATCCAGGCCAGCGGCGTTGATATGCTTACAAACCCCGCCACCTGCACATCATTCCACAGGATCCCGATCCGGTCTGCCAGCAGCACCTTGGCCGCTAGTCCCATCGTGAATACCTTTAAGCCCTGCTGCAGGCCCTCCGCGGTAAATTGCCGGGTCCTAAGATCCTGCCTTACCTCTCCGTAAGCTACAATAGGGCCCATGAGCAGCCGCGGAAACATACAGATATAGGTTGCAAACCGCAGCAGAGAATTTTCCCTGCGCTGTTCTTCCCGGTAAATGTCAAAAAAATAGCCGAGCACCTGAAAGGTATAAAAGCTGATGCCAAGCGGAGGCTCCATCCCGCCAAATCCCGCCTTAAAAAACGCAAACATCCCCAGGTTAAACGCTGCCGCCGTTCCCAGCAGAATTTTGTTTTTCCTGATAATACTGTCATGTCTGTTTCCGCCGCGTCCGGATGTACGCGAAATTCCCTGTCCCAGGAGAAAATTTATCAACACCGATACCATAAGCAGGGGCAGGAATTTCAGATCCCCCGCGGCATAAAAAATCAGGCTTCCTGACAGAAGCGTTATATTTTTATACCGTTTTGGGGTAATGCCATACAAAAGCAGGAACACAGGAAGGAAACAGAACAGAAAACCAATACTGTTAAATAACAAAACGCATCACATCTTTCGCCGCTTCATCTGGAATTTCTTTCATACTAATATAGTATCTTCTCTTTTCTCATATTACAACTTAAAAAATCTTAATTTTAAATAACATCTTTATCACATTTTTTACAAAGTTATGTCATCTTTTAAGAAGCCGGCGCCCTTGCCACATTTCCCCCGTCATGCTATACTGGATACAGAAAAACTCTGCCTCCGGAAGGCAGGAAACGGAGAGAAAGGACACGGACCATGAAAGAACAATTATACACCATTCCTCTGAACGACGCGGTGAATGCAGGAGACGAATGCCCCTTCTGTTATATTGAACGCAGCGTCGAACAGGACCTGTTGGATTTTGTCCTGGGAAGCAGCGCCTCCTACATGGAAGCCGATATCCGTGACATGACGGACCGGGCCGGCTTCTGCAGGGCTCATTTTCAGAAAATGTTCGACTACGGGAACACACTTGGAAACGCCTGGATTCTCAAAACCCACTACCGCAGAATGATCGGCGAGATGCAGAAAACCTTTGCCGCTTTCAGGCCCGGAAAGCTTTCTCTGAAAGACAAACTGAAAAAAACGCAGGACAGCGGAAACGCCATTGGGATGTGGGTCCGTGAGAAAAACGCTTCCTGTTATATATGCAGCCAGTTTAAGGAAACCTACGACCGATACATGGATACCTTTTTCTACCTCTGGAAACAGGATTCTGATTTTCGGGACAAAATCCGCAGCAGCAAGGGGTTCTGTCTCAGCCATTTCGGGGAACTGTGCGAGGCGTCGGATTCCAGGCTCACAGACCGGGAAAAAACGGAATTTTACGAAATCCTTCTGCCGCTGATGGAACAAAACATGCAGCGGGTTGCCGAAGACGTGGCATGGATGGTGGAAAAGTTTGATTACAGGAATCAGGATGCAGACTGGAAAAATTCGAGAGACGCCATCCAGAGAGGTATGCAGAAATTAAAGGGAGGGCACCCGGCGGATCCCCCCTTTAAGATGAGTAAGTAGGCCGACAGACGATTTTTTTCATCATATCGATGTAGCCACAGATCTCTTCATAAAGCATTTCCGGCTGAAAGGATGCGTCCTGAAACCGTTCCGAAAGCAGCCCTTTAACGGTAAAATCCATCATTTTCCGCAGCTTCTCCCCGTCAATCTGGGGCGGAAGCTGCGTGTAATCCACCTGTTCATAAACGGAATCCGCCGCCTCCTCCAGCGCGCCTCTTTTTTCTTCTATTGCCAGCAGCGCCTCGCTGACATCCTCCGACGCAGAGCGGTTCAAAAACTGCTGCATATAAGGATACCCCCGCATGGCCTTCATTCTGGCCATCTCCACCTGCTTCGTCACCTCGAAGAGGTCTTTCTCATTGGGATCCACAGCGGTACGCATCTCAAGGATCATATACCGGACGCTGTAATCATAGATAAAGCTGTATACGCCGAGCTTGCTCTGAAAATAATGAAACAGCAGTCCCTTGCTGACCGCGGCTTCCCGTACAATATCATCTGTGCTGGCATGGCGGTAGCCGTGCATTGCGAAAACCTTCAGTGCCGCATTGATCATTCTGTCCTGTTTTTCTTTCTTCAGATCAAAGAATCTGCTGTTCATTTCCTTTACTCCTATGGTTCAAGGGCAGTATCATACGGCATTATGTCTTTTCCACAGGTCTCCTGCCTCACCCTTAATACTTTCACATATTACCCCATTCTTGTCAATACTTTTATACCGCCATAAATTTTTTCTAAAATAAGCTCATATTCCCTTTTCTTTTTTGCAGAATAGTATTAAAATAAAAAACAAGCATCATCCGGCAAAATTTCCATTGAAAGGAGCATGTTATGGCAAAAAAGTTTGGTAAATTTCTGCTCTTCGCTGCCGCACTTGGCGGTGCTGCCGCTGCCGCATACTATTATTTCCAGAAAAAGGATGCCGACAGCGATAGTTCAGAAGACGAGGATTACGATGATTTCAGTGAAGACCTTGACGGCGAAGCTGAAACGGACAAGAAATATGTGTCCCTGACTCCCGAGGGAGATACCTCTGCTGAAGAGACAAAAAAGGATTCCTTTGTGCCTCTTGACAAGGTAGCGCAGTCGGCGGGCGAAGCCGGCGCGGAAGGCGGAAAGACCTCCGACGCAGAGGTGGAAGAGTTTTTCGATGAGGAAGACGCTTCCGGCGATAAGGCTTAATTCCTTCCGGATTCCCCGTCGTGGAACCGGCGATAAAGAGCGCCTTCTCCGGCTGGCTGCAGCCGTGGAAGACGCTCTTTGCTTTTATCCTTCGATTTCCCACGCCTCCTTCAGCCGGCCGGCACCCTCCGAAATCTGCTCCGGGGAAAGCCCGCCAAACCCCAGCAGCACTGTGGCATGTCTGCCGCTGTTTTCTCCCGTCCCCTGGGACAGGCCGTAAACCTTTACTCCCCGGCGGACCGCCTTGCTTCTCAGCTCCTTTTCACTGCAGGGCTCTTTCGCGGTCAACAGAAGATGCAGACCGGCATTTTCACCGGAAATGGAAAACTTTTTCTGAAAGGGAACCAGCTCATCCAGCAGAAGATCATGCTTCGACCGGTAAATCTTTCTCATCTTGTTCAAGTGTCTCTCAAAGTAACCGTCCCGGATAAACCCGTTCAGAATGCTCTGATCGATTCTGGAGACCGTACAGGAATAAAAACCGCATTCCTTCCGGTATCTTTTCAGAAGCGGATCCGGCAGGACCATAAAGCTGACACGGATAGCCGGCGCGATGGCCTTGGAAAAACTGCCAAGATAGATCACCTTTCCCAGCTCGTCGGAAGCCTGCAGGGCTGGAATGGGCTTGCCGCGGAACCGAAATTCGCTGTCATAATCGTCCTCGATCAGATATCTGTCCGGCGCGCCTGCCGCCCACCTAAGCAGCTCCAGGCGGCGTCCTATGGGCATCACCACCCCTGTGGGAAACTGGTGGGAAGGCATCACATAGGCCGCCTGCACTTTTTCCTGCTCCAGAGGTTCCACCCGCATACCCGCCCCATCCATACCCACTGTCACAATGTCATATGCAAAGGACTGGAAAATCCGATAAGACCTGAGATAGGTGGGATCCTCCATCGCAATTTTCACATGTCTCCCCAGTATTTTCTCCAGCAGCATCAAAAGATAATCGTTTCCGGCGCCTACGATAATCTGTTCCGGCCTGCAGTTCACCCCCCGGGAGGAATGCAGATACCGGCTGATGGTCACGCGCAGCTCATAGTCCCCCTGAGGCTCTCCCCTGGAAAACAGATCGCTGTTGGCACAGGTGAGAATGTTTTTTGTAATCTTTTTCCAGACGCTGAAGGGAAAGCCTGTCATATCAATATCATACGGTGAAAAATCCCACCGGATGGGTTCTTCCGAAAAAACGCCCTGTTCCCCTTCCTCCACCGCAATTCCGGTTTCGACGTCCTCAAAAGCGGCTTTTCCTTTTTCCGTCCAACTGTTTTCGCCGGCCGCTGCCCGGCCTGTCGCGGTCTCTGGCGCATCAAGCTCCCCAAGCCCCGCCAGCTCGTCCACGGAGCACACGAAATATCCCCTGCAAGGCTTCGCTTCAATATACCCTTCCGCCTGCAGCTGGCTGTAAGCGAAATCCACGGTACTTCTCGCCACCTGCAGATAATCCGCCAGAAAACGTGTAGAGGGAAGCCGCTCTCCCGCAAGCAGCTTCCCCTTCCTGATCTCTGTTTTAATATGTTCGTAAATCTGCTCATACAGACGGACATTTCCTCCCGTCTGGAGCCGGATAGTCATCTCATACATCTGCTGTCCCGCTTTATTTGCTCTTTTTCATCTCCATAAGGATCTGCTCTTTCAGATCTCTGGCTCTGTCCTTCATCCGGGCGTTGGCCGAAGTGGAACTGAGAACCGTGGCGACCATCCGGCTTGCCACATCGTACTTTTTGAACCGGACCGCCAGCACGGCGATCAAATAGTTCACCGTCATCTCGTCCATGCCGCACATGGGAAAAGGCTCGCTCTGTACGGCATCCACAAACCCCTTGTATGCGTTCTGAAGATATTCGTTTTCCTGCTTTTCCAGTTCCGCCGTCGTTTTGGCGTCCGCCTTACCCTCCGCCTGCAGCTTCTCCCGATACCCGCGCAGGAGCCATCCGCTCTTCAGGCAGATATACGCCTTTTCGCTGGCCCTTGCCTTCTTTACCACGGCGTTTGCCAGAGCGAGCTTATACCGTTCTATCGCCTCCGGATAGGTGTAAATGGGATCGTTGTATTCCGGCACCGCCACCACGGGACTTATCTTCTCTTCAATCAGTTTTGCCTGGGCATGGGTGAGCTTGTCATAAAATCTGGTCAGCGCAGCATACCCGCATCTGGGACACAGCACCACGTCATACTTGCCCGGATCCACGATGTCATACTTTGCCCGCAGATCAGGGTCGGTGCCCAGCAGCTTTGTCTTTCCGCTCTTCACCGTCTTTGAGGAGAAACTCATTCCGCACACGGGACATTCATACGTCCTGTCATAAATGATCTCCTCTTCCGTCGGTCCCACAGGCGCCTTTGACGCCTCCTTGTTTTTGTCCTTCTGTTTTTTCTTCTCCTCATCCTCGAAAATATCAATGTTCTCCAAGCCGTTCAGACCCAGCTTTCCAAGTCCCGACAACAAACCCATAGCAGATTCTTACCCTTCTTTCCTTCTATTTGCCATCCGTAACACGCGGCGGAAATTTTTACTTTACTTCGGCAGTACAAAAGAACTCTTAAGCGACACGATCCGGTTAAACACCAGCTTTTCCTCCGAAGAGTCCCTGGGATCCACACTGAAAAATCCCTGTCTGACAAACTGAAATCTGTCATAAGGCTTCGCCCCCGCAAAGGCCGGCTCCAGCCTGCAGCCCTCCAGCACCGTCAGAGAATTGGGATTCAGATTCAGACTGCCGTCCTCGTTATAGACGCCCTTTTCCTCATCAATAATATTTTCGTACAGTCTCACCTGTGCGGCAATGGCCGTTTCTGCTGCGACCCAGTGAATGGTTCCCTTCACCTTCCTGCCGTCCGGACTGTTTCCGCCCCTGGACGCGGGATCGTAGGTACAGTGTACTTCCGTGATCCTGCCGTCCGCATCCTTCACGCACCCTGTACAGGTCACAAAATAAGCGTTCATCAGGCGCACTTCGTTTCCGGGAAACATGCGGAAATATTTTTTGGGAGGTTCTTCCATGAAATCTTCTCTCTCCATGTACAGTTCTCTGCCGAAGGGGATCTCCCTGCTTCCCAGTTCCTCATTCTCCGGGTTGTTGACCGCGGAGAGCATCTCCGTCTGCCCCTCCGGATAATTGTCGATAATCAGCTTCACAGGATCCAGAACCGCCATATAACGGGGGGCCCTCGCCTTCAGGTCCTCTCTGATACAGTATTCCAGAGCGGCATAGTCAGCCACGGAATTTGCCTTGGAGACCCCGCAGAGCTCCACGAACATCTTGATAGACTCCGGCGTAAAGCCCCGGCGTCTCAGCGCGGCGATGGATACCAGCCTGGGATCATCCCAGCCGTCAACGATTCCTTCCTGCACCAGCTTTTTAATATATCTCTTACCGGTGACAACATTTTTCAGGTACAGCTTCGCAAACTCGATCTGTCTGGGGGGACGGGGATATTCCAGCTCCCTTACCACCCAGTCATAAAGCGGCCTGTGATCCTCGAACTCCAGCGTACAGATGGAATGGGTGATGCCTTCAATTGCATCTTCGATGGGATGGGCAAAATCATACATGGGATAAATGCACCACTGATCCCCCGTGTTGTGATGGGTCATGTGCGCCACGCGGTAAATGACAGGATCCCTCATGTTGATATTGGGAGAGGTCATGTCAATACGGGCTCTGAGCACTTTCTCGCCGTCCCCGTACTTTCCGTCCTTCATCTCCTGAAACAGCCTGAGGTTTTCTTCCACGGTCCTGCCGCTGGACGGATCCTCTTTTCCCGGTTCCGTCAGACTTCCCCTGTACTCCCTGATCTGCTCCGCCGTCAGATCGGACACATAGGCTTTCCCCTTTCGGATCAGCTTCACCGCCGCCTCATACATCTGTCCGAAATAGTCAGACGCAAAGAACAGCCTGTCTTCCCAGTCCGCCCCCAGCCACTGAATGTCCTCCTTGATGGACTCCACAAACTCCACATCCTCCTTGGTGGGATTTGTGTCGTCAAAGCGCATGTTGAACTTGCCGTTGTATTTCTGGGCCAGCCCGTAATTCAGCAGAATGCTCTTGGCATGGCCGATATGAAGATAACCGTTGGGCTCCGGCGGGAAACGGGTGTGGACGGTATCGTAAACCCCTTCCTCCAGATCCTTGTCGATCATGATTTCAATAAAATTCTTTGACTCTGTCTCACTCATATGACCTGTCTTTCCTTTCCCGGAACTCAATTGCCGGAGGTCAAACTGACCGCAGAAAACACTGTTGCCGCAGGGGCTTTCTCTGCGGCGTTTCTCCGGCACACTCTATCATAACACACCTTCCTCCGACTCCGCAAGCAATTCTTCCGACGTCAGGAGGATACTTCGTCATAACTTCTTTGGAAGGTCTCCCGTTCCACCACATACACATCGTGGAGGTCGTCACAGCGGACGGCCAGGTAATCTCCCGGTTTTCCCAGCAGATACCTGTCCTTGTCCCTGACCGTAAAGACCTTGACGCTCCTCTCCAGCTCCCTCGCATAGATCTCAACCTTCCCGGCAGGTACGCAGACACGGGCGTAATCCGTCAGAAACAGTGTGCTGCCGTCCGCACGGTTCTTGATGATCGGTATATACTCGGGCTTTTGTTCCGGAGTATACCTCTGATCCAGAAGCCTGTAGGAACGCGAAAAGGTTTCCCGGCTGTCTGGGTATACTTCCCCCTTCGGCCCGATCACAAGATACAGATCCCCGTCCACTGTCAGCTCACTGTCGCCCTCCAGCGTCCGGACGGTGACGGAAGTTCCCGCCGGGACAAGATCATCCGCCTTTACACAGCCCATCGGAATCGTTCTCATCCGATACCGCTTCATCCCCGCCGTGTCCGCCTGAAACTCCCGGGCATAGATGAGATCATAGCTGTCAAAATACTGTGTCATACGATTGTTGAAATAAGCTTCCGTGTGCAGTGTGGGGAAATTTTCCTCATATAGGCGCAGACTGATAAAACCGCCGGCCTTCTCGTAATGGCCGCCCCCGGAACCGATATCCTGGGCCAGAAAAGCGGCAAGCTCGCTGGCATTTACCTCCCTGATACAGCTGCGCACCGAAAACTTATACCCATCCGGCACCTCGTTGAACACCACGCAGGTCTTGATGGCGTCCACCTGAAGCAGAAAGTCGCTGATCAGTCCCAGCACATTGGGATCACAGGGCTGTGCCTTTATGACCGCAAACTCATAATCGTCGTTGTAACTGTAACGGATCATTGCAATTCCCGCGATCTCAAGCTCCTTCAGAGAAAGATTGGAATTGCGGAACAACGTGATCAGGCTCTTATCCGCATGGAGTGCCTCGCGCATATCCATATCCAGCGGGTTGTACAGTTCGGAAAACTGGTTGGTATCCGTGTAAAGCCCATAATATAAGGCCGTTCCCAGCTGCTCCACACTGTCCACATCAAAATCCTCATCCCGAAGCATCTTCCAGACCAGTGTGGAACAGCTTCCCAGATTGGGATTGATCACCCCGTGCACCGGCGGCTTTTCCACCTGGTGATGGTCAATGACCACAACATTTCCGGCTTCCAGCTTCGTCACATTTCCCGCACCGTACTGACAGTCCACCGTGATCAGCAGGCCGCCTTCCGGCATTCCCTTCCACTCTTCCGCGGCGACATACTCCACAGGCAGATTCAGTTTTTCCACCATCAGCCGCAGGTTGGACTTCTGAATCCGGGTCCTGCCGCTGTATACAAGATGTACCTCCCTGCCCCTGCTTCGGAAATAGCAGTAGACGCCATAGCCGGAGGCCAGCGTATCCGCATCCGGATTGTCATGGCACTGCACGACGACGGGGTTATAAGCTTCCAGTTCCTGAAACCTCATACGCGCACCTCAGTGATGGAACAGACGGATGCCGGTAAACGCCATCACCATGCCGTACTTGTTGCAGCAGTCGATGACCGCATCGTCCCGGACAGAGCCGCCGGGCTGGGCGATATATTTCACGCCGCTCTTCCTTGCTCTCTCGATATTGTCCGAAAAGGGAAAGAATGCGTCGGAGCCCAGGGTCACATCCTGCAGCTTGTCAAGCCACATCCGCTTCTCTTCCCGGGTAAACACCGGCGGCTTTACCTGAAATGTCTTTTGCCACACGCCGTCCGCCAGGATATCCATGCATTCGTCTCCCATATAGACATCTATCGCATTGTCCCTGTCCGCCCTGCCCAAGCCCTCCACAAACGAAAGGCCCATCACCTGGGGCGACTGGCGCAGAAACCAGTTGTCCGCCTTGGTGCCGGCAAGTCTGGTGCAGTGGATCCGGGACTGCTGTCCGGCGCCGATTCCGATGGCCTGTCCATCCTTCACATAGCAGACGGAATTGGACTGGGTATATTTCAGGGTGATCAGCGCGATCTTCATATCGATCAGGGCTTTCTTAGGGATCTCTTTGTTTTCCGTCACAATGTTGGAGAGAAGCCCGCCGTTTACATCCAGCTCGTTTCTTCCCTGCTCAAAGGTGATCCCATAGACCTGCTTCTTTTCCTGGGGAGCGGGCGTATAGGACGTGTCGATCTGAATGACATTGTAGGCGCCCTTTTTCTTTCCCTTTAAAAGCTCCAGCGCTTCCTCGGTATATCCGGGCGCAATGACGCCGTCGGACACCTCCCGCTTGATCAGACGGGCCGTATCCGCGTCACAGACATCGGACAGCGCGATAAAATCTCCGAAGGAAGACATCCGGTCCGCGCCCCTGGCCCTCGCATAGGCGCAGGCCAGCGGAGACAATTCTCCAAGATCATCCACCCAGTATATTTTCGCCAGGGTCTCATCCAGGGGAAGGCCCACCGCCGCCCCCGCGGGCGACACATGCTTAAAAGACGTCGCCGCCGGAAGCCCGGTGGCCTCCTTTAACTCCTTTACCAGCTGCCAGCCGTTCAGGGCGTCCAGAAAATTGATATAGCCCGGCCTGCCGTTCAGAACGGTGACCGGAAGATCCCTTCCATCCTCCATGTAGATCCTAGAGGGCTTCTGATTCGGGTTGCATCCATATTTCAGTTCGATCTCTTTCATGTTCCTACCTCCTGTGTGTTACTGATTTTTGTTGAGGATTCTGGTCTCGGACACGCCGGAAGCAATGTCAATATAACGCACGAACAGGGACACCTTGTTCTCTTCGTTCAGGCTGTTCCACACCATTTGGGCAAAGCTGTCGATGCCGCCGCCCGGTATCGCCACTTTTTCCGGCTCTCCCGCAAAGCTGGGAAGCGGATTCCCATCCCCCATGTAGGTATGAAGAAAGCGTCCCTCCCCCGCCTTTGGATGATCATAGGAAAAGGTATATCTGTTACAGCAGTCCGGATCGCCGTCGTTGCTCTTCAAGATAGACATGATATACTCGTATGATCCGCCTTCAATGTGCATCAGTCCCGATATCCTTGGCGTGAAGTTGGGGCCGTCCGGCTCAAATTTTCTGGCACGCAGAGACTGCTCAAACGTTTTCCCCGCCGCAATCCCGTCATATATGGTATCTGTCTGGTCCCCATTGGTGACAATGGTATTGTTTCCCAGCACACGCACAGGGGCGTAGATGATCAGGCTCGGATCCTCCAGCCGGGAAGAATCGAAGGCTTCCGTGCGGATCCCGTCCCCCTGGGTCACAAAGATCCGGTTCCGGCTGTTGGAGCTCCTGCCCATGATAAAATACGCGGCCACGGCGTACCTGCCGTCCTCCGAGCGCCCCATCACAATCCCTCTGCCGGGATACGCATTGTTTTTCAGTTCTCTGTCCAGTTGCAGCATTGTTCTCCTCCTTAAAATAAAACCAGCCGCCCGTCACGCAGCTGTTTTTATTATTTTACATGGTTTTGTCCCGCTTTGTAACATACTTCTTCTCAAAGTCTCCACACTTCATGGGACGGTCAAAATAAAATCCCTGTATGTACTTTACCTTCATTCCCCTGACAATGTCGTACTGAGCGGCAGTCTCAATCCCTTCCACACAGATATTGACCCCAAGCGTACCCGCCAGCTCCGCCACCATCCTGATAAATGACTGGGAATAGGCATCCTCCGCCAGCCCCTTCACAAAGCTCTGATCCACCTTGATCAGGTCGAAGGGGATCTCCCGGATATGATTCAGGGAAGAATACCCTGTGCCGAAGTCATCCAAAGCGATCTTAACCCCCAGCGCCTTGATCCGGTTGAGAATTTCCTTCATCCGCACCATGTCGTTGATGGCAAGGCTCTCCGTCACCTCCAGCACCAGGTTTCTGGGCCGGATTCCCGTCTCCTCTATGGTTTTTTCCACAATATCCACAATATCCGTCTGCAGCAGCTGTACCACGGACAGATTCACATTGACCCTGTAGTCCGGATAGCCGCTCTCATTCCATTTATGGCACTGGATGCAGGCTTCCTTCAGTACATGGTTGCCAATGGGATTGATCAGTCCCAGGTATTCCGCGAGAGGAATAAACTCCGCCGGAGGAATAAAGCCGAGTTTTGCGCTGTTCCAGCGGATCAGCGCTTCCGCCCCCGAGCATTCCCCGCCGGCAGAAACATCCACAATGGGCTGATAGTAAACTTCAAATTCCTCATAACCGTCTGCGGTGGCATCCCGCATATCGCGCTCCATGTCAAGCCGCCTGCCGGAAACGGCCTCCAAGCCTTCCTGATAGCTGACCACACGGTTCTTTCCCCTTCTCTTTGCCTCGAGAAGCGCGATATCCGCCTTTTTTACCAGATCCGCCACGGTATCGCCAAAATCCGGGAAGACCGCGATTCCCATGCTCATGGTACAATAATAGTCTGCGTCCCGCAGAAACCAGGGTCTGGAAAAAACGGCTTTTATTTCCTCCAGGATCCGGTCAAATTCTCCGTACCGGTCAGGCGGCACAACGATGACAAACTCATCGCCTCCCATACGGTAGCAGTTGTCCTCGATTCCCGGGATCCGCTGCAGGGAGTGGGAAATGGCTTTTAACAGCACATCGCCGTACTGATGCCCCAGGCCGTCGTTAATATGTTTAAAGTCGTCGAGATCTATATAGAGAAGCGCGCCTGTCTTTCCCAGCCTTCTTGCCTGATCCATCTGCCGGGCAAGATCCCTCTCACAGCACATGCGGTTGTAAAGCCCGGTCAGAAAATCCGTATACGCCTGCTGTTCGATCTTATGCTGGTACTGCTTCTTATCTGAGATATCGTAAAGGGAATACATTGTGGCAAAGGAGCCGTCCGCCCATACCACATCCTTTGTCTTCAGGTCATACCACCGGTTTTTCTGTACATGGTGAATTTCATAGACGCCGCTGTCCTGCCCCAGTTCCATGCCCCGTTCCAGCATCGAATCGAAGCTGCCTGCCGCAAGCTCCTCCTCAAAAGTGCTTTTCAGCAGCCTGTTGGCAAACAGCACTTCTCCTGTCACGCTGTTTTTTACATAGACGGCGCATCCTATATTGTCAAGCACCATTTCCATCGCCTGAAAAGAACCCTTCAGATTTTCCTGCTGCATCCTCCGCTTGAGGACGCTCTGCAGGATCCGCACAGCATCCTCCGCATACATGGTTTCCTCCATGCTCCAGATATGCCGCTTTCTGAAATTCAGGGACAGCATAATGCCCCCCCTGCCATCCTGACAGATAACCGGCAGCTGGATCAGCGCCTGCAGCTTCCATTCCTTCAGATATCTGCGCAGCTTTACATCGTCCGTATCAGACGAAATGATCATGGGGTTCTGTGTCCGGAGATAATAGGGTATCGACAGGCGGCCGATCCTTTCATAGATGGACTGCTGCCCCTCCTTCAGCCACTCACAGAGCACATCCATGGCGTCTGTTTCCTGGTGGATCTGATAAAGCTGTGCAGTGTCAACCTGCAGATGTTCGCTGATAAGCTTAAGCCATTTTTCCATGAGAACTTCTGTCTGTTCCTCACTGTCCAACAGCTGTACCAGTCTTGCAAGCGCCACGATATTTCTGTAGCTGTCGCCGGTATCCTGCCCGGAGCCGTCGGAAGAAGCTTCCAATTCCGGTCCAAATCCGGTAAACTTACCGGAAAGGAAATCGCTGCTTGCGTCCTGCAGCAGATCCAGACGGCTTGTCAGAAACGCAGACATGGCATCCCTGCTTGGCCGGGTCAAAAAGACCATCCAGTAGACCGGCGTCTCTCCACCGCGCCGCACTGCCACCGCCGCCACCTTGTTGCCGTCGGCATCCAGATCCTCTATGGCAACGTCTTCCAGAGAATCTCCCCACACCCGCTCCAGCGCCGTATTCACCTGCTCAGTATCCATCGCCTTCCGGATATGGTCTATCTGCTCTCTGGTGCCGGAGATCTCCGTGATCCTCTGTCCGCGGCTGTCCAGGCAATAAACGCACATTCTCGTCTTATAGCTGAAATCCTCCTGGAAACGCTGCAGCTCCTTATAATCGATTCCTTCACTGGACTTATCCCGCGCCATAAATCCTCCGTTATTTCCTACTCATCCACGCTGTAATTCGGAGCCTCCTTGGTGATATGAATATCATGAGGATGGCTCTCTTTCAGGGATGCGGCGGAAATCTTCACAAATTTTCCGTTGTCCTTCAGCTCCTGAATATTGTGGGCGCCGCAGTAGCCCATGCCGGAACGCAGGCCCCCGATCAGCTGGAATACCGTGTCCTCCACATTGCCCTTGTACGCCACACGGCCTTCCACGCCCTCCGGGACAAGCTTCTTTGCGTTCTCCTGAAAATACCGGTCCTTACTGCCGTTTTCCATGGCCGCGATGGAACCCATCCCGCGGTACACCTTATATTTTCTTCCCTGAAACAGTTCGTACTCTCCGGGGCTTTCTTCACAGCCGGCGAACATGCTTCCCATCATGCAGACACTCCCGCCCGCTGCCAGAGCCTTGGTAATATCGCCGGAGTACTTGATGCCTCCGTCGGCAATGATGGGAATCCCGTATTCCTTTGCCACGCTGTAGCAGTCCATGATCGCCGTGATCTGGGGTACGCCGATCCCCGCCACAACGCGCGTGGTACAGATGGAGCCGGGTCCGATCCCCACCTTGACCGCATCGGCTCCGTTCTCGATCAGATCCTTCGTGGCCTGCGCCGTTGCAACATTTCCTGCCACCACCTGCAGGTCGGGATATTTTTCCTTGATCATCCGCAGACAGTTCAGCACATTCTGGGAATGCCCGTGGGCGCTGTCCAGCACGACCACATCCACCTTCGCTTCCACCAGCGCCGCCACCCTGTCCAGGACATTCGCCGTGATTCCTACGCCCGCGCCGCAGAGCAGCCTTCCCTGACTGTCCTTTGCCGCAAGGGGATACTTGATGGTCTTTTCAATATCCTTGATGGTGATAAGCCCTTTCAGGTTAAATTCATCGTCCACAATGGGAAGCTTCTCTTTTCTTGCGGCCGCCAGGATTTTCTTCGCCTCTTCAAGAGTTATGCCCTCATGAGCCGTGATCAGGTTTTCGCTGGTCATGGACTCCTTGATCTTTTTGCTGAAATCCGTCTCGAATTTCAGATCCCGGTTGGTGATGATCCCCACCAGCTTCTTTCCTTCGGTAATGGGAACACCGGAAATACGGAATTTACCCATGAGAGCATCCGCATCCCCCAGGGTGTGTTCCGGAGTTAATGAAAAGGGATCTGTGATTACGCCGTTCTCGGAGCGCTTTACCTTGTCGACCTCCTCAGCCTGCGCCTCAATAGACATGTTTTTGTGGATGATTCCGATGCCGCCCTGTCTGGCCATTGCGATCGCCATGCGATGCTCCGTGACGGTATCCATGCCCGCGCTCATCATAGGAATATTCAGCCTGATCTTCTTTGTCAGCCAGGTCGTAAGATCCACCTGATTCGGCACCACCTGCGAATACGCCGGCACCAGCAGAACGTCGTCAAATGTAATGCCTTCACCGATAATCTGTCCCATTTTCAATCCTCCTGTATGTATTTGTATGAAAATAATCTGATAACCCCGGAAGAAACATTCCGGGGTTATGAGTATTTCAAATGAGTGTACCAGAGTTTTTATCCTCTGTCAACACCTGTTTTTAGTCTGAAAACACCTTCCTTGGCGCGGCGTTCTTCATAATCTTAATCAGTTCCGGGGAAGGGCTGAGAATGACCTTCTCGCCGCCCTCATAGAACATGGTATAGCGCAGATCCGGCTGAAGCTGACGGCCTACGCTGTAATCCTTTACCTTTACCTTTCGGCTTCGGTAGCTGTCCAGATGATGGCTTTTTACGGGAGCAAGAATCTCCATTCTTTCCAGCGTATAGGTGCACAGCCGTTTTCTTCTTGATTTCGCCATGATCTTGTCCACTGTCAGCTCCTTATCCAGATACAGATACTCATATTCCACATCGGTAAACAAGTTCAGCAGATACACCCCGCCGGCTAACAGCAGCATCCCTAAGAAACCGATAAAATCCACCGCCAGGATGGAATAAAGGCCGCTGACCACCGCAAGCACGATCAACAGATACTTTAACAGTCTGGCTGCAAGAGACGTCTTCGCCTTCACCAGACACTCCACATAAGCGTCACTCATAATCTCCTCCGTTCAGGCGTTCTCCGCCTTAAAATGACCGTACCATAATGATATACCATATCGGTCTAAGTTGCAAGGCAACTTTTTCCAAAAGCGCGCCCTTTTTATTCTTTTTTTAGAAACTTATCCCGCTCCCTTCATTGACAAGATATCCCCATGGATTTATGATGAAGAAAAGCGGCGGGCTCCCCAGAAAGCGCGTCATAAACATCAGAACCGGCTCTCACCGAGCCCGAAAGGTGGTATCAGAATGCCGTTAATGGATGAGTTTCGAGAAGAACGTCAGGCGATCCGGCAAAAAAGCCTGAAAGAAAAGCTTTCTTATTTTTTTGATTATTATAAGTGGCATACCGTAGCTGTGATCACGCTTGTGGCTGTCGTCATCTCTCTTACGGTCCACCTGATCAACCGGAAGGACTGCGCCTTATATGTCTGCCTGCTGAATGCGGCGGAGCTTGACCAGGCTGCGCAATACAAACAACAGTTTGAGGAATACGCCGGCATCGACCGTTCGGATTACGAAGCCGTTTTCGACACCAGCATGTACATCCAGCTGGGCGGCAGAGATCAGATGACGGCGACCTCTTATCAGAAAATGACGGTTTACACCGCCGCCGGTGATCTTGACGTACTGATCTGCACTCCTGAGATCACGGAATTTTATGTGGGAAGGGGTATCTTCTGCGATCTTCGGGATATCCTGTCCCCGGAACAGACGGCTTTGTACGAATCCCGCTTTTTCTATGTGGATCAAACCGTCCTGGACGCGATACAGGAAGCCAGAGAAAAGGGAGAAGACTATGAGCCAGCCTTCTCCGATCCCGGCAATCCGGAGGCCATGGAGAACCCTGTACCCGTGGGGATCTGTCTGGACGGCTGCCAGAAGCTGAAGGACAGCATCCTGTTCAACGACGATACACAGGTGCTGTCTGTGCTCGCCAATTCCTCCAAAAAGGATACCGCGCTGCAATTTATCGACTATGTGTTACAGGAGCCGTGATCACAGCAGCTCCTTCAGCAGTCTGTTGACGCTGCCCGGGTCGGCTTTGCCCTTCATGGCCTTCATGGTCTGACCCACAAGAAAGCCGATGGCCTTTTCCTTCCCGTTTCGGTAATCCTGAACGGACTGGGGATTTGCAGCGATGACTTCCTCCACGGTTCTGCGCAGCGCGCCTTCGTCGCTCACGGTCTTAAGCCCTTTTTCTTCCACATACCTTTGGGGATCAATATCCTCCTCGAACATAACCCCAAACACTTCTTTTGCCACAGTGGAATTGACAGCCTTTTCCTCTGTTAGCGCAATGAGACCGGCAAGATGCTCCGGCGAAAACCGGATTTCCTCCGGATCCATCTCCTTTTCCTTCAACAGGCGCAGCGTCTCCCCCATCAGCCAGTTGGAAACCTTTTTGGGCTGCGCCCCCAGGGATACGGTTGCTTCAAAAATGTCAGCCATATGCTTGGAGCCCGTGATAATCTCGATATCGTATTCAGGAATATCATATTCCTCTCTGTAGCGCTTCATCTTTTCGGTGCGCAGTTCCGGCTGTTTTGCGCGGATCTCCTCCAGGAATGCATCGCTGATGCTGACCGGCACAAGATCAGGATCCGGGAAATAGCGGTAGTCCTGCGCGTCTTCCTTTGACCGCATGGGATAGGAGGTTTCTTTTGCATCGTCCCACCGTCTGGTCTCCTGCACCACCTTCTCACCGGACTCCAGCAGATCGATCTGACGGTTTTTTTCTCCTTCTATGGCCCTGGCAATGGCCCGGAAGGAATTCAGGTTCTTCATCTCCGTGCGGGTGCCGAAGGCCGTCTCTCCCTTTTCCCGGACGGAAAGATTTACATCCGCCCGCATGGATCCCTCCTGCAGCTTACAGTCGCTGGCCCCCAGATATTGAATGATCAGCCGGAGCTTTTCCAGATAGGAAATGACCTCGTCCGCGCTTCTCATATCCGGCTCGGACACAATCTCGATGAGGGGCACGCCGGAACGGTTATAATCTACCAGCGTGCGGTCCTCCCATTCATCGTGGATGAGCTTTCCGGCGTCTTCCTCCATATGGATCTCATGAATGCCGATCTTTTTTTGTCCTTCCGGCGTTTCAATCTCCACCCATCCGTCTGTGCAGATGGGAAGATAGAGCTGGGAGATCTGATAATTCTGGGGGTTGTCGGGATAAAAGTAATTTTTTCTGTCAAATTTGCAGTATCTTGTGATCCTGCAGTTTGCCGCCAGTCCCACGGCGACAGCATATTCCAGCACCTTTTTGTTCAGCACGGGAAGCGATCCCGGCATACCGGTACACACCGGACAGGTATGGGAATTGGGGCTTCCTCCGAACGCGGTGGAGCAGCCGCAGAAAATCTTTGTTTTGGTCGCCAGCTCCACATGCACTTCCAGACCGATGACGGTTTCATATTCCTTGGACATATCTTCCTCACTTTCTGCCCTGAACCCAGGGAAACTGTCTGCAGACACTCTTCCGGTTTTCCGTCAGGATTCCGAATCCGAGAGCTGTTCATAGGTGTAAGCAGCCTGAAGCAGCTTTTTTTCCTGGAAGCAGTCCCCGATCAGCTGCAGACCTATGGGAAGCCCTTTGCTGTCCTCGCCGCAGGGCAGACAGATTCCGGGCAGTCCGGCAAGATTTACGGAAACGGTATAAATGTCGCCAAGATACATCTTGATGGGATCGGCAAGGCTCTTCCCCAGTTCAGGGGCCGTGGTGGGCGCCGCAGGTCCCAGAATACAGTCATATTTTGCGAAGGCATCGTCAAACGCTTTCTTTATCATGGCCTTTACGCGCAGCGCTTTCAGATAATATGCGTCGTAATAGCCTGAGCTCAGCACGAAACTTCCCAGCATGATCCTGCGCTTGACCTCCGGCCCAAAACCCTGGGAGCGGGTCTTCTTATACATCTGGTGCAGGCCCTCCGCCTCCGCCCGGAAACCATATTTGATGCCGTCGAACCGTTCCAGATTGGAGCTGGCCTCCGCGGAAGCAATGGTGTAATAGGCGGGGATGGCATAATCCACCAGGCTTAAGTCAAACTCCTCCACGACAGCCCCGTTTTTCTCCAAAAGCGCGGCCGCTTTCCGAACCGCCGCCTTCACCTCAGGGTCCAGCCCCTCCCCAAGGTAGTCCCTGGGAATGCCGATCCGCATACCGGATACATCCTTCACAAGCGCGGAGGTAAAGTCCGTATCGCTTCGCGCCACGGAGGTGGAATCCTTTTTATCATGGGAGGCAATCACCTCCAGGATCACGGCGCAGTCTTCCACATTCCTGCACAGAGGACCGATCTGGTCCAGAGAGGAACCGTATGCCACCAGTCCGTAACGCGATACGGTCCCGTAAGTTGGCTTCATCCCCACCACGCCGCAGAAGGCCGCGGGCTGCCGGATGGATCCGCCCGTGTCCGACCCAAGGGCGAAAAAACACTCTCCCGCCGCCACTGCAGCCGCCGAGCCGCCGGAAGAACCGCCCGGCACGTGATTCGGATTTCTTGGGTTTCTGGTAACACCATAAGCGGAGGTCTCCGTGGTGGAGCCCATGGCGAACTCGTCCATATTCGTCTTCCCGATCAGCACGGCCCCCGCTCTCTCCAGATTGAGCACCGCCTCGGCGGAAAAAGTCGGCACAAAATTTTCCAGAATCCTGGACGCGCAGGTGGTAAGAATCCCCTCCGTACAGAGATTGTCCTTTACGGCCACAGGCACGCCGGCCAGCGGCCCTGTCAGCTCCCCCGCCTCTATTTTTTTCTGGACCTCTTTTGCTCTGGCAAGAGCGCCGTCCCGGTCCACCGTCACATAGCAGTGGTACAATTCTTCCGTCTGCTCAATTCGATCCAGCACGGCCCGCATGGCTTCCACGGCCGTGGTCTTTCCTTCTTTGACAGCTGCGCCAAGTTCCACAGCCGAAAGGGACAATAACTCCATAACTGCCTCATTTCTGCGCGGTCTTTTTATTTTCAGAGACAGGCGCCGCGCATACCTGCGTGTCCGCTTTTCTCAGTCGAAGGTTCTCGGCACGGCAAACATGGAATCCTTTTCCTCCGGTGCATTTTTCAGCGTGTCCGCGCTTCCGTCCCCGTTTGTGACCTCATCCTCCCGGAACACATTCTGCACCGGAAACACATGGGACATGGGCTCCACGCTTAAGGTATCCAGCTCGTTCAGCTTGTCGATATAATCCAGCATTCTGCCCATATCCTTCTTTGCCTGCTCTCTCTCCGCATCGGAAAGCTCCAGTTTGGCAAGGATTGCCACATAGTCTATTGTTTCGTCAGTGATGGTGTGAGCCATTTTTCATTCCTTTCCCCAAAGCTTCCGTCCTCAGTCACGGACTTTGATATGCACTTCCCGCAGCTGCTGCTCCGTCACCTCGCCGGGTGCGCTGCACATGAGATCCTGGCCGGATCCGCTCATAGGGAAGGCGATGACTTCCCGGATGTTTTCTTCTCCCCGCAGCAGCATCAGCATTCTGTCCACGCCAGGCGCCATGCCCGCATGAGGCGGCGCGCCGAACTGGAACGCCTGGTACAAGGCTCCGAATTTCGCCTTCAGCGTCGCTTCGTCATAGCCTGCAATGGCGAATGCCTTCACCATGATGTTCATGTCATGGTTCCGCACAGCACCGGAGGACAACTCCACGCCATTGCAGACGATGTCGTACTGGTAGGCCAGAATATCCAGCGGATCCTTCGTTTCCAGCGCCTCCAGGCCCCCCTGGGGCATGGAGAAGGGGTTGTGGGTAAACACCGGTTTCTTTGTGTCGGGATCCAGCTCATACATGGGGAAATCATTTACATAGCAGAAGCGGAACGCATTCTTCTCCACAAGTCCCAGTTTTTCGCCCAGCTCCGTGCGCAGTCTCCCCGCGTAATAATTCGCCCTTTCCTCCCTGTCCGCGATAAAGAAGATGGTATCCCCCGGCTTAAGGTCCGCTTCTTTTTGAAGCACGCCCTTTAACTCCCCGGGAATAAACTTATCGATGGGACCCTTGTAGGAAAGGTCCTCCGCCACCTCCAGGTAGCCAAGTCCTCCCATGCCCATGGAGGTTGCAAACTGCAGCAGCTTTTCATGAAAGCCCTTGCTCATGTCCGCGTGAACCCGGATCGCCCTGACGGTACGGCCCAGGAACGGTTTAAAGGTGCATTTGCTGAAGAAATCAGTGAGATCCATGATCCTTAAAGGATTCCTGAGATCCGGCTTGTCGGTCCCGAACTCCAGCATAGCCTGTCTGTAGCTGATAACGGGATAGGGCGCCTGCGTCACCGCCGCGCCTTCCGGCGCAAATTTCTCAAAAGCCGCGGAAAGCACCTCTTCTCCTACACGGAACACATCCTCCTGCGTGGCGAAGCTCATCTCAAAGTCAAGCTGGTAAAACTCGCCCGGCGAGCGGTCGGCTCTCGCATCCTCGTCGCGGAAACAGGGGGCGATCTGAAAATATCTGTCGATACCGGAAGCCATCAAAAGCTGTTTATACTGCTGAGGCGCCTGGGGCAGCGCATAAAATTTCCCCTTAAAACGTCTCGAGGGCACGATATAATCTCTTGCGCCTTCCGGCGAGGACGCACAGAGAATGGGCGTCTGGATCTCCACAAATCCCATCTCCGTCATCTTTTCGCGAAGAAACGCAATGACCTGAGAGCGGAACAGGATATTGTCGCGCACCTTCGCGTTCCGCAGATCCAGGTAACGGTAGATGAGCCGTACCTCCTCTCTGGTCTCCTTTGACGTCATGATCTCGAACGGCAGCTGCTGATACACCTTTCCCAGCACCGTAATCTCCTGCGCCTCCAGTTCTATGGTCCCCGTAAGCAGTCTCGGGTTATAGGTGTCCTCGTCCCGTTTCTCTACAGGTCCCAGAATGCTGACGCAGGTTTCTCTGGTCAGTCCCTTTAACAGAGCGGTGTTGCGCAGCACGACCTGCAGCACACCGTACATGTCCCTCAGATCGATAAAAGACACGCCGCCGTGGTCACGGATATTCTCCACCCATCCCGCTACCCGCAGTGTCTTCCCAATATGCTGTTCTCCAATATCTCTGATGGTCAGATCTCTGTAACAGTTTTTGACTTCCATATCTTCTCCCTTTCCGCCGCCCCGAGGCGGCCTTACGATCACGTCATACGTCTTCTGCCGGCTTCCCGTGCCCAAAAGAGCGCCTGCGCGGCAGGACGCTGTCCGGGCAGGCCGCGCTCATACCGGGCGCGGAATGAAAACGTCCCGGAACACAGTCTCCTGTATTCCGGGACGAATAATTTTCATTATCCGCGGTACCACCCGCATTGAACAGCCGTTCCTTCCGTCAAAGGCATCCTCGGCCATTCCCCTCCTGCACTTAACGCGTACACACGTGCCGTCCTAGCGCCTGTAACGTTCAGGCGGCCTGCTCCGGAGCGTTCCCTTCGCCGGTTCCCGCTGACAGCGCTTTCAGTCGGTGACGCCGTCTTCCTGTCGCTTTCCCCCGCAAGAGTCTCCTTCTCTGCATTTACTGATTTGTGAGTTATCCTACCACACTTTATTTGATTTTGCAAGGTAGAATTCCCGATTTTTATAAAATTATGATTCCCGATTCATATAAAAAATGCTGACGGGCACTCTGCTCTTACAGCTTCAGAGTCCTGATCCTGTCCACGGCCTCCACCGTATTCTCATAACTGCCGAACGCCGTGAGCCTGAAATATCCCTCGCCGCTGGGACCGAAGCCGGAGCCGGGCGTCCCGACCACGTTCACGTTTTCCAGCAGCATGTCAAAGAACTCCCAGCTGGTCATGCTTCCGGGGGTCTTGAGCCAGATATAAGGCGCGTTTACACCGCCGGAAACGGTAAACCCGGCTTCCTTCAGGCCGTTGTAAATATAACTTGCGTTCTTCATGTAGTAAGCGACCTGTTGTTTCAGCTGTTCCTTTCCGGCCTCGGAATACACGGCCTCGCCCGCTCTCTGCACGATGTAGGGCGCCCCGTTGTACTTGGTGCCGTGCCGTCTTGCCCAGAGGCTATGCAGCATCACGTCGCCGCACTTCAGCTCTTTCGGAATCACAGTGAAGCCCAGGCGCACGCCGGTAAAGCCTGCGTTCTTGGAGAACGACCGCAGTTCGATGGCACAGGTCTGTGCTCCCTGGCACTCGTAGATGCTGTGGGGCACATCCGCATCGGAAATATAAGCCTCATAGGCTGCGTCATAAATGATCACGGCTCCCACTTTGTTGGCGTAATCCACCCATTCCTGCAGCTGTGCCTTTGTCACGGTTGCACCGGTGGGATTGTTGGGGAAGCACAGATAGATCAGATCCGGCGTCTCTTTCGGCAGCTCCGGCGCAAAACCATTGGCCGCCGTACAGGGCATATAGATCACATCGCTCCATGTTTCCGTATTTTTATCATAGGTTCCGGTCCTTCCCGCCATCACGTTAGAATCCACATAGACGGGGTAAACGGGATCACAGACCGCGATCTTGTTGTCCAGGCCAAAGATCTCCTGAATATTGCTGGAGTCACACTTCGCCCCGTCGGACACAAAGATCTCGTCCGGAGAGATATCGCATCCCCTGGCCCTGTAATCGTTCTCTGCGATGGTGTCTCTCAAGAATTCATACCCCAGATCGGGCGCGTATCCATGAAAGGTCTCCGCATGGCCCATCTCATCCACCGCCCTGTGAAGCGCTTCGATAATGGCCGGAGCCAGCGGCTGGGTCACGTCGCCGATCCCAAGGCGGATGATCCTTTTATCCGGATGCGCCGCACTGTATGCGTTCACCTTTTTCCCAATCGTGGAAAACAGATAGCTTCCGGGAAGCTTCAGATAATTTTCGTTCAGTTTAAACATGTTTTCCTCTCCTTTTCTGGCCGCTTAAAATATCGTGCCTTCAAACACCGTTGTCGCCGGACCCGTCATATAGATCAGATTGGATTCCCGATCCCACTCTATGAACAGTTCCCCTCCCAACAGTTTAACCGTTACGGAAGGATCCGTCAAATCATTTAAAACACAGGCCGTCACAGCCGCACAGCACCCCGTGCCGCAGGCCAGCGTCTCACCGGCTCCCCGCTCCCAGACCCGCATGAACACAGTATTGCGGTCAAGGACCTCAACGAACTCCGTATTGATGCGGTTCGGAAAACGCTCATGCTTCTCAAACAGCGGACCGATCCGTTCCAGCTCCAGCTTCGCCACATCCTTCCCGAAGATCACGGCATGCGGATTTCCCATGGATACGCATGTCATACGATATTCTCTCCCGTCTACGCTGATCGGTTCGTCTATGACCCTGTCTCCGGCCGCTTTCACAGGAATATTTGACGGCTCCAGAACAGGACTTCCCATGTTGACGCGCACCTTCGTCACGCAGCCGCGGCTCTGCCCCGCGCCTTCCGGCCGTTCCACCGTAAGATCCAGATGTTTCACCTTGCCTGCGCTGACAACGGTAATGTGCTCCCGATCCGTCAGTCCCTTATCGTAAACAAACTTACCCACACAGCGGATCCCGTTGCCGCACATTTCCCCACGGGAGCCGTCCGCATTATACATTTCCATCTCAAAGTCGGCTTCCCGCGCCGGGTGAATGAAGATCAGTCCGTCCCCTCCGATTCCGAAATGCCTGTCG
This sequence comes from uncultured Acetatifactor sp., assembly GCA_947627535.1. Lineage (GTDB taxonomy): Bacteria > Bacillota > Clostridia > Lachnospirales > Lachnospiraceae > Acetatifactor. Next base: position 36,176 of record CANQWM010000032.1, read on the forward strand.
CTGAGCCGCCTCGCCAGCTCGCTTTTTCGCTCCGGAGGAATTTTTTCCTCAAAACCGTTCACATAAATATAGTCGTTTCCGCAGCCTTCCATCTTGGTAAACTTCATTCCGGCATCCTCCCTGTTTTCGCCTTTCCCATTCCTGCACCCTCCGGTCACAACGCGGCTGTCTTCCTCCCCGTCCGGATCATTTTATTCAACTAATAGTTTCTGTTATGATAAGATCTTTGTCAAGAGGGATTTTCAAAACCCCTATTTCCGTCCGTGCGGTTTTCGTCATGATTCAGGATTTCGTTCATCGCCGCATAAGGCACTTCCATGAGCATATACCACTCCGTACCCTCTATGGGCGCATAATACATACACATATGGACGCCTGCCGCCTTGAATATTACCATGCCGGATTCGCCGTTTCTGAAGTCGTCCTCTATCTGTTCCACGGAGAAGCCCTCGTCAAAATCGGCGTATTCCCTGAATTTGGAAAGAACATTGGTGCTCTTCGGAAGATCAGAGAAAATGGGCTTTACGAACATACGCCACTTTACCGACGACGGCGTGCGTGGGACGACGTTCAATCGTCCCGGACAGAACGCCATGCTTGACGAAATCCGGGCGGAAAACGTGGCACAACGTCCAGCGGCTCCGGGAAACCAAGCGCCGCGCCCCCAAGACGCAGAACGCCCCAAACCGTCTGACCGGGCTTGTGAAGAAGCTCTATGAGCATTGTGCAGAAATCAACGAGGCGGCACAGCGCCGTATCGACCTTATCATGCCGGAGCTTGTGGGGAGCGCCGGAGCTACCGAGGACTTGAAACGAAATGACCAGCTTGCATGGGTGGGACTGATGAACGCTTGCCGGGCGCAGGCGGACGAGATTGTGAAGTTTGAACCTATCTACAATTGACGGGGACAAGCCGGGACAACGGATAGGAACGCTCTGGACGAGGACAAAATCGCCGGGGCGTTTTCTATTCGGTATACACAGAGATTTAAGGAAAAGATTTTGATAAGTTTTCTTGAGGAATGATAGATTTCTTCACATTTGGGTGGTATAATGTTAAATGTCGAGTGGGCGACTGTTCGACAAATCGGCATTTACTGTTTTTGGGAGGAGATAAAATGCGTCGTTCAGATAGAGAAGTCAAAGAGTTAAAAGATATTTTAGCCATCATGAAAAAATGTGATGTATGTCGTATTGCTTTGAACAATAATGATTACCCGTATATATTGCCACTCAATTTTGG
>CANQWM010000033.1 GCA_947627535.1 uncultured Acetatifactor sp.
AGAAAAAAGTCTCGCAACCGAGCTATTTATAGGACCTGCGAGACTTTTTGTTCGTTTCAACTGTCAAAGACAGGATTGTATCAGGAAAAGAAGATTTTGTAAAGAAAAATTCGTCTGAATAAAAGCTTACCATAATTTCAGATAGCAATGCATCTATAGACTAAGATCTCTTATTTCTACTCATAACTAATCAATCTTTATTGCTTCCCATTCCAATTTTATTGGCGACTTAGCATATTCCTTTATAATAGATAAATACTCCTCTTCCGATATCATTCTATGACTTATTTGATCCGTTTCTTCAACTTTCTCTTGATAATACCCTATCTCCTTTGCATTCTCATAATCCCATTCGATACCTATCACTGCCGCAGTATCCCATTTTTCCAAATCGCTCTCAAACCTGTAATAGGTTCTTATTTCACGAACATCGTTGCTTTTTAATTCTACAATTCCTCCTTCATACAGGCGGATCGTATACCACTTAGTTCTTGCAATTGCTATTTCAATTTCATTCTTTGAATTATAATAATAAATAACATATGGTTCAAAATTACTTTCTATAAACTGGCCTTCTGACCAGTACCCTCCTACCTCTGTGCCCATAATCATTTCTGGAAATCCATCACCTGTCAAATCTTCTAAACTATAACATATCTCGTCAGGTTCCCCCGCCACATATAATTCATCCCAAACAAACTCCCACTCTCCTCCTTTTAAGAATTTTTTTTGATAAAAATCTTGTCCCACATCATCAATATCTGCTTCCAGTATTTTTTTGTATTGATCCATGATATCCCAATAAACGAATGGAATATTTGAATATTGATTTTCTTCTTTGCCCTCTTCCTCAGCATCTACAACATCTTCTGTACCAGGTATACTTTCCACATCTGTTCGAGTTATATCACCTCTTTTTCTGCTAATTTTCCAGCACCCAATACTTATAATAATTAACACCAATGTCAAAAAAAGTACGGTTTTACGCTTTCTCATTTCTATTCGCCTCCAGCAAATTCTCTATCATAATATTCTTAATTATTTTACTGCCATTACACCTGCCCTCAGCCAATTTTTCATTAAGCCAGACGTTTGTTTTGACTCCATTTTCTAAATTTAGTCTGTTCATTAGCAATCCTCTTAATATTTTTTACTGTTCTCCTATCATTCGGCAGCCTGCCGCCCAGCACCAATTAGTGCGGTTTTGAATTTCCGTATCCATTTCCGGCCATTTGTCAACACCGTTTGTATATCCTTCCAGCATGGTTAAATATCCATCTTTTATGAAAAGGATAAATCCTACTGCTCCATCAATTTCATCCATTTCTCCATCTATATCTCCAACCTGAAAAGCAGCTTTAAATTCCTCTCCTATTCTGATGGCACTGTCCACTTCATAACGGATAAAAAAGCCCACTTCTGTATCTTCCTCAGAAATAATGACAGCTCTTTCATATTGCTCTCTTAATGTTAGCAGCACTTCTTCACTTCCGCTCAAAAGCATTTTCATAACTTGATCTGCTAACTCTTTATGTTTCACTGTTTTCTCCCTTCTATGGTATAAAAGCTGTTCCAATTTTCACAATACCACCTACAATATTTCCCCAAACAGTAATATTAAAACCATTTGCATTGACAACTATATCATGAAATTATCCTGCAGCGTTATTCATCTTGTCGTATTCTTCCGTTGCTCTTAATATTACAGGCAGCCGTTTGATCTCCGCCAACAGCATTGTATTGAAATACCTCTTATGGTTTTTCTGACAATCTAAACTGACCTTCTTTCACAGAAATTCTTCCTGTTTCCATGTCATATACAAACCAAATATCAATATCTATTAACAAATTTCCCCACAAGGTCGGCTGAAATTGAGAAGTAATCGTAATATTCCCATTTTCCCAAAATTCAACAAAATCATATATTTCTTCCGGCTTTTCATAATAGCTTTCTAACTGCCGGAACAAACTCAACGATTCCTCTGAAAGTACCTTTTCATATTTATCCAAATTATGAGTATCGCGGACAATGTCCAAAAAAACAAGCGCAATGTATTGCTCTAACTCTTTTCCTTTCAATCCGGGAATCGGAAGAACATTTTCATAAGGATTCAGTTCTGCTGCCGGATCGAGCAGTCTAATACCTTCCTCCTTACACATAAATACCTTTTGTCCATTTTCTTCATAATCCAGAATACATGTATAATCTGTTATTTTCTGCGGTGCCTCTGCGATTTCCAGAATCTCTAATCGCTGTGGTTCAAACTGATAATAAAAACTGACAAAAACCGCCGGCTTTTCTTCCATTTGTTCCTGTAGACTATTGCATAAATAAGCATGTCCCCGTAAACCTCGATCGTCAGCGCTAAATATGTTCGCCTTCGCCTCCCGAAAGACATAGTCATTCCACTCTATGCTTAAAAATTGCTTTTCCGATTCTTCCGTATAAAAAGAGATTACCGTATCCCCTGCTTTCACTTTCGGAAGCATCATAAGTGCTTTCTCTGCATTTTCTATCTGTCCTTCTATCTCTTCTTGTGAAGATTCCGCCCTATCTGCAATCTCTTTTAAACTTGTCGGATCACTTGAAGGCTGCCATTCCCATATATCAAATAACTCCATCATGGCATCCCTCCCCCATGCATCTTCATATTTATCTGCATCGGTTTCTTTACCAGCATCAGATATTTGGGATGAATTTATCTCTACCATTTCATCATTACCGCTCTCCGGATTCCCGGCTTTTCCATTTTCCGTCCCACGAACAGCACATCCGGAAAAAAACAATAAACATAAACTTATTGCACATAAAGTTTCTATTTTCTTCATTCATATCTCCTGTTTTTGCTCTACTTATAACATGATAGCTGATTATCCTTTTACTCACTCATTCTTCTCACTGTCCCATACCAACTCAAATTTAAATCCCGTTAATTTATTCTTTACAACCAAATCTTTAAATGTTTCAGATACAAACGGCTCTCTTCGCGGTTCATCAACAAGTTTAAATATAGGATGCTCTTTTAAATCATCGCATTCTTTAAATGCATACTTTGTGAATACCATTATCCTGCCGCTGCTTTGAAATTTTATATATCTCGCCCTTTCATGGTCTACTACATCTAAAACCGAAATAACATTTATCCCAAAATACTGCTGTTCATCAAACACCAATTCTAATATTTCAACACAGTCCTGTATGCATGGCAGCAGCACGTCTAAAGCCCTTTTGCTGAAAACAGGTATCGTAAAACCCGGAGCATCACTTAATGGCAGCGCCTTTTCCGGCTCCATCCGCTCTACGGGCAATGGCTTCCATTTATAACTAAGTCTTCTTCCATCAAATTCCTGAAATTCTTCCCATGTAAAATCCTTTATCGGAACCAGATTGTCATATCTATCCACTTCAAATTTCAATTTCCATATTTTCATCGCTGATATTCCCCCTCCTGCAACTATTTTAATAAGTTTTGCAATTTATAACAAGAACTCTATGACAGACAATAGCGTAAATTTTAAATTAATTTTTATTTTAAAGCAAAAAAACAGAGACTCTCCCGAATCTCTGCTCTTTTGGTTGCTTTCTTCATTCCGCAATCATGTTAAGATAGACCAGTTTTCTTTCCCTCACGTACTCTCGCCCAGCGTCTTTTGCACCTTACTCATGAAAACATCTTCCACAATAGGCTTTACCGCATAGTCCCTGGCACCGTAAAAGACCGCCTTCATCACGTCCTCCTTTTCATGGCTGGACGTGAGAAAGATCACAGGCGGAACGTTGATATCCTGATAAAGATTCCTGATCTGGCGCAGAAGCTGGTAACCGTTGATATCCGGCATTTCCACATCCAGAATGATCAGAGACGGCCTTTCCGGTTTCTCCCGAAGATACTGCAGGGCCCGCATCCCCTTGGCAAAGGGGACAAAATCGTATTTCCCCCCTAAAAGTTCCGTCAGTCTTTTCAGAATGATCGGGCTGTCGTCCACCGCCACGATCCGTTTTCTGTTTCCGTTTTCCATATCCTTACTCCTTCAGCTTTTTAATATCTCGATTGCCTTCTCTTCGTCAAATTCTTCCTCTATGGCCAGCACAGCGTCCCTTATCTTCTGATGCATCTTTGGATCCAGCGGCTGTTCCAGCCACGCCTTCATCTGCTCCGTGGCCTGGGGCGTCTGGAATTCATCCAGCAGCTTTATCACTCCGTCAAGTTCCTCCTGGGAAATCTCAATTGTTTCGTCTCCGCTCACGGCGGCATATTTTTCCGGTTCGTCCTGCCGGTACTCATGATAAAACACGTCAAGGCTCTTACGGCACCTTTCCCATTCCTGTGCCAGTTCGTCCCAGTGTTCCCTTGCGTATTCGATCTGCCCCGCCTTTCCCGCCTTCTCATGTTCAAAGGCAATGTCCGCCAGACGGTCTGCTCCCAGCATTCTGGCGTTTCCCTTCAGCCCGTGGGTCAGCACGCCGTATTCGGCAATTTCTCCTTTCTCCAGAAGCTCCCTGATCCTTTGTTCCTGCTGCTCTTTTCCCTTTAGGAACATCTCAATCAGATCCAGATATACGTCTCTGTTTCCGCCCGCATAGTTGAGGCCCTGCCTGATGGAAATACCCTGCTGCAGGTAGGTTTCCTCCGACATCTCTTCCCCCGTCCGGATCAGATCGGGAGGAAGATAAGCCGCCACCGTCTTCTCCAGCAGTTCGCCCTCAATGGGTTTGGTCAGGAAATCCACAAACCCTTCCTTTAAATACATCTCCTTCGCCCCCGTGATGGCGTTGGCGGTGAGCACAATGACCGGCGTATCCTCATTCGGGCAGTCCGCAAGCATCTTCATGGCATGAAGCGTCTCGATACCGTCCATCTCCGGCATCATGTGGTCCATAAAGATAATATGATATTTTTCCTTCATGACCAGATCCAGGCACGCCTTTCCGGAATCCGCCGTGACGATCTTTACCTTCGTCCGCTTTAAGAGGGCCTGGAACACCGCCAGGTTCATGGCGTTGTCATCCACCACCAGCACTTTTGCATCCGGCGCTTCAAAGCTTTTCTTTCCGACTCCCAAGGTGGGCCTGCGGCGGTTCCTTATCTCCTCAAAGCTCCCCACCGGCGTATCCTCTACGATATCCTGAGGAATTGTGACGGTAAAGGTAGAACCCTTCTGGTAGACGCTGTCCACCTTCATTTCCCCGTTCATCAGTTCCAGCAGCGACATGGTGATATTCATCCCCAGTCCGGTGCCCTCGATATTACGGTTTTTCTTCTCGTCCAGCCTCTGGAACTTCTCAAACAGCTTCTCGATGTCCTCTTCCTTGATCCCCATGCCCGTATCCTTCACGGAAGCCTCAAGGATCAGCTTTTTCTCCGACACCTTCCGGTAGGATACCTCCAGCTCCACACTGCCCTGGGGCGTATATTTCACCGCGTTGGTCAGCAGGTTCGTCAGGATCTGCTTGATCCGCAGATCGTCTCCGTACAGCCGCGCGGGCATGTCGGGAGCCAGCCGGAATGTGATAGCGAGTCCCTTTTCCTGCGCCCTCATGCAGATCACGTTCCAAAGATCCAGCACCAGTCCGCCCACTTCATACTCCACGGGAACGATCTCCATCTTTCCCGACTCGATCTTCGACATATCAAGAATATCGTTGATCAGAAACAGCAGGGTCTTTCCTGCCCGCTGTATATTTTCCGCATAGGAGAGAAGCTGCTGGTCATCGCATTCCCGAAGGATCATCTCATTCATTCCCAGCACCGCGTTGATCGGCGTTCGGATTTCATGGGACATATTGGAGAGGAACAGCGATTTCGCCTGCTCGGCCCGGATAGCGGATGCAGCCATCTCCTTTAAATCGTCGTTCGCCTTCTGCTGCCACCGGATCATTCTCTGCATCACCGCGTTGACCGCGAAGATACAGACGCCGAACACGGCAAGGAAGAGCAGCATGTATTCCAGCACGTTGCCATAGATGCTCCACCAGTCCTTTACCACGATGATCCGGAAGCCGGAATCGTTTTCCTCCATGGATGTGCCGACCTTATATCTTCCGTCGTAATCCCGAAAGACCACCATGCCGTTTTCCCCGTAAAACCTGTCATAGACCAGATCGTGAATGTTTGTGGAACCGTCATCGGAAAACTGGTACTCTGAGTAGGGATGGTCGATGATCAGCCCGTTTTTGTCAGCCAGAAACGCATACCCCTGCTCGGAATAGCCCTCACCCAGAATATCCGTCAGCACATCCAGATAAAAGTCGATGGCAAAAACGCCGTAAAACTCTCCCCGCTCCGACTGCACTGTCTTGGAAAACGTAATACAGTACTCGCCGGTCCGGGCATCATAATAAGGCTCCGTAATATGGAAATCCTCCGACGTCAGCGCACCGATGTACCAGGGACGTTCCTCCTCCTTATAATCCGGCTGGGGCACCCATCCGTTGTTCATCACCATGGGATGGCCGTGGGCGAAATCCGGATTGGCGATATAAGTGGCGGAAATTTTGGGATAATGTCTCGTGATGTCGTCCAGAAACTTTACCATTCCCTCGTAATTGTCCAGAATCTCCGGCTTCGCCACCACAACGTTTTCAAACATATCCAGGATGCTCTTCTGCTCCAGGACCCAGTCGCCCACTTCATAGTTGTATTTCCGCAGCTCCTCCTCCATCTTGATCCGGCTCTCGTTGACAGTCATCCTTGCGCAGATCACGATGGTGGCTACCATGGTCACCGCAAAGATCGCCGTAATGCCGATCTGAAATCTGCGCTGGGTCTCGGCCGTGAAGTTTCTTCGGCCTTCATCTCCCTTTTTCTCCTTTTCAGCCGCCCTCTTCCTTCGGATCAAGCGCTTTTCCCCGGTCACCGCCAAAAAGAGTGCGGCCGCCCCGAGTACAACAATGACCGTCCGGATACTGCTGCGGATCAGAAGGCGGTAGCTGTCCTTATAAAGCGTCTGGCTGTCTACGCTGCACATCAGATACCAGCCGTTTTCCGTCTTGCTGCAGAAAACGGTGAAAATATTGGTGAGACCGCTCTCCTTTCTTCTCTGCCGTAAGGATACGCTCTCCTTGTCCGAGGAAGCGGCCCGCAGGAAGGCATCCCGGTACTGAGGCAGCGCGGAGGAAAGCTTCTCCCCCACCATACTGGGATCCGTATATCCGACGATCACCTCGTTGGCATCCACGATCATGGCGTCCCCGTACCCGTCGCCTGTCAGCGTCTCCACAAGCTCCTGGATCTCCGAGACGCGGTAGTCCAAAGCCACCACCGTTGCCCCGTCATCCAGAAACTTTGCCACGGTATAACACATATTGTCCGTAAACGCATCGTCATAGGTGGACGAGACGTACACCTCTCCTCTTTTCGCGGTCAGAAGTCCTCTGTACCAGATCCGGTCCTGGAGCACATAGTCCTCCGGCGTCTCCATGCCCGAGATCATCACCTGTTCGTCCGTGACGCAGTATACATTCAGGCAGAGCCCGTCCGAAAGATCATATTCCAGTTCCTGCTGCCGAACCAGGAACTGGCGGATCTCCTCTTCGGAAGCCCCCTCCCGGAGCATCTCTTCCATATCGTTTCCCACGCGCTCCAGAGCGTTTTCCGCCCTCGTCAGGGATTTCTGGAAGTTGGCGGCAATATTCTGCACCCGCATCCTGCCGATCTCTTCCGCCTGTTTTGACGCGATGCGGTACATCAGCGTTACATTAAGTATGTTGATCCCCAGGACAGCCGCTGCCGCGACAGCCACCAAAATCCGGCTGTTTTTCCTGTTTAACCGCCATTTTTTCATCATGATCCCGCTCCTAAGCTCTGGTCTTCCTTTTTACTGGTCCAGAAGTGCCCCCTCGATTCCATATTTTTCAGCCAGCGCCTTCAGGCTGCCGTCCGCTTCGGCAGAATCGAGAAAATCGTTGAGCTTCTGCGTCAGATCCGATTCCCTTCGGAATCCCACGCAGATGGTCTCGTCATTCAGCGGCTCCGAAAGGAATTTCAGTTTTTTAAACTCCTGCCCGTCCCCGGTATAAAAGCCCGCCATGACAATATCGGCCACAGCCGCGTCCGCTTTTTCGTCAAGGACGTTCTGCAGCGCCTCCTTCTGGTCCCCGCTGGCAAAATACCGATAGTTCAAATCCTCCAGCACGGCTTCCCCCGTGGATCCCGACTCCGCCGTAAACAGCAGGTGCTGACACTCCTTAGGCGTCTGATACTGCTTTGCCTCATCCGCTCTCAAAACTACCACCTGGGCATTTGACAGATAGGGATCCGAACACGAAATCGTCTCCTGAAGCTCCTTCGTAAGAGTCATCCCGTTCCAGATGCAGTCGATAGTCCCGTCCTCCAAAAGCTGGGTCTTCCTGTCCCAGTCAATCTCCGTATACTGTACGGTCACGCCAAGGCTTTCGGCAAATTCCGCCGCCAGCTCCGCGTCGAACCCGGACCAGGCGCCGTCCTCTCGGTAATCCATGGGCGCGAAATCCGTGACGCCCACCACCAGCGTTCCCTTTTCCTGCACATAGGCAAGATCTGCCCCCCCTGAAAGTCCGACGTTTTTCCCGCCGTCTCCCTCGCCCGCGCATGCGGTAAGCGCGCATAAGAGCGCTGCAGCAAACCCGAAAATCCTCCGGTTTTTCTTCATCATCCTTCCTCCCTCTTCCACACGCCGCCTGGAAGCGCTGGAATGCTGATCTCAGCTTTTCATCATGAACAGCAGCCCGAACGTCCCCGGTCCGCAGTTGGCGGAGATAGCCGGTGTCGCCTTCTGATAGATTACACTCTCAAAAGCAACCTTTCCGGCCACTCTTTCCGCGATCTCCTCCAGCTCCTTCTGATTCAGTCCCGCATGGGTAATGAACAAAATCCTTTTATCGATCCGGGAGGGCTCCCGCAGCGCGGAATGGATATATTTTCTCCAAATGGTATCCCGTGTGCCCACCCGTATGGCGCCTACCTTCATACTGCTCTTTTTCAGGACGATGACCGGATGGAGCATAAACGCCTCGCAGACCGCGCTGACCCTTGGAGATAACCTCCCTGACAGGGCAAGATACTGCGTATTCTCCACGATAAAGCTGGTCTTTGTCCTGGTACTCATGCGCCGGATCTCTTCCAGGATTCCTTCCGCCCCCATTCCCTCCTGGGCATATTTTGCCGCATACAGGACGATCAGGCCCATACCGCTGGAAAGGTGGCCGGAATCCACCACCGTCACATTGTCAAAAGTTTTTGACGCCTGCAGGGCGTTTTCATATCCCTTGCTGGCATTCTTTGCCATCGCTATATGAATGATATACTGAGCGGCCGTGAGCTGTTCCGCAAAGAACACCTCATAATCCTCCACCTCGGGAGATTCCGAGTGCACGTTCCCGCCGTGGGCGGAAATATAGGAGAGCACCCCCTCGGTCTCTATCTCCTCCCCGTCCCGGAACTCGCCGCCTTCCGTCATCACCCGGTAAGGCATCACCTGAATCCTGTATTTTTCCGTCATCTCCACCGGCAGATCGCTGACGCTGTCCGTGGTAATCATAACGGGGAGTTTCTTTTTGTGACCCAGGACCGGCCCCACCACCATATCCGTAAATTCCGATGCATTCGCAAGACTGACCAGATTCCTGGGGAGATGCTTTAAAAGCTCCGTCTCCAGCTGGGCGCCGCTGACAGGCTTTAGAAGATACCCGTCGAATCCCTCCTGCCTGTAGATCGCCTGATTCTCGCCCCCCGCGTTTGCCGTAAGGACAATCACCGGCGTATCCTGATTCAGGCCGCCCGTCTGGCTGCGGATCATATGAAGACACTGGATCCCGTCCATCTCCGGCATCAGGTGGTCCATAAGGATCACGTCGTATCTGTGCTGCATGGTAAATCTCAAGGCTTCCGCGCCGCTTCCCGCCTTTTCGGTCTGTATCTTCGTCTCCTGCAGAAGCTTTTCCGCGACCATCAGGTTCATCCGGTTGTCGTCCACGATCAGGACATGGGCCTTGGGCGCTTCAAAGGCAGCTCTGTGGCGTTCTCTTGCGTTCATGACACGTTTCTTTTCAAAATCCAGCTCTCCCAGCTGCTGCTGCCCTTCCACGCGCTGGGGCAGGGTGACCGAAAAGCTGGAGCCCTTCCTGAAGACGCTGTTCACCGTGATCTCCCCGCCCATAAGCTGTACCAGCTGTTTTACGATGGAGAGGCCGAGGCCGGTTCCTTCAATGTAATGATTCTGTCCCTCATCCACTCTCTGAAATGCATCGAACAGATGAGGGATGCTTTCCTTTTTGATCCCCATGCCCGTGTCGGTGACGGAGTAGACGATATACGCCAGGTCGCCCTCTCTCCTGCCGCACTGGATGGACAGCGTGACGGAGCCCTCCGGCGTATATTTTACCGCGTTGTTCAAAAGATTGATCAGGATCTGCTTGATGCGGACCTCGTCCCCGTACAGCTGGGCCGGGATATTTTCCGCAACGTCAATGTGAAAGGAAAGTCCTTTTTCCTTTGCCCTCACCCAGATCATATTGACGATGTCGGAAAGAGACGCCCCCACGTCGTAAGCGGCGGAGACGATCTCCATCTTTCCGGATTCAATCTTTGACATGTCAAGAATATCATTAATCAGCGTCAGAAGCATCTTGCTGGCGTTCTGGATATTCCGGGCATCCTCCGCCACTTCGTCCGAGATATCCTCCCGGAGGATCATTTCATTCAGCCCGATGATCGTGTTGATGGGTGTACGGATCTCATGGCTCATACTGGAAAAGAAACGGTTCTGGGCTCTGTTCAGATCCTCGATCTCCTTCTTCTGCCTCCTGGTCATCTCGTTTTCAGCCCTGTAAGCCGCCTTCTGGAACAGCAGCATACCGCACGTCACCAGCACAACGATGGTCAGGGTCACAAAGGAATCCAGGTAAGCCACCTCCAGCGTGTGCTGGACGATTCTTGCGGGGTAATGATAGGCGACGTAATAACAGCCCAGAAAGATCAGGTATCCCCCCGCGAGCAGGACATATTTCGGCTTTCCCTCCACGGTAAGCGTTGTCAGCACAAACCCCAGCACAAACCAGATCGGCGCGCCTCCGTATATGCCCCCCGCCGTCAGGAAGTTAAAGGGCAGGACAAGAAACAGGGCGATGGCGGATATGACCACCGCGCCCTGCTGGATCCTGTGAGTGCGCAGAGTGACGTACACAATTGCGGCAAAGACCAGCACCGCCGCCAGGATGGAAAGCTGATTCGTAATGCTTTCCCCCGCGATCACTCCCGTGATACCGCCCAGACACAGCCCCACGATGCTGATCGCAGTGATCAGGCGGAACAGTCTCTCCTGCAGGGACTGGCTGTAGTTCTCTGTGAGTTTCCGGATCAATCTCTCCGGCTTCATCCCGCTTCACCTTCTTTCACCCGTTCCTTCAGCGCCGCAAGCTTCTCGGAGGCGGTCTCAAACTCAAACTGCTCCACCGCCTGCTCCACTTCCCGCAGCAGTTCTTTTACCGGCTTTCCCTGCCATGCGTTTCCGGCAAGGCTTTCTATCAGCCGGCCTGCGGTATCCGACTCATAAGTGTCAAGGCTCCCCTGCAGCTCCTCCAGCCGGCTTAAAAGCTCTTCCCCGGTCAGCGGCGCCGCCTCCGAAACCTGTGTGCCTTCGTCAGACTCTGTCTCTCCGTCTGGTCCGTCCTTCTCCTGCCCAAGGATCTCCCGAACCCTGCGCGCCGTCTCTGTGTATGCGTCCATCAGCTCTTGATGGTGCTCCTCGATGTACGAGGCGTCTTCTCTCTTTGCGGCTTCTTCCAGCTGCCTTGCCATTTCAGACAAAGAATCCGCCCCCACCAGCCTGGAATTGCTCTTCAGGGCATGGACCTGGATACGGTAATTTCCATAATCCTTCCGCCGGTACAGGTCATTTAGCGCGTCCGCCTTCTGCTCCGCCTCCTGGCCGTACACGGCAAGCATCTGCAGATAAAAGGTCTGGTTCGATCTGCAGTAAGACAGGCCGGCTTCCGTGCAAAATCCGATCTCTTCAAAGGGAGCCAGCCCTCCCCCGGCTGCAGACCCTTTGGCATTGACATCCGCTGCCGCCGGTTCCGCCCCATGATCCGCTTCCGGACGGCCCTCAGGTTCCCTCTCAATATCTTCCCCGTTCTCCGCGTACCGGATCCTGGATTTTGGCAGGACTTTCCTCAGAACGCGCTCCAGCTCTATGGTTTCCACCGGCTTTGAGACAAACTCGTCAAAGCCCTCCCTCAAAAACATCTCCCTTGCGCCGCTGACTGCGTTTGCCGTAAAGGCAATGGCCACAAAAGGCTCCTTGGAATCCGCCTTCAGCCTCCGCAGATGCTTCAGGGCCTCGATCCCGTCCATCTGAGGCATCATATGATCCATAAAGATCAGGTCAAAATCTTCCTTTCCGCAGATTTCGATGGATTCCGCGCCGCTTCCCGCCGTCTTCACCTGCATACCGTAGTCCCGGAAGATCCCTTCCGCCACCATGCGGTTCATGGGCTCGTCATCCACCACCAGGACGCGGACCCCCGGACAGATCATGCGGCTGTGACGCTCCTCTTCCTCCTCATCCTTTACCGCGTTCAGGATGCTGACCACCGGGAAACAGCAGAAGGGCTTTGCCATCAGTCTGACCCGGCTTCCCTCCGGCAGTCTGTAGCCGGGATCGGATACCATGACTACCTGGATCTCCCGGTCCAGTCCTTCAAACCAGCCGGGATCCTCCTCGTATTCCTCCTTTGCCAGGAAAAGATGGGTCAGACGATAGGCGCCGACCAGCTTCTCCATCTCGTCCATATTAAAGACTCTGTGGACTGTGGTGTCCAGCCCTGACGCAATATGAGAAATCATCTCGTCATAAAATTTTCTCACCTTGGGAACCCGGTATTTCTCCGGCTTCAGGTAACAGGCAAGGCACAGTTCCCCCGGCTTTTCCACCGCCATGCATCTGGTATCGTCCACGATCTTCTGGGGTATGCTCACCGTCACGTCGGTTCCGCTGCCTTCCCTGCTCTCCACATGGACAAAGCCTTCCATGGCCGCCGCCATCCCGTAGACGATTGGGATGCCAAGGCCCAGACCTCCCGCTTTTCTGGCTCTTCCGCCGCTGGACTGAAAGAATTTTTCCTTGACCTTCTCCAGATTCTCCTTGTCCATGCCGATTCCGGTATCACTGACCCTGATGCACAGGTTGATGCCGTAGGTCTTCCTGATCCCGTATATCCTGACGCAGCAGCCTCCTTCGCTGGTAAATTTCCGGGCGTTGTCCAGAAGGTGCTTGATGATCTTCTTGATCTTTCTTGCATCCCCATGGAGAACCGCCGGTATCTCCGCGTCCACGTCAAAGATCAACTCCAGTCCTTTTCCCGTCTCCAGCATCCCGATCTCAGAAATGCAGTCGTTAATCAGCGAGGAGATCATATAATCTTCCTCGCTGTTTGTGATCCGGCCGGTATCGATCTCCGTGAAATCCAATATGTCCTCTATCTGGCGGAACAGCCGGTGTCCTGCCATCTGCACAGAGAGAAGATTCTCTCTGTCGGCGTCGTTTTCCCTGTTTTTGAGCATGACCGCCGTAAGTCCCGTCACGGCGTTGATCGGGGTCCTGAGTTCATGGGAAACATTGGTGAGAAAATCCTCCATCCTGCTGCTGGTCTCTTCCAGCCGGGCGATCCTCTCATCGATCTCCTTTCCCTCTCTGTCCTGTCTGGCCGTTATGTACTTCGTCAGGCGCGCCGCCAGAAATACGATAATGAAATGAAGCAGAATACGGGATACGGTAAGAGGGGTCAGATCAAGAGAATCACGAACCACAAAAATCATGTCATAGACCATGACCGCAAAATATACCGCCATGCACAGATCGATCATGCTGTACATGCCCGCCGCGAAATAAGCCAGGATCACGCCCAGCATCACGGGAGCGAGATCGTAAAAACTGGTGTCGTGCATACCGTAAAAGACAAAGGCCGCCATGGTCATGAAAAAGAGAAACCACCTCTTCAGTTCCTCGGGAACCTTCTTTGTAATATGAAGCGCCCAGCAGATGACAAGACCGGCCAAAAGCTGGAGAACCACCCCCCGCTCCCAGCCAAGCAGAACGGATTCCACCGCAAGGATGACAAGAAAACAGGTGTAAAACAACAGCAGCGTCAGATAAGAAACCTGTTTTTTTCTCTGCTCGTACATGAGCTTTCCCTCCTATTTCTCCCGCATCCCGTATTCGGTGTCTTTGTCGATCATCTCAAGCATAATGTCCGCAAACACAGGGTCGAACTGCAGCCCTCTTCCCCTTTCGATCTCCGAGCGCACCTTCTTCTGAGGGAGAACGTCCCGATAGCTTCTTCTGGAACTCATGGCGTCATAAGCGTCGGCGACGGCGATGATCCTGGCCTCCAGAGGGATGTCCTCCCCTGACAGTCCCTCCGGATAGCCCTTCCCGTCATACCGCTCATGGTGATATTTTGCTCCTGTGACCAGCTTGGGAAACTCAGTGATATTACACAGTATCTTTTCTCCCAGCACCGGGTGGGTCTTTATGATCGCGTATTCCTCGTCAGTAAGCTTATCCGGCTTGTTGATGATGGCGTCGGAGATTCCGATCTTTCCCACATCATGAAGCAGCCCGATCATGTAGATCTCTTCCTGCAGATCCTTCGACAGCCCCGCATGCTTTGCAATTTCCCGGGAATATTCCGCTACCCTTGCGGAATGCCCGTTGGTATAGGTATCCTTTGCGTCGATGGCGCCCGACAGCGTTCTTACAATCTGCATGGAGATCCGCTCCAGCTTTCTGCTCTGGGCGGTTATCTCCAGCGTCTTTTCCTCCACCTGTCTGGCCAGATCCGCCTGCAGCCGGTTCAGCTCCACGGTGTGTCTTACCCGCAGCAGCAGCACCTCCGGCACAAAGGGTTTTTTCAAAAAGTCCATGGCGCCGGCCTGCAGCCCCGCCTTCTCCGTCTCGCTGTCGTCGTCCGCCGTGAGAAAGATCACAGGAATGTCCGCGGTGGCGCCATCCGCCCGGATGGCGGAAAGCGTCTCAAAGCCGTCCATTTCCGGCATGTGTACATCCAGAAGGATCAGGTCGGGACGGTTAAACTGCAGAAATTTAACGGCGGCCTCCCCTGATTTCACACAGCTGACGCGCATTCCTTCCTCGCTCAGGATATGGTTTGCCATCGTAAGATTTGATGTGTTGTCGTCAACGACTAAAATCCATGTATTCATCGTATTGATCTCTTCTCCACAGGTATCGCTGCAGTTTTGCGTCCGCCCGCCGCAGCTTTATCTGCGCGCATCGGGCGGACGCGGTTGCACACGTTATCATTATATACCATATCCTCCCGTCCACGGGATTTTTTTATGCAAAAAACCCCCGCGTTCAAGAAAGGAGCATGGGGGGAATTCGTCCGTGCATCTGTTCAGGAAACGGACAAAGCTTTCTTTAAAATCCGCCGCATATCGCGCGCCGATATCCAGGCGGCTGCCGTTGGACAGAAGTATCTTTCGCCCGTCCGCCTCCCGGATCTGCTTCATGTTGACCACAAAGCTCTTGTGGCAGCGGCAGAACTGTTCCCGCGGCAGGAGGCTTTCCGCCGAAGACAGGGGAAGCCAGAAAAAGCGATCTTCCTTTTCCAGATGGAACAGGCTGCCGTGGTTGATGCTCTCTACAAAAAAGATCTCGTCCAGCGGCAGGATATACGTTTTTCCGCCCAGCGAGAAGGAAATCTCCGTTGGCCTGTCGGAAAGCCGCAGGGCCGTGGCCAGCGCCTTTTCCAGCTGTCTTCTGTCCACCGGCTTCATCAGGTACTGGATCGGTCGCGCCTCATATCCTTCCAGAAGATATTCCGTGAATCCCGTGATAAACAGGATCTTAATCTTCTCATCCCGTTTCCTTACCTCCAGCGCAAGCTCCATCCCGGATTTGCCGGGAAGCATGATATCCAGGCACAGAAGCTGGAACTGGGTTCCCTCCGCCATTTCCTTTTCCAGTTCTCCCGCGGAGGAAAACGCCATGACCTCAAAATCCGTCAAAAAACCGCTCAGGATTTCCCTGCAGAGAGAGCACAGCTGCTCCCTGATCGCTTTATCGTCTTCACATACAGCCAATCGAAACATATTCCGCATCTCCCAATCCCGGCATCCGGCATGCCGTTTTTCCCGTCGGCCGCGCACCGCCGCAGACAATGCCATTTTATCATGCGAGGCCGCGGAAGTCAAATTCCGCCGCATCGTCCCAAAAACCGCCCCAGTCTTCTTCCTGCGGCGGTTCCTGTTTGCGCAAAACCGTTCTCTCTGTTATAATGGTTTCAGAAAAAAAGGAGCGTTGGAACGAATAGATGAAGAGCACGAAAAACCTGAAGCTGATCCTGTATGTGGGGCTGTTTGCCTTGATCTGCATCGGGACACTGTCTTTTTTAAATCTTTGCACCCAGCCTTCCTCACCCATATTAGACTATGTGGAATGGGAGACCGTCCAGATCACAGGAGACGGCGGCACAAGAAGCTACGACCCGTATGCCGTAACCCCCGACGACTGGCAGGAAGGAGAGACTATCCTCCTGACCGGCCGTCTGCCGGAGGCCGCGGATATGCCCGAACTTTATGAGGACACCGGTTATCTGCGGATGTCTTACGGGATCGTGGACCTGACCGTGCGGATTGACGGCCGGGAGCGGCTGCATCTTTCGACTTCCCAGGACAAACAGGATTCCATCGGTTTCTTTTCCAATGTCCAGATCTCCCTTTTCCCGGAGGACGCCGGAAAGGAAATCTCCCTGGAATATATCCCCCTTGCCGCGGACGTGAACTCTTTCATGTACCCGCTTCTGACCAGTTATTCCAACGTAGAGACGGATACGCTCTCCTACTACTCCGCGGCCGCCAGCGACACCCTGTCCGCGGGCGCCTATGCGCTCAGCTTTGTCCTCATCTGCGCCGTCTTTCTGATCAGCCTGAACGTAAAAACCCCCGACTGGTCTCTTCCCGTTCTGGCGATGGCCGCCTTTTTTACCATGTTGATCCGCCTGAACAACTCCTTCGGCTTCTATATCTTCCCGGAGGAGCTGTACGAATGGTTAAGCTCTGCCTGGATCTACCTGATTCCCATCGGCCTGACCGTGCTGTACCTGTTCTTAAGCCGCCGCAGTTCTTTTCCCCGCTACCTGATCCGGGTTACGGCCTGCACGGTTCTCGTTTTCACCGTGTGGTATGTGGTGGATCGCTTTCAGAACGGCTATTTTTCCCGGATCGCATACGACACATTGGAAACGCTTCTGCATGGCGCACCGCGCAGAGCGCTCTTTTTCCTCAATGTTTATCTTACCACGGCCTGCGCCGGGATCGCCTGCTATTCCCTCGTGCGCGCCCAGATCCGCGTGCGCGCTCAGGCGAGAGCTATCGCCCTGCACAACCGTCTTGTCACGGAAAGCTACCGGCAGATGGAACAGACTCTCCGCAGCACCTCCCTGATGCGCCACGAGTGGAAAAATCAGGTGGCCGCCCTCCATCTGCTGGCGGTTCAGAAAAATTACGCGGAGCTTGAGCGCACGCTGAAACAGCTGGACGGCAGTATGGACCAGATGTCTACGCAGCGCTACAGCGCCAATCTCACCGTAAACGTCATTCTGCAGAACGTCGCCGCAAAAGCCTCCGATCTCGGCATCGACTTCCACGCTTCGGCGCCGCTGCCGGAGACGCTTAAGATCGACGTGAGCGACCTTTGCTCCCTGCTCATCAATATGCTGGACAATGCTCTGGAGGCAGCCTCCGGCGCGGAAGGCGCAAAGGAAATCGACGTAAGCATAAAGATCTCCCAGGGCTTTCTTGCCGTAAAATGCGAAAACACTTACTCCGGCCCTCTGGCTGCGGATGAGAGCGGCCAGCTGCAAAGCACCAAGTCCGATCCGGAATATCACGGCATCGGAATCGCACAGATGCAGAACGTGGTAAAAAAATACAACGGTATGCTGGATATCTCCCACACGGACGACCGCTTTACCGTGGCGGCGGCGCTTGGCATATAGAGACAAAAAAAGCGGCGCAGACAAACGGTTTCCATTTTTTTAACAAAAAAACCGGTCTGATTTTCTTCCCCAAAAGTTACCAACATATTTTATTTTTCCAGGGCCATAATAAGACCAAGATAAGTTGCAGCAGGCGCTTGAACTGATGATTTCAGGATAAGTGCCCACAGCACTTGTCTTGAAGATAGAGAAAAATTATAAAGTATTGGAGGTGAAAAAAATGACCGGTAACAGAAGTAATAAAGTAGAAGTGCCTGAAGCAAAGGCAGCTATGGATCGTTTTAAGACCGAGGTCGCATCCGAGCTGGGCGTGAACCTGAAGGAGGGTTACAATGGTGACCTTACCTCTCGTGAGGCTGGTTCTATCGGCGGTGAGATGGTCCGTCGTATGATCAAAAAGCAGGAAGAGCAGATGAAGTAAGGCTCCCCGGGCTGAAAAAATAAGAAAGACAAAAGGCGGTGCGGCTTCCCGAAAGAAGCCGTGCCGTTTTTTGTTTTCGGATTATCCGTTTTTGTATCCGCTCTCCCATACATTCCCGATACAGCGGATACGGTGCCCTCCGTATTTCATTCTCCCCGGAAACGCCGCCCTGGCACGGGCATCCCCGCAAAGAGACAGAAGCGCCGCCGTTACCTCCTGCATGTCGGGAAGGCGATCTTCCGGCGCCGGCATGGTGCAGGCCGCGATCACCTGTCCCAGCCTGCCGCGGGCACCGTCCCCCGCCATCCTCTCCAAAAGCTTTCCAAGCCCGTACACATCGCTGGCAGGCGAAAGAACGCCGCCTTCCCTCAGCTGTTCCGGCGCGGCAAAGCCGGGCGTCCCCGCTCTGCTCCCGTCGGGGCGCCGCAGCCTGCAGGCGCATCCCATGTCCAAAAGCCTGACTCTGCCGTCCTGCCGGATCATGACGTTGGCAGGTTTTAAATCCCTGTACAGCATGGGATCGGGAAGCTGATGGAGAAAACGAATCCCCTGGGCCAGCTCTATTCCCACCCGAACCGTCTGTCCGGCGCAGAATCTGCCTCTTTGCCACAGATAGTCTTCCAGACTGCCGCCCCAGATATACTCCATGAGCAGGTAAGCGTTCTCTCCCTGCTCCCACAGTCCGTAAAATTCCGGAAAAAGCGGATGGGCTGCAGCGGCCAGCAGGTCACTCTCCCTGCGGGCCAGCTCCTTCTTTTTCGAGACCTTGCAGGCGGCGAATCTTCCTGTTTTTTTCTCCGTCACAAGATAAACTTCACAAAAGGCGCCCCGTCCAACGCGCCGCACCGCCCGCCATCCCCGGCCGGAAAGCAGATCCGCAGCCTCGTGGGGCACCTTTTCCCTATCAGATATCCTGCTGTTTTCCATCTTCACCGCGCCATCCTTTTTCATTTCCGTTTTCTTTTCCGTTTCCGTTTTCTTTTCCGTTTTCGTTTCCGTTTTCTTTTCAAAGTTTCAGCATCTTCTTTCCATTCCGCCCCATTCTCCCGACAAAAGGCGGTCAGCGCCGGGACAGCAAAACCCCGGCTGCCATATCCCGTCCGCCCATTGCCTCACAGCGCCGGCCCAGCTCGCAAAGACGCCTTCTGGCCTGGGCTTCGCCGTCCAGCTCGTCCACATACAGGCATTCCCGTATCTGGGAATCCTCAAGGAACCGGCAGAATGTGTCCGTGGCCAGCAGGATCCCCGCATCCTGCTGGAAAGTCCCCTGGCGCATCACATAACCCGGGGCGTCCGTCCCCTCTTCCGGCGCCTCCAAAAGGCGCCGCACACTGCCGCGCCCAAACGCTTTATTCAAAAGAAACAGTTTCTGTTCCCCTCGGGAAAAGAGAAAAAAGCAATCGTCCACACAGAAAATGCCGGATGCGGACAGCAGGCTCCCAGACCGCGTAAGACCGCCGGATTCCAGCTCTTTGTCAAGCCGCTCCAGGTTCCTTCCCATCTCCCGCTCCAGAACAGAAACCGCCCTCTTTGGATTACGCCCAAGACGCCGGAAGGGCAGCCTGCGAAACCAGCCTAAAAGCTGGCCGGTCAGATAAGCGCCGGCTCTGCCCTGGGACTGGTTTTCGCCGGAACAAAGCACAAGAAAGCAAAACGGGATATTCCCGTAACAATAGTGCTGAAGCAGCAGGGCGCTGTGGTTTTCCGCGGCCTGCCAGTAAGACACAGTGGTGAAATTCATGAAACGGACCTCCCTGGTCCGGCCAAACGCGCACAGCGCATCCGGCCGGCCGGATCAGTGATGAAATATATTGATAATATCGTTAAAGAAGATCAGAACCATCAGAACCATAAAGAACATCATTCCCACAAAATGAACCATTCCCTCTTTTTCCGGCGGAACGGGTTTCCCGCGGACAACCTCCACCAGCAGAAACACCAGTCTGCCGCCATCCAGCGCGGGAATGGGAAGCAGATTCAGGATACCGAGATTGACGGACAGCATCAGGGTGATGTTCAGCATACTGAGTACCACACTCTTCCAGCCGTAATCCTTGGCCTGTTCATAGGTTTTTCCTACCACGTTGACCGCGATTCCCACCGGCCCCGCCACATCCTGTCTGCTCACCCGTCCGGTAAACAGCATTCCCAGACTCTTATATGTGGCCTTCACGGAATAGCGCATTTCATACCAGGCGTATTTCAGCTTTTGCAGCCCCTTGGGCTCTATAAACTCCCCGTTGGCAACTCCCAGCATATAGATTCCGGAAGCCTCGTCGTACTGGGGGGTGACCGTGGCCGTATGGCGCTTTCCCTCTCTCTCATAGACCACCGTAAGATCTCCGCCCCGGTAGCTGGCCATCATATAAAGGGAGATTTCCTGATACAGACACATCTTTTCGCCGTTGAGGGAAAGAATCCGGTCGCCGTCCTGAAGACCTGCCGCCGCCGCGCCGCCGCCTTCTACCACCTGCGTCGCCACAGGATCCCTTATGGCAATCTCGTCAGACATATTGACCATGATAAAGGCGATGACAAACGCCAGGAGGAAGTTAAAAAAAGGGCCTGCCACCACCGTGGATATCCTGCCCCAGACAGGCGCTTTCAGAAAAGAGCCCTCCCCGGGTTCTCCCTCCTTCTCCGCAAGCCCGTCCTCCCCCTCAAACATACATGCTCCGCCGATGGGAAACAGCTTCAGGGAATATTTCGTGTCGCCCTTTTTCACCGATATAAGATTTGGCCCCATACCCACCGAAAACTCCACCACATGGATTCCGTTGGCCTTTGCCAGCAGAAAATGGCCAAACTCATGGGCGATGACTACCACACCGAATATCAAAATAAACCAGAGTAATGTTACCATCCTCAACTTATCCTTCCCGCGATCCATTCATAGGTCAGGCGCTCCGTCTCCAGGATCTGCTCCACTGTGGGATCCTCTATGACGGCATGCTCCTCCATGGCGCTTTCAATCAGCTCCGGAATCTGCAGATAAGAGATCCTTTTCTCCAAAAACAGTGCCACCGCCTTCTCGTTGGCCGCGTTGAACACCGTAGGCATACTGCCGCCCAGCCGCGCCGCCCGGTAGGCCAGCTCAAGCCCTGGAAAGGTTTCCGTATCCGGCTTCTCAAAGGTGAGCCTCCCCAGTTCAAACAGATCCACACGTCTGCCGCCCATAGGTCTTCGGTCCGGGTAAAACAGCGCGTACTGGATGGGCAGCTTCATATCCGGCACGCCCATCTGGCCGATCACGGCCCCGTCCACAAACTGAACGGCGGAATGAAGAATGCTCTGGGGATGTACCACCACCTGGATCCTGTCCGGCTCTACATCAAACAGCCACCCGGCCTCCATGACCTCCAGCCCTTTGTTCACCAGCGTGGAGGAATCCACGGTGATTTTCCGCCCCATGGACCAGTTGGGGTGTTTCAGGGCATCCTCCACCTGCATCCTGGCAAGCTGCTCTCTTTTCATGCCCCGGAAGGGTCCGCCGGAAGCCGTGAGCAGGATCTTCTCGATTCTTCCGGAAGGCTCGCCGTTAAGTGACTGAAAAATGGCGCTGTGCTCACTGTCCACAGGCAGGATGGACACGCCCCTTTTTCTGGCGAGGGGCATGATGATATGCCCTGCCGTCACAAGGGTCTCCTTGTTGGCCAGGGCGATGTCCTTGCCCGCCTCAATAGCGGCAACGGTGGGTCTAATACCGATCATACCCACAATGGCCGTCACCAATACAGAAATTTCCGGCAGGACCGCGATTTCCAGAAGCCCCTCCATGCCGGATACCACCTTCACGTCAAGATCGGATATCCGCGCCTTTAAGTCCCGCGCCGCCTCAGGGGACCACATTCCCACTACCCCTGGCCGGAACTCCCTGACCTGGGCCTCCAGCTTTTCCACGCTGCTTCCCGCCGCCAGGGCCGCCACCTTAAGATCCGGGTTGCTGCGGACAACCTCAAGGGTCTGGGTCCCGATGGAACCGGTAGAGCCCAATATTGCTATGGTTTTCATCTTATCTTTCTCCGTCTTCCGCCCTCGCATATACACCGTTTTCCATTCCCCGCTAGGAGAGGGACAACAGCAATACCGTCAGGAAATAAATCATGGGGGCCGTTACGGTCACGCTGTCAAACCGGTCCATGATTCCTCCGTGCCCCGGGATCAGCTTCCCGTAATCCTTGATATCGTTGTTCCGCTTGATGGCGGAAGCCGCAAGGTCCCCCACCATGCTCAT
This sequence comes from uncultured Acetatifactor sp., assembly GCA_947627535.1. Taxonomy (GTDB): domain Bacteria; phylum Bacillota; class Clostridia; order Lachnospirales; family Lachnospiraceae; genus Acetatifactor. The sequence continues at coordinate 22,654 of CANQWM010000033.1, forward strand.
GACCGCGCCGACGCCGCAGATTACGGCAATCAGCCAGCTTACAGCGTGACCCGGCATCACCTTCTCCACAAAGAAATGGCCATACAGCCAGCCCAGAAGCATGGCGCCCAGCACACCGCCGATACAGCCCTCCAAAGATTTTTTCGGGCTGAGCACCGGAAAGATTTTCTTTTTCCCGATGAGCATCCCCACCACATAGGCAAAGGTGTCACAGCCCCAGGAACTGATCAGGATCATCCAGACCATGTACTCTCCATAGGCGCTTTCCCTGGTCAGATACAAAAAGGACAGCAGGACGGGCGCGTAGAGAAACGCAAACACAGCCGCCGTTATCTGTTCACAGCGGTATCTGGGAAATGCGGCCACATACGCCAGCATCTCCAGAAGGAACAAGCCCACAATGCACAAAAAAAGGGGCATACAGTCTTTTGAAAAATACAGACAGATATAATAGGCTGTGACGCCTCCCATTCCCAGTATTTCCGGTAAATTCAGTTTTTTTGCATCAGTGGCGCATTTCAGCGCCTTTGTCAGCTCCCGGAGCGCCACAAGCGAGATCAGCCAGAGTACCAGCGCGAGAGGAAGTCCTCCAAAGCCCAATGCCGCAAGTGCTATGATCACCAGCACGATCCCGCTGGCCAGCCTGGTCCAGAACATAGCGTTACTCCTCCTTTAAGCCGCCGTATCTTCTGTCTCTATGATTATATGCTTCGACGGCTTTTATCAATTCATCCCGTGTAAAGTCGGGCCAGGGAACCGGTGTAAAATAAAGCTCCGTATAAGCGAGCTGCCAGAGAAGAAAATTGGAAATTCTCTGCTCATTGCAGGTGCGGATCAGAAGATCCGGATCCGGGATACCCGCCGTGTCCAGAAGGCCGCTTATGGTATCCGCATCCACCTCCCCGGGCCGGACTTTCCCCTCTGCCGCCTGTTCGGCCAGCTTTTTCGCGGCTCTGACGATCTCGTCCCTTCCGCCATAGTTGATCGCGATCTGGAAATGAAGGCCGTCGTTATCCCTTGTGGCCTCCTCCAGCTCCGCTATCCTTTTCTGGATATCCGGGTCAAGCCGGGATTTATCGCCCAGAATCCGCACGCACATGCGGTTCTTTTCCGCCGTCTTCAGGCAGTTCTGCATATAGTCCCGCAAAAGCTTCATCAGGGCATCTACCTCTTCCCGCGGGCGGTTCCAGTTCTCTGTGGAAAAAGCGTAAACCGTCAGGTACTGGATCCCCATTTTATAGGCTTCCTCACAGATGACCTCCACCGTCTTCGCTCCCTGCACATGTCCGTAATTGCGCGGCATATGACGGGCCTTGGCCCACCGGCCGTTCCCGTCAAGGATAATAGCCACATGCCGCGGCATTTTCAACTCATCGCTCATATCCGGCTCCCTCTCGATCCCATCAGCGGACCAGGGGAGCGGATTCCTCTCCACTCCCCCGATGCAGCCCATGCCACGATTGCCTATACTGTCATGATCTCTTTTGATTTTGTCTCCATCAGAGCGTCGATATCCTTAATGTATTTATCGGTGAGCTTCTGAAGCTGCTCCTCCAGCTGCTTCACCTCGTCCTCAGAAACCTCTGATTTTGTAAGCTTTTTAAAAGCATCGTTTCCGTCACGGCGGATATTGCGGATCGCCACCTTTCCGTCCTCCGCCTTCTTTTTGATATCCTTTACGAGATCCTTTCTACGCTCCTGCGTCAGCTCCGGAAACACCAGCCGGATCACACTTCCGTCGTTGGACGGGTTGATGCCGATATCCGAAGCCTGTATGGCTTTTTCGATTTCCTTGATCAGAGATTTCTCCCAGGGCGCGATCTGTATGATGCGCGCTTCCGGAACGGTAATGTTTCCCACCTGCTGAATGGGCGTGGGCGTTCCGTAATAATTGACACGGAGCTTGTCAAGGACATGGGGATTCGCTCTGCCCGCACGGACGGAAGCGTAATCCGCCTCCAGAAATTCCACGGTCTTTTTCATCTTGTCGTCGTACTGCTGTAATCTGGCATCCATACGCTCTTCCTCTCCCTCTCTGTTTTATACAATGACCTTTGTGCCGTTAAATTCGCCCTTCAGGGTATTGACAATGCTGTTCTCCCCGTTCAGTCCAAACACCCACATGGGCATTTTGTTGTCCCTGGCAAGAATAGAAGCCGTCATATCCACCACCTGAAGATTTTTCGAGATAACCTCATCAATGGTGACTTCGTCGTATTTCTTCGCTGACGGATTTTTGTTGGGATCGTCGTCATACACACCATCGATGGATTTTGCCAGCAGGATCACATCCGCTTCCACCTCGATGGCTCTCAGTACCACGCCCGTGTCGGTGGAGAAATAGGGATGCCCCGTACCGCCCGCAAAAAATACAACCTGTCCTTCCTCAAAATATCTGTTCGCCCGGTCCTTGGAAAAGAGCTCAGTAAAGGAACCGCACGCAAAGGGCGTCAGGATGCTTGTCTTCATTCCCACCGACCGAAATATCTCCGATACATAGATGCAGTTCATAACAGTGGCCAGCATACCGATCTGATCCGCCTTCGTGCGGTCGATATTTTCGCTGGTACGGCCGCGCCAGAAATTGCCGCCCCCGATCACAATGCCCGTCTGGAAACCGTCATCTGACAGTTCCTTTACCTGCAGCGCCACATTTCGGACGGTGGCCTCGTCAAACCCCGCCTTCTTCTCTCCCGCCAGGGCCTCACCGCTGAGCTTCAATAAAATTCTCCGCATTATTTTGTCCTGCCCTTTCGCTCTGCCACCTCAGGCTTGTACTCATCAAAGAAAGTTGTAGGACTTACATCCGCATAGCACTGGGAGCACATTCCCTCGATGACGGCGCCGTTGTTGATCTGGACAGATTTGGACTTGATATTGCCCATCACAATAGCGGACGCATCCAGGATCACGGGGCCGTGTACGTCGATGTCACCCTTTACGGCGCCTGCGATCGCCGCGCTTGCCGCGCTGATATTTCCGATGACCACAGAGCTTGCGCCGATCTTCACGGCGCCCTCGCTGGTGATTTCCCCGTTGATCTTCGCATTCTCCGCATAGACGTCAGCTGCCTTGGAATTGCCGTTGATGTGTCCGGTGATATTCAGCTTGCCATAAGCGTCTATATTGCCGTTCACAGTACCGGTCACATCGATAGACCCCTCCGTAAATATGTCGCCGGTGATACACATTCCCTCCGTGATCACGCTGGTTTCGTCCAATGCAATTCTCTCCGTACCGTTCTCCATGATGTTCTCCGCTCCTTTTCTTTCTTCCGCCAGGTCTTCTGTCTCTGCCGTTTCCGGCTCTGCCGGCGCTTCCCACTCCTGCGCCGCCTCTGTCTCCTGCACCGCTTCCATTTCCTGCGCTGTTTCCGTCTCCTGCACTGTTTCCGTTTCCTGCACTGTTTCCGTTTCCTGCGCCGCTTCCGTCTCCTGCACTGTTTCCGTCTCCTGCGCCGCTTCTGCCTCTTTTGCCGTTTCCGGCTGTATTTCCTCCGGCTGGGACCAGCCTCCACCCTGTTCCGCATCGGGTGTTTCCCCTGCGGCTTCTTTGGCAGCCTCTTCCGCCTTCCCGGATTCTGCCTGCGGCCCGGACGCATCAACCTCGTTCAGCATCTGTGCCAGAAGCTCCTCCAGCAGGGGATCCCCCGGCTGTTCTGCCGTCTCCTCCGGCACCTGCAGACCGCCGGAAGCTGCTGCCGTCCCGGCCACAGACGCCGTCGTTTCCGGCTGGCCTTCGGCTTCCGCCACAACCGCCTGCTTCTCTTTCTTCGACCGCTCCTCATCGGTTTTCAGTTCATTTACTGCCTGCGACAGATCCTCTTTTAAGTCAGAGAAAAAGCCCATACTCAATTAACCTCCGTTTCGTTTTTTTCATCCATGTGTATATGCTGAACCGGCTCTGTATCCTCCGTGATTGGCAGGATCACAGTATCTTCCATCGCCAGAATGTTCTCTATGATCTCCGGCAGGGCCTCCACCGTAGTCGGCTTCCCCGCCGCATCATGCAGCAGAATAACGGTATTTTCCCTCTTTTCAATTCCCTCCAGGGAATTTTTTACAAGCGCATCCACTGTCAGAAGCTGCCGCCCGCCGTCCCCGGAAGACGCGTTCCAGTCAAAAAAGCGCACATTCCAGCTCTCCAGATATTCCGCGAACTCATGCATGTCGATATCGCTTACGGTATTGGAACTTCCGCCGGGAAAACGGTAAACATCGCTGACAACCCCTGTTACCTCCTCCAGATATCCCCGCAGCTTCACAAAATCTTCCGCAAAATCTTCCACGGAAGAGTAGATGTCCGCGTACCGGTGGCTGTAGGAATGCATTCCCAGCGTATGGCCCCGTTTTACAATATCCTTCAAAGCCTCCCTGGCCCATTCTCCTTCCTTCCCCACTACGAAGAAAGTCGCCTTTACGTCATATTCATCCAGAATGTCCAATATCTTTTCCGTATTGGAGCTGGGACCGTCGTCAAATGTCAGATAGACCTTATGGGCCGCTGTCAAAGCGCCGTCATCGTCTTCCCCGTCTGTAACGTCCGTGCCCTCGCCGGTCACGCCTGTACCGTCCCGGCCCCTGCTGTCCCCGGAAGCCGTCAACTCATACCCGGCCGGCTCTTCCCCGGCCGCCGCCTGCTCCTGATTTGAGCCGTCGGATACAGGGAGTCGCTGCGACAGTTCCAGCACCGCCTTCTGCAGGGCAGCATTTTCCCCTGCCACGGCTTCCACTCTCGCCGTCAGCTTCTCCAGATCTCCGCCCATATCCTTCAGCCTGATAAAAAGAAATACACACAGAACTGCCGGCGTCAAAATAAACAGGGTCCGCACCACAATAATACATTTTTTCAGCCGCCTCACGCGGTTCCGCCTGTATTCAGCTGTCCGTACACTTTCTGAAGACATTCCTTCACCCGAACATTTCATAGACTTTCACTTTTTAGTATATCATATTCCGCTTTTGGGGGAAAGACAAAAATAAAAAAAGGGCATACAAAATGTCCTCTTTTCCGCTTTCAGTCCCCCCGCCGCCGATCCTGCCGTCAAAAGCCGAAAAAGTCCCGAAAGCCGTTGCCATCACAGCGGGGTTCGGGGCCCTTCCCTGAAAATGCGTCATTTTCTGCTGTCTTTTGCTTTATCTGCGGATATGCTCCTGCAGCTGTCACAATTTCCGGTACAGCCGCTACAGCCAGCGCATCCGGAGCATCCTCCGCCGCACCGCCCGCCGCGGCGGCTGCGGATCTGTCCGCGCACAATGAAAAAGACGATCACCGCAAGGATCAAGATGATGATAATGTCTGCCATATGCAGCATTTTTGAGCGTCCTCCTGATATCTGTTTATTGAGAATCGTTTTCATTTTTAGGATAAAGCTTTTTCCTTCGTTTGTCAAGTGACGTTTTCCTTTTGTCGTGAACCGGACAGCAGACTGCCGTCTCACGAAAGCGGCCGCAGATATATCTTCTGTAGTACAGATCAGGACTTGCGCTTTCCCTGAACCGATACCATACTTCTTCGGGTACGTCGGCATACCATCTGACTCTTCCGGTCCGGATCATCTTGACCGCCAGAAGCGCCCGCTGTGCATCGTATCCGATGGAATCAATGTAAGTACTGCAAAATCCAAATGCCACTGTCGTTTCTTCCTCTTCAGGATTGTTAAATTTTACTCCACCCAATTTTTTCTCCTTTCCGTTGTTCTGCAGCCTGTCATATTCCGGAAGAAGCATCGGCATCCTTTCTCATGCCGATCTCTGTATTTCTTCCGCAGAACAATATAGCATCAGAGAAACCGTTCGGTAAATATCTTGCACTATTCCGGGCGATATACTATAATGGAAACGTTTAAGGCGGCGGATACAGCCGTCTCAAAAGGCCAGAGAAAGGAATGCTGAACCAAGATGAGCTTTGAATTTGTAAAAAAACTTCCCACACCGGAGGAGATTCGCGGAACTTTTCCGCTTCCCAGGGAGCTTGCCGAAATAAAGAAAAAGCGGGACAGGGAGATCGCCGACGTGATCACGGGTAAAAGCCAGAAATTTCTCGTCATTATCGGCCCCTGCTCCGCCGACAACGAAGATTCTGTCTGTGAGTATATCACCCGCCTGGCAAAGGTGAACGAAAGGGTCCGGGACAAGCTGATCCTGATTCCCAGGATCTACACAAACAAGCCCCGCACCACAGGCGAAGGATACAAGGGAATCGTCCATCAGCCGGATCCCGAGAAGAAGCCTGACTTTCTCGCAGGACTCATCGCGATGAGGAAAATGCATATCCGCGCCATACAGGAATCGGGTCTCACAGCCGCGGACGAAATGCTGTATCCCGAAAACTGGAGATACCTTTCCGATATTCTCTCTTATGTCGCCATCGGCGCCCGCTCCGTGGAGGATCAGCAGCACCGGCTGACTGTCAGCGGCTTTGACGTGGCTGCCGGCATGAAAAACCCCACCAGCGGCGACCTGTCCGTGATGCTGAACTCCGTCTATGCGGCCCAGCACCCCCATTCTTTCATCTACAGAGGCTGGGAGGTAAAGACCACGGGAAACGAACTGACCCACACTGTGCTGCGGGGCGCCACCAACAAGCACGGAAACAATATTCCCAACTACCATTATGAGGATCTGAATCTTCTGTTGGAAATGTACGGAAAAATGGACTTGAAAAATCCCGCCTGCGTCATTGACTCCAACCACTCCAACTCCGGCAAGCAGTTCGAGCAGCAGATCCGGATCGTGAAGGAGGTCATGCACAGCCGAAAACTGAGCAGGGATATTCACAGCCTTGTAAAGGGAGTCATGATCGAGAGCTATCTCGTGGAAGGCTGCCAGAAGGTGGGCGGAGGCGTCTATGGAAAATCCATCACGGACCCCTGTCTTGGATGGGAGGATTCGGAGAGGCTGATCTATGACATTGCGGAATATGAATAAAAATTTTTAGAACACCTTCAGATACCCCAGCAGAACGGCCGGATTCACATAAGCCTCCAGCAGGCATCCTCCGGCCACGGCGGCAAAAATCCCCGCCAGCAGCGCCGCCTTCTTGATCCAAGCCCCCCTGCCCTCCTCTCTGACGGTCCTTCCATAGATTCCGCGGTAAAGCGTCTCGCACCATGCGATCAGCGCCAGGACCGCCGGCACATAAAGCAGATAGTGGGGGAACAGCGCCACAGCCGCAAGAAAAATCCCCTTGATCCCATAGCGCAGCACCAGCGCCGCAAGAAACATACCGGCAGACACTCCGTACCAGATGACGGTTCCCGCGCACAGGACAAACCCCAGATAAGTCGTGGAAAGCAGCACAAGCCACAGAAGGCGTACAAAGCGCTCCCTGAGCACATAAGAAAAAAGAGCATCGCCGTCTACGGTCATATATTTCATGGCGTACAAGGTCCCCTCGTCAAATAGTCCCGTATTTTCCAGCAATATGCTCTTTCCGATATTCATCACCAGTATACCGGCCAGAAGACTGACACAAAAAACTGGCAGCACAGGCAGTCTCGCTCCCTGAAACAACGATTTTCCCACATGAAGACGCATACTTTTTTCCTCCGTCCCGCCATGCAGAGGGACCGGGCATATGACCCGGACGTCCCTTTTCTCCCTCCATGTGTATGCGGCGGAGGAACAGTTTATACATGCCCTTCTCAGCAATACTTGGCTGCGTAGGTCATAATGCCGCAGATCGTCTTGGAATCCTGTATCCGGCAGTCAAAGACCATCTTTTTCAGTTCCTCCAGCGTATACGCCTCCACGTTGAGGTATTCGTCCTCGTCCAGATGCTGTTTCCCCGGCTTTAAGTGCCGCGCCAGATAAATATCGATCTTCTCGTTGCAGAAAGCCACCGTGGTATAGATGGAACTTAAAAGCTCCAGGCTTTCACAGGTATACCCCGTCTCTTCCTCCAGCTCCCGGGCAGCCGCACGGTCGGTGGGCTCCTCCCTGCCGTTCAGGCCGCCGGCAGGAATCTCCAGCGTTTCCCGCTCCAGCGCGTTCCGGTACTGACGCACCATCAACAGCTTTCCGTCGTCCCTGACCGCCACGACCGCAGCGGCTCCCTTGTGGTCGATCAGATCCCACTTTGCCACATTTCCGTTGGGTATCAGCATAGTGTCTTGATAATAGTCAATGATGGCTCCCTTTGCCACCAGCTCCCGCTTTAATCTCTTATATTCTTCCATCTTTTTCTTCCATTCCGTCAAGATTTACTGCCACATCGCGTTTCATCATTCCGCGGCCGGCCCTGCCTTATATTCCAACAGCTTTTCCACACTGACAAGTTTTACGCAAAGTACAAAGAGATCCGTCGCCATGGCCATTTCCTCCGGCGTAGGGAAGGAAGGCGCGATTCGGATATTGCTGTCTTTGGGATCCCTGCCGTAGGGATATGTCGCACCCGCTCCGGTAAGAACCATCCCCGCCTCCTTGCATTTTGCCACAATGGCCTTCGCGCAGCCCTCCATCGCCTCAAAGGAGATAAAGTAACCGCCGTTTGGCCTGGTCCACTCCCCGATGCCAAGTCCGCCCAGCTCGCTGTCCAGCACCTTAAGCACCGCTTCAAACTTGGGCCGCATCCAGGCGGCATGTTTTTTCATGTGCTCCCTGATCCCGTTGATATCCTTGAAGTAACGCACATGGCGCAGCTGATTCACCTTGTCATGGCCGATTGTCTGGATCTTCATGCTCTTTCTGATCTCGTCCAGATTCGCCCTGGAAGCCGCTACCGCCGAAATACCTCCGCCCGCATAGCTGACCTTTGAGGTAGAGCAGAACTCATATACCATGTCCGGGTTTCCCGCCTCCGCACAAAGACTCAGGATCTCAGCCAGCTCATCCTGTCTGTCCTCATAGAGATCGTGAACGGCATATGCGTTGTCCCAGAAGATTCTGAAATCCCCCGCGGCGGGCTTGAGATTGGCAAAGCGCCGGACCGTTTCCTGAGAATAGGTGTAGCCCTGGGGATTGGAATACTTGGGCACACACCAGATCCCCTTGACGCTGCCATCCTCCGACACCAGCTTCTCCACCAGATCCATATCCGGACCCTGGGGAGTCATAGGCACCGTTATCATTTCAATCCCAAAATGCTCGGTAATGGCAAAATGTCTGTCATACCCGGGCACAGGACAGAGAAACTTTACCGAATCCAGCCTGCACCAGGGAGTCCCGCCCAATACACCGTGGGTCATGGCCCGGGAAACCGCATCGTACATAATGGTCAGACTGGCGTTGCCGCAGACCACAACGTTTTCTGCCGGCACCCCCATCATGTCTCCCATCAGCCTTTTTGCCTCCGGGATCCCGTCCATATCGCCATAATTGCGCACATCGACCCCGTCCTCCGCCTTGAGAAGGCTTTGGGAATTCAGCGCGTCAAGGAAACCGTTTCCCATGTCAAGCTGGGCCACAGCCGGCTTTCCCCTGGACATATCCAATTTCAATCCTCTCTTTTTCGCATCCTCGTAATCCGCTGACAGCTGCTCCTTCAGCGCCAAAAGTTCTTCTTTGCTCAACTCCTGAAAAGCCTTCATGTTTCCTCCATCCCGGTCGTTTCGCCGCCCTGTCGGGCAGGCGCCCTGACTTTCTCTTATTTCTTTGTTTTTCCGCGGTTCCTCCCGCGCTGCATAATCGTATACAATCATACACTTGCTTTACTATACTATACGCGGCACAATTGCACAAGAGAAAAAAGAAACAAAGAATAAAAAAAATCTGTTAAAATACAGTGCAAATTGCACCCGCCATACCTGGTTTCGCAGGATACACCTGTCAGAGCCCGCCATGGGACGGACATATTTAAATATTTAAAAAGAGGATATCCCGTCCGGAACATCCTCTCTTCTCTCCCGCCTGCGCGGTTCTGTCGTTGTAAAATTTTCAAGTGAAATCCTAAACTGGCGATGGCATTACTTGGCGTAATCGATCACGCGGCTCTCGCGGATCACATTCACCTTGATCTGTCCGGGATATTCCAGTTCAGCTTCAATCTGCTTGGAAATATCGCGGGCGAGCAGCACCATGTCGGCATCTGAGATCTGCTCGGGCACGACCATCACACGAACTTCACGACCAGCCTGAATAGCAAAAGATTTGTCTACACCTTTGAAATTGTTTGTGATTTCCTCTAACTGGGTCAGCCTGCTGGTATAAGTTTCCAGCGTCTCCCTTCTTGCTCCCGGTCTCGCAGCGGATATCGTATCGGCAGCTTGTACAATACATGCGATCAGAGACGTAGGCTCCACATCTCCGTGGTGGGATTCCACAGCGTTGATAACGGTTGCGTTCTCCTTGTACTTCCGGCAGAGTTCAACACCGAGCTGGATATGAGAGCCCTCCATCTCGTGGTCCACCGCCTTGCCGATGTCATGAAGAAGCCCGGCTCTTTTTGCGAGCCTTACGTCCAGTCCCAGTTCGGAAGCAAGCAGCCCCGAGAGCTGTGCGACCTCGATGGAATGCTTCAAAGCGTTCTGTCCGTAACTGGTTCTAAACTTCATCTTGCCCAGCAGTCTGACAAGCTCGGGGTGAATGCCGTGTACGCCTACCTCCAGCGTAGCGGCTTCGCCTTCCTCCTTCATCATGACCTCCACTTCCTTCTGGGCCTTCTCCACCATTTCCTCAATTCTGGCGGGATGGATCCGTCCGTCAACGATCAGTTTTTCCAGAGCGATCCTTGCCACCTCACGGCGGATGGGATCAAAACCGGACAGGATAACCGCTTCCGGCGTGTCATCAATGATCAGGTCCACGCCCGTCATCGTCTCGAGCGTCCGGATATTGCGGCCTTCCCGGCCAATAATCCTTCCCTTCATCTCATCGCTGGGAAGCTGTACGACGGAGATGGTAGTCTCAGAGACATGATCCGCTGCGCATCTCTGGATCGCAGATACCACATACTCCTTCGCCTTTTTGTCCGCTTCTTCTTTGGCCCGACTCTCCATTTCCTTGATCATCACGGCCGTTTCATGCTTTACTTCATCTTCAACAATTTTCAATAAGTAGTCTTTTGCCTGTTCAGAGGTTAATCCTGAAATTCTTTCCAGTTCCTTTACGCGCTGTTCGTTCAGCTTTGCGACCTCCTCCTTCAGCTTATTGAGGGATTCTTCCTTCGCCGCCAAACTGTTCTCACGCTTTTCAAGCGCTTCCGCCTTCTTGTCGATGTTCTCCTCTTTCTGCTGGACTCTGCGCTCGGATCGCTGAACCTCCGCCCTCCGTTCCTTGACCTCCTTATCGAGTTCATTCTTCGCACGGATGGATTCTTCCTTCACCTCCAGAAGCGACTCTCGTTTCTTTTCTTCCGCAGTCTTCAGAGCATCGTCAATGATCTCTCTCGCCTTTTCCTCTGCGTTGCCGATGGTTGCGGCCGATGACTTTTTCTGATATCTGGAATATACCCGGATCGTCAGCGGCACCGCAATCACGCATGCGGCGGCGAAAGCTATCAATGCAATAATAGCTTCCATCTACAGGAGCACCTCCTTATTAAATTTTCATTGTACACTTTGCCGCGCGCCGCTCCTGCTGGCCGCGGTCTACATAGAATGTATGTACCTGCCCCTTTTGGAGCGCTGAAAACATTCTAACAAGCAACCTACAACACTTCAATTTTATATGCACTTTTCCATAATGTCAAGTAAAAGATTGCGTTCGGTTTTCCCGTTCGGTTTTTAAACAGGCAGCAACCCGACTTCCGTCGTAGTACTAGGATTTTTCCGTCGTTTTTGAACCGAAAGTCATCTATGGCTTATCAGGAAATTC
>CANQWM010000034.1 GCA_947627535.1 uncultured Acetatifactor sp.
CAATCTTTTTGAAAACTGCATGCTGATTGACAGCTGAGTACCATGTTTTGAGAGAAACGACGGAAGTCAGGTTATATGCACTTTTCCATAATGTCAAGTAAAAGATTGCGTTCGGTTTTCCCGTTCGGTTTTTAAACAGGCAGCAATGCCTTTCTTACAGCTTCTCCGGAAAACCCTTTGCGCATCAAAAACGCGCCCTGCCGCCGGATTTCCTTTTCGTCCGCGGTATCCGGATCAAATCCGCGCTTTCTGAGCAGCTCCCGGATCATGGCCTGCTCGTCCTGTCTTCCCCCCTGCTCTTCCCATTTCTGCCACGCTTCCCTTGCCGTATCCGGATCGATCCCCCGGACAGCCAGATCCTGCTCGATCCTGCGGCGGCTCCGGCTGTCTTCATGTCCGGTAATATAGGCCAGGGCATACCGAAGATCATCGGTATAACGGAAGCTCGCCACATAGGCCAGCGCATCGGCGACGATCTCCTCCGGATACCCTCCGCCGCACAGCTTATCATGAAGCTGTTTTACGGTGTACTCGCGCCCTTTCAGCAGATTCATGGCACGAAGCCTGGCCCGTCTGGGCAGAACCTGTCCCATGATCTTTTCATAGTCTTCCGGCGCAAGCTCCTCCCCCTCCGCTATATGATAAGAACGCAGTTCGCCTTTGTACAGCACAAAGGCGGACTGCTCTTCCAGATAGATACGGCTGCGGGATTTTGTCACATCCTCTATCCGCGTTACCTTCATCTTCTTCCCACCATCCGATTCCGCAGGCATCCCCGCAGCGTTTTTTCCTCATGGCATCCATGAAATGTCCGGCTTTCGTCCGGCTTTATCTGATATCCGGTCTTACTTTGCGGCCTTCCGGGCCGCGCTCTCTTCCGCCGAAGTCTTCGCGCCGTCCGGCTGCTCCTCGGTTTTTTTATCAAAGCCGTAATGGGCCCGTACCTTCGCCGCAATCTCATCGCATACCTGAGGATTGTCCTTCAGATACTGCTTTGCGTTCTCGCGTCCCTGACCGATTTTGTTTCCCTCATAGGCATACCACGCCCCTGATTTTACCACAATATCCAGATCGGCAGCCAGGTCCAGAATATCCCCCGCCATGGAAATGCCTTCTCCGAACATGATATCAAATTCCGCTTCCTTAAAGGGAGGCGCGATCTTATTCTTTACCACCTTGACACGGGTTCTGTTCCCGATCACTTCACCGCCCTGCTTTAACGACTCGATCCGGCGCACGTCCATACGGACGGAAGCGTAAAATTTCAGCGCCCGGCCTCCCGTGGTCGTCTCAGGATTGCCGAACATGACGCCGATCTTTTCCCTAAGCTGGTTGATAAAGACCACCGTGCAGTTGGATTTGCTGATGATGGCAGTAAGCTTTCTCAGCGCCTGGGACATCAGGCGCGCCTGCAGCCCCACATGGCTGTCCCCCATATCGCCGTCGATCTCCGCCTTGGGAACCAGCGCTGCGACAGAGTCCACAACGACAATGTCGATGGCGCCGGAACGCACCATGGTCTCCGCGATTTCCATGGCCTGTTCGCCGTTGTCAGGCTGGGAGATATAAAGATTATCAATATCCACGCCGATGTTCTTTGCATAAACAGGGTCAAGCGCGTGCTCCGCGTCAATGAATCCCGCAATTCCGCCCCTCTTCTGCACTTCCGCGATCATATGGAGCGTGACGGTAGTCTTACCGCTGGACTCCGGGCCGTAGATCTCCACGATTCTCCCCTTGGGAATGCCCCCCAGTCCCAGCGCGATATCAAGGCTCAGGGAACCTGTGGGGATCGTCTCTACATTCATCTGCGCAGTGGGATCGCCCAGCTTCATAATCGCTCCCTTGCCGTACTGCTTTTCAATCTGGCTGATGGCCGCATCCAGCGCTTTCAGCTTCTCTTCTCTTTCCATTCTGAACTCTCCTTTTCTTAGAGAACAAATGTTCGCATCCCATCTATCACAGAATAAAACATCTGTTCGATTTTGTCAACCTTTTTCCTGCTGTTTTTTTCAATTGATTCTGCCAGCGTCAAAACATGATCCTAAGGTAACATGTTTTATGTACCATAAACCTCCCTCAAAGGCACCTCACCTCCCCGTTTTCAAAAATTTCCTCTGAAACCTGCGGCGAAACTGCCAGAAAAAAGATATCCCCTCCCAAGTCGGAAGATTGATAGTATGAATAACAGATATCAGATAGGTCAAGTGTAACACAGAATTGCCGGACAGGCAACTAAAACATGCAAAAACCGGCCTCCTCCGTCAGGCATTTATACAGCAGCCGCAGCGCCTCTTCCACGGAGGCGTCCCTGATCTGCCTTCGACTGCCCGAAAAACGGCATTCCTTTACCCTGGTCTTTCCCTTTACGGTGCAGGCGATATAGACCAGTCCCACCGGCTTCTCCGGAGTACCGCCCCCGGGGCCCGCGATTCCCGTGACCGCCAGCGCCGCGTCCGCTCCTGCTGCCACCGCGGCACCCTCAGCCATCTCCCGGGCCGTCTGGGGACTTACAGCTCCAAACTGCTTAAGCGTCGCCTCCCCGACACCCAGCAGCGTTCTTTTCGCCGCATCCGCATAGGTGACAAAGCCCGCCCTGTACACATCCGACACGCCCGCCACATTGATGATCCTGCCGGAGAGAAGCCCGCCGGTGCAGGATTCCGCGCAGGTAAGCGTATATCCCCGCCGCGCCAGCAGCGAAACCACAGACTCTTCCAGGGTCATATCCTCCGTCCCCGCGGACACCTTCTTCCCGAAACGGGATTCCATCGCTTCATTTTTATCCTGCTCCATCCCTTTACTTCTGCTCCTTCAAAACACCCCTGTTTTTTACCAGATAGTCGATCAGCGACACCACCGTAAGAGCCAGTGCCGCCCACATGACAATCTGAGTCAGAGTATCAAGCCACGGCCACCAGGATATCCCGCCGGGCACATTCACCAGCATGAGGCATACCATGATCATCTGAAAAACCGTTTTGAATTTTCCCCAATAGCTGGCCGCGATTACAACGCCGTTGTCGGAAGCGACCAGCCGAAAGCCGCTGATGACAAACTCTCTCGCTATAATGATGATCACCGCCCACGCCGGGATCCTGTCCATCTCCACCAGCGCAATCAGCGCGGAGCAGACTAACAGCTTATCCGCCAGAGGATCCATAAACTTTCCAAAGTCCGTGATCAGATGGTACTTTCTGGCGATCTTTCCGTCCGCAAGATCCGTCAGGCTTGCCAGAATGAAAACAGCCAGCGCGGCAGCGTTGGGAATCAGAACGTTTTCTCCGAACCAGCCCGCGTTTCCTCCCAGCAGGAGTATGACGAAGGGCAGGATCAGTATCACCCTGAAAATGGTCAATTTATTCGGCAGATTCATTTTTTTCATGATATATCTCTCCTATCAGATCATATTCGTTGGAGTCCGTTACGACTGCCTTCACAAAGTCTCCCGTCATAAGCGCCGCCGTGGTATTCAAAAACAGATAACCGTCCACATTGGGCGCGTCCCGGTAGGTTCTGGCCACATACACATCCTCGTCCGCCACTTTTCCCTCCACCATCACGGTGAGCACCCGTCCGATCATCTCCTCCGCCTTCTCAAAGGCGATGGCCTGCTGCAGCTCCATCAGTTCGTCCCGGCGGCTGCATTTCTGTTCCTCCGGAATCTGATCCGGCATCCCGGCCGCAGCCGTATCCTCCTCCTGGGAGTAGGGAAATACTCCCAGCCGGTCAAACTCCATCTCGTTTACAAACCGGTAAAGCTCCTCATGATCCTCCTGGGTCTCCCCCGGAAACCCGCTGATCAGCGTGGTGCGAAGACAGATATCGGGAATCCGCTCCCGCAGCTTTTTGATGCATTCCCGCAGCTTTTCCTGGTCGGTCCTGCGTCCCATCCGCCAAAGCACCCCATCGGAGGCGTGCTGAATGGGAAGGTCCAGATAATGACAGATCTTCGGCTCCGTAGCAATTGTCTCGATCAGCTCCTCCGTGATCTCCTCCGGATAACAGTACAAAAGCCTGATCCAGCGGATGCCCTCTATGGCCGCCAGCCGTTTCAACAGCATCGGAAGACGCTTCTCCCCGTAAAGATCCACACCGTAAAGCGTGGTCTCCTGGGCTACCAGGATCAGCTCCCTGACGCCGCCGTCCGCAAGCATCTGCGCCTGCGCCGTAAGCTCCTCCATGGGAACGCTCCGGTAAACCCCCCGGACCTTGGGAATGATACAATAAGTACAGTGCTTGTCACAGCCCTCCGCAATCTTCAGATACGCAAAATGCCCGCCCGTGGTCACAACGCGGCCGCGTCGCAGACACGGCGCCGCGTTCAGGTCCCGGTAATGCTCTCCGCCCCTTCCCGCAAGCGCTTCCTCCACAGCCGCCGTGATCTCTTCTATGGCCGTGGTGCCTACCAGCGCGTCCACTTCTGGAATCTCCCTGCGGATTTCCTCCCGGTAGCGCTGCGCAAGACACCCCGCGGCGATCAGGCATTTCAGCCTTCCGCCCTGTTTCAGTTTTCCCAGCTCCAGCAGCGTGTTGATGCTTTCTTCCTTGGCGTCGCCGATAAAGCAGCAGGTATTCACCACCGCGACGTCCGCCTCCGTCTCGTCGTCCGTAAAAGAATATCCCCTGTCCCGGAGCATTCCCAGCATCATTTCCGTATCCACCAGATTTTTGTCACAGCCCAGAGATACAAACAGTATGTTCATACTACCCTTCCCGATAACCGAAAAGGCCGCCGCAAAATACAGTTTTGCTTCTCACACAAAAACGGAACGTATGAGCGGTATTTTGCAGCAGCCCGAAATGCCGAAGTATTCAGCCGAATCCGATCCGGCAGCCCTGCCGGGCTTTTACTCCTCTTCGTCACCCAGAATCTTGATTTTTCCCTGATTCAATTCCTCTACCGCCACGGAAAGCGCTTTTCTGCCCTTGCCGTCCACAAGCGGCTCCTCGCCTGAAATGAGCTGGCGCGCTCTCTTTGAGGTTGCCATCACAATGGAATAGCGGCTGTTCACCACAGGAGTCTCGCCCGGCTCCACATCGCTGTTTACGACCTTCATCAAATCGGAATAAGACGGATGTAACATAATTATTCTGCTCCTTTCGCGAAACCATGCAGTTCCTCTCTGATCTCGCTGATAAATTTTTTATTTCTGACCGGGGCCCGCCTCGCCGCGTCCGTCAGCCGGT
The DNA here is from genome assembly GCA_947627535.1 of uncultured Acetatifactor sp. Classification (GTDB taxonomy): domain Bacteria; phylum Bacillota; class Clostridia; order Lachnospirales; family Lachnospiraceae; genus Acetatifactor. Next base: position 5,191 of record CANQWM010000034.1, read on the forward strand.
GGATCTCGTCGATACAGGTCTCCAGATCGTCGTTCACTACTATATAATCATAGGCTTCCATGCCTTCTGATTCTTCAACCGCGCGGGCAAGACGCCTTGCGATCACCTCCGGGGTCTCCGTGCCCCTCTTTTCCAGCCTGTGCTTCAGTTCCTGCGCGCTGGGCGGCGTCACGAAAATCAGCAGGCTTTCCGGAAACCTTTCCTTTATCTTCAGCGCTCCCTGGATCTCAATCTCCAGGATCACGTTTCTGCCCGCCGCCATCTGTTCCTCCACAAAAGCCTTCGGCGTCCCGTAATAATTTCCGCAGTAGGAGGCGTACTCGACCAGTCCGTCGTTTTTGATGGTCTCCTCAAAATTCCGCTTATCCGTAAAGAAATATTCCACGCCGTTTCGCTCCCCCTGCCGGGGCGCCCTGGTGGTCATGGAAACAGACAGCACATAATTGTCATACTTTCGCAGCAGCCCCTTCACCAGCGTTCCCTTTCCGGCTCCTGAAAATCCGGACAATACCATAAGGATGCCCCTTGGTTCCATTTTTAATCCTCCCCGCCGTTTTCCGGCAAAAGCGCTCCGTCCTGCACGACCTGCACCCGTCCCGCAATCGTCTCCGGCAGAAGCGCCGAAAGAACCACTTGACTGTCCTCCATGATCAAAACCGCCTTTGTCTTCCTGCCCTGGGTCGCGTCAATGGCAAGCCCCTTTTCCTTCGCCCCCTGGACCAGCCGCTTGATAGGCGCCGAATCCGGGCTGACAATGGCAATGATCTTGGATGTATTCACAATATTTCCAAATCCGATATGGATCAACATACCATAAGCCCCACGCCTTTCCCCATTTTGTGCGCCGTCTACTCAATATTCTGTATCTGCTCCCTGACCTTTTCAATCTGCGTCTTCAGGTCAACGGCGCAGTTCGTGATCTCCAGATCATTGGATTTCGACAGAATGGTATTCGCCTCCCGGTTCATCTCCTGCGCCATAAAGTCCAGCCTTCTCCCTATGGAGCCTCCCTCCAGCAGAATGGACCTGGTGGTCTGGATATGGCTGCGCAGCCGGACGATCTCCTCGTCCACGCAGACCCGGTCCGCAAAGACCGTGACTTCTGTGAGCAGCCTTCCCTCGTCCACCGACTTGTCCTGCAAAAGCTCCCTTACTTTGGTCTCCAGCCTCTGGCGGTATTCCTCCACCAGCTTCGGCCACCGCGCCTCTATAAAGTCCACCTGCTTCTGCATACCGTCCAGCTTTTCGATCAGGTCTTCCTTCAGATTCTCCCCCTCTGTGAGCCTTGTCTCCACAAAAGCTTCCGCCGCCCCGCGGACCGCCTTCTGAAGCTCCTTCCAGAGCTCCTCCTCATCAATGGCAGCTTCCTCCATGGTGAATACTTCCGGATATTTCGACAGCGTTGAAACCCTGATATCGCTCTCCAGTCCAAATTCCTCCGCCATCTGCCGCAGATATCCCAGGTATTCCCTCGCAAGCTCACGGTTATAACGAACCGTCGAGGTCTTTTCCGAGTAATCCTCATAGGAGATGAATACATCCACCTTCCCGCGTTCCATGTATTTTTTCAGCTCGCTCCGGACGGAAGCCTCAAAGAAATTCAGTGATTTTGGCATCTTGATGCTCACGTCCAGATAGCGGTGGTTCACGGATTTCATCTCAACCGTGAACTTCCTGTCGTTCTCGGCGATCTCGCATCTGCCGAAACCTGTCATGCTCTTTATCATGCGCGCTCCCATCCGGGCAACGGGTTACATTGCCACATACGTTATTTTATTATAGAATAAGTTTTAAAAGGCGTCAAGGGCGAAGAAGCCACATTTTCATTACATTTTCACTTCACAACATTTTCACAGCCGCTGTTTTTCCTCTTGCCAACCGCCGGCTGTCCGTGCCATAATACATGTCGGAAGACAAAACCGGATTTTTCTGTAAGGAGACATTTTATGGCATTCGACGGCGTTACCATAGCAGGCGTAGTATCGGAATTAAAAAAAACACTGATCGGCGGAAGGCTCTCCAAGATCACCCAGCCGGAGGAGGACGAACTGCTTCTTACCGTGAAGCAGCCTGACGCCCAGTACCGGCTTCTTCTCTCAGCGAATGCGTCCCTGCCGCTGATCTACCTGACAGAAACCAATAAACCCAGCCCTCTGTCCGCCCCCAATTTCTGTATGCTGCTGCGCAAGCATCTTCAGAACGGCCGTATCACGGAAATCACCCAGCCCGGTCTGGAGCGCATTGTCCGCATTACCGTGGAACATCTGGATGAAATGGGCGATCTGCGGAGCAGAACTCTTGTAATCGAAATCATGGGGAAACACAGCAACATCATCTTCTGCGGCGAAGACAACGTGATCATCGACAGCATCAAACATATTTCAGCGGCCGTGAGCTCCCTGCGGGAAGTCCTGCCCGGCAAGCCCTATTTTGTAGCCGACACACAGCATAAGCAGGACGCCCTTCAGACAGACGAGTCCGCGTTTCGCACCGCCCTCGCCGCTAAACCTGCGCCCGTGTACAAAGCCCTGTACGGCAGTTTTACGGGCATCTCTCCCGTTCTGGCCCAGGAATTATGCCATCGCGCAGGAATAGACGCGGACCTGCCCACGGCTGGTTTGGATGAGGACGCCTGGAAACGGCTGGCGAAGGTTTTTCTTGAGATGGCGGAGGATATCCGCTGTGAGCGCTTTTCCCCCTGCATCGCCTATTCCGGTTCCCATCCCGTGGAATTTGCGGCACTGCCGCTTACCATGTACCTGTCTGGCGCGGATTCCTGTAAGGCATTTCCCTCCATGTCCGTTCTCCTGGAAAGCTATTACATGGAAAAGAACACGCTCACCCGCATCCGCCAGAAGTCCGCGGATCTTCGGCGTATCGTGCAGACTGCCCTGGAACGGAACGTGAAAAAATACGATTTACAGGTGCAGCAGATCCAGGAGACCGAAAAACGGGAGACCTACCGCATCTACGGCGAACTGCTGAACACATACGGCTATGGCTGCCCTACGGGCGCAAAGTCTCTGGAAGCAGTAAATTATTACAACAACGAAACCGTAAACATTCCTCTGGATCCCACCCTCACTCCATCGGAAAACGCCAAACTCTACTTTGAAAAATACGGGAAGATGAAACGCACCTTTGAGACGCTCACGGAACTGACCAGGGAAGTGAAGGCGGAAATCGACCATCTTGAGTCGATCAGCGCATCCCTTGACATCGCCTTAAGGGAAGAAGACCTGGCGCAGATCAGAGACGAGCTTGCCGACAGCGGCTACCTCCGCAGAAAAAGCGGCGCGAAAAAGCAAAAGATCACCAGCCGGCCCTTCCACTACCTCTCCAGCGACGGGTTCCACATCTATGTGGGAAAAAACAATTACCAGAACGACCAGCTGACCTTCCAGACTGCCTCCGGAAACGACTGGTGGTTCCACGCAAAGCACATGCCCGGTTCCCACGTGATTGTAAAAATTGGGAACGCCCGGGAGCTGCCGGACCGCACCTTCGAGGAAGCCGCAAGGCTGGCCGCCTATTATTCAAAGGGCCGGGAGCAGGAGAAGGTGGAAATCGACTATGTCCAGAAAAAGCATGTAAAAAAGCCCGGAGGGGCAAAACCGGGCTTTGTCGTCTATTACACCAACTTCTCCATGGCCATCGACAGCAACATCCAGGGAATCCAAAAACTGGAGGATTGATCCCGCTCTTTACCGCAGCAGCCGGGTCTTTTTCGCTACCTTTACCAGAAGATACCCCTTTGGCATGGCTCTCAGATCCCGCTCCGTCACGCCGCGCAGCAAAAGCAGCATGACAAAATACACGCACGCTCCCAGTATCACCGCCACGACCACCGCAAGCTTCGGCGACGCGGTCAGCAGCATCAGCGTCTCATAAACCGCCCAGGCAGCCGCCCCCATGATTCCCGCCGCAAGAGCCGGGATCACAAAGGTCCTCTTCACTTCCTGCCGGTATCCCACCGCCCTTCTCACCGCCCTCTGGTTCAACAGGCACATGGTCCCGGCATACACGGTATTGGCAATGGCAATCCCGTACAGATCAAGCTTCGTAAAAAAGAGAAGGCATACGGCCGTCACGGTCTGTACCGCCAGCGCGATCCCCGCGTTGACAATGGGCGCATTCAGCTTTCCCAGTCCCTGCAGCACCTGACTGTTCAGGGTAGACAGCGCATAAAAAACCACCGACGGCGCCAGCGCCATCAGAAATCCCGTCGCCAGATTTTCCGCTTCCCCGGAGTTGGAAAAGAACAGCAGGCCAGTCACCGGTCTTGCCAGCACAAACAGACCCACCGCGCAGGGAATGGAGATCAGCATGGTTGTCTTGGACGCCAGCCCGATGGTATGTCTTACGCCCTTCTCGTCCCCCGCGGCAGTCAGCTGCGCCACCGACGGAAGCAGCGCCGCGGCCATGGCGGAAGCAAAGGCCAGCGGAATGTTGGAGATCGTCTGCGCCTGTCCGGAAAAAATCCCCCACCTTGAAGAGATCTCCACCCCGCTCACATCCCTGACGCCCGGCAGCAGCTTCGTGTACACGGTGGTGTTCACGGTTCCGCTCAGATTATAGACCGCCGTGCTTAAGATAAAAGGGGTTACAACGCCTGTGATGGTCCTTACCATGCTGCCCCAGGAATCCACCTCCCTGTGTCTGTCCCTGCGGATCCGGCCGTGTATGATCTCCCGGTTGAGCATATAGATCCCCGTCATGAAAAGCAGCGCCGTCAGAACGCCGGCGCCGGTTCCCAGCGCGCTTCCGATGGCGCCGAAGGTAGCGCGCTTCACCTGCCCGGCTTCGTCCGCCGGAACCTCGAGACCGCCCATCGCCCCCCGGATCAGCAGATAAGCCGCTCCCACGGTGACAACGGCGTTGGCGATCTGTTCCAGGATCTGGGAGACGGAAGTCTGCGCCATACTTTTGTGGGCCTGAAAATACCCCCGCAGCACCCCCAGAATCCCATAGATAAAGATCGTGGGCGCAAAGGTCCGAAGCACGGGGACCGTCTCCTTCGCCACGAAAAGCCCGGCGCCGAAAAAAAGAAACAGGCTGGCAACGCCCCCCACAACGAGCACATATCCCAGCGCGCAGAGAAAAAACCTGTGAGCGTTCCGGTATTCTTTCACCGCCAGCTTCTGTGCAATGACCTTTGAAATAGCGGAGGGAATACTGTAGGAGGAGATCAGCAGGATAATGGTGTAATAGGGGTAGGCGGTCTGGTAATACCCAAGCCCCAGATCTCCGATGACAGCATGCATAGGGCTCCTGTAAAGGAGCCCTATGATTCTGCTGATGATCCCGGCCGCAGCCAGGATCCCAGCCTGCGCGATTAAATTGCCGCTTCCGTTTTTCTTGTCAGACATGCCCTTAACCAATCAGCCAGTCATACATTTCCTGATATTTCGCGGCAGACACGTGCCAGGAAAAGTCCGCCGCCATCGCTCTGTCAACCAGCTTGTTCCACTCCCGCTTTCTATCATAATAGATATGCTCGGCATAGCGGATTGTATTCAACATTTCGTGGGCATTGTAATTCGTAAAGCTGAATCCTGTTCCGGTACTCTCATACTCGTTGTAGGGCTGTACAGTATCCTTCAGGCCGCCGGTCTCCCTCACGATGGGGATGGTTCCGTACCGCAGAGCCATCAGCTGGCTTAAACCGCAGGGCTCAAACAGCGAAGGCATCAGGAACGCATCGCAGGCCGCATAGATCTTGTGGGACAGGGCATCGGAATAATAGATGTTGGCCGATACCTTGTCATTATACTTCCAGTCAAAGTGCCGGAACATATTCTCATATCGCTCTTCGCCGGTTCCCAGCACCACAAGCTGGATATCGTCCTGGCAGAGTTCATCCATCACGTACGCTACCAGATCCAGTCCCTTCTGGTCTGTCAGTCTGGAGACGAGGCCGATCATCATCTTCTTCTCATCCTGGCAAAGCCCCAGCTCCCGCTGGAGGTCCTTCTTGTTCTTGCCCTTTTCCTTCCGGAAATTCACCGCATTATAAGGGTAGGGAATGTGCTGATCCGTCTGGGGGTCAAAATCCGTATAGTCGATTCCGTTGACAATTCCCCGCAGGTCGCCGCTTCTCGCCCTCAGAAGTCCGTCCAGCCCCTCGCCGTAGAAGGGGGTCTTGATCTCCTCCGCATATGTATCGCTCACCGTAGTCACGGCGTCCGCATAGACGATCCCGCCTTTCAGCAGATTTGCGTCCTTATAGGCTTCCAGCTTGTCGGGTGTAAAATAATACTCGGGCAGCCCCGTAATATTCTGGACCGTCTTGGTATCCCATTTCCCCTGGAATTTCAGGTTGTGTATGGTAATGACAGACTTGATCCCGCGGAAGAAATCGCCGTCGTGGAAACGTTCCTTCAGATAAACAGGAATCAGTCCGGTCTGCCAGTCGTGACAGTGGATCACGTTGGGACAAAACCCGATCACCGGCAGGGCGGAGAGCACAGCCTTGGAAAAGAACGCATACCGCTCGATCTCCCATCTGGGATCGTCGGTGTACGGCTTCGGCCCGCTGAAATAGCTCTCGTTGTCAATAAAATAGTAGTGTACGCCCTCTTCCTCGGCTTCCAGGATGCCGACATAGACGCTTTTCCAGTTGAAATCCAGATAAAAATGGTTCACATAACGCATTTTATCCTTCATCTCCTGCTTCATGCAGTCATATTTTGGAATGATCACTCTCACGTCAAAATACCTTTTATCAATGCATTTCGGCAGTGAACCCACCACGTCGGCCAGGCCGCCTGTCTTGATAAACGGTACTCCCTCAGATGCCGCAAACAAAATATTTTTCATCAAAAGCCCCTCCACGGAATTAATCTATCGCCTACAAAAACATTATACATCAAGATTAATTCGGTGGAAAGTATTTTCTTTCAGCCGCATGAATCCATTTCCCAGGACAGACGCCAAAAAGAAGGGAGACGCCCGGAAAGAAGGGACGTCCACCGGACTCAGACTTTGTAGGAAAGCCGGATTCTGTCCGCGATCAGCGCTATAAACTCGGAGTTTGTAGGTTTCCCCTTTCCCGTGTCTATGGTATAGCCGAAAAGCGCGTCCAGCGTTTCCATCCGCCCCCTGCTCCAGGCGACTTCAATGGCATGGCGGATCGCCCGCTCCACGCGGCTGGGCGTGGTCTGAAACCGTTTCGCAATGGTGGGATAGAGAATTTTTGTGATGGAACTGATCATACCCGGATCTTCCACCGACATCATGATCGCCTCCCTCAGGTACTGGTAGCCTTTGATATGCGCGGGAACACCGATCTCGTGGATCATGTTTGTCACATCCTGCTCCAGATCCCGGATCACAAGCTCCTGCTTCTGCTGTTCATGAGGCGCCTTCGCCGTGTCCGCGCTCTTTGCGGAAGGGACCGTTATCATGATCTGAAACTCCTTGTCAGCATTCATCAGATCGCCCAGTATCTTATATATTTTTTCGTTGTCCTTTGTAGCCGTAATGTTTAACTGTTCCATCAAACTACCTCCCTGGCATAAATCGTTCTTTTTCGGTGGCAGCCATCGCGTCATTTTCCTTCCTTTCGTGCTTAGCCTTCAAAATCAGTCACCTTTTACATTATAAAAGATAAATATTTGATACGGCAACTGTATTTCATCGCACTTTTCGTTTACAATCGCCAAAATATGCGACAATATCCTCTATTTTTTCTCCTTTCCCCATAATTCCGTAAAAAATTACAAGTCATATCTCCCTGATCCTCTGGCGGAGCGTCAGGATCATCCCCGGCGGTACGCTGAGCTCATCGATCCCCATTTTAAGAAAGCGCTCCGTAAAGGCCGTATCCGCCGCGATCTCTCCACAGATTCCCACCTGGATCCCCGCCGCATGCGCATTTTTCACAGTCATCTCCACCAGCCGGAGCACCGCGATGCATTCCGGGTCCCGAAAGCGTTCCAGCGTGTCGTTCTGTCTGTCCAGAGCCAGTGTATACTGGGTAAGGTCGTTGGTTCCCACACTGAAAAAATCTACCTCCCTGGCAAGCTGATCGCTTAAGAGGGCGGCGGCAGGCGTCTCGATCATAATTCCCGTGGGGACCCTGTCCGCGAACCGCACCCCTTCCCTCTCCAGCTCCCGCCTGACCTGCTGTTCCAGCGCGCGAAGGCTTTGTACTTCTTCTACAGAGGTAATCATGGGATACATGATGCCAAGCTTTCCGTAAAGTCCCGCGCGGTAAAGTGCCCGCAGCTGTGTCTTCAAAAGCTGGGGCCTCTCCAGTCCAAGACGGATGGCGCGCATTCCCATCGCGGGATTTTCTTCTTTCTCCGTCGCAAGCCAGGGCACACGTTTGTCTGCGCCGATGTCAAATGTCCGGATGACCACTTCCCGTCCCCCCATCCGCTGGAGCGCCTGCCTGTAAAAGAAAAACTGGCTTTCCTCGTCCGGTGCAGCCGCACTGTCCAGATACAGGACCTCGCTGCGCAGAAGGCCGATTCCTCCCGCGTCGTTCGCCACGGCTGCTTCCACATCCGCAAGGCTGCCCGCGTTGGCAAAGAGCTTAATCCTCTTTCCGTTCCTTGTGATATCCTTTTTCCCCTTCAGTTTCTGGAGCATTTCCCGATGGCGCTCCGATTCCCGTTTCTTTTCCTCCATGGCGGAAAGCGTCGCCTCGTCCGGGTCGATATAGAGCGTACCGGTAAATCCGTCCACCACGGCGAGCTTTCCGCTGCACTCCGGCCCCAGCCCGGGCCCCAGCTTCATCACCGACGGCAGGCCCATGCTTCTTGCCAAAACCGCGGTGTGCGAATGTGTGCTGCCCCTGCCCAGCGCAAATCCCAGTACGCCCTCGGAAAGCTGGGCGGCCTGGCTGGGCAGAAGGTCTTCCGCCGCCAAAATAAAAGGCTCCCCCGGTCTTTCCGGGATCCCTGCGCTGCCCCTCAATGCCGCCAGAAGACGGCCGGCCACGTCCTGCACGTCCCCCGCCCTCTCCCGGACATAAGCGTCCTCCACGGCCTCAAGCTCCTCCGCGATTCGTTTTCCCGCTTCCTGCACCGCATATTCCGCATTTACGCTCTCTTCCCGGATCATCCTCCGCACGGCGCCCGAAAATTTCTCGTCCGTGAGCAAAAGCTCCTGCACCTGGAAAATAGCGGCGTTTGCCTCTCCCACGGTCCTGATGCTCCGCTCATACAAGTCCGCGAGCTGCCGTCTGGCCGTCTGGATCGCCGTTTCATACCGCTGAAGCTGCGCCTGGCAGTCTTCTACGACAAGCCGCGGCGTCTCGTGATTCCCGCCGTAATACACCAGTCTTCCGATACAGATATCCCGATATACCCCTTTCCCCTGAAGCGTAACCATACCTTATCCTTTCCTTCTCTCCCGACGACCTCCGGTTAGCAGGCCCATATTTTTCAACAACGGTTTCCGCTGTCCCCAGCATGTCGAAACACAATCCCCTTTCAGCGCGCTGTGGCTTTTTACGGCTTACAGCGTCCGCAGGGCTCATACCCCCTGTCGATGACCTCCTGCCTGCTGCCGACGAACACTTCTTTATTTTCGTCCTTGATATCCCGGACGCTTTCACAGGATTCCCTGTGGAACTTCTTCGTATTGGTATTCAAAAAATAGACGGTTTGGACATCTTTTTCAACGGAATCGGGCGGCACGCTTTCTTCCGCATCCGGAAAACCAAAGGAGTCCTCCGTGGCCAGCCGGCTTTCCCCGTCACTGTAAGAGATCTCTATCCCCGGCTGGACATTAAAGGCATAGATGCAGAAACAGATTCCTTCTCCTTTATCTTCAACGGAATACGCTTCCATCAATACGCCCCGGGCCACCAGCTCCTTCTCCGCAAATACGGGCGTCACCCGGTAAAGCACATGATTTCCCGTTTCTTTTACATAGGACGCCACCCGGTTTTCAAAAGGCAGCATTCCCTCAACATTCAGATACCTGGTTCCCGTGATCAGATTTCTTTCGTTGGCGTTTTCTCCCGCCAGTTCAAAGGCGATAAGGTGACACCGGTTGTACAGGTAATTTCCCTCCACAACACCGCTGTATTTTACAAGATGCCAGCCGGAGGGTTTCACCTGCCCGATGGACCCCCGCTCCTCCCGCGGCAGAGTAACCGGCGAAATATTCGCGAAGGCCGGGCCGCACCTTCCCAGCCCGTCCAGCTCTGCATATTTTTCAAATTCATCCGTGCCGATCTCACTGTCCGTAAAAAAGGGCACATTCCCATTGATCTCACAGCAGGGCTCTCCGGAATAGGAAAGAGCCAGCACCGTGTCCAGCAAATCCGCCCCTGCGCCGGGGCTGCCGTCCGCCTGCTCCCTTCCGTCCGGGCCGACGGGATCCACACTCTGCACAAAAGCCGCGGGTTCCGACCCGTCAGTTCCCGTGGGGCTGTCACCGGCATAAGCCCACGCCAGTCCCAGGAGCACTACAAGCAGCACCGGCAGCATCCGCCCTGATCTTTTCATCTGTTCACGCCATCCCTGTCTTCTCTCTTTTTCCTTTTGCCAGAACGCACAAGCTTTCCATTTCCCAGTATAGCAAAAGCAAAACCTGCTTTCAATGATTTCTTCCCCCTGGAGCTGCATAGGATTTCTCTCCATCTGTAAAAGACTGACAAATCAGAATAACCGGCTCTCCTGTCTTTTCCAATCCTTTTTACAAAGCCTCTTTAATCTGCTTAATATCTTCCACCTTGTCATCACATATCCTAACTCTGCATTCCCGTTTTTCCATTCAGTTCTTCCTCTGTTTGACCTTCTTATACCTGTATCTCCCATTTATTTACAATAATTATAACTGGTTTCTTATAATTTGTATAAAATCATATTTTATTAAATCATATATTTTTATTGCCTTAGCAACAAACATCTTGTTGACAAAATAATATTTACAGGAAATAAGGAACAGGGGAGCATATAAAAAACAGTTTCTTTTGGATCCTACTATATCAGTAAAATTTTATAGGCAACAAGCGAAGATGGTAGTAGAATGGTAAATAACAACAAGAGAGATATTAGTCTTCCAGAAGATGAAGATTTAGATTTTTTATCAGATCATTGCTGGCTAAGCAGGGTGAGCGTACATGAGAACATCCACGACAGATATTTTTTCAATGCTTATAGTCTTTATTGGGATTATACTACCCTTGCCTGGGTGGGTTTGGATAGCATTTTGCAAATATGTGCAACACTTTCTCAAAGGATGCAGCAACTGTCGTTGTTGGTATCGGTGCAAGAAGTGTCCGCTCTTGCATTCGGAACAACTAAAGATACGGATTACATTGTTGGAGCAGAAATATCCACCAGACCATGGCTATATAACGTTGCTGACAGCATAAGGGTATTTCCTTCCCCACTTCTCCAGGATTTCAGCCAGCGCATCCAGGCCCGCCTTCTCATTCGGGGCATTGAACACTGCCTTGAAGTCAGAAGAGAACTTTTTCAGGTCGCTTAGCATCCCCATCCAGAATTTGCAGCTTTCGTTGGCGACTACCGTAATTGGGAATAGCCGTTGCGTTTGTTAGCGATGTCCATGTCCCCTTTCTGGTTCTTCTCGTAGCCCAGCGTTGCGTCTAGTTCCGCCTCCATAAGTTCCTGCAGGATGTCTTTGAATCTCTCTGGAAAGTGTAGACCATCTGCCACACTGCTAATGTTGTTATCTGCAATAATCTGTCGAATCTGTTCCTTTGCTACTGGTATATAAATACTCCTTTTCGATAAGAATTTTCATATCCAGATTCTTACCAAAAAGGAGCCATTTTTTACCAAAGACACAAAATTTTTTACACTACCCTCTAAAATTGTTAATGACCATTCCGAAATCTATTTCAAATACTTTTTTTGCAACTGCTTAACCATTCTCGAGCAGTTCCCATAGCGACTAAGCATTGTGCCTCATTATACGCAAATAAAAAATTGGTATCTGAATCCGTTATATAAAATTCTATTCCTCCACACTCCTCATCATAAAATTTAACAAACATACTGCCATTCTCTATCTCATAAAAATCAACTCCCCAACTTTTATTAAAAAACAATATAACTGTATTATTTTTAATAAAATCTCCAATGCACCTCCAAGAATCCGGCCCTCTACTACCAGAAACTAAAGGATAGTTTAAGGCATCGCATATAGAATTGCCTATAGGAACACCAGGTCTTAAATACTTCTCTTTAACTGCATTCCATATCCTTTCCTTCTCATCTTCCGGTAATATTCTAATCTTTTTCCCTGCTGATTTCCAAAAATCTATTATCAGCTCTTTCACGGTTGTTACCTCTCTTTCATAACCTTTTCTCTTTCCTGAATCCGTAAAGCTCAATTTTTATTGTTAAAAATTCTTTGGCCAAGCCAATCTCATTTTTTTAAAATTTGTCCGGCTCCGTCATAGTCGTAATCAGCCAGAACATCATCCCTGCCGCCCGCGACCTTTTTGAGACGATTCCTCACATCATAGGAATAGCATACCATACTCCCTGTACCATCCGCAAGTGTTACCAGGTCACCGGTGACAGCCAGGCCGTTCCCGGGCCGCCAAAACGCCCGCTTCCGACAGCGGCTCCGCCCGGACGCACCAAAAGCCCCATCCCGTCGGCATCAGGCACAAAAGGAAGGATTGCCGCCGCCCCATTTCTGTTATATAATAACATTACAGCTACAGCAGGGAGACGTCATGAAACAGATCAACGAAGATATCAAACAGGGCCGCTTCAGACAATGCTACCTCCTTTACGGAGAGGAACGGTATCTGCGCCGCCAGTACAGGGAACGCCTCCAAAAGGCGCTCTGCGGGGACGACGACACTATGAATACCCATTTTTACGAGGGAAAGGACATCCCCATAGGAGAGATCATCGACCTGGCGGAAACCCTTCCCTTCCTTGCCAGCCGCCGGGTCATCTTTATTACTGACAGCGGGCTCTTCAAATCCGGCGGTGAAAAGGTGGCGGAATATCTTACCCAGCCCAATGAGACCACGTTCTTTGTGTTTACGGAAAGCGAAGTGGACAAGCGCAGCAAACTCTTTAAAACTGTGCAGTCGAAGGGGTATGCCGCGGAATTTGCCGTGCAGGATGAAAATACCCTGAAGCGCTGGATCACCGGCGTACTGGCAAGGGACGGGAAAAAGATTTCAGAGGACACTGTCCGGCTTCTGCTGACAAAGACCGGCACGGACATGGATAATATCCAGACGGAGCTGGAAAAACTGGTCTGCTACTGCATGGAACGGGAAGTCATTACCGATTCCGATGTGGAGAGCGTCTGTACCACCCGGATAAGCAGCCATATCTTTGATATGATAAACGCCATTGCGGAAAAAAAGCCCCGGCGCGCCCTGGAGCTTTATTACGACCTGCTTGCCCTGAAGGAACCTCCCATGCGGATTCTGTTTTTGATCGCAAGACAGTGCAACCTCCTGCTTCAGGCGAAGGAACTGAAAGCCGGAGGATACGACAACCGCGCCGTGGGAAGCCGCCTTGGCGTCCCGCCCTTTATCGCCGGAAAATATCTGGCTCAGGCCTCCCGTTTCTCCACATCCGCCCTCCGCAGCGCTGTGGAGCAATGCGTGGAGACGGAGGAAGCCGTCAAAACCGGACGCATGAATGACCAGATGAGCGTGGAGATCCTGATCCTGTCCGTTTTATAATCCCAGATTTCCCTTATCCCCCGGGGACAAACAGCCTTACGCGGATGCCGTTTTCCTCCGGCCATACCGAAACGGCTCCCCTCTCAGCGGTTCCAAGTACGGTACTGCCCGCCCTGTCAAGCCGCTCCAAAAGCGCCGGGTGAGGATGGCCGTACCGGTTATTTCTGCCGCAGGAGATTACCGCCAGCTCCGGCTGCAGTCTCTCCAGCAGCTCTTCCGAAGTGGCACCTCCTGAACCGTGATGAGCCACCTTCAGCACGTCGACCTTCCCGATCCCCTGCCGCTCCAGCTGCCCTATCAGCGCCCTTTCCCCTTCCCCTTCCACATCCCCGGTGAGCAGCAGCGAAACACCGCCGGAAGAAAATTTCACATAAAAACACGCCGAGTACGCATTGGGATCTTCCTCCTGCCAGCCCTGTGCGGGATGGAGGCACCAAAATTCCGCTTCATCGCATTTCCAGCTGTCTCCAGCGCAGATGTAGCGGATTTCCACAGAATCGCCCATTCCTTCCGCCGCCTTCAGAAGCTCCGTAAACTGTTCCTTTTTCAGTTTCTCTGCGACATCGGGAAGGATGATCCGGCGCACCGATATCCCGCTTTTCTCTCCCATTTCCAGCAGTTCCTGAATTCCGTTGATATGGTCCTCGTCCGGATGGGAGACAAAAACCGCGTCCAGCGTCCGAATCCCGTTATATTTCAGGAACGGCGCCAGGACATATTCCCCCGCCCCGGAGCGGCTTGAACTGCCGCAGTCAAAGAGATACGTCTCCCCGGAGCCTGTCTGCAAGACGATACAATCCCCCTGTCCCACATCCAGAAACGTCACGCAGGGTCCCCGGTCCGTTCGGATCCCCAGCAGGCCCACAGCACAGACCAGGGCCCCGACCGGAAGCACACGGTGCCTTTTCTTCTCTGTCCGCCCTTGTCCCTGCTGCCTTTGTCCCTGCCGCCCTTGTCCCCGCCGACTTTGTCCCTGCCGCCTTTTCCCTCCCACAGCCAGAATGATCCCAAGCATCCCATAATATGCCGCAATCTGCCAAAATTCCGGCCTGCCCGGACTCCAAAGGTGAAAAGGCATATTTCCACACAGCCTGCAGAGCCATTCATACCATTGTAAAATCAGACCTGCTGCCGTGGCCGCAGGGAAAGCCCACGGCAGCGCAAGCAGCACAAGTCCCAGGAGCATCAGCGGCTTCACGAGAGGGAGCACCAGCAGATTCAGCCCCGCCGAATAAACCGGCACTTCGTAATAATACCAAAGCTGTACCGGCAGGGTTGCCAGCGTCACGGCCAGGCTGGTCACAAAGGACTGCCCCAGCCATTTTCCTGCCGCCTTCCCCGCCTTTTCTATCCTGCGCCAGCCGCCCGAAAGGGCCGTTTCCGCCTTTTCCCTCTCCCGGAACGCCGCAAATGCAGGTCCCAGGACGCCCGCTCCCAGCACCGACGCATAGGAGAGAAGAAAACCGCTGTGCTGCAGATAGTAAGGGTTTTTCCACACCATCAGCGCCCCCATGACCCCCAGCGCCGTCAGCATGTCGTAGGTCCTTCCCAGAATCTCTCCCAGCATACGGATCAGGTACATCCCGATGGCGCGGCAGGCTGAAACGCCAAAGCCGGTCAGCGCGCCATACAAGAGCAGGAAAACGCTTCCCGCCGCCGCGGCAGCCCAGACCGGGACGCCAAGACGCCGGAGCAGCTTGTACAGGCTCATCCCAAGAATGGTGATGTGAAGGGAGGAGATGCTCAGAATATGCAGGATTCCATTCTGCCGGTACAACTCCTGCGTCGCCTGGGGAAGGTCCGTCCGATCCCCCAGCAGAAGCGCACACAAAATGCCGGCTTTCTCCTCCGGCAGCGCCTGTTTCAGGCGTTCCTCCAGAAAAAGCCTGAAACTATACAGCCACTCCCGCACCGGCCAGTATCCCTCCCCCACTGCCAGCAGTTCTGCGCGGGTCAGCCTGCCTCCCACTCCCAGGGAACGATAGTAGGCCGCAGTGTCAAATTCTCCGGGATTCGTGGCGCCCTGCATGGGCGCAAAGCTTCCCCGGAGGGTGACGCGGCACCCCAAAGGAAGCTCCGTTCCTTCCAGCTTACAGATGATATTGTCGATATAGGAAATGTTCTGCCGGGATGATCCGGCATTTGATCCTCCGCTTTCAAGCGGATCCTCAGATTCTTTGAATGTCTGCGTACAGACAGAAATGTCCTGCAGATAATAGGTCTGGCTGTCTTTTCTGTACACCTGCCCGGAGATGGTCAGCCCGTCGCATACCCCCAGGCTCTGTGTGTCGGCTGCGCCCGGCGAAACGGTTTCGTACCCTCCCGTCTTCCCCCTGATCCAGACGACAACCACCAGGAAAGCGGCAGCCCAGAAGAGCGGTCGCCTCATCCTCGCAGATCCCCCCTTTCCCCTTTATTCCCCTGGTCCCGGCCCTGCCGGATCATTTTTCCAACGTTGTCACAATATCAAGATTCCGCTCAAATACGGAAGTCTCAAAGGAATCCGGCACCTCGCCGTTTACCAGGATCTGAACCTTATTGATGTTGCTCAGTTCTACCAGCGAATTGACAATAGAATACACCGATTCCTGGGTAGGCACATTGTTTACCACCGTCAGGAAGCTTTCGTTCAGGTTGACAAAGCAGACCCCGTCCTTGGTGGTCACATTGATCACCTTAGTATCCGGATTGATGCTGGGATACAGCCCCTGCGCCTGCCCGCCGGGCCCGGCGATCAGCTCCTCCACCACAAAGCGTTCCAGCTGCATACTGGTGGAATAGTATTTTTCGCGGTAAGTTCCAATCAGACTTTGTCCGTCCCCCGAGGCAAAATAAAGCTTCACCCTCGCAAGTTCATAGGTATTGATCTCGTTGCCGTCATTGCTGATGAACTGCTCCGCGTTCATCCAGCCCACCGGCCTTCCCAGGCTGTCGTAGAGCTGGTTCCCTTCCACAGTGATCCCCACATAGCTGATATTTTCCAGCTGGGTCAGCGTTTTGACAATGGCCGCCCGGACCAGCACCTCCGTCATCCCAGGCAGCTCCAGATAAGCGGCGTCCACATCCAAAAGCAGCGTCACTCCCTCAATCTTCATGTCGAGCAGCTGAAAGCCCATGGCAAGGGGGGCTTTGTACTCCAGTTTTTCCGGATTTTCAGAAAGATACCGGATCAGCTCTTCCAGCTTTCCCTCCTCCGTATCCGACTCTATCTCTTTCCAATGCTGCTCCACTTTTGTCTCTGAATTGCTCAGATAATACACCGACCACGCATTTTCCCCGTCCGGCTCCTCCTGTCCGCAGGCTGCCAGCAAAAGCAGGCCCCCAAAAAACAGGAGCAGCAGAACCGACGCCGCCTTCACGGCAGTATGACGTTTGTTTAAAACGGATCCCGTCATATTCCCTTCCTTCCCTATCCCTCTTTCCCCAGGCCCTCCAGAATGGATAAAGCCCCAGGATCTTTTCTTCAGGTTGTCTGCGGGGTTCTGTTGAGGGAGACCGTCAGGGGAATCTTTACGGTAAACGTAGATCCCTCGCCCTCCACGCTGTTCACAGTGATAGACCCTCTGTGCATCAACACCGCACTCTTTGTGATGGCAAGTCCCAGACCCGTACCGCCGATTTCTCTGGAATGGGATTTATCCACACGGTAAAATCTCTCATAGATATGTGCCAGAGAATCCTCCGGAATGCCCAGGCCGGAATCGCTGACGGCAAGCGTAAAATACTGATGGTCCGCATCCAGCTCTACCCGCACCCATCCGTGCTCCTTATTGTACTTGATGGCATTCTCCACCAGATTTGTTATGACCAGGGTCATCTTGACTTCATCCACCTCGGCCGTCACAGGCCTCATGCTTTCAAAAACGACCTCCACGTCCTTTTTGCGGGCAAGCGGGCGCAGCCTCTTTAAGATCAGCTCCGCCAAATCGTTGATATTCACCGGGGCCACATTCAGTTCCTGGACCTTTTTATCCATCTTTACCAGAGCCAGCAGGTCAGTGATGATCCGGTTCTCCCTGTCAATTTCGGAGACAATGTCCTCCATAAATTCTCTGTAAAGCTCCGCCGGCGCGTCTCCCTGGACAAGCAGGGAATCGGCCAGCACCTTCATGGAAGCCATGGGCGTTTTCAGTTCATGGGATACGTTTGCCACAAATTCCTGCCGGGAATCATCCAGCGCTTTCATCCTCTTCAACAGCTGGTTAAAGGCGTCCACAATATTTGCCGTCTCCAGGTATCCCGGCACCGATATACTCTCGTCCGTATAGCCCGCCTGTACTTCGTTGATCGCTTTTGTCACCCTGTCTAACGGTTTTGAGAGCAGGATGGCGAGCAGGATTGCCACCGCAATAACGCATACCACCATCAGGCTCTCAATAAGAACGGCCTGCCTGTTGAGCATATCCATCGTGCCGATGATGGCATCGTTGGAAATGCTGGTAAGCATCACTCCCATAACGCTTCCGGAGCCGCCGGCATCGTCCTCCTCCGTCAAAGCCCCTGTGTCTATGATGGGAACCGTCATTTCAATATAGCCGTGCTCCTTGTTGTAATAGGACATGTTTTCCCCGCGGAAGCACCGGATCACTTCCTCCGAGATAATCGTCTTTCCCTCGCTGAGACCGTAGGTGTCTTTCACCACCCTCAGACCGGAATCCACCACAAGGACCCGTCCCTCATACAAATTGGAAATCGTCTCAAGTTCCGCGTCGATCGTGTTCCGGGAAGCTATGAAATTTACCTCATCCGACGGATTGCTGCCAAAATAGTTGTTGCTGACCAGATGGCTGCCGACCACGCGCAGCTGATTCTGTACGGTCGCAACCCTCTGTTCCACCGCCCGTTCTTCGTAATTGTCCAATATTCCATATCGCATAATGATACAGGGAATCACTCCGGCCAGCAATATGATGAAAAAGATGCGCGCCTTCAGGCTGCGCAGAGAAATAAGCTGTCTCAGCTCATGAATCCATTCCGCAATCATCTGATTTTTACGCTCTCACTCAGGTATTCAGGAAATAATAGCCCACGCCCCATTTGGTATGTACATATTTCGGCTCACTCGGGTTCTGTTCGATCTTTTCCCGCAGGCGCCTGATATGGACGTCAACGGTGCGCACATCCCCGGGGTAATCGGATCCCCAGACCAGCTGCAGCAGGCTTTCCCGGCTGTACACCTTGTTGGGATTGAGCATCAAAAGCTCCAGCACCTCAAACTCCTTGGCAGTCAGTCCAATCTCGCGGCCCTCAATATACGCCCTTCTGCCTTCGCAGTCCAGCTTCATGCCGCCGCTCTCCAGCACCTTGGGAACAGACGCGGATTCCCCCAGCACCCGCTTCGGCTCAATCCGGCGCATGATGGCCTTAATGCGCGCTTTCACTTCAAGAATATTAAAGGGCTTCGTAATGTAATCGTCCGCGCCGTACTCCAGACCGAGAATCTTATCCATATCATCCCCCTTCGCGGTGAGCATGATAATGGGTACATTGGAAAATTCCCGTATCTGCTGGCATACCTCAAAGCCGGTAAGCTTCGGCAGCATAACATCGAGAAGAATGATATCATATTTATTGTTCCGCGCATATTCCAGCGCCTCTTCGCCATCATAGGCGCAGTCTATCTCCATGTCATCCTGTTCCAGACTGAAACGGATCCCCTTTACGATCAGTTTCTCGTCATCCACCACCAAAGCTCTCCTTGCCATCCTGTTCCACCCTCTCATTCCGCCGCCCCAGACGGCTACTTTACCTTTATTTTATCACAGATCCGATTGTAGACGCTGTCCTTGATCCCGGACACTTTCATAATGTCCTCGCAGCTTTCAAACGCGCCGTTTGCGTCCCGGTAAGCGATAATGTCCCTCGCTCTCGCCTCGCCGATTCCCGGCAGGGTACAGAGCGCGGCGGCATCGGCCGTATTAATGTTCACACGTCCGTCTCCGGCCTCCTGCAGGGCAGATCCCTGCGCGGCAGACGCCCGGGCCTCTTCTGTCGTAGGGAAATACAGCTTCTGCCCGTCCTGCACCGGCTCCGCCAGGTTCACAAAATCTCTGCCGGCATTTTCCGAAAAACCTCCCGCCGCATCCAGCGCATCCTGCGCCCTGCTGCCCTCCGGAAGTGACACCACACCCGGATTTTCCACGGCGCCGCAGACATGGACCAGGATCACCTTCTCCGCGCCCTGCTCACCTTCACGCCCGTCTTCCCCGGAACCATCCTCCGTTGCTGCGGACAGCTCCGCGCTCTCCACTCCGCCGGCATCGTCAGGGGCGTCCTGCGCTTCTCTTCCGATCAGAAGCTCGTTCTTCCCGGCGTGTGTCCCACAGCCGCACAGAAACAGGCACAGGATCAGACTCCCCAGATACATCATTCCATTGTTTCTTTTCACCATAGCTCCTCTCCTTCCTCCGTCTTTTGCGGGGATGAAAAGGACTGCCTCTCTATGCTGATAAAATCAATTGTAATGGAAACCCAGACAATTTACAAGGGCGTTTTTTAAAAAGTTGCCCTCCGGGGATCACTTCCATTTGAAAATAATGATCCCTGCGATGGCAATGAGCATACCGACGCCTTTCCTCCACTCCCATGGCTGCTTTTCCACGCCGAACCAGCCGAGAAGCTCAATGACATACGCCACCAGAAGCTGAGCCGTCACGATCAGCATCACCGCCCTGGCCGGCCCCAGCAGATCCATGCTGCGGATGACGGTATAAGTGATGAATGCGCCGATGGCCCCTCCCAGCAGCATGTACTTCGGCTGGACCTGAAACACCTGAAGAAGACTGCTGCGGTCCGTGACAAGCCATGCGCCCAGACACACCACAAGCGCCGAGAGCTGCACAAAAGCGCTTGCCGCCCATATGCTGGACGCCTTTGTCACCTGTGTGTTGAAAACGCCCTGAATACTCATCAGCGCACCGGAAATCAACGCGATAAAAAAACCGATCATGTCATACACCTGCCTTTTCGTTTTTAGTCAGTGTATCCCATGATCGGTTAATTATTCGTCACTGTGCCACGACACCCGCGCCCAGCTGGAAGGAGATCTGCTGTTCCAGCTCCTCCACCAGAGTTTCCACGTCTTCCCCGTTCCAGACCATGGCAAACAGCCTCTCCAGATACAGCCAGTAGTTTCCCGTCTCCATCATCTTCGGCAGCGGAATGCTGTCGGCATACTCCTGTCTAAAGATCTGGACAGCGCCGTCCTCCGCATTGGCGTTTAAGTTCGCCGGTATCTTTCCCGTCCTCTGATACAGCATTTCCGCACAGTCGTTTACCAGAAACGCGGCAAAACGGTTGGCAAGCTCTCTGTGGGCGGAATAACCGTTTACGGCAACCGCATTTGTGACGGACATGGAGCGGCTTTGCAGCTCCGCGCTCACATCGGGCACAGGCGCAAATCCGTATTCAAAACCAAGGCTTCCCTCCTCCTTCGCCTGGGCCAGCCTGGCAGCGGCATCCGTGGTGGCAATGGTAAATACCAGCTTCCCGTCCTGGAAATCCTGTATCACATTCTCATAAGTCACGGTATCCGACTCTATGGAAAAGAACTGGTTCAGCGCCTTATAGACCTCCAGGCAGCTCACGGTTTCCGGATTCGCAATATCGACCAGAGTGCTGTCGTCCCCCGACTCGCCGCCCACCGTCATATAGTTTCCCACGATCCAGTAATTATAAAAGATATCCGACACGTCCCACCTCATGACGTCGACGCCTTCCGGCACATCAAAGGTATCCGCGATATTCAGGATATCGTCCACGGTGGCGGGGACCGCCTTCAAACGATATTCCTCCGTCTTTTGGGCCAGGGCGGTCTCGTCCACTGCGATCCCGGTGGAATCCTCAGACGGTTCTCCGTCCTCCGAGCCGTCGCCCAGCAGTTCCCGCTGAGCGCTCTGGGCTGCCCACTCCTCCAGATAGGTTTCATTATACAAAAGGACACTGGTCTGAAAAAAGAGCGGATAAGCCACCAGCTTCCCGCGATACGTTACGGCCGCCAGAGCCGCCTCCGGAAAATGTGTGGAATCACAGACCCCCTCCACATCGTCGATCTCTCCCGCAAGTCCTGCCAGATAAGCCTTCTCCAGCGCTTCATGGCTGACCAGATAAACATCCGGCATCTGGTCCGAGTGCAGGGAAGCCTGATTCACCGCCTCCAGATACTCGCTGCCGGAGACCGGCACCGGGATCACGCGGACATCCTCTTTTTCCCCGAATGTCACGGCGGCGCTGTTGACAAATTCCGTCATGGAATCGTCCGTATACCAGAAATAAATCGTCTCCTTGGAATCGGAAGGCACAGGCAGCTCCTTCCGGTCCTCGCCCGGTTCCCGCGTTCCCCCGTACAAAAGAGCGGCAGCCATGGCTGCCACGGCTGTCACTGCGATCAATCTTTGTTTTAAATGCATTTTTATCTCCCAATGCAGGTATCCAAAACAGCAATCATTTCATCCACATGTTCCTTTGTGATGACGAGAGGCGGAACAAAACGGATAATCTCGGCGCCGGCGTTAATCAGGATCAGGCCCTTTTCCATGGCCCGGTCAATGATGTCCCTGACGGGCCGGTCGAAGACAAGCCCCCGCATCAGTCCCGCGCCTCTGAGCTCCGTGATACAGTCATACTTCCCTTTCAGCTCCTCCAGGCGCTGCTCCAGATAGGGCGCCACCTGCCTCACATTCTCTATTATATGGTCCTTTTCAAATAAATCAAGCACTTTTTCCACAGCCGCGCAGGCCAGCGGATTACCGCCGTATGTGGTTCCGTGGTCTCCAGCGGAAAGAGAATGGGCGGCTGTCTTTTCCGTCATCAGGAACGCGCCCACGGGCACGCCGCAGCCAAGGGCCTTCGCCGTGGTCATGATGTCCGGCTTTACACCGAACTTCTGCCACGCATACATATATCCCGTTCTTCCCATCCCGCACTGGATCTCATCCAGGATCAAAAGGATATCCCTTTCATCGCAGAGCGCTCTCACCTGCCGGAGAAACTCCCCGTCCGCGGGAACCAGCCCTCCTTCTCCCTGTACGGTCTCCAGAATAATCGCACAGGTCCTATCCGTCACCTGTTCTGTTACGCTTTTGAAATCATTCAGGTCGGCGAATTTCACATGACCGATCATGGGCTCAAAGGCTTCCCGGTATTTCGGATTTCCTGTGACGGAAAGAGCGCCGAAGGTCCTGCCGTGGAAGGAATGGTTCATGGCAATGATCTCATGATCCGTGCGTCCGTCCTTTAAGTAAGCGTATTTGCGCGCCGCCTTCAGCGCGCCCTCCACGGCTTCCGCCCCGGAATTGGTAAAGAACACCCGGTCCATGCCGGAGATTTTTTTCAGCTTCCGCGCCGCCTCGATGGCAGGCACGTTGTAATAATAGTTGGAGGTATGGATCACCTTGTCGATCTGGGCTTTCAGGGCGTCGTTGTACTCCCGGTTCCCGTACCCCAGCGCAAACACCGCGATGCCGGCGCAGAAATCCAGATATTTTTTCCCGTCGGTGTCATAGAGATACACGCCCTCCCCCCGGTCCAGAACGATCTGGTAACGGTTGTAGGTGTGGAGAAGATCGCGTTCCGCCTCCTCGATATATGCTTTCATGGTCTCGCTCATAACTGACTCCTTTTCCCGCGCCTCCCTCGCCAGGCACGTTTTATGCTCCGCTCAGTGATCCTGACAGAAGCTGTCCCGCTTTACGCCGGTGGCAAGATTATCGTCATCCGCGATGATGGCGGTCCCGATTCCCTGCTTCGTAAAGATCTCCAGCAGCAGACAGTGAGGAACCCTGCCGTCCAGAATGTGGACGCGGCTCACGCCGTTTCGGATGGCGGAAGTGCAGTTGTTCAGCTTCGGCAGCATCCCTCCGCCGATGATCCCGCTTTCGATCAGCCGATCCGCCTCTGACGCCGTAAGTCTGGAGATAAAGCTCTCCTTGTCGTTGATATCCCGGTAAAGCCCTTCAATGTCCGTCAGGAACACAAGCTTATCCGCTCCCACCGCTTTCGCAATGGCGCAGGCCGCGTCGTCCGCATTGACATTGTAGGTATGGTAGTCGCTTCCCAGCCCGATGGGCGCCACAATGGGCAGGAAATCATTTTCCAGAAGGTCATAGAGCACCTTTGGATCCACCTGCGTCACGTCTCCCACGTAACCGATATCCTGACCGTCGGCGTATTTTTTCTCCACCTTCAGAAGGCCGCCGTCCTTGCCGCTGACGCCGACCGCCCTGACGCCCAGCTCCTGGACCATGGTCACAAGGCTTTTATTCACCTTGTTCAGCACCATTTCCGCAATCTCCATGGTCTCTTCATCGGTGACCCGAAGGCCGTTGACAAACCTGGCTTCCTTTCCGACCTTTCCCACCCAGCGGCTGATCTCCTTTCCGCCGCCGTGGACGATGATGGGTTTGAAGCCCACCAGTTTTAAGAGGGTGACGTCCTTGATGACGTTCTTCTGAAGTTCCTCGTTGCTCATGGCGCTGCCGCCGTATTTGACCACGATGATCTTACGGTTGAAGCGCTGGATATAGGGAAGGGCCTCGATGAGGACTTCCGCTTTCTGAAGAACCTGCTGCATGTCTTTTTCCATAGTGTGTGATCCTTTCCTGAAGTCCGGCTGCCCTTGCCGGAATGCTCCTTTTCAGCTGCGGTAATCGGCGTTGATCCTGACGTAATCGTAACTTAAGTCACAGCCCCAGGCAATAGCTTCCGCTTCGCCCATATGCATATCCGCCAGCACGGTAACCTCAGGGGCGGACAGGATTTTCGTCGCTTCCTCCTCGCTGTAGTCCAGCGCGCAGCCGGCGCTGTAGATATGAAGAGAACCCGCTTCGCTCTCGAAATAAAGATCCACGTTCTCCGGATCGAATACTGCGCCGGAGTAGCCCAGCGCACAGAGGAAACGACCGAAGTTTGCGTCATGCCCGAAAATAGCGGCCTTGCTCAGGGAAGAACAGATCACGGATTTTGCCAGAATCCTCGCGTCCTGCTTGCTGGCCGCCCCCACAACCCTGCACTCGAACAGGGCGGTGGCCCCTTCGCCGTCCCCCGCCATTTTTCTGGCAAGGAAGGTGGTAACGAAATGCAATGCCTGACAGAAGGCATCGTAATCCGGCCCTTCCGCCGTGATTTCTTCGTTGCCCGCAAGACCGTTCGCCAGAATCAGCAGGGTATCGTTTGTGCTGGTGTCGCCGTCCACGGAGATCATGTTAAAGGAATCCACCACATCGGCGCTTAAAGCCTTCTGCAGCATTTCCTTTGAAATCTTCGCATCCGTGGTCAGGAAGGCAAGCATGGTGCACATATTGGGATGGATCATGCCGGAGCCCTTGCACATCCCGCCTAACGTCACGGTCCTCCCCCCAAGCTCCACCTGTACCGCGATCTCCTTTGGAACCGTGTCCGTGGTCATGATGGCTCTCGCCGCGTCGTGTCCCGCCTGCAACGTACCGCTCTTTGCGGCGGCAAGCTTTTCAAGCCCCGCCGTGATCCGGTCCATGGGAAGCTGCATGCCGATGACGCCGGTGGAAGCCACCAGCACGGCCCTGGCGGGAATCCCCAGAAGCTTTCCCGCGTATTCCGCCTCGGCCCTGCAGCATTCCATCCCCTGCCCTCCGGTACAGGCGTTGGCAATGCCGGAATTTGCCACCACGGCCTGCACGAAGGGAGCCTGCTCCACCAGCTGTTTATCCCACTGCACCGGGGCCGCTTTCACAAGGTTACTGGTAAAAGTGCCCGCCACCCTGCAGGGGGCCTCGCTGTAGATCAGCGCCATATCCTTCCGGTTCTGATATTTTACGGCAGCCTCCGCCCCCGCGGCCTGAAATCCCTTTGCCGCGGTCACGCCGCCTTCGATCTGCTTCATTTCCATACCCTCCTACTTGATTTAGCGCGCATACCGCTTCAGCTGCGGCTTGTGCTCCAAACTGCTCCCTGATCGTCCCGCTCCGTGGGCCTCCCTCAGGTGTTCCGTCCCGGGCATTGGCCCTTCCCGTCCATCCTGTCCGTCTTATCCTTTCCGCCTTCCCTATCGGTTAAAGGCGGTGATGTTGGCTTCATTCAGGGTAAAATCGTAATAATTCAGATCCTCCCGCTTCGTCCAGCCGATCCGGTTCCAGAAAGCATTTCCGATATCGTTTACGGTAAAGGCGATCAGGCTCACCTTATTGATCTGCTCCGCCTTCAGGGCGTTCATGCAGCGAACCACCATCTCCTTGCCGATTCCGTGCCTGCGGCAGTCCTCCCGCACGCAGACATGGTACAGACAGCCGCGCCGTCCGTCGTGCCCGCAGAGGATGCCGCCCACAATGGAGCCGTCCTCCTTCACCGCTACCACGCTGGTCCCCGGATTTCGCTTTAAAAAACGCGCCACTCCCTCCCTGGAATCGTCGATGCTCCTCATCCCGAAGCCCTTAATCGTCATCCAGAGGGCATAAAGCCCGTCATAATCCTCTATGGTCATTGTCCTGACTGTATAATTTCCGCTCATCTTTCTCTTTGCTTTCCCGATGTTTTTTCATCCCTATTTTCCAGCGGCAGGATCCTCTGTCACGCTGGTTACAAGCTGCCATGCGATACTGCCCTCCCGCAGCTTCCCGGGGGCTTCCGCGAAGGGAACCCACTGCGCCGAATCCACCTCCCCCGAGAGCCTCAGATCCGCTTTCCGCACATCCGCCCGAAATCCCAGCATGAGCATTTCCTTCTTCTCATAAGGGTAGCTTCGGATATAGGTCAACTTCTCCACATCCAGCCCCAGTTCCTCCCCTATCTCCCGCTTTGCCGCGTCTTCCGCCGATTCCCCCGGCTTCATGACGCCCGCCACACATACATATTTTGTGGCGGAAACATACTCCTGCCGCAGAAGAGCCACCTCGTTCTGCTCATTGACCACCGCGCAGATCACGCAGGTGGTAAAGGTCTCCCAAAGCGGAACGCTGCACTGCTCGCAGAAAGGCATCAGCCCCTCGTCCCCGATCTCCTTTTGGACCAGTCTTTGCCCGCAGTGAGGACAAAACGTAAATTTCATGCCAATGCTCCTTTTCTTTCCCGCGCCTCATCCGCCTTCTCTACGGGAAGCAGGGAACCATCTCCAGCCCTTCGCTTTCCCGGAAACCGAACAGCAGGTTCATATTCTGGACCGCCTGTCCCGCCGCTCCCTTCACAAGATTGTCCAGAGCGCCCATCATGATGATCCGGCCGGTCCTTTCGTCAACGACAAAACCGATGTCCACATAGTTGCTGCCCTCCACCCATTTTGTCTCGGGGCAGACGCCTTTTTCCAGCAAACGGACAAATTTTTCCTTTCCGTAGTATTTCTCATAGACCGCTCTTATCTCCTGCTCCGCCGGCAGGCTGCCGTCCGCCTTGGGCTTAAGGCTTGCATATTCCGTGACAAGAATGCCCCGGTTCATGGGGACCAGATGGGGCGTAAAGCTCAGTGTCACGCTCCGCCCGCAGGCATACCCAAGCTGCTCCTCGATCTCCGGCGTATGGCGGTGGCTTGCCACGCCGTATGCCTTCATATTCTCGTTTACCTCACAGAACAGGTTCTGCACCTTTGCGCCTCTGCCCGCGCCCGAAGTCCCGGACTTGGCGTCGATGATAAGGGTATCCGGGTCGATCAGCCCCTCCTTCACCAGGGGATACGCGGTCAGGATGGAACAGGTCGTATAGCAGCCCGGATTCGCCACCAGCCTTGTCGCCGGCGTGACCTGATCCCGGTTGATCTCGCACAGGCCGTACACCGCCTCCGGAAGAAACTGAGGTGACTGATGTTCGATCCCATACCATTTCTCATAAACCGCCACATCCTTAAGACGGTAATCCGCGGAGAGGTCGACCACCTTCGTCCGGGAAAGAATCTCTTCCGTCAGGACCCCGGCCAGAAATCCCTGGGGTGTGGCGGTAAAGATCACGTCCGCTCCCTCCGCCAGTTCGTTCAGCCTGTCGTCCCTGCAGACATCCTCCACGATCCGAAACATGTTCTGATATACTGCGCTGTATTTTTTATCTATGTAGCTTCTGGAGCCGTACCAGACGATCTCCGCTTCCCTGTGTCCCTGCAGAATCCGCACCAGCTCCGCCCCGGCATAACCCGTAGCACCGATAATTCCCGCTTTTATCATAGTTCCTCCCCAAATACCGATTCAAAGTGACTTTACTATTATATCACTTTTTACACCGATGTCCACTACTTTATGGGGAATTTTTTATATTTATTCATTTTATAACATTTTACTGCATAAAAATGCATCGGCAGATGGAATTGACAATTCAGTTCATTCAGGTTTTGATTTCTGACAGGAAATGACTGTAACAGTTCAGTCCCGACTTCCGTCGTAGTACTAGGATTTTTCCGTCGTTTTTGAACCGAAAGTCATCTATGGCTTATCAGGAAATTC
>CANQWM010000035.1 GCA_947627535.1 uncultured Acetatifactor sp.
GCTGCGAATCTATCGTAACAGCTTTCGTTTTTCAATGAGTTAACGCCATTTTTCAATGTCTGATACCAAAGACAGGTCTTATAAATTGTAACAATTTACCAGAAAAATGGCAAGTAGAAATTGGATTTTTTATGAAAATTGCTGTTTTGGAAGAAAACTGTCAAAAATATAGAGATCAAACTGTTTCTTTGCCTCTTCCAGCTCTTCCCGGCTTCTGACGGTCCAGGCCGCGGCGGCACTCCCAAACAATCTTCTGCAGAGGATCCGCGAAAGCATCCTGGGATATCTATGGTTGTAAGCGATAAAGTCCGGCTTTCCAAGCCAGTTCAGCATCAGGTTCTCGAGCAGGAAATACAGCGGTCCCCGGTATTTCCCCTCTTTGTGGTACGCATCCGCCAGCTGTCCTCTTACCACGCCGTTTCTGTTTCTCCGATACCACAGCAGCCCCAGCGGATTAAATGACTCGATGCAGTACAGCCCCTGATAGGCGCTCAGAAGCCGGTCGGCAGCGGGACACACGGACACATCCGTGCCCTCCGTCTTCAGTTCCACAATCAGCGGCACCCTGCAGTCCACCAGTTTCAGGACGTCTTCAAGACGCGGGATCTTCTGGTCGGTGCCGAAAAGCGAGAGCGCCTGAAGCTCTTCAAAGGTGCGCTGGCGCAGCGTACCCTCCGCCCCGCAGACGCGCTTCAGGGTTTCGTCGTGGAACACCACGAGAACCCCGTCTTTTGTCAGCCGGACATCCAGTTCGATTCCGTATCCTGCTGCCACCGCCCTCTCAAAAGCCCGCAGGGAATTTTCAGGCGCGTCGGAACCGTTGTCATGAAGGCCCCGGTGGGCGTACAGCCATTTCCGGAATGGCGTGATGTCCGGCCGCCTTGTCATTCTCGGCATAATCATCAGCAGATACAGAAAAACCAGGCTGGCTGCACAGATCAGGCAGACTGCCGCAATTACAGAGATCTTCATTTTCCTTCCGGTTTCCTTTCTGTCTTTTTCTTCGCTCTTTCGTCCCCCGCAGCTCTTCTGCAGGACCGTCTTCATTTTAATTCACACGGCAGATCTTTACAAGCGTTTTCCAGTCAAAAAAGAGCCAAAAAAGGGCTGGCGAAGATCCTCCGTCCGGATTCCCCGCCCGGATAAAACCCACAAATCGTCCGGATGTATCCACAAATTTACTTGCATTTTCCGCCGTTTCATGTACAATGAAGAATAGCTGTGCTTTTCTTTTTCATGCACGGTGGAAAGGCAGAATCTGGAAATTATGATAAGTGCGAACAATGTAACCTACAGAGTGGGCAAAAAAGCCCTGTTTGAAGATGTGAACATCAAATTCACCGAAGGCAACTGCTATGGCCTCATCGGCGCAAACGGCGCCGGAAAATCTACGTTTCTGAAAATACTTTCCGGCGACCTCGAGACCACAAAGGGCGATATCTCCATCACCCCGGGCCAGCGTCTCTCCGTGCTGGAACAGGATCATTTCAAGTATGACGGCTACACGGTCATGGACACCGTCATCATTGGAAACGAGCGGCTGTACCAGATCATGAAGGAGAAGGACGCCATATACGCCAAGGAAGACTTCTCCGACGAGGACGGCATCCGCGCCAGCGAACTGGAGGCGGAATTTGCGGAGATGGACGGATGGGAGGCGGAGTCCAACGCCGCCACGCTCTTAAACGGTCTTGGGATCGAAACGGAATTTCACCTCTCTCCCATGAAGGATCTGGACGGAAACAGGAAGGTGAAGGTTCTGCTGGCCAAGGCGCTGTTCGGGAATCCCGACATCCTGCTGCTGGACGAACCCACCAACCACCTGGATCTGGACGCAATCTCATGGCTGGAGGACTTTCTGATCGACTTTGACAACACGGTGATCGTTGTGTCCCACGACCGCTATTTTCTGAACAAGGTCTGCACCCATACCGCGGACATTGATTACGGAAAGATCCAGCTTTACGCCGGCAATTACGACTTCTGGTACGAGTCCAGCCAGCTTCTGGTAAAGCAGATGAAGGAGGCCAACAAAAAGAAGGAGGAAAAGATCAAGGAACTGCAGGAATTTATCTCCCGCTTCTCCGCCAACGCCTCCAAGTCCAAACAGGCCACCTCCCGGAAGCGTGCGCTGGAAAAGATCGAACTGGACGAGATCAAGCCTTCCAGCAGAAAATACCCTTACATTGACTTCCGCCCCGACCGCGAGATCGGGAACGAGATCCTTACAGTAGAGCATCTTTCCAAAACCGTCAACGGCGAAAAGGTGCTGGACGATCTCTCCTTCGTGGTGGGACATGACGACAAGATTGCCTTTGTAGGCAGCCAGGAGCTGGCAAAGACCACACTGTTTCGGATCCTCATGGGCGAGCTGGAGCCAGACGAGGGAAGCTTTAAATGGGGGGTGACCACTTCCCAGGCCTATTTCCCCAGGGATTACTCGGCGGAATTTGACAACGACCTCACCATCACCGACTGGCTGACGGGATATTCCCCCGTGAAGGACGTGACCTATGTGCGGGGCTTTCTGGGGCGGATGCTCTTTGCCGGCGAGGACGGCGTAAAAAAGGTGAAGGTGCTCTCCGGCGGGGAAAAGGTGCGCTGCCTGCTCTCCAAAATGATGATCAGCGGCGCCAACTGTCTGATCCTCGACGAACCTACCAACCATCTGGACATGGAAGCCATCACGGCCCTGAACAACGGCCTGATCCGGTTTCCCGGCGTCGCGCTGTTCTCCTGTCACGACCATCAGTTCGTACAGACTACCGCCAACCGGATCATGGAAATCCTGCCGGACGGAAAGCTGATCGACAAGATCACGACCTATGACGAATATCTGGCAAGTGACGAGATGGCAAGAAAGCGCACGGTATTTACTGCAAACAAGGAAGAAGATGAAAACTGATGGACCCGGAATCCCTCCGACCCATAGATCTGCATGTCCATTCCAGCTGCTCCGACGGTACACTTTCCCCTTCGGAGCTGGTAGAATGCGCTGTAAATAAGGGACTGGCCGCCTTTGCCCTGACGGACCACGACACGGTAGACGGGCTGGACGAAGCTATGGAATGTGCAGCACGGCCAGCGCTCCGGCACACCCCTTCGGGGGACGGCGCCCCTTTGGAGGTTGTCCCCGGCATCGAACTTTCCACAGAATATCAGGGGGCTGACATCCATATCGTAGGATTATACATCGATCATAAAGACACGGCCTTCCAAAGGCAGCTTCAGAAATTTGTGGATTCCCGGGTGGAACGAAACCGTAAGATGTGCGGGCTGCTGCGTCAGGCAGGCATTTCCCTCACCTATGAGGAACTGCTGGATTCCTATCCCGACTGTGTGATCACAAGGGCCCACTATGCCCGGTATCTGTTGGAAAAGGGCTATGTAAAAAGCAGGCAGGAGGCGTTCGACCGCTATGTAGGCGACCATGCTCCCTGCTTTGTGCCCCGGGAAAAGATCACGCCTGCGCAGGCGGTAGCGCTGATCCTTCAGGCGGGGGGCGCGCCCGTTCTGGCCCATCCCATTCTCTACCGCATGAGCGATGCAAAGCTGGAGGCACTGGTGAAAAGTCTGAAGGAAGCCGGCCTGATGGGAATCGAAGCCATCTACAGCACCTACTCTCCCGCCGACGAACGGCAGATCCGGTCTCTCGCGGCAAAATACGATCTGCTCTTAAGCGGCGGCAGCGATTTTCACGGTGCAAACAAGCCCGACATTGATCTGGGCTCCGGACGCGGAAGGCTGTATGTTCCCATGGAGCTGCTGCTGAAAATCAGAAAGGCGCTGAACCGCAGACCGTAAGGCAGACGGCGGTTTTCGCGAAACTGCGCGGGAAAATTTCCCGTCCTGTCTTTCCTGTCCTTCCTATCCCTCCACGATCAGATATCTGCCGTCGCCCACATCAAACACCTCCGCGGCGGACAGAATCCCGTCCTGGGAGGCCCCTTCGGTATCCACCCCTTCCTCCTCAAAGAAACGGAACACCTCTTCCCTGGAGTCTGCCACTACCGCCATACATTCCTCCAGAAACTCTTCCGCTTCGTCCGCCGTCTCCGCCACCTTTTCAGGAAACAGCTGTAGCTGCTTCTCCAGAAAACAGTTTAAAACCCGGTCATCAAATGCTCTCATTCGCACCTCCCCAAGTCTTCACGCTCCAGCCACTCCTTCGCTTCCTGATACAATCTCCCCACCGGCAGTCCCACCACATTGTTATAATCGCCTTCCATTCGCTCCACATACCTGGCGAAAATGCCCTGTATGCCGTATGCTCCCGCCTTGTCCAGGGGATCTCCCGTCTCCACATAATCCCGGATTTCCTTTGGGGACAGGGGATAGAACCGGACCTTCGTCATCTCATGAAAGGTCTTCCGGCAGACTTTTTCCGCCCCTTCCCCGTCTTCCGTCCGGTACAGGAGCGTTACGCCCGTATAGACCTTATGGGACCTGCCCGAGAGCTTTTTCAGCATTTTTACGGCTTCCTTCCGATCCCCGGGCTTTCCCATCACCCTGCCCTTTCTTGCCACCACGGTGTCCGCGCCGATCACAAGCACCGCTTCCTTTGCGGGGAGCGCCCTAAGAACCGCCTCCGCCTTCCGCCGGGACAGCTCTTCCACCATTTCCTTCGGGGATTCCCATATTCCCTCTTCCTGTGCGTCGCTTACCGCGACCTCAAATTTCAGTCCGATCTGTTCCAGCAGTTCCCTTCTGCGGGGAGAACCGGACGCCAGCACTATTTTCATCCTATCCTCATTTCTCCTGATGCGTCTCAGGAATAAAGGTTCTTGTCACGCCCCCGTCTTCCCGGGCCGCCGCCTTCGCCTGCGCCACCGCCTCCCGGCAGAAGGCCTCCTGGGCGTGAAACTGCGGCTTTCCTCTTCTCCCCGCCTTTTCATAGGCGCCATCCGCCTGAAGCACGGAAGCCTTTACATTGTCCTTCAGCAGGCTGTCCAGAATATGAAACAGCCTTTCCTTGAGCTTCGGCGTATCCACGGGGAACAGGATCTCCACTCTTCTCTCCAGATTTCTCGGCATCCAGTCCGCGCTGCCGCAGTAGATCTCATAGTGCTCGTCGTTCTGGAAATAAAAGATCCGGCTGTGTTCCAGAAAATTTCCCACGATGGAGCGCACGGTGATCGTTTCGCTGACGCCCTTTACGCCGGTTTTCAGGCAGCAGATCCCGCGGACGATCAGGTCGATCTTCACGCCTGCGGCGCTGGCTCGGTACAGGGCCGCGATGATGTCCCTGTCGCACAGGGAGTTCATTTTGGCAATGATACGGGCGGGCCTTCCCTCCTCGGCATAACGTCTCTCCCGGTCGATCAGGTACAGGAATTTATCCTTCAGCCACAGGGGCGCAAGGGAAAGCTTGTTCCATACTAACGGCTCCGAATACCCGGACAGCATGTTGAACACTGCCGTCGCATCCTCTCCTATCGCCTCGGAGCAGGTCATCAGGCCCACGTCCGTATAAAGCTTTGCCGTGGCGTCGTTGTAATTGCCCGTGCCAAGGTGCACATAGCGCCGGATGCCGTCCTCTTCCTTTCTGACCACCAGCGTGATCTTACAGTGGGTCTTAAGGCCCACAAGGCCGTAGATCACATGGCAGCCTGCCTTTTCCAGCATCTTCGCCCAGACGATGTTGTTTTCCTCGTCAAAACGCGCCTTCAGCTCCACCAGCACCGTAACCTGCTTCCCGTTCTCCGCAGCCTGAGCCAGCGCCCTTATGATGGGAGAATTGCCGCTGACCCGGTAGAGCGTCTGCTTGATGGCCAGCACCTTCGGATCCCTGGCCGCCTGGCGGATAAATTCCACCACCGGCTCAAAGGTCTGGTAAGGATGATGCAGCAGCACGTCCCCTTTGCGCAGTTCCTCAAAAAGATTGCAGCCCGCCGGCAGCTCCGGCACCGGCTGGGGCGTATAGCTTTCCGCCTTCAGATGGTCGAACCCCTCCAGCGCATACACCTTCATCAGGACCGTCAGATCCAGGGGTCCGTCGATCCGGTAAATATAGGATTCGTCCAGCCGCAGCTCCTCCTTCAGAATCTTTAGAAGCCTCTTGTCCATATCGGCCTCCACCTCCAGGCGGATGGCTTCTCCCCACTGGCGCTTTTTCAGCTGCTTTTCGATCTCCTTCAGAAGGTCCGCCGCCTCGTCCTCCTCCAGGGTCAGGTCGGCGTTCCGCATGATCTGGTACGGGTGGGCGCAGACAATATCGTAATTCAGGAAAAGCTTGTGCATATTTCTTTCGATGATCTCTTCCAGCAGGATCAGTTTGCGGACGCCGCCCTCGGAGGGAAGGGGCACGATGCGGCTCAGCACCCCGGGCACCTGTACCGTGGCAAACTCCAGCTCATCTTTTCCGTTCTTTTTGCGCACCAGCGCGGCAATATTCAGCGTCTTGTTGCGGATCAGCGGAAAAGGCCGGGAAGAGTCCACTGCCATGGGCGTCAGCACAGGATAGACATTTTCCTCAAAATAACGGTCCACATAGGCCGCCTCTTCCGCCGTCAGCTCCTCGTGCTGGCGTATGATCTGAAGACCATTCTGGCGAAGCTGCGGCAGAAGAGACCGGTTGTAGGTGGAATACTGGAGTTCCACCAGCTGATGGATCGCGGGATCCAGAAGCTTCAGCTGCTGTGTCGGCGTCAGGCCGGCAATGTCCGTCTTGTCGTACTTCGCGTTTACCATATCCTGCAGGGAAGCCACCCGGATCATAAAAAATTCGTCCAGGTTCGACGCCGTGATGCTTAGAAATTTCAGCCTCTCAAACAGAGGAATGCTCTTGTCTCTCGCTTCGTTCAGCACCCTGTGGTCGAACAATATCCAGCTTAACTCCCTGTTGGTATAATATTTCGGATCGCTAAAATCAGTTTCTGCCATAGTCTCTCACTCCCGTTTTTTCATGCCCCATGGGGACAGCGTTTGGGTCAAAGCTCCTTATGCTGCTTCAGCACAGGCTCTATGCTGAACACCTCTTTAAAGAAATCCTCCCGCATACGGAAAAATCCCTTTTCCAGCGTGATATCCACCTGGGTGTCCACCGTCAGCACCAGCCTGTTGTCCTTCAGCGCCGCCTTCAGCCCCGTCAGCTTCTGTTTGTGGCTGCGGTCCAGACCGCTGGCAAGCCGCAGGATGGCCGTGAGCTTCGCGATGATCAGGTAGGAATCCCGGTCCAGGCGGGACGCGCCGGTCTGCTCGCTGTAGTAGACAAACCTGCTGTAGTTAAATCTCGCAACGTTGGCCACGATCTCCCGCTCCAGATGGGAGAGACCTATGATCTCCGTGGCCATGATGATCTGAAAGGTGTTCTCCCCGATGTTCACCATGCCGATATATTTCCCGCAGTCATGAAGAATGGCGGCAAGCCGCAGATAAAGGCGTTCCCGCCTTCCCAGACCGTGAACCTTTTTCATGCTGTCAAAGATCGTGGTGGCGATGCGTTCCAGCGTCTCCGACCGCTTTTTGCTGCCCATGTAACGCTTGCTGATGTTGGACGCGCAGGCGATAATATCCTTCTCGAAATCATGAAGACCGCTCAGCGCCTTGTTTTTCTCCGCGTACTCGTAAGCGATTCCGTCGCAGAGCGTCGCCCCCGGAGCCCAGATCCTCTCCGCGCCCATCAGCTCCGCGATCTCCGCCACCAGCAGCGCACTGATGAATACCAGAGGCACCTTTTCCTCGGAAACGCCTAAAGCCATGGCAGCCTGGGTGTCGCTGCCGGAACGGATCCGCCGCTGAAAAACCCTGTAATCCTCCGCCGTCAGCATGGCGTCGCTTCCGTTTTCCCTGACGATACAGGGGGAGACGTAATCGTCCACAACAATCAGGTTGCGGATCTCGCGGTCCTTTAAAAACAGCTTTTTGTAGGTGCCAAGCTGGGCCATCGTCATCTCCTCGATCAGGTTTTCCGCCTGGGAGCTCTTCGCCTCAAACCGGTTCAGGTACTCCTGGATGCGCAGCACACCAAGGCGCAGGTTCTGGGTGGAGACCAGCGTGTCATTGTCAAACAGGGACAGCTGGATGCTGCCGCCGCCGATATCCACAACGGCCGTCTTGTCCCCGATGATCCGTCCAAAGGTCTCGCCCCGGGCGGCCACCGCCTTATATCCCAGAAACCGCTGTTCGGAATTGCTGAGCACATTGATCCGGATCCCCGTCCGCTGGGCCACCTGATCCTGAATGATCGTGGTGTTTTTTGTCTCGCGGATGGCGCTGGTCCCGTAAGCGCTGCAGCCGTCCACCTTATAGGCGCGCATCCTGTCGGAAAACTCCTGAAGCGTCCGGCAGAGCTCATCCATCTTCTCATTGCTGATCTTGTCGTTAAAGTATGTGTCCGTGCCCAGATCCAGACGTCTCCTGACACAGTCGATCTCCTTCATACCGCCCTTTTGGGAAAATTCAAAGATCTTCATGGTCAGCTCAAAGCTTCCCACGTCTATGGCCGCAAAAGTCTTTACGCTCATTCCCCTTCACCTCCGTCAATACGGCAGCCGGACAGATAATCAATAAACTGCTGGGCCGTCCTTCCCGACAGTCCTCCGTGGGACAGCTCCCATTTGTTGGCCTCCAAAAGCAGCTCCTCCTCCGGCATGGCAAGGCCGCTTCGCCTCGCCAGCGCCGTGACGATGGCCTGGAACTGCTTCTTGTCAGGCGCGCCGAAATAAATAGTCACGCCGAAGCGGTGCACAAGGGACAGCTTTTCCTGCACGGTGTCGCTGGTGTGCATGTCCTGGCGGATCTCCTCCTTGTCGCTGTAGTTTTCCCGGATCAGGTGGCGGCGGTTGGAGGTGGCGTAGATCAGCACGTTTTCCGGCTTCTTCTCCAGTCCTCCCTCTATGACCGCCTTCAGATATTTGTATTCGATCTCAAACTCCTCAAAGCTCAGGTCGTCCATATAGATGATAAACTTATAATTCCGGTTCTTGATCTGGCTGATCACCTGGTTCAGATCCTGGAACTGATGTTTGTATACTTCTATGATACGAAGGCCCCTGTCATAATATTCGTTGGCGATGGCCTTGATACAGGAGGATTTCCCCGTTCCCGCGTCGCCGTAGAGCAGGCAGTTGTTAGCCTTCCTCCCGGACACAAAGGCTTCCGTGTTCTCCGTCAGCCTGCGCTTCGGGATCTCGTACCCCACCAGGTCGTCAAGGCTGACATGGGCGATATTGAGAATGGGTTCGATCCGGACGCCGTCCCCATCATGGACGATCCGGAAGGATTTATGGAGGCCGAATTTTCCCACGCCGTACTCTTTGTAAAACCGCGTCAGCGTCTCCTTCATCTGGGCGGGAGTATGGTCATGGCTGAACTGCTCCGCCAGCTCGCAGATCCGGGCACAGATCCGGCG
Source organism: uncultured Acetatifactor sp. (assembly GCA_947627535.1). Taxonomy (GTDB): domain Bacteria; phylum Bacillota; class Clostridia; order Lachnospirales; family Lachnospiraceae; genus Acetatifactor. The sequence continues at coordinate 9,353 of CANQWM010000035.1, forward strand.
GTTGTAGACCTTGCTCTCCCGGGTGCTGCTCTGGTAGCGCTCCACCATGGAAAACTCCGGCACATTCAGCCTTCGGACCAGAGGGCCGAAATCATAATCATAGAATTCCTTGAAAATCCCAATGTCATGCAGCGCGGCCTCATTCACCGTTCCCTCTATCTCTCCCCGGATCTCGCAGCCGCAACTGTAGCTGTTCTCGTTGTTCACAAGAAGATCCGCGAGATAACAGTGCCACAGATTCCCGTGAAAGCCGTAACGCCCCGCCAGGTCGATCAGCCTGTGGATGCACCGGTAAAAAAGCTCCCTCGCCTCTTCGCCCTCTCCGCCTTCCATCAGGCGCGCCATGTCGTGAAGAAGCTCCCCCTCTTCCAAATTTCTGTAAACAATCAGCTCTTTGTCTCTCATATCAGTAATTCCCCAGAATTTTCATATTTCTCGCCTCTTCCCGCAGCCCTCTCAGAGCGTTCTTCACGGCGCTGTCGGAAAGGTTTCCGTCAAAGTCAACAAAGAATCTGTATTCCCAGTTCCTGTCTTCGATGGGACGGCTTTCAATCTTCGTCAGGTTCAGGTTATTGTAAATAAAGTGGGACAGCATATGGTACAGGGAGCCGCTCTCATGGGGCACCTCGAAGCAGATGCTGATCTTTCGGGCATCCTTCCGGAAGATTTTCTGGTTGGTGACGATGATAAACCGGGTGGAGTTGGAATCGGACTGGTTGATCCCCTTCTGCAGCACTTCCAGACCGTATATCTTCGCCGCATGTTCCCCCGCGATGGCAGCCTGCGTCCTGTCTCCCTCCTCCGCCACCTTTCGCGCGGCAAAGGCGTTGTTCTGCATACTGATCTGTCGCCAGTCGTAATTTTCCAGAAATCTTGCGCTCTGCATCAGCGACTGGGGGTGGGAAAAGACCGTCTTTATATCCCCCAGTTTCGCTCCCGGCACGCCCAGAAGACAGTGTTCAATGCGGATGATCTGCTCCCCGACGATGTAATTTTCATACTCCTGAAGCAGATCGTAAATCTCCGTCACGATCCCGGCGGTGGAATTTTCGATGGGAAGCACCGCGAAATCCGCGCTTCCCTCGTCTATGGCGCTCATGGCGTCCCGGAAGGTCTCCACGTGAAAGCTGTTGACCTGATCCCCGAAATACTGCGTCATGGCCGCCTGGGAATACGCGCCCTCGGCCCCCTGAAACACCACGCGGGCCTTTTGGGTTTCCAGCCTGTCCACGCCGATAAAGGGCAGCTTTCCGAGACTTCCGTGCTCCGTCAGCAGCTGGTACTGCAGCTTCCGGCTCATGGACATGATCTGTTCAAACAGTTCCTCGATGCCGTGACTGTTAAAATCGTTGTGCGTCATGGACTTGACTCTGGCGATCTTTTCCGTCTCCCGCTGTCTGTCCAGGACCTTTTTCCCGGTTTCAATCTTGTACTCGGCTACCTGCCTGCATATTTCCATGCGCCGCTCGTAAAGTTTCACAATGTCTTCGTCGATCTCGTCAATCTGCTGCCTCAGCTTAAGCAGGTCCATATCGTTTTGCTCCTTTGCGTGTTATGTATTCCTTTTCTCCTATCTTATACTAAATCCTTCTTGATAGCAAGCAAAAAGGGGTGTATCATAGAGGGCGGAAATCGTTACAAACTGACAGCAGCGGGATTTTCGTTCCCCGCACAGGAGCGCCGAAAATGAGTAAAAAAAGCAGAACCATCCTGATCGTCACTCTGACCGTCCTTATCCTGGCAGGCCTTTTCGTTATCCTGCAACTTTCCGGGCGGGTCAGAATGAACCCGGCGGGAACGGTGGGCAACACCGGCGGAAACTTAAATAACGGCGGACTTTTCTGCGAGTACGACGGAAAGGTATATTTTTCCAACCCTCAGGACGGCGGCAGTCTCTGCGTCATGGATCCGGACGAGGGGAACGTGCGCAGGCTCAAGGCCGCAAATGTGCGCAACATCCTCGCCGGCGGCGACTATCTGTACTATTATCAGCAGGGCACCTCCGATGAAAAAAATGCGGCCCTGGGCCAGCTTCCGGGCTCGCAGTCCTTCCAGCGCTGCAGACAGAACGGCTCCGGCGCCGCCACGCTGACCACGGACTTTGTGATCGCCGGACAGCTGGTAGACAATTACCTCTACCTTTCAACCACCTCTCCGGGAAGCGTTTCCTTTTATAAGCTTAAGATCGATAAATCCGAAAAGGTAGATCTTGCCGACTACGAGATCAACCCCGCCTGCGCGGTGGACGGCATCATCTACTACAACGGGACAGGACACAATCACTATCTCTATGCCCTCAACACCGCGGATGACACCACCAGCGAATTTTGGCGGGGCAACCTCTGGTATCCCGTGCGCGAGGGGGATTATGTCTACTACCTCGACGTGGCGGAACATTACCGGCTCTGCCGCTACTGTATCTCTCAGGATACGATCCAGGTCCTCACCGAAGACCGGGTGGACTGCTTCAACGTGGGAAACGGCTATGTCTATTACCAGAAAAACAGCGCCGAACGGCCTCAGTTAAAATACATGTCATCGGCGGGCGGCGAGTCCTATGTGCTGGCGGAGGGAAACTACACCGGGATCCATATGACCTCCCGCTATGTGTATTTCAGCGAATTTAACGGCACCGCCACCTATCACGCCCCTCTGGGCTCCAGCTCCTACAGCCTGTTTGAGCCCGAGCTCTGACGCGCTTTATTCCTCGATATGGTCAAGCCCCTGGCTTAAGATCGTCACGATATGCGCGTCCGCCAGGGAATAAAAGATGGTCTTCCCCTCCCGCCTGTGCTTTACCAGGTCCAGCTGCTTCAGCACCCGAAGCTGATGGGAAATGGCTGACTGGCTCATGCCAAGCACCGCGGCGATATCATAGACGCACATCGGCGAGCAGAGCAGCACATACAGGATCTTAAGCCTTGTGGCGTCTCCGAAGACCTTGAAAAACTCCGCCAGATCCTGAAGCTCCTCCTCCGGGGGCATTTTTTCGTCAATCTGTCTCAACACCGGTTCCTTTACATTGAGATACTCGTTTTCTTCCATGGTTTCACCGTCTTCTTTCCTTCCCCGCGCCGTTCGGTTCCGCTTACTGCGTCTTACGAAACAGCGCTTTCATTCCCGGCGTCATGAGAATCGCACCGTCCTGTTCCACAAACAGCGCCTCCGCGCCGTACCGCTCCACCAGCTCCATCCCCTTTTCCCGCCCCAGCACAAAACATGCCGTGGATAACCCGTCGCTGAGCAGGCCGCTGTCCGCCAGTACCGTCACGGACCGCAGGCCGCTGTCCGCCGGAAAGCCTGTCCCGGGATCCAGAATATGATGATACCTTACGCCGCCTTCCTCCACGAACCGCTCATAGTCCCCGGAGGTAGAGACAAACGCCCCGCCGTCCAAGGTCAGGACGCCCAGATTTTCGGAAGGGTTTTCCGGGTCTGCGACCCCAACCTTCCAAGGGGCGCCGTCCGGCTTTTTCCCGTAGGTTAAGACGCTGCCCCCCACTGAGACCACCGCTCCCGTCACCGTTTTGTCCGTCTCAAGATATTCCCGGATCCTGTCCAGGGCAAGCCCCTTCCCCACGGCGCCAAGATCCAAGGCAGCTCCCTCTTCCGGGCAGACAGATGCCGGCTCCTCCCCAAAAGGCGGCTTAAAATGGATCCGCGCAAAGCCGCTTCTGGAAAGCGCCTCCGCTATGTCGCGTTCCTCCGGCGCCCGAAACGCCCCCGTCCGCCGGCCGCCGGCCCAGCCGTCTATGTCCCACAGCTGTGTCAGCGGCCCCAGCGCCGGGTCAAAAGCGCCCTCCGAATCCTTTGTCAGCTCCGCGCACTGCTCCAGGATCCCGGCCAGCGCATCCGACAGCTCCGCCCTCTCCCCGCTTCCCGCCGTCCGGTTTACCCGGCAGACCTCCGCGGTCTCAAGACGCCAGGAAAGCGTATCCTCCTCCAGCTCCTTTATCAGCGCAAGGATCTCTTCCTTCTGCGTTCCGCCCTCTTCGGCAAAAACGGTCAGGCGGACTACAGTCCCCATAGCAGTGTCCGCGCCCGTAAATTCCCGAGTCCCGCCGCAGCCGCACAGCAACAGCGCCTGCGCACAGCCCAGCAGCCGGACAAATACTCGAAAAAACCTCTTCATTTGCGCGCTCCTTTTTGCTATACTGTAACTGTCGCCGGCAGATAAGCCACCGGACAGAAAGGACCCGCCGCCCGGATTGCCATGAAAAACCAAAAAAACATCAGGACAGCCGCGATCTTGATAACGGCTTTTCTGCTTCTTGTCACAGCCGGCTGCGCTCTTTGTTTTCTGGCCGGCCGTAAGAAAACCGACCACTGCACCGCCGAAATCTACCAGGACGGGAAACGGATCTATTCGATTCCGCTGGACCAGGTTCCGGAGCCCTACACGCTGGAGATCAGAGGAAAGGACGGCTGCGTCAACCGCGTCGAAGTCCGCCCTGGCAGCATCGGCGTAATCTATGCCGACTGTCCGGACCGTCTTTGCGTAAAACAGGGATTCATCAACAGTCCCTCCGTTCCCGTCGTCTGCCTGCCAAACCGCCTTGTGATTCTTCTGAAATCCCATGGGGCTGCCAAAGACACAGGTCCGGACGCCGTTACCTATTGAACCGTCCCGGCCTGCACCGTTTTTTGACCCGCCCCCAAAACCCGCAAAGGAGACCACCCATGCCTGTAAAAAAAATGACCGTCCTCGGGCTGTACGCGACTCTTTCCCTGGCAATCTACGCGGCGGAAAGCGCCCTGCCGCCTCTGGCGCCGATCCCGGGCTTCAAGCTCGGCCTGGCAAATATCATAACCCTTGTCCTGCTGCGGCGGTATTCCCTGAAGGACACGGCCCTGGTGCTGGCCGTGCGCATCCTCTTGTCCGCCCTTCTCTTCGGGAATCTCCTCAGCCTGTTCTACAGCCTGTCCGGCGGAACGTTAAGTCTGTTACTCATGTTTCTGACCGGGAAGATCCTTCATCAGAAGTTTCCCCCGCTGACCGGCGCTATGGGGGGCCTTGCCCACAACGCGGGACAGCTTGCCGCCGCCTGGCTTGTCACATCCACCCCCGCCGTCCTGGCCTATCTTCCCCTTCTTCTGCCTGCCGGGATCCTGACGGGACTGTTCACCGGGCTGTGCGCCTGGCTGGCGGACCGCTGCCTGCCGGGGCGGACGCTTTAGAGCATTTCCACCTTTGTCCGCTTCTCCTTCGGCAGCTCCTGAAACAGCTGCATCACGGTCCTTCCCAGGATGGGATGGCGCAGGTTGGGCGCGAGGGTGCTCAAAGGCTCCAGTACAAAATCGCGGTTCTGCAGATCCGCATGGGGTATGACCAGAGTGTCCGACTCATAGATCAGCTTATCGTAAAACAACAGGTCAATATCCAGCGTTCTGGGGCCCCAGCGCCTTACACGGACTCTTCCGGCCGCATCTTCGATATCGTGTATGGCATCCAGAAGCTCCTCCGGCGCAAGCAGCGTCTCGATCTCCAGCGCGCCGTTCAGAAAGTCCTCCTGCTCCAATACCCCGTAGGGTCTGGACTGAATCAGGTCGGACACCTTCTTTACCTTGATCTGGGGATGGGAGGCAAGCGCCCGGATGGCGCCGGAAATGTACTGCACCTTGTCCCCCATGTTGGAGCCCACCGACAGATACGCCGTGTGCCATTTTCTGTATACCTTTACCGACACGCATCCAAAGGGAAGGGGAATCGGCGCATACGGCTTGCGGATCTCCAGCTCCACCGCAATGACCCTGTCATACTTTAACAGGATCGCCTTGGACATTTTTTCCGCCACGGCTTCCAGAAGCTGGTACGTGTTCTGCTGCATCCATTCGGTGATGAACTGGCAGATCTGGCCGTAATCAATGGTATAAAAGAGATTATCCTCCAGCCCGGCTCTGTGAATGTCGGTGTAGAGAACCGCGTTCACCTGAAAGATCTGCCCCTTTTCCTGCTCCTCCACGAACACCCCGTGGTGGGCAAACACCTCCAGGTTCTCTATTCTTATCTCGTCATCGCGTATATTGTCCTGCATTCTGTTACCTTCCCTCTCCCGTTCTTCGGTCCCTATCTGTCTGTGGCGCCAAGAACGGCTTCCGTCATCTTTAAGGCCCGCACATTTTCCTTTACGTCATGTACCCGGACAAACATACAGCCCTTTACCGCCGCCAGAACGGTGGTAGCAAGCGTCCCCTCCAGCCGGTCCTCCACAGGCAGATCCAGTGTAAGGCCAATGACAGATTTTCTGCTGCAGCCTAACAGCACCGGACATCCCAGACTTTGAATCCGCTCCAGATTTCTCACAGCCTCCAGGTTCTGCTCATAGCTTTTCGCAAACCCGACTCCCGGATCCAGAATGATCCTCTCCTTATGAATGCCGGCTTCTTCCGCCAGCATAAGGATTTCCCGAAGATCCTGCATCATATCCTGCACAAAATCTCTGTAGACAGGATTCCTGCGGTTATGCATCAGACAGCAGGGCAGACCGCTCTCCGCGATCAGCGCCGCCATTTTGCCGTCATACTGCAGCCCCCAGATATCGTTGATCATATCCGCCCCGGCGTCGATCCCCGCCCGGGCCGTCTCATATCTGCAGGTATCCAGCGACACCGGCACATCAAAACGCGCCTTCACCGCCTCCACTACAGGGGCAGTGCGCTGTATTTCCTCCAAAACTGTGATTTCCGCATATCCGGGCCTTGTGGACTCGCCCCCGATATCGATCACATCAGCGCCCTCCCGGACCATCTCCTCCACGTGCCGCAACGCTTTGTCCGGACTGTTCCATCTGCCGCCGTCCGAAAAGGAATCCGGCGTCACGTTCAGGATTCCCATGACATACGTCCTTCCCTGTCTGGCAAAGGACCTTCCGCCGATCCTCATTACTATTTTTTCGTCATTTTCCCGCACTTTGAAAACCTCAGTACCGAATCTTTAAGTTCTTTTTTTCATCGCTCCAGCGGCATTCCCGTCTCACGTCCTCCTCGCAGGCGAAGCATGGGCGGCTTGCCTTGTCGGCACGGTAAAGTATGCCCCGGAGGCTTTCTTCTCCGGCAGCCCCAGCGTCCCCGTGGCTTCTGATGGCATCCGTGATCTGTTCCGTCTCCTGCGGGTCAAATCCGCAGTCCCGCAGGATCTCCGGCGCGATCTCCGCCCCTGCGAGATCATGCTCCGTGCCGTTTTCATACTCCACATCCCGCCCGATATCGTGCAGAAGCGCCGCCGCATAGACCAGCTCTCTGTCCAGCCCCAGCCCGCCTTCCAGATTCAGGATCTCTCCGATCCGCGCCACATCCAGAAGATGGGACAGGTCATGTTTTCCGAATTTCCGATCCGTCTCTCTTTTTCGTATTTCAGCCAGATGACGCCGGAACGTCTCATGCTGTAAAATTTTGTCAACTCTGTCCATCCCACGTCTCCTACGAAAGATTCAGCAGCTGAAAAAAGCGGTTTTGCAAACTCTCATCTTCCAAAAATACGCCTCTGGCAGCGGTAGTCACCGTTCTGCTTCCAGGCTTTCTGACCCCCCGCATGGTCATGCAGGTGTGCTCGGCCTCCAGGACCACCATCACACCCCGGGGAGCAAGGTACTTCATGACCGCGTCCGCGATCTGGCCCGTCATGCGCTCCTGTACCTGCAGCCTTCCTGCGTAAATTTCAACTGTCCGGGCAAGCTTGCTCAGGCCCACTACCCTGCCGTTCGGAATATACGCCACATGCGCCTTCCCGTAAAAGGGAAGCATGTGATGCTCACACATGGAATAAAAGGTGATGTCCCGCTCCAGAACCATCTCGCTGTTCTCCACGGTAAACACTTTTCCCAGCTCTTCCCTGCCATCCCGGCCCATACCGGCAAAAATCTCCTCGTACATCCTTGCGATCCGCTCCGGAGTCTCCTTAAGCCCCTCCCTGTCCGGATCCTCGCCGATCCCCTCAAGAAGCAGCCTTGCCGCCTCCCTGATCTTATTTTGGTCTACCATTTTTTCCCGCCGCCTTTCCAAAGGACGCATCCGCGATCTCCATGATCCTGCCCAGGAAGGACAGGGAACCAAAGGCCACGATCACATCCTCGCTGCCCGCCAAAAGAAGACTCATCTCCACCGCTTCCTCCAGACTGTCCGCCGCTGTCACCCTCGGGTGGACTTTTGCGACCTCTTTGGCCAGCTCATATGCCGGAAGCGCTCTGGGATTTCCCGGGGGCGTCACCGTAATGATATGCTCCGCGCAGGAATGAGTCAGGGCAATGATCTTCTCATACTCTTTATCTTTCAACACTCCCATTATATAGATAATTTTCCGGTTTGTAAAATAAAAAGTAACAGATTGTGCAAGTCTTTTTGCCGCATCCTCATTATGGGCGCCATCCACAATAAAAAGCGGGTGTTTTTTTATCACTGTAAACCTGCCCGGCCAATTCGTTTTTTCAAGCCCCCTCCTAAGCTGTTCCTCCGTTACATGAAATCCCCGTCCGCCCAGCGCGTCCAGAACCTCCACCGCCAGGGCGGCGTTCTCTATCTGGTACTGCCCCGCCAAAGCGATCTCAAGCTTTCTCCGGGCGCCGTAATCAAACCGCTGCCGCTCCAGCCCATACTTCACCCCGCGGATCTTTTCCGGATCCACTGCCGTAAAAAGACAGCCCATCTCTTCCGCTTTTTTTAAGAGAACAGCCGTCACCTCCGGCCGCTGAAAAGCGCTGATCACAGGGCATCCCGGTTTCATAACACCCGCTTTTTGCTCCGCGATGGCTTCCAGCGTATTTCCCAGAAATTTCATATGGTCCATACTGACGGAGGTAATGACCGCCGCCACAGTATTGTCCACCACATTGGTGGCGTCCAGCAGTCCTCCCATCCCGGCTTCCAGCACCACAATATCACACTTTTTCTCCAGAAAATACAAAAAGCCCAGAGCCGTCTCGGCTTCAAAGGCCGTGGGCCGGGGACGCCCCTCCGAAACCATCCCGTCACAGGCCTGGCGGATCTGCTCCATTCCCTGACAGAGCGCCTTCTTTGTAATCATACGGCCGTTCACCTGAATCCGTTCCCTATACTCAGACAAAACCGGCGATAGATATCTTCCCACCCGATATCCCGCCTCCTGCAGAACGGATGCGACAAACGCGCACACAGACCCCTTCCCGTTGGTTCCGGCCACATGGACAAACGAAAGCTTCCTCTGGGGGTCTCCCAGCCGTCTGCACAACTCCCGGATACTGTCAAGTCCCGGCACGATCCCGGCGCCGGCCAGTTCTTCTATATAGTCCATGGCCTGTCTGACATTCATTTCTTTCTCCGTTCCGCGGAAAACAAATCAATACCGCCCGTTATTTTCATTTTATCTCCACACGTCATAATTTTCGTCCCGCCGGGAATACTACTTACCGGTATTTGTCCGGCAACATGAAAAAGGAGCAGTTCCATGAAGCATACAGCATACGGATTCCTGAAAAACTTTCTGAAATGCGGTCTCGCCGGCTGGTGCATCGAGATCGTATTCACCGCCGGCGGCGCGCTCCGCCGCCGGGACATGACGCTGAAGGGAAGCACCTCTCTCTGGATGTTCCCTATCTACGGGTGCGCCGCCGTCTTCGGGCCCATGAGCCGGATCCTGCACAGGAAACCCTTCTGGTTTCGCGGGCTTACTTACATGAGTCTCATCTTTTCCGCCGAATACCTGACGGGAAGTATCCTGAAAAGCCGTTCTCTCTGCCCCTGGGACTATGGGAGAAGCCGCTGGCACATCGGCCGGGTCATCCGTCTGGATTACGCCCCCTGTTGGTTCGCCGCCGGACTTTTCTTTGAAAAGCTCCTGGCCCAGCAATCAAATACCCCACTGTAAACAGCGGGGCTTTTTCTGCTTTATTCGGAGTCGTCCATATCCTGCATACCGCTGGAACCAATATCCAGCATGTTCACGGTCCGCCGCTTCAGGCGAGCCTTCTCAGACTGTTCCAGAATATAATCCTTGATTGCCCTGGAATTTTTGATATGTACCAGATGAAGCTGCGGGTGAGTGGTGTCGCCGGTAAAGCAGGTCACCGTACCGAGACGGAACATCTTTTCCACCAGCGTCGCGCTGTGCTGTACATCCTGTACCTTATACATATAACAGTCGTTTTCCACTGTCCGGAACAGCCCTGTGTCCACTGTAATCATATCTTCCTTTACCATATATTTGGTAAAAGTGAACGGCAGTCCAAAAAATAACCATCGTTTTCTTTCCACAAATTCCATTTTGTCATCCTTTCCGCCGCAGGGCACGGCACATGCAATCAGAAAATAACCCTCCCTGACATGAATCATACCAGATACTCTTCCATATGGCAAACCTCTTTTTAAAAAAAGTCAGATCCTGAAAATAACCCCGGAAAATTTCGTCCGTGAAATTTTTCCCGATCTCCCATTGAAAGTCTTTTCCGGAAGTGGTATCATAAGACAAACAGGATCGTCAGGAGGTTATCAGAATGACAGCCAACGAATGTATCAGAAACCGCAGGAGCATCCGAAAATTTACCGAACGTCCGGTCTCTCATGAGCTGCTGGCCCATATCGTGGAAACCGCGTCCTACGCTCCAAGCTGGAAGAACACACAGATCACCCGTTACATTGCCGTGGAGGGCGAAAAGAAAGCCGCTCTCGCAAAATGCACCGACTGGTCCGGCAACACCGCTATTATGGAGAACGCTCCCATGGTCGTTGCCGTCACCCTGATCAAGGGCAGATGCGGTTACGAGAGAGACGGCTCCTTCTCCACTTCCAAGGGCGACCACTGGCAGATGTTCGACGCTGGAATCGCAAGTGAGGCGTTCTGTCTCGCGGCCTGTGAACAGGGCCTTGGCACCGTGATCATGGGGCTGTTTCAGGAGGAGGAAGCGTCCCGGCTGCTGAATCTGCCGGAGGACAGAGAACTGGCGGCCCTGATCGCCATTGGTTATCCCGCCGAATCCCCCGCCGCTCCGAAAAGGAAGACGGTGGAAGAGCTGTTATCCTATCAGTCATAACAAAAAGCCGAAGGTTTTGCCTTCGGCTTTTTTCAGGCCCTTGTCCATTTATCGCATACGCATAGGAGGTTATCACCATGAGACATTTAATGAGCCCTTTGGATTTCACTACACAGGAGCTGGACAGGCTCTTTGATCTGGCAGGGGACATTGAGCGCAATCCCGGGAAATACGCCCACGCCTGTGACGGGAAAATTCTGGCCACCTGCTTTTACGAGCCCAGCACCCGGACGCGCTTAAGCTTTGAGTCGGCCATGACCAGGCTCGGCGGCCGGGTCATCGGTTTTTCCGACGCCAATTCCTCTTCCGCCGCAAAGGGCGAGAGCGTGTCGGATACCATCCGGGTCATCTCCTGTTACGCGGATATCTGCGCCATGCGCCATCCCAAGGAGGGCGCGCCCATGGTGGCGGCGGAACGCTCCGGCATTCCCGTTATCAACGCGGGGGACGGCGGCCACCAGCACCCCACCCAGACGCTTACCGACCTTCTGACCATCCGCAGCCTGAAGGGCTCCCTGGGCGGTTTTACCATCGGTCTGTGCGGGGACCTGAAGTTCGGACGAACCGTCCATTCCCTGATCCACGCGCTGATCCGGTACGACAACATCCGCTATCTTTTTATTTCCCCGGAGGAGCTGCGTGTCCCGGACTATATTACGGACATGCTGCGCACCAGAGGCATCCCCTTCCGGGAGGTGATCCGTCTCGAGGACGTAATGCCGGATCTCGATCTGCTCTATATGACCAGAGTCCAGAAGGAGCGCTTCTTTAACGAAGAGGATTACGTCCGTCTGAAGGATTTCTACATTCTGGACGCCATGAAGCTTTCCAAAGCAAAAGACGATATGCTGATCCTGCATCCTCTTCCCAGAGTAAACGAGATTTCCGTGGAGGTGGACGACGACCCCAGGGCGGCTTACTTTAAACAGGCGCAGTACGGCGTGTATGTCCGCATGGCGCTGATATTGACCCTGCTGGAGCTGGCCTGAGAGCCCCTTGACGGGAGCGGGAAACTCAAGCCCCAGAGACACTGCAAACCGCAAAAGAGACATGCCGGCTGCAAAAAACATCACACGGACCGGACACGGCGCCGGAAACAAGGAGGAACTTCATGTTAAACGTAGGAAAAATCGAAGAAGGCTTTGTGCTGGATCATATCAAGGCGGGAAAAAGCCTGGAACTCTATGAACATCTTCAGCTGGACAAGCTGGACTGCACGGTAGCCATCATCAAGAATGCCCGAAGCGCTAAAATGGGGAAAAAGGATATCCTGAAGGTAGAATGCAACATCGATATGCTGGATCTCGACATTCTGGCTTTCATAGACCACAGCATTACGGTCAATGTGATCCGTAACGGCGAGATTCAGGAAAAAAAGGAGCTGGTACTGCCGAAACAGATTCGAAACGTGATCAAATGCCACAATCCCAGATGCATTACTTCCATTGAACAGGAGCTGCCCCATATCTTCTATCTGGCGGACCCGGAACGGGAGATTTACCGCTGCAAATACTGTGAAGAGAAATATTCCCCCACCACGGCAACATGAAGCGAACATCTCTTCCATTTCATTTTTCTTCAGTTTCAGGAAGACCCGGAGGAAAAAACCACCCCATTGCCGGCGAAAAGACAGCCGGCAATGGAGCGGTTTTTCTGGGGACTGTTTTTACCGGTTGTCTGCGTTCGTCCCGTCCTCGTCCTCCAGCAGTCCAAACAACAGCGTCACCTTGAAAAGATCCCCGTCCACCAGCAGCTCCATCCGGCCGTTCTGCAGCTCCACAAGACTCCTTGTGATCGCAAGTCCCAGCCCGCTGCCTTCCATATGTCTGGACTTATCCCCCCGCACGAACCGTTCCTCCAGCTCTTCCGCCGAAATGTTCAGCGCAAACTTCGACATGTTGCGGAAGATGATGCGCACACTGTCCTGTGCCTTCTCCACGTTCAGATAAACCCTTGAGCCCTCCTGCGCGTACTTATAGACGTTGTTGAACAGATTGTCAAAAACACGCCACAGCAGCTGTCCGTCTGCCAGAATGCGAATCGTCTCTTCCGGCTGGACGGTGCGAAGCTCCAGCTGTTTTTCCTCCAGTCTGCTCTGATATTCTCCCACCGCCTGAGAGAGAAGAACGTCTACCTCACAGGGCGCAAAATGAACTTCCATACTGCCGGATGCCGCCTTGGATGCCTCTATGAGATCATCCAGCAGCTTCTTCATGCGTTCCGCCTGCCGCAGCAGCACCTGTGCGTATTCCGTAATGGTTTCATTTTCCGTCTTCTGGTCGCCGATCAGCCGGGAATAATTAATAATGGAGGTCAGGGGTGTTTTAATATCATGGGACACGTTGGTAATCAGCTCCGTCTTCATGCGCTCGCTTTTCATCTTCGCTTCCACTGCCCGGGAGATTCCCTGACCGATGCTGTTCAGATTCTCGCCGTGCCGCCTCAGAGGCCCGGCCATGCCCGCTGTATTTACCTCATGATCCAGCTCTCCCTGCGCCAGCAGCTCCCCAGCAGCCAAAAACCGTTTTCCGCACACGAAGAGATAAACCCCGGCGCCCAGCACGACCGCTTTCTCCACAATCCAGACGGCAAGCGCCCAATACCATTTTGTCCGGAAGCACAAAAACAGCTCCAGACCGCTGCCTCCCACATAAAGCAGGATTCCAGACGGCAGCGGAGGAAATTTTCTCAGAATACTGCAGATCACGCGCCCGGCCTTTCGCAAAATCCATCTGAACACCCGATAGAAAAACCTGCTGACACTTGTTCCCTGAAGCAGAACCGCAACGAGGATCAGCGTCGCCGCCGTACTTCTGAGCAGGATCCGAGGGAAGAACTGCCAATCTATAATTCCTCTTTCCATCAGCCGCTCCGTCAGAATAATCCCCACGGCGCATACCGACGGCGCCGCCAGTCTCCATACCAGAAATCCCGGTTCCCTCTCCCTCTTCTCATGGCGCTTACGCCTTTTTTTCAGGAACAGGAAAAGACGCAGACCGATGCACAGGGCAAATGCGATCTCCATCGCCGTGGCCGTCCGCATTGCGGTCCCCCATTTATCATGCAGAGTCTGCAGGCTGTCGGATGCTTCCCGTATGGGAGCGTCGGCGGGGCAGTCCGGACGCATGTAATACACGCAGTAATAGCGGTCGTTGGGCGATATATAAAAACCACACCAGATATCTCTCCCCGTCTCCTCATAATAATTCAGTTCCACCTGAAGGGTAATCTTCGGCTTATAAGGCTCACTGTTGGTTCCCCACATGGGATAGACGCCTTTATATCTATAAAGCTGTACATCCACGCCCTGGGACACCAGATAATCCTTTATCACGGTATCATCCGACTCCGCCGCCACCAGCTCCACCAGATGACTGGTGATCTCCTGGGCAATCCTGTCCAGATAAGGGCCGGCGGCCTCCATCGGCGTCACTTCCGCGTAAAAGCCCTCTCTTTCCGCTTCCCTGCAGAACAGTTCCGATACGCTCATGCCGAAAAAAGCGGCCACCGTTATCAGCGCCAGAAGGATTCTCCCCACCTTATAGATGATCTTTTTCTTTATCTTTTTCTCCGACAAGGCCCAGTCTCCCTCCGTTTCTTTCACAGCACTGCCCGATACCGTCTCAGCCGTGTTTTTCACACTTATATCCCTGTCCCCATACCACCTTCAAGTACCTTGGTTCTGCCGGATTGATCTCCAGCTTCTCCCGCAGGTGCCTGATATGGACCGCCACCGTATTCTCGCTGCCGTAAGGCGAATCATTCCAGATCCTGCGGTAGATATCTCTGGGCGAAAATACCTGCCCCTGGTTTTCCATCAGCAGTTTCAGGATCTCATACTCCGTCCGGGTGAGAGAAACCTCTTCCCCGTCGCACAGAACCTTCTTTTCCTTATCATCCAGCTCGATGCCGCCGCACCTTAACGCCTCTTTCCTTGCGTTGCTGCCGCCCAGCTGCAGATACCGCCGCAGCTGGGATTTCACCCGCGCGCATACCTCCATGGGATGAAAAGGTTTTGTAATATAATCGTCCGCGCCCACATTCAGCCCCAGGATCTTATCCGAGTCCTCCGATTTTGCAGTCAGCAGAATGACGGGCACGTTGCTCTTTTCCCTGATCTTGACCATGGTTTCAATGCCGTCCATCTCCGGCATCATAATATCCATCAGAACAAGCTGGATCGTCTCCCGCTCCATGATCTGCAGCGCCTCCCGGCCGTTATAGGCTTCATGCAGGATATAAGCGGAATCATTCAAATATATTTTTAACGCATTTACGATATCTTTCTCGTCATCACAGATTAAAATATGGTACATAACCGACACCTCATCTTTTTATTATACCAGAATACTTCTTAACAAAAAACATCGGATTCCTTTAAGATTTGATTAAGAAAAACCGCAGGCTTCAGTACCTGCGGCATTCTTCCTTATCGGTATTCTTCCTTAATCGGTATTCTTCCTTATTGCGTCTCTTTCTCTTCCTTCCGCCTGTCTTTCCTTCTGCGGCCGGCATTCTGTTTCAGTTCATCCAGGCACTCTTGATACTGGTCGGAGGCCATGGAGGGATTGTTCCGCAGCAGATCGCGCTGAAAGAAATCCCGGATGCTGCTCATACGGTTTCTAAGCTCCACATTGACAATATATTTCTTCTTCAGCTCCGAAACCTCGTCCCTGACGCTCTCCGGATATTCGCCGGGTCTGTTGGCCGCCAGATTTTTCAGATGATCCAGCTTATCCTCTATGCCGGATCTTATCTCATCCATGCTTTCCAGAATAGCTTCCCTGCGGTTCTCGATGCTCTCCCCTGCGGATGCGATGATCGCATCAAGACGTTTATGAATATGCAGCAGCTCCGTCTTTGTGGATTTCATCTTCTCCAGCATATCCTTGATGTCGATAGCAGCCTTGAAGGAGAGGGCAAAATCCGCGCCGATGAGTACGGTAAGCACCATGATCACCGCTGTGAGAACGGATCCCGGAACGGCCAGGACGATCCTTTCCACCGGCACATGGACAACCCGCGTCAAAAGAACAGTGAACAGCCCCCAGGCCAGAGAGGATACAAGCCAGATATGTCCCTGGAATTGAAACCTGTGATTGGAGTAATCCCAGTAACGCACCTTAAACAGCGCTTCCATCGCTACACCCGTCACATACTCCAGAATGGTCGCGCAGAGACACCCGACCACATATACCAGAAAAATATTCCCTTCCACGGGTTTCGACACCACCAGAAGCAGAATGGCCCCGCTGCCGTACAGCGGCAGGAAGGGTCCCCGCAGAAACCCTCTGTTCGTCAGTTTTCTGGAACAGATCGAAACATAAGTGGATTCGAAACACCAGCCGCAGAAACAATAAAAATAGAAAAAAGCAAGCCATTGAATGATTGAATAAGAATACATCATAACACCCCTCTCATCTGTACACTGCCGCTTCCACAGCCAATCGTCCCTTTCTTGTACTTCGTGGCTCGCCGGTCAGTGAAAATTTTCCAAAGCCTCTCGCGTTCACCGTCTCTCCCGTCTTTAACAGCCGGGAATTGTTTTCACACAGTCTGCCGTTCACATACACTCTGCCGGCACGGAACAGCTCCATACTCTTTTCCCGGGATATATGATATACCCCGGACAGCACCGCGTCAACGCGCAGTGACGATACCTGAATATCCACTGTCTCCGGCACATCCCGGGGCACATTTCCGATCTCCTCCGTCACAGTACAGCGCACGTCGGTATGGCGGACTCTGGTAAGGTTTTCACAGAGAAACTCCGCAATGGACTCCAGACAGAAGAGATATGCCTCTCTGTCGCCGGTTCTGATATCCCCCAGCGTTCCCCTGTCAATTCCCAGATTCATCAATGCCCCCAGAAAATCCCGATGGGACAGCTCATCCGCAAATTTCTGCTGCAGGGGGCTGATATGGATACACACAATGGGAAAGGGCACCTGATACCCAAACGCTTCCTCGCTGCCGAACCGGATCACCACCCGCTCCGCGCCCTCGTACCCGCCGTTTAAAAGATAACCGGCGCTGCGCAGTTCTCCTTCCTGCTGCCAGAAGACTTCCTGCCCGGCCGGACCCAGGAAACCGGTAAAGGTATAGATTCCCTGCTGATACGATCTCCGGGCCAGATCCCGAAGTCTGTTTTTCAGTTGTCGGATCTCCTTTTCTTCTTCCTGCATCATACCTTATGAGAAACTGATAACCTCTTCTCTGGGCGCCTTCGTCTTCTCCACGCTCACCGCATGAAGAATGGGGCCTTCTCCCTTATAGTCCTCCCAGTATTCTTTGGCGACCACAGCCGTAACCTTTACCCATTCCTTCTGCCTTAACGCCTTCGCTCCCGCAAACTGGCAGGCATAGCCCAGAAAAGCCATATCCTCCGCACAGCAGGTCATTGCCATCCGTCCCGGCACAAAATAATCGTCGGGGAAATTTTCCGGCTTCAGCACCATTCCCACAAACTGCAGCTTTTTCCCCACATACCGCTCCAGATGGTCCATGGCATCCAGGTACCAGATCCCATATCCCTCATTATCCAGCTCGATGGTCTCCTGACTCAGATCATAGGGCAGATCCTCTTCAAAAATCTCGTTGATCTCCCCATTGGCATCCTCAAAGATCACGTCGGCGGAAGGGTTTACCGCCTTGATGTTGCGCCGGTATCCGCCCAGCTCCTCCCTGACATTGTCGCAGCGGTTAAAGATGATCATCTCGGACTTCCGGATCATTTCCGCCAGCAGGGAGCGCATGTTCGTGTAATACATCGGGAAGGTGGATGCGTCAATCGTCGTGATCTGCTGCTCGATCTTCCAGTGCCAGGGCAGCTTCGCGTTTTTATAGTTCCACATACCGTTGAACTCAATAATGATCCGCTCCGGCTTATGCTTTTTATCCAGTTCCATCAGGTTGGCGGGATTAAACTCCGCCTCTGATTCCACAAGTTCCACAACCGTGTGGCTTCTCTTTAACAGCGCCTCGTCGTATTCATTCTCACCCTCCTCACAGAGGATCAGAAGCGTTGTCCCCCTCACCTGAAAATACGGCTGATCCAACGTAAAACAGATAAATTCCGTTTTGCCGCTCTCCAGGAATCCGTTAATCACATATACAGGTTTCATCCTGCTTTCCGCCTTTCCAACTTCTCATTTTGCACCGCGCTGCCCCGCGTCCCCTTAAGCGCCAAACAGCGCTTCCAGCTTCTCTTCCTTCAGTTCGGCGCCGATGACGCAGAGTTTTCCCGTCACCTCCGGCCTGCCGTTTCTGATCTCGTGTTCCTGGGGAACATAATCAAAATAAAGCCAGGTTCCGTCTCCGGCGGGCACCATGCCTTTCGCCCGAAGGATGGCGCCATACTCGCCGCTGTCCAGAGCTGTAAAGATGCTCTCCAGCTTTTCCGCGGTGTATGCGGCGGGCGTCTCTTTTCCCCAGCTTGTAAATACCTCGTCCGCATGATGATGGCCGTGATGGTCATGACCGCAGCTGCAGCTGCCGTCGTGGTGATGGTGGTGATGCTCGTGTTCCTCGTCCTCGTCCTCATCATTTTCGTCATGATGGTGATGAGGATGCTCGTGTTCCTCGTCCTCGTCCTCATCATTTTCGTCATGATGGTGATGATGATGCTCGTGTTCCTCATCTTCGTCATCGTCGTCATGATGGCGATGCTCGTGCTCCTCCTCATCATCGTCATCATCGTCGTCATGATGATGGTGATGATGGTGCTCGTGTTCGTCGTCCTCATCGTCGTCATGATGGTGATGGTGCTCGTGTTCGTCCTGTACCGACTGAAGCATTTCCCGCATCATCTCGTCCAGCGTGTCCGCGCCTTCGATGGTCTCCAGAACATTCTTTCCGTCCAGCTGATCCAGCGGCGTGGTGATAACAGTCGCCGTGGCGTTGTACTGACGGATCATCTGGACACATTCCTCCAGTTTTTCCGCCGTCACCTTGTCCGTTCTGCTTAAGAGAATGGTTCCGGCGAACTGGATCTGATTGATAAAGAACTCTCCAAAGTTCTTGACATACATTTTCGCCTTGGAAGCGTCCACCACGGCCACGGCGCTGTTGACCCTGACATTTAGCTCCGCCGCCACGTTCTCCACCGCCTTCAGCACATCGGAAAGCTTTCCCACGCCAGAGGGCTCGATCAGAATACGCTCCGGCGCATAGGTGGAAATCACCTCTTTCAGCGAGGTGCCGAAGTCTCCTACCAGGGAGCAGCAGATACAGCCGGAATTCATTTCCTTGATCTCAATGCCGGATTCTTTTAAAAAGCCTCCGTCGATTCCGATCTCACCGAACTCGTTCTCGATCAGGACCGTCTTGCTCCCGTCCAGCGCCTCCTTCAAAAGCTTCTTGATCAGGGTCGTTTTTCCCGCCCCAAGAAATCCCGAAAACACATCTATTTTTGTCATTGCTGTCCATCCTTTCTCCTGCTTTGCTGCAGGAATGCATTTTTAACATAATCAGCTATTATAGATCCTGTGTAAAACTTTTTCTCATCTTTTCCCCTCGTTCCATGGCGTCTTTAACAATTCTTATCAAGTATTCCGGCTGAGAGCGGTCCCCTAATCCGTCTGAAAACTTTGCTGAAGCTGCCACCAAAGCAGTCCTGGTATATTCGCCATTATCTTTGAATAAACCTCTGTCAAGTCCAAATCCCCTGCTTTCAGCAAAGTCACAGCAAAAAGTCACCGTTGTTCTTGTGTTTCCCTCACGGAACGGATGCACTTTCCACAAGTCTGCCATATACCGGGAAAATTCCGCCGCTTTCTGATCCAATGACAAACTTTGCCAACTTACTTTTTTCATATTTGTCAAAATAATACTGGCATCTCGCTGCACATCATCACACGGCGAATATTCGACTGATAATCCTCCTAATGCTTTCTCCGGCTTTTCTATATTAATGATCCTTTGCGATCCGGCCCATTCATATATATCGCCAAAAATTTTTTCATGAATTTTGCACAAATGAGCAAAGGTAAAATCGCCCTGAACGGGCATCTGACTCAGCTGGCGCATTGCAACGCCCGTTATTTCAGATTCCGTTTTGCGCAATTCTTCATTGTCTGTTATTCCTAGATTGTTTTTAAGTATTCCCGTTTGCCGGTTAATATACGGATCAACATATGCCTTCTTCACTGGTATCTCCCTGTCTTATCATGTTTTTTTAAGATAATCCATTTCATTTCATCCAATGTAATTTCTCCATTGATTTCCTTTTCTACCAAATCCAAATATTCCTGATCCGGTTTCACCCCATCCACCTGCATCATTCCGATAGCAAAATTCCATGCTCTTCTTTTGTCTTCTTTGGTAAACTCCTTTTTATTCTGTAATTCCATCGTCATTACCTCCCTGCATCCTTTTCTCTATTGCTGCCATCCTATCTGCCTCGGACATTCTTATGCTTTATACAGAAACACCTAATCCTCCAGCGCCTGATCTATGGCAGCTTGATATTCCATCTTGAAACGCTCCTGCAGACCTGCATCTGTCTCATTCATGAAAAAGCCGACTCCTTTTACGCTGGGTTCAAGCCAAATCTCTCTTTCTTATTAAAGTACCACAAAACAGCATTTAAGTCCATAAACAACATCTCCTTCCTTTCAAACAACATCAGCTGGGCAATTGACATTCTCTGTGGTGTATGCTATATTGTTATCAAAGCTGATGAATGTGTTCGCCTCGGGGAAATCGACCCCTATGGAAAGAAGCATTTAGTCAGCTTTTTATATCTACAGCAATTAAATTCCTCAACTGCGTCAATATCTTGTCATTCTCAATAGATAGAGACAGAAGTTATTTTAACATTATGCTTTCATCTTCCGGGACAATCTTTATTGTCTGGCATATTGACTTATGACCTCATCTATTAAATCTTCAGATTTTCTTTTGCCGTCAGCCACTTCTATTAACTTTAGTATATAATCACTCTCAAGATACATATCTTCAATGGCCATAGAAGCAACTACGTCTCTTACTTTTCTTGCTGCATCTGTATTCTTTACCTGCATATTTAATCCCCCATCCATCTTTTCTTTATTGCTGCCATCCTATCTGCTTTGGACATTCTTATCTTTTTACCTTTTTACATAGAGGCAAGTAATCCTCCAGTACATGATCTGTGGCAACTTGATATTTCACTTTCAGTAACGGTTCAGCCCGCGCCATGCGCCTGCCTTTGCTCATGAAATGGCTGCCGGCTGAACTGTTACCACTTTCAAACAACATCAGCCGGGTAATTGACATTCTCTGTGATGTGTGCTATATTATTATCGAAGCTGATGAATGTGTTCTCCTTGAGATACTATTTCTCTATGGAAAGAAGCATTTAGTCAGCTTTTTATATCTACAGCAATTAAATTCCTCAACTGCGTCAATATCCTGTCATTCTCAATGTCATTCTCAATAGGTAGAAACAGTAGTTATTTTAACATTACGCTTTCATCTTCCGGGATAATCTTTATTGTCTGGCATATTTATTTTTAACCTCTTCTATTAATTCCTCATAAGTTCTTTTTCCTTCTCCTGCTTCTATCAGTTTAATTATAAATTCCTTACTGAAATACATATCTTCAATAGCCATTGAAGCAACTACATCTCTTACTTTTCTTGCTGCATCTGTATCCTTTACCTGCATATTTAACCCTCCATCAATCTTTTCTTTATTGCTGCTATCCTATCTGCTTTGGACATTCTTATCTTTTTACCTTTTTACATAGAGTCAAGTAATCCTCCAGTACATGATCTGTGGCAACTTGATATTTCACTTTCAGTAACGGTTCAGCCCGCGCCATGCGCCTGCCTTTGCTCATGAAATGGCTGTCGGCTGAACTGTTACCACTTTCAAACAACATCAGCCGGGTAATTGACATTCTCTGTGGTGTATGCTATATTATTATCGAAGCTGATGAATGTGTTCTCCTCGGGGAAATCGACCCCTATGGAAAGAAGCATTTAATCAGCTTTTTATATCTGCAGCAATTAAAATCCTCAACTGCGTCAATATCCCTGTTATTCGTATTTTAATATCTGTTACTAGTATATAAAATTTACTAATCGCACCTACTTACAGTTATCGATCACCACATCAAATTTTTATGTGTCTTTTATGGCTCCGCCGCATCTGAGAACTCCGTCAACAGGAACGCCAGCGGAACAGCGGCCCATTCCCCGTCCTCACTGTACCCGGAGAGGATCCCCAAAAGATGCCCGCTGCGGTCAAAGATCCCGCCGCCCGACATGCCCTTCTTTCCCGGCGCCCTGGCCCAGACCATGTACTGGTCGTAATCTTCCATATAGATCCAGGGATCCAGCACCTCACCTTCATAAGCGCCGCAGGCCGCTTCCTCAAAGCCGCCCATCACGATGCAGCCGTCGCCGGCCTGTATTTCGCCGGAAACGGTCCGATCCACATTGACGGCCAGATAACTGTTCCGGCTCTTTTCCGGGATCCGGGACAGAGGAATCCGGAGCACCGCAAGGTCGGCCGAACTTGAAACCGCGACGGAAACTTCTTCTGTCTCCCAGCCGTCCGAAAACAGGACCTTTACCCCGTCCGCGGATTCCGACAGCACATGAGCCGCCGTTGCAACCAGCAGGAAATCTCCTTCCGTACCGCAGATCACGCCGCTTCCCGTCAGACCGCCCGCCGTCAGCTTCACCATCATTCCTCCGCAGGTTTCCTGGAGCATACACGCCAGATTTTCTTCCTCCGGATCCTCCCATTCCAGCAAAGGGGCAGCCGCGATAGACGGCGCCTTAGGTTCCTCCGCGCCTTCCTTTCCGGCGTCGGCGAAATCCTCCTGAGAATTCTCCCCCGAAGAAACCGGCCGCTCCCCGCATCCGGCACACAGGCACAGCAGAAAAAGCGGCAGGCCCAGCAACAGCCCCGGCGTGCATTTTCCTTTCTTCTTTTCCGTTCTCAAGATCGCCTCCCGCCGGACAGTTCTTTGCAAAGCAGCCGGAGAGCCGAAAAGCCAAACTCTCCGTCAGAAATTTTTATTCACAACAAAACCCGACAGATATGACCTTTGCCATATCTGTCGAATTTTAAATCTGTAAGCAAAACGATAAGCCGGGTTATGTCATTGAGTGATCATCTATCTTGCACGGCTGTTGCCAGCCGCGTCCTGCGACCTACCTGAAAGCAGGCCGGGCAAGCCTGTCGCTTTCTTTTTGGTCTTGCTTCGGATGGGGTTTACATGGCTCCGCCCGTTGCCGGACGGACGGTAGTCTCTTACACTGCCTTTCCACCCTTACCGGGATCTGCGCGAAGCGCAAATCCCGGCGGTATCTTTCTGTTGCACTGGCCTTGGAGTCACCTCCACCGGACGTTATCCGGCATCCTGCCCTGTGAAGCCCGGACTTTCCTCACC
>CANQWM010000036.1 GCA_947627535.1 uncultured Acetatifactor sp.
TTATTTTACACTGAGGTATTTTTTTCTCAACCTTCTTTCTTGGAATTCCCTATACTTGAATTATACAGGAAGCTCCTATCTCAACATTTTGGATGTATTTGAATACGGTTGATTTTCCTTTCCGTCTCATTGTATAATAAAGCCAGACGAGGAGTGGTAATTATGATGGTATCAACCAAAGGGCGGTATGCCCTGCGCATTATGATCGATCTTGCCGAACATCAGAGCGAGGGCTTTATTCCTTTAAAGGAAACGGCAGCCCGACAGGACATTTCGGAAAAATACCTGGAAAGTATTCTTAAGATCCTTGTGAAGCATAAGTTTCTGGAGGGCCTTCGCGGCAAGGGCGGCGGATACCGCCTGACACGGTCTCCCGAGGAATATACCGTTGGCAGCGTTCTGAGGCTGACGGAGGTTTCCCTGGCCCCGGTGAGCTGTCTGGAGGCCGACGCGGCCGCCTGTCCCAGAATGGCCGTCTGTCAGACTCTTCCCATGTGGCAGGGCCTGAACAAGCTGATCAACGAATACTTAGACAAGATCACGCTGGCGGATCTGATGGCCGGGCCTTCCTCCGGAGGAGATTATGTCATCTGAACCCGCCCTGTTCCGGAGCCGTCAGATACTGTACTCGTAATCATCCCGAAGAATCCTGCGCAGAAACTGGGCGGTTCTCGGATCCTTCGGCGCCCGGAAGATCTCCTTTGGCGCCCCCTGCTCTACCACCGTTCCCTCCGACATGAATACTACCCTGCTGGCTACATCCTGCGCAAATCCCATCTCATGGGTCACTACAATCATTGTCGCACCGTCCCGGGCCAGCGCTTTCATTACGTTTAAGACCTCTCCCACCAGCTCAGGGTCAAGGGCCGACGTGGGCTCATCGAACAGGATCACTTCCGGATTTACCGCGATTGCCCTGGCAATGCCTACGCGCTGCTGCTGGCCGCCGGAGAGCTGGGACGGATAATAGTCATACCGGTCGGACAGTCCCACCCGATCCAGCGCCTCCTTCGCCCTGGCATCCGCCTCCTGCTTCGGCACCTTTCTCGCCACGGTCAGCCCTTCCGTCACATTCTGCAGCGCGGTTTTGTTCGCAAAAAGATTATAATTCTGGAAGACAAAACCCGTCCGCTTTCTGATGGCGTTGATCTGATGCCGGGACGCCGTTTTAAATTCCGTATGGATATCGTCGAAATCCATGGTGCCCTTTTCCGCTCTTTCGAGAAAGTTAATGCATCTTAACAGTGTGGTCTTCCCGGATCCGCTGGGCCCGAGGATCACGATGATATCCCCTTTTTCCACCTTCAGATCCACACCCTTTAAAATTTCGTTGTCTCCAAATGATTTATGAACATTCCTTACTTCCAACATGGTCCATCCCTCTCCTTTCCAGGTCCTGCGCCGGCTGTCGTCAGGCGGCGATCAGCTTTTTGTAGGAAGACAGATATCTCTCCACAGCCTTAAACAAGAGCTGTACAACGGTGCACAGCAGGATATAGACAACAAGCACTACCAGATAAGCTTCTATGTAATTGTATCCGTACGCCGCCCTCACCTTTGCAATGGCCGTGATGTCCTGTACTGTCATCATGAACGCCAGAGACGTGCTCTTCAGCAGGTTCACGGTAGCGTTACAGATATTGGGCAGGGCCGAAACCAGGGCCTGCGGAAGAATAATGCGGGCATAGGCCTGTCTCCGGGAAAGCCCCACAGACAGTGCGCCTTCCATCTGGCCATGCTCCACTGTAGACAACGCAGAACGGAATACCTCCGACAGCACTGCCGTCGTGTTCAAAGAAAAGACAATGAAAGCGTACAGGATCGTGTTCCATTTAAATACATTGACCTGAAGCGACATCACCTGTGTAAACAGATAATTCAGCAGGGATGGCAGAAGACTGTATAAAAACAGGATCTGAAGCACCACAGGCGTTCCCCTGATAAAGGACACATAGGCCGACGCCAGCCTGCTGCCGATTCCTTTCCGGCGCTGTCTGGCCAGGGCCATGAAAAAAGCCGGCGGCACCGAGATGAGCAGCGTAACCAAAGTGATTTCCAGCGTGACTGGGATCCCTCCGAGAGATGCCAGAAAGGTTTCTGCCATAAATTCCGTATTGATATGCATTTCGTCCTCCCTTCCGGCTATGCGGCCACAATCCTTTTCCCGCTTGACAGACGTTTTTCCACGTATCCGAATCCCTTTTCCAGAACAACCGTCAGCACCCAGTAGAGAATCGCCAGGGCGAGGTAGATTTCCAGGCTGTAAGAGCCATTGTTCATGCCGATCATCAGCTGGCCCTTCCCCATCACATCCACCATTCCGATCGTATAAGCTAAAGATCCCTCTTTCATCAGGTTTACCAGAGCATTTGCAAAATTCGGAAGCGCCACCGTCACGCACTGCGGCAGGAGAATGCGGAAAAATGCCTCCCATTCACTCAGACCGGCGCTCAGCGCCGCCTCCCGCTGCCCCGGATCAATGGCCTCATAGGCGGAGCGGAACACCTCCGCCATATTGGCCGCAAAAAGAACGGAAAATGTGGTGATGACAAAAAACGCCTTGTTAAATCCGTTGATATTGATCCCAAACGCCAGGAGCAGCTCCGGCAGCCCGTAATAAATAATAAACAACAGAACAATAGAAGGAATACACCTTGTCATGTAGATGTAAACATTGGCAAGCGCCCGGGACAGGGGCCGCCTCCGTACCTTTGCCCGGGCCAGCATAAGCCCCGCAAGACTGCCGAAGAACACGGTGCCGGCCATAGTTGCCAGCGTCACCCAAAGAAAAGGGATGATCTGGCCCAGCGCTGTTATGATGTAGGACGGATGAAACGGTCTCATTAAGATACCCCCTGTCGCTGTTTGCAATGATTACTTTGCGGAAAATTCTTTTGCTGCCTGACGGACCCACTCCAGATGTTCATAGGAAATATCGCTGGGAACCGTGCAGTCCGCTCCCAGGATAACGCCCCTGGTTCCGGCCTTTTCCAGAATTGCCCTTGTCTCGGCCTGAATCTGCTCACGGGTGCCTTTGTAGAGAAGATCATGCTCCGTGTTTCCGAAGCCACCGATCACGGTCCGCCCGCCGAACAGCTCCTTTCCTTCTTCCAGGCTTACTCCTTCCACGGTGACGGCCCAGTTCACGGCCTTCGCCGGATAGTCTACATACGTGGTAAGATCGTTTTTCGCCCCCTTAAAGCCGCAGATGTGCAGGATATTGTAATCACCCGACTTGTTCGCCGCATTCAGCACAAAAATCTCGGCAGGCGCAATATACTTTAAATACTCCTCTTTTGTCAGGCTGGCATCCTGAAGATTCTGGGCGCTGAAATAAATTCCGTCCGCGCCGCCCTGGTCAATTACCGCTCTTGCCAGTTCCGCCACATCCTTTGCGATTTCCAGCAGGGCGTCCCTTACTGCCTCCGGATCCTCGTCTGCCAGCGCTCCCAGGGAAACGCCCTGCTGGACGAGCTGCATTTTCAGATAGGTTGCCGGAGAAAAAATGTTATAGAATGTTGCCACTTCTTTTCCAAAACGACCCGTCAGCTCCTTTACCAGTTCTGCCTGCGCACGGATCCACTCTTTGGCGCCCACGGCCTTTATTCCTTTCAGATCCGCAGCGGTTCTGACCTGTTCGATGGCAGGGTTGGGATATTTGAAATATCCGTCGCTCATCAGCTTCAGGAAATCCGGCCGGAACGCGTCGAAAAACGCCTGATGGCCGTTGATATTCTTTTCGATGACGGCAGGATCGTCGTTAAACAAAGCTCCCGGCGCAAAATGAAACCAAAATCCCACCGGTACACGCTCCACCTCCTGACGATCCAATGCTCCCAGAACCAATTCTCTCTTTGACATAATACTTCCCCTTTCTTTTCAATGTTTTTCCTTATCTGTTTTTTGCTGCTTCCATGTTTTACTGCTTCTTTATTTATTGCTTCTTTATTTACTGCTTCTTTTTTATTGCTTCTTTTCTATTGCTTCTTTTCTATTACTTCTTTTCTATTGCTTCTTTTCCATTGCTTCTTTTCCATGACTTTCCTGTCTCTTATTTACTTCCTGACCTGCCCTCCGGCTGCCGGTCTCCCGCTCTGACATTCCTTCATCTTACAGCTCGTCGCCAATCTGATACCCCTCCGGAACCATCTCAAACAGGCTGTACCCGAAATACTGCTGCGCAAGCGCTTCCAACGTTCCGTCGGCCTCCAGCTGCTCCCATGCCTCGTCGTAAGCGTCCGCCAGCTCCTGGTCCTTGCTGTTGAACAGCGGCCAGGTTGGGATGGCCTCATAAGTAATAAAGGTCAGTTCATCGGCATAGTCGTGATATTCCCCGCTCTCGCTCACCACGTTCGCCTCATAGCTGGTCTTGATGTTAAAAAGCGCATCGTATCTCCCTTCTCTCACCCACTGATAGGAATCCGCGTTGGAAAACTGATCCGCCGCTATCAGTGTGATCTGATTGTCGGGATGGTTCTTATTGTAGTTTTCAATAATGGTGTACTGCGCATTCTGAGGCGCCAGCGGAACCAGGGTGCCTCCCTCCCTTGCAAAGGATTCCAGATCCGTAAAGCGGTCGGCGTCTTCCGTGCGGATCATAAGGCCGACAATGCTGGTGCCAATGTAGTGCTTTGGAAAGACATAATTTTTCGTGCGCTCCTGCGTCCACCAAATTCCTTTTGTCCCTATGTCATACTTTCCTGACTCCACGCCGATCAAAAGGTCGTCATCCGTTGTGCCGGTATACTCGAACTCATACTGGGGAAGCAGCTCATCGACAGCCTTCAGCACGGCCACCTCGTACCCTTCCGCATTGCCGTTCTCATCCACATAGTCATAGGGATAATAATTCTGCGTGTGGGCCACCGCTACCTTTGTAACGCCGTCCTGTACACTGTCGTTCGAGGCCTGCTCTGTCCCGGAGCCGCAGGCCGTAAGTCCCAACGCCAAAACCACCGCAGCGGCGGCCGTCGTCCGCACTTTTCTGTTTCCTGCTTTTTTCATAATCTTCTCCTCCTTTATTTCCTATTAACCTACCGGAATGGTATGTTTTAGTTGAAGAACATACTAACACAGAGAAACATATCTGTCAATACAGTATTCTGAAATTTTTAAAAAGATTTTTTTCGTGAAGCTTTTCGTGTCCTGCATTGATACATGACTATCACCACAGCCATGTTCAGGCACAGGATGTAAAGGCATATACCCGACTGTGGGGAATCGGACTGCTGAATATGGTCCATCCTTACATCTAAATAACCTAATGTGGGTCTAATTCCATCTATTTCAGTATCATCTAATTCTGCTTTATCTATTAAACCCTGCCGCCTCTTTTCCTTGAGTTACCCAACTGTTTAAGTTGATTGAGCGCTAATAAATTATAATCTTATGGAAAGTCATACTTTGGGGGACCGTATATTTTATTTTACGAAATCAGCCTTGGAAAAGGAGATCAAGCGCACAGCTCCAAAAGCAGATCTCGAACCGATCAGAGCGCATAATCTAAGGCATTCACATGCCAGTCTGCTTATCGCAATGGGCTTTGACATACTGGAGATATCGGAGCGCCTGGGGCATAAAGCAGCGAAAACGACGTTGAACACTTACTCTCACCTTTACCCAGACAAAGATACGAAGCTGGCCAGAGAACTGAACCGCCTCCGGCGGCCGGAAGCAGCATCCGAAAAAGATACTTGAAGCCATCAACAAACTGTGATATAGTAAGGATAGAAAAAAGGTGCCACCGATAGATGGCTGGCCCGGAATAGTTAGCTATAGAAATAGCCGCCTAGTTTACCAGACCGGGGCGGCTATTTCTGTGTCTTGTCATTATCTTTGCGTCCGATGGCGTATCCGACGCTAAAGCAGGCCAGTCCGAAACTGAGCACTGCCAAAAGGCCTTCAATCGTCAACATAAGCTTCAGCCCTCCTTTCACCAGATTCCCTTGCGGGTTTCTATGTAAGCGGAGGGTCACAGTCCCTCCGGAGAGAGCCAGCCACCTACCATCTTGGTGACACCCAGGAAGATACTACCATGTTCCGACAGTATTTTCAAGTGAGGCGCTTTAAAAGCAGGAAAAATTTTTATTCAGGCCAATTTTTATTCAAAAGATTTTTTCATCCCTCTCCAGCCCTTTTCCAATCGTTCCATCGCCCGGCGAAGGGTCTCTCTGGGGCAGGCAATGTTCATTCGCTCGAATCCCTCCCCGCCGGCGCCAAACATGGCGCCATCGTCCAGCCATAGACGGGCCCTGTCTGCGACCAGTTCCTTTCTTTCGGCCCTTGTCAGGCCAAGTCCCCGGAAATCCAGCCAGATCAGATAAGTTCCCTCCGGCTCCACAAGCCTGATCTCAGGAAGGCGCTCTCTCAGATAAGATCTTACAAAAGCAAGATTTTCCGCCAGATAGACCTTCAGCGCCGCAAGCCACGGCCCTCCCTTTTTGTAAGCAGCCTCGCAGGCCGCAAGCCCCATCAGGTTGGGCTGGCTGTAACCGGCGGCGTCCACCGCCTTCTGGAACCGCTTTCTCAGGGCCGGATCGGAAATAAAAATATTGGAAATCTGTAATCCCGCCAGATTAAAAGTCTTGCTAGGCGCGGTACATGTCACGGTAATGGCGGCAAATTCCGGCGCAAGGCCCGCGAACACATGATGAGAATGTCCCTCGTAAGTAAAATCGCTGTGTATTTCGTCGCTGACTACCAACACGCCATAACGCAGACAGAGTTCCCCCAGCCTGCGCAGCTCCCATTCCTTCCAGACCCTTCCCACCGGATTATGGGGGCTGCAGAGCAGAAACAGTTTTACATGTTCGCTGCTTATCTTCTCCTCCAGATTCTCAAAGTCTATCTCATAATGTCCTTCCCGCAGCCTAAGCGGACTGCAGACCGGTCTTCTGTTATTGTCCCTGATCACCTCGCTGAACGGATAATACACCGGCTGCTGCAGCAGAACGGCGTCCCCCTCCTGCGTCAGTCCACGGACCGCCGCCGCGATGGCAAATACCACTCCCGGCGTCTTTACAAGCCACTCGTCCTTTATCTGCCATCCGAATCTACTGTAAAACCAGTCCTGCAGCGCCTGAAAATAGCTTTCCTTCCCCTCGCTGTATCCGAATATGCCATGGTCTACCGTCCGGTGCAGTTGTTCCAGGATCTCCGGCGCAGTTCGAAAATCCATGTCCGCCACCCACATAGGAAGCACATCGCTGCGTCTGCCCCTTTCCAGGGCGAAATCATACTTCAGGCTGTTCGTGCCTCTCCGGTCAACCACCTCGTCAAAATCATACTTCATGTTTCCTCTTTCCCGCCGTTTTGCGGCGCCCCTGTTAAGCCAGCGCCTGTTCCAGGTCCGCCAGCAGATCATCCACATGCTCTATCCCTACGGACATACGCAGGAAATCGGCTGTAATCCCAAGTTTTTCCCTGATCTGTACCGGTACATCTCCATGGGTCTGGAGCATGGGGTATGTAAGCAGGGATTCCACCCCGCCCAGACTCTCCGCAAAGGAGATCAGCTTCACTCTCTCCAGCATCATCCGGGCCGTCTCCTCCGTATCCGTCCGAAAAGAAATCATGCTTCCGGCTCCCCTTGCCTGCCGTTGATTCACCTCATAACCCGGATGTTCCGGCAGCCCCACATAATACACCTGCTTGATCTTCCTGTGTTTTTGGAGCCACCTGGCGATGATCCCGGCATTGCTCTGCTGACGCTCCACCCGCACCGCAAGGGTTTTGATGCCCCGCAGAACAAGATAACTGTCGAAGGGAGAAAGCCCGGAACCCACCGTCTTGTACAAATACCTCAGGGGCTTTACAAACTCTTCCCGCGCCACGCTCAGGAAACCGGCCAGCGTGTCGTTGTGCCCGCTGAGAAATTTCGTGCCGCTGTGAAGCACCATATCCGCTCCAAAAGAAATGGGATTCTGAAGATACGGAGACAGAAAGGTATTGTCCACGATCAGCAGAAGATGATGTTGATCCGCAATCCGCTTCATTGCCGCCAGATCCGTGACCTCCATCGTCGGATTGCTTGGGGTTTCTATGTACAGCGCCTTCGTCCTCTCATTGATGGCCTGCTCCGTCAGATCCTCCCGGGATGTGTTCACATAACTAAACGTAAGCCCTCTGGCCTTCCCCACTGTCTCGAAGATTCTCACCGAGCCCCCGTAAAGATCTTCCGAACAGACGAAGTGAGAACCCGGCTCAAACAGCTCCAGACACAATCCCACCGCCGCCATGCCGGAGGCACACGCCACCGTGTCCAGCGCGCCTTCCATACTCGTTACGATCTGTTCCAGCTCCGCCCGGGTTGGATTCCCGGCTCTGGTATAGTCATAGCCTGTG
Organism: uncultured Acetatifactor sp.; assembly: GCA_947627535.1. GTDB lineage: Bacteria > Bacillota > Clostridia > Lachnospirales > Lachnospiraceae > Acetatifactor. The sequence continues at coordinate 8,344 of CANQWM010000036.1, forward strand.
CTTTTTCCGATCCCGGGATGAGAAAAGGTCGCCGTCTGAAAGATCGGCGCCGCAATTGCGCCAAAAGGATGTCCGCCGTCGTTTTTCCCGTCTGCGCAGATGCATTTCGTTTCCATCTTATATGCCATCCTGTCCTCTTTTCCGCCGCGCATGGCGGCTCTTTCTTTATTTCGTTCTTTTTTGGGATTAAAACCATACATTCCTATCGGATTAATAGGTTTATTGGATATAAGAAAGTATAGAACCGGCGTGAAGATTTGTCAACAATTTTATTACGTCTCGAATTTTTATCCTAGAATTTTTATTGCATCTCGGATTTATTGCTGTTGCTGCTTCTGTTTCTGAGCCTGATTGAGGGCTTCAAATTTTTTCTTAACCTTGCGGAAGCACTCCAGAAGCTTTGGCGAGAACACGCCGCACTCCCCGGATACGATCATATGGAACGCCTCGTCCTCGGAATATGCGCTCTTGTAAACGCGCTCGCTGACCAGAGCGTCATAGGCGTCCGCAAGTCCTACCAGCTGGGCGGAGATGGGAATAGCATCGCCCGCAAGTCCGTCCGGATAGCCTTTGCCGTCATACCGCTCATGATGGTGTCTGCAGATCTCATAGCTGACCTTGCTGTAGGTTTCGTCCCAGACGTCCGTCACGTTGTTCAGCACCTCACAGCCCCTGGTGGTATGAGACTTCATATATTCGTACTCGTCCTTGGTAAGCCTTGCCGGCTTTAACAGAATACTGTCGGGAATCGCAATCTTTCCCACGTCGTGAAGCGCGCTGGCAGACACGATGACCTCGATCTTATCCTGTGTCAGTCCGTATTCGGGATAGTCTTCCATCATCTGCTCCGCCAGAATCCTGGTAAAGTTCTTTACCCGTTTTACATGCTCCCCGCTCTCCAGATTCCGGCACTCTACCACGGTGCCGAGAATGTCTATGATCTTGGTATTGCTCTCCTTGAGCTTTTCCGCCTGCATCACAAGCAGCTTATACTGCTTTTTCAGCGTCTCCGTCTGCTTTTCGACCTTCTGCTCCAGCTGATTCTTATAACTGAAAAGATCAACGATATTCTTTACCCGGTTCCGGATGATGGCGTTGTCAAAAGGCTTCTTGATAAAGTCAGAAACCCCCATCTCAAAGCATTTGCTCTCCACGCCGGCCTTGGATTCCGCCGTAATAACCAGCACGGGGATGTTTTTCAGCCACGCCTGCTTGCGCATCACCTCAAGCACCGCGAACCCGTCCACCTCCGGCATGATGAGATCCAGAAGGACCACCGCGATCTCATCCTGATGCTGCTGGATCATGGAGATTGCCTTTCTCCCGCCGTCCGCTTCCAGGATCGGATAATCCTTCTCCAAAATCGCCGTAAGGATCTCACGGTTCATTTCCTGATCGTCCACTATCAATACTTTACTGCGCATATTCCGCTCCTTTGCGGCCTTTTCCTAATTTCTGTAAACGGCCACTCTTTCATCCACTCGCTTTAACTTCACATTGTGTGCCTGTTTTGCTTCCCAGTGCTTGCCGTTGATCTCAAACACCGTTCCCTCGTACAGGGTATCGTGTATCACCGCCTGGGCGTTGCGCACGGCTTTGATCTCATTTTCCATGTCCGCCTGATACCTCATCAGCGTATCCACCTCTTTTTCCTTCGTAAAGATGGCGCTTTCTATCTTGAGGTACATATCCATGGTGTTGCGAACCTCCGGCGGATACTTCACATGGAAATCCGCATAGGCGTTCCTGAGGATCTCTAGCTGCTTGTTCGCCTCCGCGATCCTTTTCTCCGCGTCGTCCTGCCGCTGGGAAAACTCGTCGCCTGCGCCAAGCCGGATCAGAGTTGCGATCCCGGCCCTGTTCCCGGCAAAGCTCACTTCCACGGAAACCTTCGCGTAGGCCGTTCCTCCCGCAAGCTGTCCGTTCTTTCCGGCAATCACGATCCGGTTATCCGAATGCAGATCGCAGTTGAGACAGTATCCCGCATGGATCTCGTTTCCCGCATAGACGCGGCAGGCTTCAAAAAACTTGCCGGTCACAGACTCGGCGGCCCTGATATAGCCCACGGCATTGCCGTTTACGCCCTGCTTGATAAAAACGCTGCCCCCCGTGCTCTCGATGGTGGCGGACTCCACATAACCGTTGACCACCACGTCGCCTGTGGCCTGAATGACCGCGCCCACACTGACGTTGCCGGATACGTACACGCTCCCGTTAAAGACCACATTGCCCGTGGCAAGACTGACTTCCTCCATGGACAGCGTATTGTCAATGTCGATCCGGTTGCCGTTAAGAAGGATCCTGCCGTCCAGATCCGCGATATAAGTATGCTTATCTTCCTGCAGCGAAAAGCCCCTGCCTACCAGTACGCTTCTCTCCCGGCCTTTTCTCGGCGGAATCTCCCTTCCCGTGACGGTATAGCCGCCGGAGCCCATCGCCGCGTCGTGATACACGGCAATACGCTGACCCGACTTTACAAATTCATACCACTGTATCTCCGAAAAATCCACGGAACCATCCGGCAGCAGCTTGGGCTGTCTGTCAAGCTCCGTCTTGAAGAAAAATTCATACCAGCCGTCGGGGCCGTCCGTGGCGGCTTTCCCTTTGGCTACAAGAATCGTCTTATCCTTAAATTTCCCCCGCAGAAGCTTATTGATCTCCGGTTCCTGAATGCCCCGTCTCACGCCGCTGGACCCCAGCGCTCTCATGATCTGGGCTTTCGTCAGGCGGCTGCTGTCGGTGACGTACACGAAAGCTTCCATCTCGTCGCTGCTGACCGTGACGGAAATATCCTGAAAGGTTTCGAGACGCCCCTCATCTTCCGGAAAGACAGCCGCGTTTCCGTTTTCCTGCAGCGCAAGCCGCATCCGGCGCATCTCCGAGGCGGTATACATCAGCGTGTAGTATGTACTGATGTCTATTCCGTTTTCCAGACCAAGCCGGATCTCCTGCATCTGCTGCCAATCGTAAAGCGGATTTGCGTAATAGGATACATCGATACGGTTCTCCATGCCAAGGCGGATCTCCCGCATCTGCTGCCAGCCAAACTCCAGCTTTGCATAACAGGATACATCCAGCCCCTTTTCCAGCCCCTCGCAGATCTCATGAATGGAGACGCCCCGGAACTCTTTATGGAGATAGGGCACGATGTTCAGGTGTTTTTCCAGCGCGATACGGATCTGTTCCAGCTGCTCCGCATTATAGCCCTGCTGGATATACTCCACGATATAAATCTTGGACATCAGGGCTTTTCTCAGCTCCCGGAGAACGCCGGCGTCCATTTTTTTATATTTGGACAGATCAATGCCGCTTTTCAGGCCAAGGCGGATCTGACGCATCCGATCATAAGAAATAGACGGGCTGGCATATATGTCAATGTCCACCCCATCCTGGAGCCCGCGCCGGATCTCCTCCATCTGGAACCAGTCATAGTCCGTGGAGGCATAAACTTCAACCGGAAGCTTCTCCATCAGTCCCAGACGGATCTGACGCATCTGGATCGCAAAAAATTCCTTTTTCGCATATACAGAGATGTCCAGCCCCAGTTCAAGCCCTTCCTGTATTTCGTTGACCTGGTCCATGGTAAAACCGGAACCCAGATAAAAATCCTGCTCTTCCTTCGTCATGCTGCCTCTTTAAACCGAAATATCACCCATTTTGCAGTTCCAATAGCGCGGCCACCGTGCGCTCATACTCTTCCTTTACTTTTTCCAGAAGCGCCTCATTCTCAGGTTTTTCGCCGCCCCGCAGAGCCTCCGTTATCTCGTCGCTGGCCTTGTGCAGCCTGGTAAAGCCAAGGTTCAGGCTCACGCCCTTTAAGGTGTGGGCGGCCCGGAAAGCCTCGCTGTAATTTCCTCTGCTCATGGATTCCTCCAGATGGGCAAAGCTGTCGTCCGCCAGAAACTTCAGCGCGAATTTTTCCACCAGCTTTTCACTGCAAAGACGGCCAAGCGTTCCTTCGTAATCTCCCTGCAGTTTTTCATAACATTCCTGTAATGTCATACACCCTCCCTGGCAAAGCCGAAAGCTTTGTCGCAACATTGAAGTAAAACACCGAATCCATTATAGTATATACTGACTCTCCATGACAACTATTTTATCACAATCCCCATACTTTTACAACCGATCATTCTTTCCATTCCAGCCTGTGGAGCCGTCCTTCCCGCGTAAGCCCGCGGAAGCCATTCTGGCGCAGCGCCTCATACAGCACAATGGCCACGGCGTTGGAAAGATTCAGGGAACGGATCGTCTCAAGCATCGGGATCCGGATACAGGTTTCCTCGTATTCCACCAGGATCTCTTCGGGAATCCCCGCGCTTTCCCTGCCGAACATGATAAAATCATCGGGCCCGTATGAAACCTCCGTATAACTCCGTCTTGCCTTGGTCGTCGCCATCCATATCCTGGCGCCGGGATGACGCTTAACAAACTCCCCGAAATTCATGTATCTGTTTACGTCCAGCAGGGGCCAGTAATCCATGCCCGCCCGCTTCAGGGATTTCTCGTCCAGCCGAAAGCCCAGCGGCTCTATCAGATGAAGCCCCGTGCCTGTGGCCACGCAGGTGCGCCCGATGTTTCCTGTATTTCCGGGTATCTCCGGCTGGTGCAGGACCACGTTCACTTCTTTTCCTCCCGGAGTTTCTTCACAAACCGCTCCAGTCTGCCGATGGCGATCTTCAGATCTTTCAGGGAATAGGCATAGGAGATTCTCAAAAATCCCTCCCCGCTGTCCCCAAAGGCCGTGCCGGGAACAACGGCAACCTTCTCCTCCTCCAGAAATCTGGTGGCAAACTCATCGCTGGTCATGCCGAACTGCCTGATACAGGGGAATACATAAAAGGCGCCGTAGGGCTCAAAGCATTCCAGTCCCATCTCCCGGAAAGCATTCAGCAGATATCTTCTTCTCTGATTATACGCTGTCCGCATCTGGGCAATATCGTCGTCGCCGTTTTTCAGCGCTTCCACCGCCGCATACTGGCTGGTAGTCGGAGCGCACATAATGGCGAACTGATGGATCTTCGTCATCTGTCTGACAATATCCGCGGGGCCGCAGGCGTATCCAAGCCGCCATCCAGTCATGGCATACGCCTTGGAAAACCCATTGATCAGAATCGTGCGTTCCTTCATACCCGGCAGACTTGCGATGGAGACATGCTCTCCCTTGTAAGTGAGCTCACCATAGATCTCGTCAGACATGACAACAATGTCATGTCTTAGGACAACCTCCGCCACAGCCTCCAGATCCTTCCGCTCCATAATGGCGCCGGTAGGGTTATTCGGATAGGGCAGGATCAGCACTTTTGTTTTTTCCGTGACAGCCTCCTCCAGCTCCCGGGCCGTCAGACGAAACTCGTTCTCCGCCTTCAGATTGATGATCACCGGCTTCGCCCCTGCAAGAACGGCGCAGGGTTCATAGGAAACATAACTGGGCTGGGGAATCAGGATTTCATCGCCAGGGTTGACCAACGCCCGCAGGCCAATGTCGATCGCCTCGGAACCGCCCACCGTGATCAGCACCTCATGGGCAGGGTCATAGGAAATTCCCTGCTTCCTGGACAGATAACTGCAGATCTCCTTCCTAAGATCCATCAGACCGGAGTTGGACGTATAAAAAGTCCTGCCCCGCTCCAGAGAATAAATGCCCTCGTCCCTGATGTGCCAGGGCGTATCAAAGTCAGGCTCTCCCACGCCCAGAGAAACTACCTCCGGGTCGTTCATCTCGCTGACAATATCGAAAAATTTCCGGATACCGGAGGGCTTAATGTTTACCACAACGTCTGACAACAGATTTTTCATGGCGTGATCATCTCTCTTTCGTCTTCTTTTTTCTGCACGATCTCACAGCCGTGATCTTTGTACTTTTTCAGGATAAAGTGGGTTGCCGTGCTGAGAACCGCTTCCAGAGCGGAGAGCTTCTCCGACACAAAAGCAGAAACCTCCCGGAGCGTCTTTCCCTCCAGAATCACCATCAGGTCGAAACCGCCGGAGATCAGATACACGCTGCGCACTTCCGGATACTTGTAGATCCGCTCCGCCACACTGTCAAAGCCCTGGCCCCGCTGGGGCGTCACCCGAACCTCGATCAGCGCCGTCACCTTTTCAATGGAGGTCTTTTCCCAGTTGATCAGCGTGTGATATCCGCAGATGATCCCTTCCGCTTCCATAGCAGCAATCTCATTCACCACGTCAATTTCCTCCGCGCCCAGGAGGACAGCCAGTTCTTTTAAGTCAATTCGGCTGTTTTTTTCCAGTACCGCCAGTATTTCTTCTCTCATATCATTCTCGCTTTCTGCCGCCTGTGCGGCGCAATTTATTTTTCTTCTCCCGAAATCTCTTCTCCGTCCAGAAACCGGTACAGTTCATCCCGCGCCGGCCGGTTCATGCAGCGGACGTCCTCGCCGTTGAAAAGGAGTCTGTCTCTGCCCGCCGTCACCTTTCCCACCACAGCCGCCGGGATCTGCCGAGCGTTCAGCGCTTCCGCCAGCTTCGCGCCGTCTCTGGCCGTCATGACCAAGCATCCGCCGGAAAGCAGCTGATACGGATTGACGCCGCAGCATTCGCAAACCTCCACCGTCTCCTGCCGGAGAGGGAGCTTTTTTAAATCTATGGCCAGTCCGACGCCCGACCGCTCCGCCAGCTCCCAGAGGGCTGCAAAAATACCTCCCTCCGAAGCGTCGTGCATGGCACAGACGCCGGACTCCACGGCGGCCGCGGCCTCCGGAAGAACGGATGCGTAGCGGTGGAACCCCGCCGCCGTCTCCACCAGATACCCGGGATACCGTTCCAGCAGTTTCTCCCTGCAGTTCTCAGCGAGAAATGCCGTTCCCTCAAGACCAATCCACTTGCTGACCACCACATCCTCACCCGGAGCGGCACTCCCCCAAACAGCGCCCCCGGCCCCTTCTCCTGACAGCATCCTGCCGAACCCGGTGACCGCGGCTATGGGAACAGAAATCTCCCTCATAACCCTGGTCTGCCCGCCTGCAAGATCCACCGACAGTTCCCTGCATTTTTCCTCCGCCTCCGCCATCAGAGCTCTCAACCTTGGTTCCTCCAGCGTTTCCGGCAGAAACAGCGCGACCATGACGGCCACGGGCTCCGCGCCCGACGCAGCAAGATTGTTGGCGCATTTCTGTATGAGCTGGGCCGTCGTGTACCTGACCGTATGCTCTCCGGGCCGGCAGCCGGCGTCAGCCTTTACCGCCACCGCTCCCTCCTGCACGCAGGATATGACACATCCGTCAGAAAAGGAAAAAACAGCGCAGTCCCGCCCTATTCCTGCGCCGTTTTTCACTTCCTCCCTCTCAGTCTTCGATTGTCTTAAAACGCTGCGTTTCAAAATATTCTCAGGCACTTTTCCAGTCTTCATCCCGACGGTCCTTACATTTCATTATACTATGCCAGAAGCAGCGCCACGTTACTGCGGCGTCTCCGGCGCCTGGGGCACCTCCTGCGGCGGAGGCACCAGCAGGGCGATCACCGCTTTCACATGATCGATGCTTCCCGTTCCGATTGCTGCCATGATCTCCGCATAGGCCTGTGGGTCAGCGGTTGCCGTCCCCACTGTCGCGCTCCTGGGCACCATCTTATAGCTGCTGCTGTTGACCTGCGTCCGGCCGGTCTCCACGCCGTCCTGGGTCACGATCTTCCACAGCCTGGCCTTGTATCCGATATGGGCGCTCTCCGTTGTAATATAGCCGATAGGCTGCGACGCATCGGCGTAAATCGTATCGGAAGGAGGGTTGATCACCTCCAGCACCTCGCTCTCATAACGAACCTGATAGCCGGGATCACGGGTTTCCTTTCCATAAATATTAAAGGTGATATGTTTGTCCTTCACATACCCTTCTATGTAAACAGGAAAATCCAGATTGTTTACAAACTTAAAATCCTTTCCCGAGCTCTCCGCTATGGCGGCGTCCGCGGAAGGCTCCACATAAGAGACGATCATGGAATGGTTATGTCGTTCCGTAACCTCCAGCTCCGCCTGCAGCACCGCATTGTAAAGCGTGGTGGAAACCTGGCAGATACCGCCTCCCAGACTGTCTACCACCTTGCCGTTTAAGTAGGAGCCCGCCATATGATAACCATTCTTCTCCGTAAACGGCGCCACCGCGTCATAGGTGGAAAACTCTTCTCCGGGATACAGGGTAACGCCGTTCACCAGCTTGCATCCGTTTGTGACGTTGGCGCTTCTGGAGGCATTGGAAGAAGCAAAAGAGGTGGTACAGGTTCCCAGAAGATCCTGCACCACAGCCAGTTCATCCTGGCTTCCCCTGGGCTGGTCCACAACAACGTCAAGGGCGATGGAACAGGGCTGGTAATCCCATTCCTGGGTCAAATAATCATTGATCCTGTCGATGGAGGTCTCCACGTCCAGCCGGTAGCCCACCTGACCGTCCACCACCCGGAACTGGCCGTCTTCCCGGACCAGATAAGCATCCTTCGCCTCCACGTCATACTTTGCGCACTCAGTGTTTAAAATATCGTTGACGATCTGCAGATCTAAAGAAATCAGGATCGGATAAACCCTGTTCTCATGCTCCAGATCCTTTAACAGCTTATACCGTTCGATCACGTTGCCCCTGGTTCCAAGCTCCGCCGCCTCTGAAATCAGCCCGGGATTTGCCCAGGCAAGGCCCAGCTCCCCCGCCGTGACCGTGACCTGATTTCCCTCCGCCGCTTCCAGCGTGATCTCTACCTGGCTGATCTGGCTGATAAATTCCTCCACCGTCGAGCGGGCCTGTTCCTGTGTCATTCCGGAAAGATTGATCTCACCCGCATATATGCCGTTTTTGATAGTGCCTTCGCTCTCCGCCCGGACATTTCCGCCAAACGTCAACACACCGATGAAAACCAGTACGGAGGCAATGCACCCTGCCATCCATTTTTTCATAATCATCCCCTACCCTTCCGGCCGCCAGACCATACATGGCTTGAACTAAATGAAAAGATATGCTAAAGTGGTTATGACCATAGCGAGTACAAGGACCACGATGATCACAGCAGACACAATCCTTTTGTTCTTCCTGTTGTTCATATTAAACATAAGTAAACTCCTGACTGCCCATCAAGGCCGTAAACAACCTATTAATTTCGGAATGGAGATATTATAAATGAATTTTGCTCTCATTGCAAGCACCCTCATTATTGTAATACTCATCGCCCATAATGTAAAGCGCCAGAAAAAAAGCAGCGAAAAGGCCGAAGCCGAATTCTGGGCCAGAGAACGTATGGCAAATTCCGTCCGGCGGAAGTCTCTGGACGGTCTTGACTATATCACAATCCCTCTGGAGTCCTTTCCCACCCATATTCTGAGGGAAAACAGCACTGTGGCGGAGTGCATTGAAACGTTGGAAGCTCTGACCGCCCAAAAGATCGTCAACCTCACAGGCTACACCAACACGGATCTGAAGCTGGAATACGGGGCCGCCAACATCACCGCTCTGTCAGAATACGACCAGAACTACACCGTGCTTGTTCGCACTCTGCAGAAATGGGCCGATACGCTGATCGAGGCAGGGTATCCGGAAGAAGCCCGCGTCCTGATGGAATTTGCGGTGGACACCGGAACTGACGTCAGCCATACCTACTACCGACTGGCCGAATACTACGCGGCCAGAGGCGAGGAAGACCAGATCCGGCGGTTAAAAGGCCTGGCAGGCTCCCTTCGGGGCTCCGGCCGTGACATTATCCTGAAGCACCTGGGCCGGGAATATCCCCGGATCTAAAGCCTATCCTGTCTATTGTATTCTATATGCAGACATCCGCCAGATTATGACTATCCGAAAACCATAACGGCTGCGGCAGGCTGAACTTACAGGGCAAACCGTTCCTCCAGCTGTTTCCAGAAGGTCTCCGGCACCCGGCTAAAGTCGTTGGTTCCCATGTTCCGCGCTTCCCCGGCCACCTCCAGCACACACTGATAAAAATAATTCACCCCCGTGACAAGGGTCTTCTTCACGGCTTTCGTCAGTGTCATCCCCATCTCCTCCACGCCGCTCTCTCCGAAGGCCGCCAGATATCCGTCCACATCATAGGGAATGGAGAAAAGCTCCCCTCGCCAGTCCTCTTCGTCGCCGGAAAGCACGGCAAACTGAGCCCGTCTCCCCACACCATCTACAGCAATTCCCAGAGAGCCGGGATTGAGATACATCTTTCCCTCCTGACGGTAAATCTCCTGATGATGACTGTGGCCGCCCAGCAGGAAACGCCCGTGCAGCTCCCGCAGGGCCTTCTGTTTTAATCCCCGCTCCTCCAGCGTGTTGCCGCGCACTCTCCCGGGTACGCCATGGCAGAGATAAAGCGCGGGACAGCCTGGAAACGAAACCTCCCGCTCCGTGGGAAGGGATCCCAGAAAGTCCAGTTCTTCCTTTCCCAGACGGTTCAGCGTATAAAGAAGCGCGCCTGAGTTAGAGGAAGGCTTCCAGCCCAGGTGATTATCCAAATTCAGAAGCAGGTAATCTTCCCTGTTCCCCCGGAGAAAACAGCAGGCGTAACGCTCGCTCATCCTGTGGACAAGGGCGAGCGTCCGCTCCGGATATGGCCCATCTGTCACATAATCTCCCAGACAGATCACGCCGTCTGCGGGATGCTCCTCCAGAAAGGCAAGAAAAGCCTCCAACGCTTTAAAATTGCTGTGTATGTCGCTGATGACTGCAATCCTCATGCATCCCTACCTCACAGAACCCTGGGGCCATCCCCGATCTCCACCGCATAGAAATCCGCCGCGTAACCGATTTTCTTCAGATAAGCCGATCCCACCTGTTCCATAAAGCGTTCAATGGATTCGTCCTTTACAATGCTGACCGTACAGCCGCCAAATCCCGCGCCGGTCATCCGGGAACCGATGACGCCCTCCACCTTCCACGCCTCTTCCACCAGCGTGTCAAGCTCCGTTCCTGTCACTTCATAGTCATCCCGCAGAGACCTGTGGGAATCGTTCATCAGCTGTCCGAACGCCTCGATGTCTCCCTTTTTCAGCGCCTCCACCGCGCGGATCGTCCTCCGGTTTTCATACACCGCGTGCCGCGCCCGCTTCCTGCACACCTCGCTCTGAATGGCGGACTGATATTTTTCAAAGCCGGCCTCGTCCAGATCGCCCAGGCTGTTGATCTTTACCTTTTCCTGAAGCTCCGCCAGCGCCGTCTCACACTCGCTGCGGCGCTCGTTATACTTAGAGTCCCCGAGACCCCGCTTTTTGTTGCTGCAGGCGATGACGATCTTCGCGCCCTTCAGGACAAGCGGCGCATATTCATAGGAAAGGTCCGCCGTGTCAAGGAAAATGGCGTTATCCTTCTTTCCCATTGCGATGGCAAACTGGTCCATGATGCCGCAGTTGACCCCGTTGAACTGATTCTCGGAATACTGCCCGATCAGCGCCAGATCCTGATTGGTGACTGATAATCCGAAAAACTCTCTCAGCATGGCGCCCGTCAGCACCTCCACGGACGCGGAGGAAGAAAGGCCGGAACCGTTGTGAATATTGCCGTTTAACAGGATATCCATACCTGCCGGAATCTTCATCCCCCTCTGTTCAAAGGCCCACATGACCCCCTTGGGGTAGTTGGTCCAGTCCGCCTCTTTTGAGGGAACCAGCTCATCCAGCGAGGTTTCGATTACGCCCTTGTTTTCAAAGTTCATAGAAAAGAACCGCAGTTTTCTGTCGCTCCGCACCCGCGCCGCCGCGTAGGTCCCGATGGTCAGCGCGCAGGGGAAAACATGTCCGCCGTTATAGTCGGTATGCTCCCCGATCAGATTTACCCGTCCGGGCGCGAAAAAGACTTTTGCGCCGGCGGCATCGCCGTAGATTTCCTGAAACTTATTTAATACGATCTCTTTCATAATTTCTCCGTTTCCGCGCCACAGACATGGCGCCCTGCTTTCCAATCAATTCCTGAATTTAGAATAGCACGACGTAGTAAAATTGGCAACCGTATTAAGCAGTATTAATCTCTCCTTAATTTATTCTTTTATATTGCACATAAGGGAAGTTTACGGTATATTTGAATTACAGTTTTTCATTTATTATAACGTATTATAAAGAGGTTTGTTTATGAAAATACAGTTCTTAAACGGCGGGCTTGCCAATCAGGTTTTTCAGTATATCTTTGCCAGATACTATGAGTTATCTCATCCCGGTGAGATCATGTATCTGGACGATTCCTATTTTGCTTTAAACACAGTTCATAACGGATATGAACTGGAATCTGTCTTTGGTTTAAAACCGCACATGTTAAGCGAATGTTTTGACGACGAAGTGTGGAATTTTATTTTAGAGGAACGCAGGAAAGGCAAAAGTGTTCCCACCATACTGTGTGAAAATGAAATACCATTTTACATGTTATCTGAAGTAGGTGATACTTACAACGGGTTCAATCCTTTTTCCGGGCCGGTACAATACACACCCTGTAATCAATACCATCCGGAAATACTGGATCTTCCCGGTGATGTCTATTACCATGGCTACTGGATTAACAAAAACTGGTTCGCAAAATACCAGAATGTTTTTCTGCAGGAGTTCCATTTCCCCGAGATCACAGATTCCCGCAATCAGGACTATCTGGAACAAATCCGCCGGACCGATTCCGTGTCCATACACATCCGCCGCGGAGATTATGTCAATGTAGGCCGCGCACAGCCGGCAGACTTTTTTCGGTTACAGATAGAAACCTTCCTCAACGCCAAACTGTCCGGACATTGGCATCTGTTCGTTTTTTCCGACGACATTCCATGGTGTAAAGAACATCGGGAAGAGCTGGCGTTCAACTCCTTCCCTGAGGTTACCTTTGTGGAAGGAAACACGCAGGGCAAAAATTACATAGACATGTACCTGATGACCCAATGTAAGGGCATGCTTATCTCCAACAGCGCATTTTGCTATCTGGCCGCGCTGCTGAATACCGTCAAGCAAATTTATGTAAATCCCTTTACCAATAGAGAAGTATAAAAAGCGCGGACATTTTTCAACTCTCCCGGATCACCTTCTTACATAATTCCTTTAAATTCGGATAGGCCTTGGCGGCATCCGCTACTTTCCTGCGGAACAGGCTATGATCCTGCTCCTTCACCGCGCCCGCCTGCATGATATACCATGCAAACTGATAGCAGGGCGGCATGGCAAGAAACAGCTCCCCCATAAATACGTCTTCTTTATAAAGAGCGGCGGCACATGACACCCAGCATTGGGATAATTGCAATAAATCCGACCAGATTTCTTCCGCCGAGCCGAATTCCGCTCCCTTTTCCTTTTCCAACAATCTCTTTTCCATCAAAAGCGCGCTGACGGAAAGATAGCGCAGATCCGTTTTTTCCAATCCGCAGATCAGACACAGATATACTTTTTCAAAAACCTTTAGATTGACCACATTGCATAACCGCTGCGCCATTTCCATCCACCTGTACTGATTAAAGTCAGTCAGATAGGCATTGAGATTGATCTTTAACCTTTGCAGGCTGCTCCAGTACGCTTCATCCTCCAAAAAGAAAGGGTAACTCTCCCGCTGCATTTTTTCCAGAGCGGACACCGCCGTTGTCCTATCTCCCTCACTGGCAGCATAAATCAGGTGATAAGAACAAAGCTTTGCGTCTTCCGGCGAAACCTGGGATAAGTATTTCAACAGGACTTCTTTTCCCTGCTCGTCCAGCTTGTCTATGGCCGAATAGAGAGCGGTTCTTTTGTCTTTTAACCCATAGATGACACTTAAAATCAATGAATACGCCTGATGATACGGCACGTTCGTGGTAAGGCTTACCATATCTGAGGCTGTATAATCCTGCAGCGAAATGTCCTTGTCCTGCCAGTCGACTTCGTTACATGCATTTTCCGCTTTTTCCCACTCTTTCAGGAGCACATAGATATGGAGCCGCAGCAGTTTCAGCCGGGATGCCTCTTTATCATCCACATATCTTGCGCACTCCGAAAAGGCATCCAGCGAATAATGGTCGGGATACCGATCCCATTCCCTTTTATTGTTATAAAACCGATCAATATATTCCAACGTTTCTTCATATTTTTTCAGCTGATAACACAATTCCGTCATCAGATTGCAGACAAGGGCTTTGGCCAGAACCACATTATCCCGCATTTTTAAAAACTCCAGCATCTTCCTGCCGGCCTCATATCCATCGGCGTACCGTTTTTGCAAAAGATACATTCTTAACTCCAGTCCCATGGCATAGGTAGCGTACTGAGCCCGGACAATCGTTTTCCAGTTGTCTTCGGCCGTCCAAAGCTCCTTACACAGTTCAATGGCGGCAAAATACTCTTCCGCCACCGCGTATTCCTGAATCAACTGCGCGGTGATCTGGGTATCTTCCGGAAAATTTCTGCGATCCTCTATCAGCAGACGGATGTTCCGCCACGCATGCCGGTCCCTCTCCTCTTGGGAATCATAGGCATAGTTATAGTGATGGGCATAATCCTTCAGATAACAGACAGGACTGTTCAAGGGAAAGAGCTGCTCATGTACCTTTCGGATAAAGTGCGTTCCCTCCTCACGCCTGACCAGCCGTACGACATGGGAATCTCTCCACTGGGTGCCGGACTTGTCCGAATAATTTCTTATAACGTATGCGGCGCTGGCATAATTCTGATAATCACCGGACAGAAAGAAATTTTCCAACTCCCCGGTGCTCTCGAACCACTCGTCGTCATCCAGATACATGAGCCACTGACCCTGCGCCTTTTCCACCCCCGCGTTTCTGGCGGCGGAAAAGTCGTCGCACCACTTAAAGGCCACGATCTTATCCGTGTACTGCCGCACAATATCCATGCAGGCCTGATTTCCTGCGGTATCCACTACAATCAGTTCGCTGGGAACCGTCTCCAGAAGGTGTCTCAGAGACTTCATGCATTTTTCTATGGTATCTATACGGTCGCTGACCAGCATAGTAATGGTAAGAATGATATTTTGACTCGTCATAATGATTTATATCCCTCTATGATTGTTTTGCAGGGTTCCTTTAATTCCGAATAAGCCTTGGCGGCGTCAGCCACCTTCCGAAGAAAAAGCCCAAGATTCTCCTCTTTTACAGCGCCTGCCTGCATGATATACCACCCAAATTGATAACAGGGCGGAATGGCTCCGATCAGCTCTCCCATAAACACTTCTTCCCGATAGAGAGAAGCGGCGCAGGATACCCAGTACTGAGAAAGCAGACTGAGCCGATTCCATAGTTCACTTAAGGGCAGAAGCCGCCATGCTTCTTCCTGATTTGTTTTGGCCAAAAGCCTTTTCTCCATCATCATCGCACCCAGAGAAAGATAACGCAAATCCGTTTTTTCCATGTCGCGAATCAGGCATACATAAGCTTTCTCACAGGTCTCCAGCGATACCAGCGCCCACAACCGTTTTGCCATTTCTATCCAGCTATAAGTGCTCAGACCCGACATATACTGATTCACGTCCACATTTAGATTTTGAAGACTGTCCCAATACTCCTCATCCTCCAGAAACAGAGGCCAGCCCTGCTGCCGCATCTTTTCCAGCGCCGGAATCGCAACGCCGGTATTTTTATGTTTTCCCGCATAGATAATATGGTAAGAACATAACCTGACATCCTCAGGAGGAATCTGATACAGGTACGGCAAAAGAAGTTCTCTCTTCTCCGGTTTGAGTTTTTCAATGGCGGAATAGAGCAAAGGCCGCATCTCCATTTCGTAATACAGCGTTCGCAACGCCAAGACGCAGGCGGAGCAGCCGGAGCCATTGGTCAACAAAGCGACCACGTCCCCCGGCGTTTCCATCAGATACATAATGGCCTCGTCCTGCCAGTCCACAGCCTGCAGAGCGGCTTCTGCCTTTTCCCAGTCATTCTGCAACACATGGATGTGTATTCTCAGCATGGATAACTGAAAAACTTCCTTGGAGTTCATATACTTTGCGCACTCAGAAAAGGCATCCAACGTTTTCTTATCGGGATATTGATCCCATTCCTTTCGGCAGGCAAAGTATGTGTCAATATATTCCAACGTCT
Source organism: uncultured Acetatifactor sp. (assembly GCA_947627535.1). Classification (GTDB taxonomy): domain Bacteria; phylum Bacillota; class Clostridia; order Lachnospirales; family Lachnospiraceae; genus Acetatifactor. The sequence continues at coordinate 24,322 of CANQWM010000036.1, forward strand.
CCTCATACTTTCCAAGACGCCAGCAAAATTCTGTCATAAAGTCACAGACAGCCCCTTTTGCAAGAACCGAAATACCCTTCTGCGACAGCATCTCCTTTCCCGTCGCATATCCATCCGCATATCTTTTCTGCATCACATACAGTCTTTCCTCTGTGATCATGGCATAGGTAGCGTATCTCGCATCAAAAGCAGTATTCCAGCAGTTTTTCATTTGCCAGATTTCCCGGCAGGACTGAATGGCGGAAAAATATTCGCCTGCGGAAAGGTATTCCTGAACTAACTGCGCCGTGGTATGGGTATCCTCCGGCATTTCCCTGTGCGTTTCCAATAACAGCCGGATGTTCCTCCACAAATGTTTGCTTTTCTCTTCCTGCGACTTATAAACATAGCCGTAATGATGGACATAATCCCGAAGATAGCAGATAGGATTATTGATCGGCATCAGATATTCATGAATCTTTCTGACAAAATGAGTATCTTTTTCCCGTTTTACAACGCGTATCACATCCGCATCACTCCAACGGAAGCCGGCAGAATCCTCATAATTTCTCTGAATATACGCCGCAGCGTGATACTTGCGAAAGTCGCCCGACAAAAAGAAATTTTCCAACTCCGCGGTGCTTTCGAACCACTCGTCGTCATCCAAATACATGAGCCACTGTCCCTGAGCCTTTTCCACTCCCGCGTTTCTGGCGGCGGAAAAGTCGTCGCACCACTTAAAGGCCACGATCTTATCCGTGTACTGCCGCACAATGTTCATACAGGCCTGATTCCCGGCGGTATCCACTATGATCAGTTCGCTGGGAACGGCTTCCAGCAGATGCGTTAATGATTTCAGACATTTTTCTATGGTATCCTTACGGTCACTGACCAGCATCGTGACGGTAAGCAGTATATTCTCCTTCATATAAAATCCTCTTTTTCAGTTTGAGCCTTACCCCGCTCCGACTATCATAAAAAGGGGCGGCAAAAGCCGTCCCTTTTCATTTTTGGTAAATGGAGCCTGAAACTCCTACAGCAAACTCAATTAACCAAGTAAGGACAGAACGCCCTGATTAGCCTGATTAGCCTGAGCCAGCATTGCCTGACCTGCCTGAGACAGGATGTTGTTGTTGGAGTATTTCACCATCTCAGTAGCCATATCAGTATCACGGATAGCGGACTCTGCGGATGTGGTATTCTCAACTACGTTATCCAGGTTGCTGATGGTGTGCTCCAGTCTGTTCTGAACTGCACCAAGTGCGGATCTCTGCGTGGAAACCTTCTGCAGAGCTTCCTTAATAGTCTCAATAGCGTTCAGTGCATTGCTGTCGTCACCGCCGTCCACTCTCAGGCCGTTTACGCCCAGTCCCTTGGAGCTCATTGCAGCCAGATTCAGGTTGATCTGGTTGTTGGTGGTTGCGTCAGCGCCTACATGCAGGGTCAGTGTCAGATCGCCGGTCAGCGTCTTTTCTGATGCTACATCATTCGCATTCAGGGTCGTCAGATTGCCGAGTGCGTCATAGACAAGAGGCGCATCCGCTCTGGCCATCTTATTTCCGGCGCTGTTCATGGAGAAGTACCTCCCCAAAGCGTTGGCGGAAATCTTGTTGCCATCCTTGTCATAGTAAGCTGCAGCTTCATTTGCTACCTTGGCAGCCGTTGCCCTTGCACCGGTAATCACTGCACTGACAGACTGGCTGGGAATATCCGTGGTTGCCCCTGTAACAGTACCACCCTTAACTGTAATGGTCGCAATCCTCTTGTTGTTAGCGTCCAGAATATCAAATTTGGACTCAGTAGCGCTAGTAGAGTTGGTCACCACCTTGTAATTCTGTGCGGCATCGCCGTTCAGCGTGAGGGCATAGGAAGTAACTGCGCTGCTCTTGATAGCATCCCATCTGCTGTACTTGCTTGCGGTAACGCCCTGACCTACGAGAGCCTTTGCCAATGCGTTCTGGTCAACAGAAGCGGCAGTTGCGCTAAACTCAACCGAGAAATTAAGACCTGTTGTCGTGTCGCTAATGGTCGTTCCGTTAGACGCGCTCTTTACCTGTGCTGCTGTGCCACTGCCGGTAATCTTAGCGTAAGAATACACATAAGTCTTTGCAATGCTGCTGTCGCCCTTTAACAGATAAGCTTCGTTGAACTTTGTGGTCTCGGATACACGGTCGATCTCGGTGGTCAGCTGGTCGATCTCGTTCTGGATGTAGGTTCTGTCTGTCTCAGAGTTGGTGCCGTTTGCTGCCTTAACTGCCAGCTCGTTCATTCTCTGAAGCATATCCTGAACTTCGTTCAGTGCACCTTCTGCGGTCTGTACTGCGGAGATACCGTCCTGTGCGTTTGCGGAAGCCTGGGTCAGACCTCTGATCTGCTTACGCATTTTCTCACTGATGGACAGGCCTGCTGCATCGTCAGCCGCACGGTTGATCTTGTAACCGGAAGACAGCTTCTCTGTGGACTTTGCCTGGGAAGAGCTCGTAAGTCCCAGCATTCTGTTGGAGTTCATTGCTGTTAAGTTGTGTTGTACTACCATAAGTTTACCTCCTTGTTTTGACTGCGCAAATCCTTTTGCGTCAGTAATACTGTTATTTAGTTGTAACCGGATGCGTCCGCCCTCCTGCCGGGCCCTGACGTTTAAGCTTCCACATCCGATTATTACCGCTATGCGGTATAGAGCTTTTTGCAAGAACGATGTTTTTTGTTTCAACTGCTTCATCGTTGCTTACACTAGATATATCGACGAGGTTTCAAAATACTTTAGGGCAAAATGAAAATTTTTATCCCTGTATGCTCTGCAGGATTTCGCTGTGTTTCGCAACAGCCTGTTTTAAAAGCGCAATATCCGTAAGAATACTGCTTATCTTCTCTGAACGCTCCATAAACCGCTCGGACGTCAACATACAATATCTTCCTATGTTATTAAGATAAGGGAACATGTCGTTTTCAAGCAGGAATACGACATGGTGCATATCCTTTTCCAAATTGCCTGTTTTTTTCTCCAAGCCATCCAGTTTTTCATTTACCGGCTGCAGTCTCTCATCAATTTTTCTTTCCAACAGTTCTGACATTGCCGAAAGCATTTCTTCGTCTGTCATTTTCTTTCCTCCCTGGGCGTGATGTCGGCGTAAGGGACCCGCTTTCCGCCGAATAGTTAATTGTTCCATGTAATTCGCATGGCATATATACTATATCACGCTTCGGAATATACTTCAAGTATATTTTCATATCTTTTCGATCACACAGCTGTGTTCTTTCGTCTTCGGGTCATAATTGATTCCAGCTATCACAACCTCACCCCCGTAATCCCTCAATACTGCAGGGTAATTTCTGTTCTTGATCTGCTGCAAAGCCCCCTCTGCAGATTGGTTCCATTTTAACTCGATAACCAGCGCCGGAAGCGCTGACCGTTTCTTCGGCAGGTATACCACATCTGCGATCCCCTTTCCGGAAGGCAGTTCCTCCACCTTCAGATACTGATCTATCGCCGCAATATATGCAAACTTGATCACATACCGCAGGGCCTGCTCGTCATTATAGAAGGAAGGCGCATACTGCGTACTGCGTATTTCCTCGATTGCTTCCGCGACAAATTACGCATTTCCTGCGATCGTATCCTCCACAAGCTTTCTGGAGCGGCTGATCAGATCAATCCACTTCCTGCTTACCCCTGTCCCGTCAAGGATCTTCTCAAACTCCAGCCGTACCTCTTCATTGGGGATATGGGCCGTCCCTTCTCCCCTGTTCCATGTCAGGTATCCCAGGTGGATCAACAACGTCAACACGTCATCCTTGCTCTTAAAAGTTTCAAAATCATTTTCAAACCGGTCAGTTTTGACCTCGACCTTTTCTCCGGCTATTAGTCTTGCAATGATCTCCTGCAGCCCTTCAAAATCCATGTTGATATATATCACCAACGATCCCGCAGCCGAAGTCTTCTGCCAGTAAGAACAGCACTCCCCAGCCTCTATGGCACACATCACGGAATAGGGATTGTAAATTGTCCCGTACCCTGGAAAATCATAACCATCGTACCACTGGCGGATTTCTCCAAAATCCATCCCATATTTCTCACACAGCAGCCGGACATCTCCTTCTGTAAAACCCGTATATTCTACAAACCTTCCGGGGTTCAGGATCGTATATTCCTTAAAATCTGAAATAGCAGACTGCGATCCATCCTTCTTGATGGGCAGGATTCCAGTCATGTAGGCCGCCGCAACAACCTTTGGTGTGAAGCTGCTGTTCTTAAACCATCCCCGGAGGAAGTTCAGGTACCTCTTCTGTACCGCCTCGTCCCCCTTTGCCTCCCGGATCAGGGCATCCCACTCATCAATGATGAATACAAACTCTCTTCCTGTTGCTTCCACGCAGCGAACCATTGCTTCCTCAAGGCTTTTCCCCTCCAAATCAGGCCAGCTTTCTGTCAGTTCTTTGTAAACTGCGTCGGCGATCCTATTTGGCACATCAATGAGAGGAACACCCATTCTTGTCGCCTCCGAAATAAACCCGGTAATATCTAGACTGACTACATGGTACCGGTTCAGGTGCGCCAGATACCCTTCTGTCTCTGCAATCTCCTTGTCGTCAAAAAGTTCATGAGAATCACAGGAACAATCATAGTAGGCACAGAGCATCTTTGCCGCGTAAGACTTGCCAAACCGTCTGGGCCTGCTGACACAGGTCAGCTTTCCCACCGTTCCCACGGTCTGATTGATCAATTCAATCAGACCGGTCTTATCCACATATTCTGACCGAAGGATTTCTTGAAACCCCTTATTCCCCGGATTCAAATACATTCCCATTGAAACTGCCCTCCATGTAATGACGCACGGCAATCCTATTATGTCAAAGTTTATGCCCGGATAGGCAAAATGTCAATGATTTATGCCCTCGATTCATCTTATTTGCAATGTCATTTCTTAAAGCTTATACTCCTGATACAGCTTGTCTCTGTACGCTTTGTCTGCGGCGGCCTTCCGGATCTCTGCAAACCTGTTGTCCGCAGTCAGCTTAAGGACCAGCTGGCCAAACCGGTCTTCTCCCTCCAGTCGGCCCTCCTCTCTGCCCTCGTTCCGTACATAGTCGTCCCGGGCATTTTGGTCCCGGCGCTCCTTCATGTGTGCGTCATGCAGCATTTTCAGTGTTTTGCTCATTCCCAT
>CANQWM010000037.1 GCA_947627535.1 uncultured Acetatifactor sp.
CTGCGAATCTATCGTAACAGCTTTCGTTTTTCAATGAGTTAACGCCATTTTTCAATGTCTGATACCAAAGACAGGTAGTATACATGCAAAAAGCCCTTTTGGCAAGGGCTTTTTTAAAAAAATTGTATTTTTTTCCATACAATGCCGTCTCAGAAGATCGCACGGGCAAAATTATACAGGCCGCTCCGGATCGCCTGCGCGTCGTGATCCGCGCCGGGAACCTCATACCAGATATGGGGCACCTGGTTCTTTTCAAAGATTTTGTGATAGCTTTCGGGAAAGCTGCCCACGGTTCCGTCCTGGGTGCCGCAGCAGATCATCAGGACGTCCGGCTCAAACTCTTTCCCGGCAAAGGTCAGCTGTTCCTCCCGAAGCTGGCCCGGATGGGTCATCGCCCAGTCTTTTCCGGGAGTGAGTCCCGGCGCAGGTGCAATCGCGCCCACATAGGCAAACAGATCCGGCCTGCTCAGGCCGATAAACAGCGTCTCCCTTCCCCCCATGGAAAAACCGGCGATGGCGCGGTTCTTTCTGCCGGGCAGCACGGAATACTTCTTTTCTATATAAGGGATCAGGTCATTTACAAGATCGTTGATGAAATTATCGTAAGGCGCGACGCTTTCCTTATTAAATGCAGGCTTCTGTTCAGGGTCCGAGGACGCATACATATTCGGCAGCACAACGATCATTTCCCTGGCCTGTCCCGTCACCGCCAGATTTCCCAGAATCTCCAGAAGTCTGTTGTTAATGTCCCCCGAAAGGGAATATTCGTCTCCGAAGATCCCGTGAAGCAGATACATCACAGGATACCTTTCGGTCTCATCATACCCGCCGGGCAGCAGGATATTGACCCCTCTTTCCAGCCCGGTCGTCCTGGAGTGGTAGGTCTGATGTTCGATAATGCCGTATCTCATATTCTCCCGCACTTCGTAAATATCAATGGGGCAGTCACCCATAAATTCCATCTCTTTCATTCTGCCGCAGCCTCCTTCTGTTCTTCCGCTTTTTTACGCCTTGATATTAGATTTCTGAAAAAAAGATCTGCAGAGCGTGATAAAGATGAAGCTGCCATGCCTTCATATCATGCACTCCGCCCAAAATGGTGAAAAAGTCGTAATTCTTTCCCGGGACAAGCTGCGGACATACCTGCAGCGTTTTTTCCATAATATATTTGTGCTCCTCGTACGCAATATCCCGGTCCCCGTTGCAGCAAAAGAGATAGTCCAGAGAAAGTCCCTTCTTTCCGCCGTCGGAAAGGGTTCTGCAGATCCGTTCCACCTCCGCATCCCGGTCGCCGTTTGGCCCGCAGCAGCCGGAGAAAGGGCCGTACCAGGAAAACAGGTCAAAATTATTGTAGAACGCCGCGCGGTAGGTGGTCATGGAGCCCAGAGAAAGACCTGCAAACGCCCGGTGGCGTCTGGTTCTAATCAGATTTTCTTCAGAGACATCCCCCAGGGCATAAGTGGAAAAGGCCGTTTCCACCGCAGGGATCAGGTCCCGGCGCAGCTCATGACAGAAATGCTCGGTGATATACTCGGCGTTTTTGTCTGCGTCCTCGCCGCGGTAATAGGTTGGCGTGACGATAATACAGGGGGCGCAGATCCCGCGCGCCATCATGTTGTCCAGAATCGTCACAGTGTCTGGGAACATCTTAAACCACCAGTCTTCGTTCACGCCGCCTCCGTGAAGCAGATACAGAATGTTGTACTGTTTTGCGGCATCGTATCCCCAGGGCAGATAGACCCATGCGTTCTTGTGCAGCACATGGTCGTCCGTCTCCTCGTAGGTCCGGGAGTCATAGGCAAGCTGTCTCACCTCTCCGCGCTTTTGCGTATCCTCCAGCATAGCCGCAGGCATCTCGTTCACAAATTTCATATCCTCTCCCCCATTTTCGTCTGTTGTCCGTCCCGTGCGCCGCCCAAACGGCCCGCACACTTTCCGTTCTGTCTCGATTATACTACCGGAACGGGAAAAAGACAATAAAAAGGATGGTTTCCGGCATATGTTCTCCTCTGGTCAGATCAGGAAAAATATGATAAACTTTTTCCAGAGAACAGTTTCCGGCGGCGCCGGGCGCCGGAACGGAAACTGACAGTGAAAGGATCGACCCCTATGTGGACAGCAGACAACTGGAATGAGTATGAAGTCATCGACGCCTCCGGCGGAGAAAAACTGGAGCGCTGGGGAAACTATATCCTGATACGGCCGGATCCCCAGGTGATCTGGAGTACCCCCAGAAACCACGGAGGATGGAAAAAACGAGACGGCCACTACCACCGCAGCGCCAGGGGCGGCGGGGAATGGGAATTTTTCGGCCTGCCGGACGTCTGGAGCATCTCCTATCATTTAAAAGGCGCCGGCGGACAGCCCCTCACCTTCCGCCTGAAGCCCTTCCACTTTAAACACACCGGTCTTTTTCCGGAGCAGGCCGTGAACTGGGAATGGTTTTCCGAAAAAATCCGAAACGCAAAGCCCTCTGGGGACAGGCCGGTCAGGATCTTAAATCTTTTCGCCTACACAGGCGCAGCTACCCTGGCTGCCGCCGCCGCGGGAGCCAGCGTCACCCATGTAGACGCCTCCAGGGGAATGGTGGGCTGGGCGAAGGAAAACGCTCTGGCCTCCGGGCTCGGACAGGCGCCCATCCGCTGGCTGATGGATGACTGCGTGAAATTCGTGGAACGTGAGATCCGCCGGGGAAATAAATACGACGGCATTATCATGGATCCTCCCTCCTACGGCAGAGGTCCAAAGGGGGAGATCTGGAAAATAGAAGAAAACATCTGGCCTTTTATGGGGCTGGCAGCACAGCTTCTCTCCGACGAGCCGCTGTTTTTCCTGATTAACTCCTACACCACAGGTCTTCAGCCCGCCGTTCTTTCCTACATGCTGAACGAGACGGTGGCAAAGCGGTTCGGCGGATGCGTGAGCGCCGATGAGATCGGCCTTCCGGTAACGGAAAGCGGCCTCATACTGCCCTGCGGCGCCTCCGGACGCTGGCAGAGATAACAGGTCTCAGAGGACATAGCGGCGCAGGATGGGAATCCTGCGCAGAAGCCATGCGCCCCCAAAGGAAAGCACAAGCACCGCTCCAAAAAACAGGGGCAGGGACGCACCGCTCCAAAGCGTCAGCGGCGTCACTTTAAAATATTTGTACGCAAGATTGATAAAGACGGGGTGGATCAGATAAACGCCAAAGCTAAGCTTCCCGGCCCCGGTCCAGAACGGAGCGCTTTTCGGAGCGCGGCCGCCCCTCTCCCTTTCTCCGGCAAGGCCCGCGCCGAACAGGCACAGAGAGAGCAGCACCGTGGGGGGATAGTTATAGGCCATCCACACCGGAAAGCTCTTAAGCCGCAGGGCTGCGATTCCTGCCGCCAGCAGAACAGAGAGGCAGACAAGGAACGCTCCCTGGCCTTTCGAGCGTTTTTCCTGACAGGCAAAAAGATATCCGCACAGGTAATAAAAGAGATAGATCATCTCCCCTGCCGCCGCCTGGAGAGCCGTCTGAGGCATTCCCCGCAGCTGCCGGAAAAACGGCAGGACGCTGCCGGCAAAAAACAGAACCATAGCCAGCACATACACCGCGGTCTTCGGGATACGCTCCAGCACCCAGCGGATCGCCGGCGTCAGAAGATACAGAAAAAGGATCAGATACAGATACCACATATGGGCCCAGGACTGCCATCTCAGCACGTTCAGGACGCCCTGCCAGAGCATTCCGGCCCGGAAGCCGCCCTCCGTGACGGCAAGCTCCATCCAGGCATAGGGCACGCCGAATAAGAACAGGGCCAGCACCACCCTCCTGCAGTATTTTGTAACCATCTGCCCGAACCGGATCTTCCTGTCCGGCCGCAGGAAGAGATAGCCCGATATCATGATAAAGACGGGCACACACCAGCTGACAAGATCCCTGACCACGGGAAACAGCTTCTGCGCCGCCGGATACGGCCCCATGTCCATGTTGTCCATAACGGCCGTCACCGTATGCATCAGTACCACCGCACAGGCTGCCGCCGCCCGGAGCACATCAAGAAAATACTGTCTTTCCTTCATTTCACCCATTCTTCTCCTATGCTGCCCCGGACAAAGCACTTTTTCTTTCCGGATCCGGTCACATCATCGGCGCTATGATCCTCATGATCTTCCCAAGTATCCTGTCGCCAAGACTCTGTCTCTTATAATCGTCAACCGACATCTCCAGAGACTTTTTCAGGGTTTCCTGTATGTCATTCTCCACCTCCGCGACCTGGGAATTTTTATAGAGAATGACGCCGCATTCAAAATGATGATAAAGGCTGCGGTAGTCCAGATTCACCGTCCCCACCACCGCTTTCTCCCCGTCGGAGACAAACGCCTTTGCGTGGACAAATCCGGGTTCGTACTCGCAGATCCTTACCCCCGCCTCCAGAAGCTGATTGTAGTAGGTTTTCGCAAGGACGAAGGCATATTTTTTGTCCGGAATATGGGGCATGATGATAATAACCTCCACCCCCCGCCCGGCAGCGTAAGTCAGCGCCGTCAGCATCTGATGGTCCGGGATCAGGTAAGGCGTCATGATGTGGACATAGGTATGGGCGGTATTGATAACGTCCAGATAGACACGCTCCCCCACCCGCTCCGGTCCCAGGGGACACACGCTGTAAGGGATCACATACCCGTCGCTTGGGAAGAGAATGCCCTCCGGACGCTCATAGGCACAGTAGTTGTCTTCCTTTTTCTCCGATATGTTCCACATCTCAAGAAACATATAGGTAAACCGGACCACCGCATCCCCGGCAAGCCGGATCCCCGCGTCCTTCCAGTGGCCGAACCGCGGTTTTTCATTGATATACTCATCCGCAAGGTTGATGCCTCCCGTAAATGCCACCTTCCCGTCCACGACCACAACCTTCCTGTGATCCCGGTTGTTAAAGTGCGGGGAAAAGAGAAATTTTACCGGCGAGAACATCCTGCACTTGATCCCTTCCTTTTCCAGGGTCTGGGGATAATTCCTTGGCAGATACCACAGCGCGCAGGTGCCGTCGTACAGAAACCTGACCTCTACCCCCTGCCGGACCTTTTCCCTTAAGACCTCCAGGATGGCATCCCACATATGTCCCTCGGCGACAATAAAAAACTCCATAAAGATATACTTTTCGGCCTGCCGCAGAGCCTCTACCATATCCGGGAACTGGCCGTCCCCAAGGGGATAATATTTTACTTCGGTATTTTCGTACACAGGGCTGTTGTCACACTTCCACAGATAATGGCCCAGCCGGCCCATCAAGGGGTTTTCCTCCTGCAGCCTTTCCCAGACTTCCCTGTCGGGATGCACATGCTGGCGGGTGTATTTTGCCAGCCCCTGCAGCCTGCTGTAGATCACCTTGCTCCTTGGCTGCATGATGATCGTCACATAGACAATGGAACCAAACACCGGAAAAATAGCAATGGGGAACATCCAGGCCAGCTTCATGTCCGGATTTCCCCGTGTACTGTAGATATTTAAAAGCGCAACCGCGCTGATCAGCAGAAAAAGGCCATAAAACCAGATGCTGTAGCTGCTCAGCAGATAATAGCCCACCACCAGCAGGACCAGCTGGGCCAGAAATCCCAGCAGGATCATGGCGGTCCGGCCATAAGCGACTGTTTTTATATTGATTCTCTTTTCCTTTCCTCTCTTCCCAGTCCCCATAAATCCACCTGACGCCGATTTATTTTATCCCTGTCTCCGACTCCAGAAAGCTGTTGAGATTCACAAGACACCGATATAATATTTCCATCTCTTCTTCGCTTAAATCTCTGACGATGGCACGGATCATTCTTTTGTGAAAATCCCTGTGGTGGTAAAACGCCCTGCGTCCCTTTTCCGTCAGGGTCACATACACCACCCGCTTGTCTTCCACGCCCCGCTCCCGGCGGATGTACCCTTTCTTCTCCAGACCGTTCATATTCGTAGTCAGGGTACTTACCGTGACGGTAAGCATATTCGCTATCACAGACATGTTCCGCGGCTCCTCCACACCAATCGCCTCAATGATGTGAAGATCGTTATTGCTGATGTCCCTGTACCCTTCCGTGAGCACCGCCTTGGCCTCCATGTCCATCACATGGTTGAACAGGCTGACCAGCAGCTCATTCAGAGAACGCTTGGTATCACGTCCCATTTTAATCTTTGCCTTCCTTTTATATTATAATTTACCAATTTTTTTCAAAATGTCAATCATATTTCGGCATTTCCCGTCCTACCACTCCACCAGGCACGCGCCGTAAGTCAGTCCCGCGCCGAACCCGGCGAGCACAATCCTGCTGCCCCGTTCCAGGCGCCCCGACCGGTTCAGCTCATCCAGAAGCACCGGTATCGAGGCCGAAGACATGTTTCCCACACGGTCCAGATTCATGGGAAAGCGCTCCATATCCACGGCGAGCCGTTTCGCGATGGTCTCGAGGATCCGCCTGTTTGCCTGGTGCAGCACAAAGAGATCCACCTCTTCCGCCCTGACGCCGGTTTTTGTAAGCACCTCCCGGATACAGGCCGGAACCTGACGCACCGCAAAGGAAAAAACCTCCCTGCCGTCCATCTGCACGAACTCCGCCTCCATGGGAAGCTCCACATAGGGATTCTTTAACGCCCTGCTGTCGCACTTCAGCACGTCGCCCCGGGTTCCGTCAGAATGCTGTACAAATCCCAGAATCCCGCCTGTCCCGCTCTTCTCTACAAAAACGGCTCCCGCTCCGTCCCCGAAAAGGATACAGGTCCCCCGGTCCGTCCAGTCCACGATCTTGGAGAGCACCTCCCCTCCCGCCACAAGGGCGTTCTGGTAAATGCCCGCCTCCACGTAGGCGCAGGCCGTATGCAGCGCAAAAAGAAATCCGGAGCAGGCCGCGTTGAGATCAAAGGCAGCCGCGTTCTCCGCGCCCAGCACACGCTGTACCTGGCAGGCCGCACAGGGGATACCCCGTTCCGGGCTGCAGGTAGCCACAAGCAGAAGCTCCACCTGTGACGCATCCCTCCCCGCGTTCTCAAGGGCCCTTCCGCATGCCTCTGCCGCCAGGGTAACCAGCGTCTCCCCCGTGGAGATGTGCCTTTGCGCAATCCCGGTCCTCTCCCGGATCCACTCGTCGGAGGTATCCACAAGCTTTGTCAGCTCCAGGTTGCTCACCGTTTTTTCGGGCAGAGCGCTTCCCGTTCCCATAATCCGTATCGACATATCCACTCCCTTCCGGCCGCAGGGCGGACCTGCGGCACGGTTCATATCCCCGCGTCAGGCTGCGCCCAGACCCTCGGGCCGCCCTACCCCATCCGGGGATTAAAATTTTCGGAACCTGCGGTATCTTTGTTCGGCAATCTCCAGACCGGACATGCCCTGATACTCCGACAGGAAATCTTTTATCTGTTCCTTTAGACAGCTGCCGATGGCCTCCGCGGTAGCATCGTCCGCACCGCCAAACTCCGGGATGATCTTCTCGATCACATGCAGGTTTTTCAGATCCTGGGCGGTAATATGCATGACCTCGCTGGCCTCCTTCGCCCTGGAGGAATCCTTCCAGAGAATGGAGGCGAACCCTTCGGGGGAGAGGATGGAATAGGTCGCGTTCTCCAGCATCCACACCTCATTTCCCACCGCCGTCGCCAGCGCGCCGCCGCTGCCGCCCTCGCCGATAAAAATACAGAGCACGGGCACCTTCAAAGCCGCCATCTCCCGCAGATTTCTGGCGATGGCCTCCCCCTGCCCTCTCTCCTCGGCTTCGATTCCGCAGAAGGCTCCGGAGGTATTTACAAAACTGATGATGGGACGGTGGAACTTCTCCGCCTGCTTCATCAGACGCAGCGCCTTCCGGTATCCCTCCGGCATGGGCATACCGAAATTGCGCTCCTGACACTCCCTGCTGTTCTTTCCCTTGTGATCCGCGATCACGGTCACAGGCTGGCCGTCCAGAAAGGCGATCCCGCCCACGATGGCAGGGTCGTCCCGGAATGTCCTGTCGCCGTGCGCCTCCACAAAATAATCAAAAATATACTTCATGTAGTCCAGAGCGGAAGGCCGCTGGGCCCTGCGCACGGTCTTCACTTTTTCCCAGGCGTTCTTTGGCTTCACCTTCCAGGACTGCTCCTTTAGGATCTCGCTTGGCACAAAATGAAATTCCTTCCCGGGGGTAAACGCCGCGTACTGTCCTTCCTTTCCCTGATGGGACTTTACCAGGAAATATATGGTCTTCTTCAGATCTTCCCTTCTGACAATACCGTCGATGATTCCGTGTTCCAGCAGAAACTCCGCTGTCTGAAACCCTTCCGGCAGCTCCTGGCCGATGGTCTGCCTGATAACCCTGGGGCCTGCGAAACCGATGAGAGCCCCCGGCTCCGCCATGATCACATCCCCCAGCATGGCAAAGCTGGCCGTGACGCCGCCCGTGGTGGGGTCCGTCAGCACAGTACAGTACAAAAGCCCCGCTTCCCCAAGCTTCTGGATGGCCGCGGCGGTTTTCGCCATCTGCATCAGGGACACGATCCCCTCCTGCATTCTGGCGCCCCCGGAGCAGCAGAACAGAAAGACCGGAAGCCTTAACTCCACGGCCCTTTCCACAGCGGAGGTGATTTTCTCCCCCACCGCCTGTCCCATGCTTGCCATCAGAAACCGGGAATCGCATATTCCCAGAACAATGTCTTCGCCAAACACCTTGCAGCGCCCCACGGTGACAGCCTCATCCAGCCCGGTCTTCTCCCTTGCCTCCTCCAGCTTTTCCTCATATCCCTCATAAGCAAGCGGATTATGCACAGGCAGATCCGTAAACCATGGCTCAAAGGTGTGAGGATCCGCCACCATCCTGATCCGATTCGGCACCTTCACCCGGAAATAGCCGCCGCATTCGTAACAGACATACTTTCTCCGTACCACGCGCGCTCTCTCCACCATCTTCCCGCACTTGGGACAGCGGATCATATAGGCATCCTTCTGCCAGGATGGAGCCGGCTCCTCCTTCCCCGGGGCTTCGCCGTTTTTGTCAGCCCGCTCCGCCTCTGGATTTTTGAAGCCGCCCGGCTTTCCAAACTTCCCTGCAAAAAATTCAGCCCGCTTTTCCTTTAAAAGACTCATTTCAACACCCTGCCTTTCCCTGCCGGTCTCTTTCCGGTCAGCCGATGGCAAACGTAAGCTCAGCCTCCGCGGCGGTTTCCCCGTCCACCGTCGCCACAGCCCTGCCTACCCCGATGGGACCCTTCGCCCTGACAATGACAGTCTCCAGTCTCAGCACATCTCCGGGAACCACCTTCCGGCGGAACCGCGCCTTATCGATCCCCGCAAAATAAGCGGTTTTCCCTTTAAACTCCGGCTTTGACAAAACCGCCACCGCCCCGGCCTGGGCCAGGGCCTCTAGGATCAACGCGCCCGGCATCACGGGATTTCCGGGGAAATGCCCCTGAAAAAAAGGCTCGTTGGCGCTGACGCACTTTCTCCCCACCGCCCGCTCGCCCGGCTCCAACTCCTCTATGGTATCAAGGAGCAGAAAGGGATAACGATGAGGAATGATATCCATGATCTCCTGGGTTGTATAGATTGACATATCTGCACTCTCCTTTTATGTTCCGGTATCCTGAAGGTTCCGGTCAGCTCTCCCGTATCCTGCCGATCAGGATGCTGGCGTTGTGTCCCCCGAACCCAAGGGAATTGCTGAGCGCATAGGGGACATCCTCCGTATAGCTTTGCATACAGTAATTCAGGTCCATTTCCTCGTCCGGCTCCCTCAGCCCCGCCGTCCTGTGAAGGAACCCTTCCTCCACCTCCTTTACGCAGGTGATAAACTCCACCGCGCCGGCCGCCCCCAGAAGGTGCCCTATCATCGACTTGGTGGAATTGATCTTCAGACGGTATGCGTGTTCCCCGAAGGCCAGCTTAACGGCCCGGGTCTCAAACAGGTCGTTGTGATGGGTCCCGGTTCCATGGGCGTTGATATAGGTGAGATCCTGGGGCCTTACGCCGCCGTCCTCCAGGGCGTTTTTCATGGCCCGCGCCGCGCCGGAGCCGTCCTCCGCCGGGGAAGTGATGTGATAGGCGTCGGAGGAACAGCCGTATCCCAGCACCTCCGCGTAAATATGTGCGCCGCGCTTCCTGGCATGCTCCAGCTCCTCCAGAATTACAACGCCCGCACCCTCTCCCATGACAAAACCGCTTCTTTCTCTGTCAAAGGGAATGGAACATCTCTCCGGATCCTCGCATTCAGACAGGGCGGTCAGGGCGCTGAACCCGG
This sequence comes from uncultured Acetatifactor sp., assembly GCA_947627535.1. Classification (GTDB taxonomy): domain Bacteria; phylum Bacillota; class Clostridia; order Lachnospirales; family Lachnospiraceae; genus Acetatifactor. The sequence continues at coordinate 10,216 of CANQWM010000037.1, forward strand.
CTATGCTCACGGGGGTCACGGCGCTTTCCGTTCCTCCCGCCGCCATCACGTCCGCATCGCCGTACTGGATGGCCCGGAAGGCTTCCCCGATAGAGTTTGTGCCGGTGGCACACGCCGTTGCCACGTTCAGGCTCTTTCCTTTCAGGCCGAAACGGATGCTCACATTTCCCGCGGCCATGTTGGAGATCATCATGGGCACAAACAGGGGGCTCACCCGGGAAGGTCCCTTCTGCGCAAGCCTTTCGCATTCTCTCTCCAGAGCCTGAAGGCTCCCCACGCCGCTGCCGATGGAGCATCCCACCCGGTAGGGATCTTCCTTTTCCATATCAAGCCCTGCGTCGGCGATGGCCTCCGACGCCGCGGCAACGGCGAACTGGCAGAACTGCTCCATGCGTCTCGCCGCCTTTTTATCCATATACTTCTCCGGATCAAACTCCTTGACCTCGGCCGCCAGCTTTACCTTATAATTCTCCGTGTCAAATCTCGTGATGGGCGCAAAGCCGGTCTTTTCCTGCTTCACGCTGCTCCAGAATGCTTCCACACTGTTTCCGATGGGCGTCACAGCGCCCAGGCCCGTCACAACCACTCGTCTCATTTTCCGCCTCCATACCGCTTCTCACATAGCCATTCCGCCGTCCACGTGGATCACCTGTCCCGTAATATAATCCGAACTGCTTCCGGCCAGAAACACCGCCACCCCGGCCACATCCTCCGGTCTGCCGGCCCTCCCCATGGGAATCCTGTCCATCAGCCCTTCCCGTGCCTTTTCGGGAAGCGCCGCCGTCATATCCGTATCAATATAGCCGGGAGCCACCGCATTGACGCACACGCCCTTGCCCGCCAGCTCCCTGGCGACGCTCTTTGTCAGCCCGATCAGCCCCGCCTTGGACGCGGCGTAGTTGGCCTGTCCGGCGTTTCCCATAACGCCGGACACAGAGGAAATGTTGATCACCTTGCCGCAGCGCTGCTTCAAAAAATACCTGGAAAGATGGCGGATGGTGTTAAAGGCGCCCTTGAGGTTGGTATCCAGCACCTTATCGTACTCTTCCTCCGTCATCCGCAGAATCAGATTGTCCCTCGTCACGCCCGCATTGTTCACCAGAATATCCACACGGCCGTATCTGCCGATGATATCCTCCACCATTGCCGCGCAGGCTGCGAAGTCAGACACATCGCAGCCCACCGCTTCCGCCTGTCCGCCGCCTTTTTCTATCTCCGCCACGACCTCCTGGGCCCTGTCGCGGGAGCCGTTATAGTTGACCAGCACCACCGCCCCCTGGCCGGCGAAAGCCAAAGCCACAGCCCGGCCGATCCCCCGCCCGGCGCCTGTGACCAGGGCGATCTTTCCCTCCAGGGAACCCGCCCTGTTTTCCTTTTTCTCTTCCATATCGGTCCACCCCTTATTTTTGCTGCAGATCCAGCAGTCTGTCCAGATCCTCCATGGTCTCCACGTTTTTCGCCGTCACGCCCGGATTGATCTTTCGCAGGAATCCGGTCAGCGTCTTCCCGGGACCGATCTCAAGGAAGGTATCCACCCCGTCCGCGATCATCAGTTCCACGGACTCCCGCCATCTGACGGTTCCGGACACCTGTTTCGCCAACAGCTCCTTTATCCTGGAGCTTTCCGTCACAAAAGCGGCCTCCACGTTGCACACATACGGGATGACAGGATCCTTCACCTCCACGTTTTCCAGCTCCGCCGCCAGCTTTCTGCCGGCGTCTGCCAGCAGCGCCGAGTGAAAGGGCCCGCTGACTTTTAACGGCACGCATCTGCGCGCTCCCGCTTTCGTCAGCCTTTCAGAGGCCTCTCTGACAGCCTGCTCCTGACCTGTGATCACGATCTGCCCCGGGCAGTTGTCATTTGCGATGGAAACGGTTCCCTCCACGGAATCGCAGACCCCGCGGACCGTATCCGCGTCAAGGCCCAGCACAGCCGTCATGGCGCCGCCCACGGGATACGCTTCCTGCATAAAGATTCCCCGGCTCCGGATCAGCCGGAACAGGTCTGTAAGCTCCATGACCTGCGCCGCCGCCAGCGCGCCGTACTCGCCCAGACTTAAGCCCGCGCAGCAGTCGGCCTTCACGCCTTTTTCCTGCAGCACCCGCAGAATGGCCACCTCGGTGGTCAGCATGGCGATCTGGGTGTATTCTGTAATGTTCAACCTTTCATTCTCTGTAAAGCAAAGCGCCGCCACATCCAGGCCCGTTGCCTTCTGCGCCAGCTCAAACACCTGGCGCGCCGTCCGGCAGGACTCGTAAAAATCTTTGCCCATACCGCAATACTGCGCTCCCTGTCCCGGGAAGAGAAACGCTGTCTTTCCCATACTCTCAATTCCTTTCCGCCGCCGTCCGGGCCTTCCCGGCACAGCGCTATCCCAGTATCATCCTTTGCGCCGGCCTGTACGTCATTGTGTACATCCCAGCAGCCCTTCCGCCTGTTCCATGATTTCGCGGATGATCTCACCGCAGCTTAATTCCTTCTTCACCATGCCGGCGATCTGACCCGCCATGACGGTCCCATTCACCACGTCACCGTCGATCACGGCGTTTCTTAAGGACCCAAGGGTAAGCCTTTCCAGCTCCTCGAAATCCGCTCCCTCCTTCTCCAGACGCAGATACTCCTTCGTCATTTTGTTGCGCAGGGAACGCACCGGATGGCCGGTGCTCATGCCTGTCACCTCGGAATCGATATCGGAAGCCCGCAGCAGTCTCTCTTTATAATTCGGATGGACGATGGATTCCTTCGCCACAACAAAACGAGTCCCCATCTGTACGCCCTCGGCGCCCAGCATCATGGCTGCCGCAAGCCCTCGGCCGTCGCCGATCCCGCCTGCCGCAATCACGGGAATCGCAACCGCATCCACCACCTGGGGCACCAGGGCCATGGTAGTGATGCTGCCGATATGGCCGCCGCTCTCCATTCCCTCCGCCACCACGGCGTCCGCGCCCGCGCGCTCCATCATCTTCGCCATGGCAACGCTGGCCACCACCGGGATCACCTTCACGCCGTTCTCCTTCCAGAGGCGCATGAATTTTCCGGGATTCCCGGCCCCCGTGGTGACAACCTTCACCCCCTCTTCCACAACAATTCCTGCCACTTCCTCCGCGTTTGGATTCAGGAGCATCACATTGACGCCAAAGGGTTTGTCCGTCAGCTCCCTGCACCTTCTGATCTGTTCTCTCACCGTCTCCGGCGGAGCGGAGGCCGCGCCGATCAGACCCAGGCCCCCCGCGTTGGAAACCGCAGCCGCCAGATGATATTCCGCCACCCACGCCATGCCGCCCTGGATGATGGGATATTCTATTCCCAGAAGTTTTGTCAGTCTTGTCTTCCTCATTACCCTAAGCCTTTCCGCAGCCTGCAATCCCGGTTTATTCCACACCCTTATCCTTCAGATAATCCAGCACGTCGCCAACCGTCTTAAGCTTCTCCAGATCCTCGGAAGGAATCTCTATGCCAAATTCATCCTCCAGAGCCATGACCAGCTCAAACAGATCCAGGGAATCCGCGTTCAGATCCTCCTGAAAGCTGGTGCTCTCCGTAATTTCCATCCCGTCCGCGTTCAGCTTCTCCACGATCATTTCCTTCACTTTTTCCAACATGTCCGTTCTCCTTTTCTTTTCCATGCTTTTCGTTGACAGATACCCTTGCAGATACTTTGCAGATGCTTTGAATATCAAATATTTTTAGTTTCAAGTATTTTGATATTCAAGTATTTTGACATTCAAAATACTTTGAAGGTATCATACCTCTTTGCCGGCCCGCTGTCAATCCTTTTCTTTTGAAATTCAAAATATCAGGAATATTTATATCCAAACGCCTGCTATTTAATATTTAAATTGAATTTCTGGAAAAATATTGTATAATCCTAATTAGAAGGGATTTAACGATCTGTTTTCTGGAAAGGACTGCAGCGCATATGACGGAAAAAACTACAATCAGAAGAACTGACGGCAGAAAGGCGTTTGACAGATTTTGTGAGATCGCCTCCTCCTTTGCACCGTGCATGAACGATTATCTGTATGTTTACAACCTTGCGGAGGATACTTATTTCATCTCTGAAAAGGCCATGGAACGTTTTATGCTGCCCGGCAACCTTTTCCGGCATGTGCTCGATGTGCTGAAAGGCCTTGTCCACCCTGACGATTTCGACATGCTGGATGAGGATATCGCCCGGATCATCGCCGGAGAAAAGGACTCCCACAACCTTGAATACCGCTGGATGGGCCGGGACGGTTCCCCTATCTGGATCAACTGCAAGGGCAACGTCCTGAAGGATGAGACCGGCGCTCCCTACATCATGGTGGGCTGTATCAACGAGATCGGCAACAAGCAGAAGGCGGACAATGTCAGCGGGCTTCTGGGCGAATCCGCCCTGCACGACCATGTGATCCGGCTGCTCCCCACCCTGAACGACGCCATGTTCCTGCGAATCGGCATAGACGATTTCAAGGTAATCAACGAACGGCACGGAATCGAGTACGGCAATTTCATTCTGCGGGAGGTGGCAAACCGCATCCAGCACTGTATCGGTCCCATGCAGCAGGTATACCGGATCATTTCCGACGAGTTTATGGTACTGGATCTGTCCGGCGCGGATTATGACGAGATGAACGGGCTCTATCACCGGATCCGCACATCCGTGGATGAAATCGTTGCCAGCGAGCATTATAAAGCGCTCTACACCGTCTCCGGCGGCCTTGTGGCGCTGAAGGATGTGGACAGCTCCCAGTCTGACTACAACCGCTACAGCGAGGCCATGAAGCTTTCCGAATTTGCGCTCACAGAGGCCAAGCTTCGTGGAAAGAACCAGCTGTATTATTTCCGGCCGGAGGATTATTCCGCTTTTCTGCGCAGGCGCTATCTTCGGAGCTGTCTGCGGAAATCTCTCAGCGATGATTTCCGCGGCTTTGATCTGTATTTTCAGCCCATTGTCATGGCGGACGGGGAGTTTTTGTTCGCGGCGGAGGCGCTGCTGCGCTTTACCACGCCTTCCGGCGAGTCCATATCCCCTCTGGAATTTATCCCTATCCTGGAGGACAGCGGCATGATCATCCCCGTGGGAAAATGGATCCTGCGGAAGGCGCTGGATATGTGTAAGCGATGCCGGGAGTTTTATCCGGATTTTATGATTTCCATCAATCTGTCCTATATCCAGCTCCTAAAGAGCCCCGTTTACGACGACGTTCTCAAGGCCCTGGAGGAAACGCAGATGCCTCCCTCCTGCCTGATCGTGGAGCTGACGGAAAGCGGACAGCTTGCAAACAGCACCGCGATCCAGAACGTATGGCAGAAGCTGCGGAATCTGGGCGTCAACATTGCTCTGGACGATTTCGGCACAGGGTACTCCAACCTGATCAATATTGGGAACCTTCGCCCCAACATCGTCAAAATCGACCGCGGCTTTACGTCCAAAGCGCTCCAGAACTCCTACGAATATGAAATCCTGATCCACGTGATCAAAATGGTACACAGCATCGGTCTGAATCTGGTAGTGGAGGGGATCGAAAGCCGCATGGAGCTGATGCAGATCACCGCCATGAACCCCGATTATATTCAGGGATATTATTACAGCCGCCCCTGTCCGGGAGACGAATTTATCCGGAAATTTCACCCGTCCGGTTCCCGTACCGGCTGACGGAAATACGAAAGGATAGGAAAAATTATGGCAGGCACGCAGCAAAGATGCCCGATCTGCGGCACAAAATTAAAACCCGTCAACGGAAGGATGACCTGTAAGGAATGCGGTTACTATGTCCGCAGCGACACCACAGACTACTACAGTACGAATGTATCCCATACAGATGCTGATTTCCGGTCCGCGGGTGCCGATTTTTCCGGCCGGACATCTGCAGACGGAAGCCCTTCGCAGCAGGCCGTCCGTCCGCCTGCCCAATCCCCCGTCCCCGCGGCGGCTTCCGGGCGCTCCGGCGGCCACAGCCAGGGAGCTTCCATCGCAAAGCAGGTGGTCATCGTTTTCGCGGTTCTGGTCGCGGTCAACATCATCGGCGGCGCCATTGCCGCTTACAACGTCTTTCGCGACGGTTCCAAACGTTCCACAGAATCGAAAACCCCCGCTTCCTCCGCAGAGAAGGCCGTGACAACTCGTTCGAAAAAGACCGAAGATGGGGAATCCTCTTTCCGGCTTCCCCGGACCGGCTTTTTTCAGGAACTCGTCTCCGTGATCTTTGAAAAAGACTACGATGAAGTCACTGCGGAAGAGCTTGCCGCGATCAACGCGCTGGAGATCGATTTTGACACCCATGAAATCTACTATCAAAATGCATATACGGACGGCATTGACCTGACCTTTGATGCCGGAAGCGATGTTGATCTGTCCGATCTGACCTGTTTTTCCGGACTGGAACAGCTCACCCTGACCGGCAGGAGTCTGGAAGAGGGCGATCTGGACGGTCTGGAATATCTCATGGCACTTGATTCCGAAAACTCGCTGAAGGAGCTGGCGCAGATCATACCCTGTCCGGAAAATATCCGCGCGCTGGGCGTCTGCGACACTTTTTCGGAAACGGGTCTTACAGATGCCCTGGCATTTCCGAATCTGCAGTATCTGACCGTGGAATACTACGGTTTGACGGATCTCTCCGCCCTGAACGACATGCCCGGTCTCCGCGGTCTGACGCTGACCGGCTGCGACCGGCTCACGGACTTTAGCCCCCTGATGAACCTGACCGGCCTGGAGCAGCTGAGCATCACTTCGCCCCAGCTTAAGGCGCTGGACTTTGTTGGCAATATGCCGAATCTGACCTATCTGTACATAGAGGGAAGCCAGATCTCCGACATTGACAGCATTGCCGGCTGTCCCGAGCTTACTGAACTTTATCTGATCGACAATTATTATGTGATGGATTACACTGTCATCGGTGACCTTACAAAGCTGACGGATCTTTCCCTGTTCAAGAACACGGAAGCGCCTGTGCCGTCTCTGGAAAAGCTGACCGGGCTAGAGTATGCTGCCTTTAAAAATCTGTGGGAGGACGAACTCCACCTTGTGACGGCGGCCGGCAATATCAGCCAGCTCTACCTGGAAAACAACTATGACGATTCCCATCTGGAGCTGCTGACCGCTCTTCCTCTGACAGATCTTTCTCTGGTGGACTGTTCCATTTCCGGGGACCATCCGCTTGCGTTTCTGCAGGATCTTGCTGATCTGGTTTACCTGGATCTGACGGGAACCTATGTATTCGGAAACATGGAAGAGGTCTTCGGACTGCCCGCCCTGCAGTTTCTGTGCCTGAAGGAAGTAGACGGGGTGATCGACTTCGACCGCCTGCCCGCCAACGAGAATCTGCTTTTTTTGGACATCAGCGGCTTTCGTTTTCACAGGGACGCCTGGGGAGACGAGACCTGGCAGCTGAAAGACCACTATGACATGTTTGAGAAATATCCCGCCGTTGAGTACCTGTACGCGGCATCCCTGGGCATCGACAGCCTTGATTTTGTCTCCTGTATGCCGGATCTGCAGTATCTCAACATCATCGATAACAATGTAACCAGCCTGAAGCCTCTGGAGGAGCTGGCCCATTTCGGCACCGTCCTCTGTAAGGGCAACACCATTCTGGAAAACGTCTCGGAGGAAAGCGAAATTCTGGTAGACACGGAAACGGATTACTATTCTTATTGATAAGTTCCGTTCCTTCCTTGATTTTCCCATCGCATTGTCCGATATAAATATAAACGGCGCATCCAGGGACGGAGCACAGGGATCACGGAGGACAGAACAATGGGCATGGCGATCGGGAGCACTCATTCTAACGTAAGAAGAATCGAAATCAAGAATCCAGACGGGAGTCACGCAGGCAGCATCAGCTACACTCTCCCGGACCGGACAAAGAAAAAGCGGCTCAACTATAATTTCAAGGCCATATCCGCCGAGCTCATGCAGACGAAAACCTCCGGCGGCGCCTGGCTGGTAGCGACCAAGGCGCTGCGTCAGGCAGCCATGCTCCAGAAGAAATTAAACGACGGCAGCTATGATGCGGACGAGGTCAAAAATGCCGTCAGCCACGCCAAAAGTCTGGAACGGATCGCAAGAAAACGCATGAAGCATCTGCGCCAGGAGGAACTGGCAAAGAGAGGTGTCTCTCCCCTGTCGACCGAGATGGAGAAAGCCGTGGAAGAAAGCATGGAAGAGGAAACGGATCTGGAACAGATGATGCAGCTTAGCGCGGAAGAGCTGAAAAAGCTGATGAAGGAACTGGAAGAAACCATGCGCGAGCTGGAACAGGAAAACGGCAGCTCCGCATCCGGCCAGATATCCGGCACAGAGGAGGAAGAAAGCCTGGACGAAATGCTGATGGACTGTCAGGGCAGTCTGGATCTGCAGCAGCTTAAGAAAAAACACCGCTCCGATGAACTGCGCGAAATTCTGGAAGCGGATATGCGCTATTTGAAGGCTCTGTTTCAAAAGCTATCCCGGGAAAAGGGAAACGGAGCGGGCGGGGCCGCCGGAGCTGCAAATTCTGATAATACTGCTGCCGCAGGCAGCGTGCTTCTGGAGCTTTCCGGCGCGGAAGTCCCCGTGCTGCCTTCGGAGATTCCGGTCTCCGCAGAGGGCGGCAGCATGGATGTATGCGTATGATCCGCGTCAAAGGAACCTCCTTGCGGCGCCGAACAGCATTCCAGCCAGCGCGCTCAGGCCGATGATCAGGATGGGGCGTCCGTCATTTAGGAATACTGTTTCTCTCCAGCGTTTTCACCAGGAACACAAACTCCTCCCTGTAGGGATCCTCCCCTGTGTCCGCCTTTTTCAGCAGTTCCTTTACGTTGGCAAAGGACGCCTTCCCCTTATAGGCGCTGTCCCGGACAAGCAGACCAAACTCCGCCACGGCCGCGGCAAAGTAAAAGTCCTTCGGAGGACGTCCCAGGTAAACCGCCTGCGCTTCCGTCACAGGATAGGTACACAACTTACTTGCGTCAGACTCCGGTTCCTTATAACGGATCCGCAGATTCAGCCATTCCCCGTTCTTCACGCCCGGATCTTCCTGACGATCCTGATATTTTAGTTCCGTCTCCGGCACTTCCTGCGGGGAATCCACGGGAATGATCTCATAGAGAGCCGTCACCGTATGACCCGCGCCGATCTCTCCGGCGTCTTTGGCATCATCGTCAAAGTCCTCTGTCTGAAGCATTCTGTTTTCGTACCCCAAAAGCCGGTAGCCCTTCACATAAGCGGGGTTGAACTCCACCTGCAGCTTTACGTCCTTCGCCACCGTAAAAAGAGTCGCCCCCATCTCCTCGACCAGCACCTTCCTTGCCTCGGAAAGGGAATCAATATAGGCATAATTGCCGTTGCCCCGATCCGCCAGCGCTTCCAGCTTGTTATCCTTGAGATTGCCCGTTCCGAAGCCAAGCACGGAGAGGAACACCCCCGTCTCTTTTTTCTCCGAGATCAGCTCCTCCAGCTCGCTTTCGCTGGTAAGTCCCACATTCAGATCGCCGTCCGTCGCCAGAATGACCCTGTTGTTTCCGCCCTCGATAAAGTATTTCTCCGCAAGCTTATATGCCGTTTCGATCCCCGCGGAACCGTTGGTGGAACCGGACGCCTCCAGGGAATCAACGGCGGCTGTGATCTCCGCCTTCCGGCTTCCGTCCGCGCCCTCCAGCAAAACCTGATCCATCCCTGCATAGGTAACGATGGAAACACGGTCCTTTTCGGTAAGCCCCTCCGCCAGCAGCCCGAAAGACTTCTGAAGAAGCGGCAGCTTGTCTGCGCTGTACATGGAACCTGACACGTCCAGCAGAAACACAAGGTTGGAGGGCGGCGCCTCGCCGAAGTCGATCTCTTCCGTCTTCAGGCCGATCTGCAGAAGCTTTGCGTCCCCGTTCCACGGGCAGTCTCCCAGCACCGTGGTCACGCCGAACGGTTCCTTCCCCTCCGGGGTATCGTAGTCGTAAGAGAAATAATTCAGCATCTCTTCGATCCGTACCGCGCCCTGGGGAATATCCTCAAGGGAACAGCCGTCCATGATCATCCGGCGGAGATTGCTGTAAGAAGCCGTGTCAACATCCGCGGAAAAGGTGGACAGCGGCGCATCGGCAACCGATTTGTAGCCGATTTCCGTAGCGCCGTCATATTCCTCTGTGTTCCATTCCGGAATATCAATTTCCTCCCCCGGACAGACTGCAATATCATACATCCCTGCCTGATACGCTTCTGCGGCAGAATCGGCCGCTGCTTCCGTTGCGGCAGCGCCCGGCAGCCCTGTCTCCATAGATGCGGCGTCCGCGTTCCTGCCGCTTTCGCCTTTTGAAGACGCGCCGCCGCTGTCCGAAGGTTCCGATTCCAGGGATCCCCTGTCCGAGCCGCCTTCGTCCGTTTCCGGTACGGCCCCTTCCCAATTCCTTCGGGATCCGTCTTCCTCTCTTCCCGCGTTCCCGGCGCTTCCACAGCCGCAGATCGACGCGGCCGTAAGCATAACGCCCAACAACAGTGCCATGATTCTTTTCTTTCTCATATTGCCCATCCTTTCCGGCAGAAGAACCGTATTTCCCGCCTTCTGTACAATACACGAACGGAAAGGATGAAATTTATGGCACTTTTTCCTATTTTTTATTTCTTTTCCTTTGATTTTTCCACACAGCCGCAAATGGTCCAGACCTCTTCGCCGCTTCCTTCTTCCGGCAGGAAAACGTCAAATTCATACGTTCCTCCCACAGCAAGTTCTGTCTCCAGAACGTTCGGATCCAGAAAGCGCAGTCTGTCTTCCTTTTCCACCCCTTCTTCGACTGTCTCCACCACCCGGACAAGATAGATCGTCCCGTTTTCCTGTCTCAGGATGTCCGTCACGGCCGCCGTGATCGTGTAATTCTGCGGCCGGGCGTCCATGGCCGCTTCCGTTTCCGGCGCCTGTGTAAGGGCAGAGTCCACTCCTGACGAAGCATCCTCCGTCGCTGCGTCCTGCGGCAAAACGCCCTCCGGCCTCATCGGCGCGTTTTCCTCCGCAGGCGCCCTGTACCCGCTGTCTGCCTCGGCATCCGTCCCTGCCGCATCGGCATACCTGCCCCCTTCCGTCTCTTCCCCGGCCACGGTGTTCCAATACGCCTCGGCGTCTGCAGCCATGTCACCCTGTTGTGTCCCGGCTCCTGCGCCGCTTCTTTTTTCCGCCGCGTCTTTCCCGGTCAGCGCCGGAATCGCTGCAGCCAGGCACAGACAGGCGGCGGCAGCCATGCCGAGAACTCCGTACCGCTTCCGTCTTCCCGGCTTTGCCCCGGTCTTCTGCAGTTCCAGCTGTCCCTCGATCCTCTCCCATAAGTCAGGCGCGTCCTGCGTCACAAGCTCTTTGTAATCTCTCTCCAGATCCTTACTCATAACCGCACCTCCTTAACTTTTTGACGGCGTTCTGATACCGCCATGTCACGGTTCCAAGGGGCTGTTTTAGAATATCCGCAATCTCACGGAATGTAAGTCCGCCCATGATCTTCAGGTTCACGATCTCACGTTCAGCCGGCCCCAGCGTTTCCAGAGCTTCCTTAAGGCTCATATCCGAGAGCACTTCTCCCTCTACATCGTCAGAAGCCGCCTGTTCCGGAACAGAACCCGAAAAATCATCCGTAAGCACCTCCCGCTTCCTTTTCCTGAGCAGGTCGATCCCCATATTTCTCGCTATCGCCGCCATCCACGCCCTATGGCCGCTGCCGCTTCGATAGGTCCCGCCCAGCTTCATGAGCCTGATAAAAAACTCGCTGGTCACGTCCTCCGCGTCTTCTCTGTTTAACACCACCTGAAAAACCACAGAATAGATATACCCGATATAAGCTTCATAAATCTCATGAAGCGCTGATTTGTCACCTTTTTTGATCCGTTTCATGCAGCCGGAAAACTGTTTTTCTTCCACCGAGTCTCCTTTCTGCCAGCCCCGCATAAAAGATACGTTTCAGGCTGCCTGTTTTTATGTTTTCCTATCCGGATCCGATTCCATTTTCCTTATCTTTCTCGGTCTCTCTCCTCTTTTTTGCTCTTTCGGAACATATTCAGGATTTTACCATATTTTACATGCGGGAACAACCTTGACTTTACCCAAAAAAAGCTTGCAACACAGGTTTTCTTATGTTATATTCAGATAAGCGCTGAACGTATATATTGTACCGGGGAGGTTTAGATCTTGATGCCAGAGCCAGAAACAGAACAAAATGACAAAAAAGCCCGGAAAAAAATAAATATCCGCCTGATCTTACATATCGTCTGCATCGTGGGATTTGTCTGCTGTGCAGTATGGCTGATCTGGTATCTGGTCAGCCTGTATCTCAACCGTTCTCAGACAGATGAACTGCAGGAAAAATATGTATCTGTCACACCCGTCACTCCCATCCAGGACCCGGACTCGCAGGCCCCCACGGCTGCTCCTGAGCCGACACCGGAGCCCAATCTGTTCGGGGGACGGGAATATCCGGATCTTACCGGCCTTGATGTACCTGCTCTCAATCCGGATTTTGCCGGTCTGCAGGAGATCAATCCCGACGTGTACGCATGGCTTTATATACCGGATACCTCCATCAATTATCCGGTTGTCCAGCGCGCCGGCGACGCAGACTATTATCTAAGACGCGACATCAACGGAAATGACAGCACGGCCGGAACCCTTTTTACGCAATATTATAACCATACAGACTGGACGGATAATCTCACTGTGATTTACGGTCACAACATGCATGATGGCTCCATGTTTGCCACGCTGCATAATTTTGAGGATTCCGTTTTTTTTGAAGAGCACCCCTATATCTACCTCTACACGCCGGAATATACGCTGGTCTATCAGGTATTTGCCGCGTACAGCTTCCCTGATACGCATCTGTTGCTGAACTACACCATGAACGACCATGACAGCTTCGCCTTTTACCTGGATCAGGTAATGTCGCAGGACGGTCTGGGAATCAATATCAACCGGGATATGGAGGTTACCGCGGACGACCGGGTTTTGACCCTGTCTACCTGTGTGAGCAGAAGTATGGGCGAATACCGGTATCTGGTACAGGCAAAGCTATACGCTGCAGGTAAAAATACACCAACCACGGAGTCAACAGAAAATGAAGGATCTACAGGAACAACAGGAGACAATTCAAACTAAAAAGAAATCCGGACTTTACCCCCCCGTTCGCAGGAAAAAAAGTAAAATTTTATTGCGTTTCCTTATTATTATCTTTTCACTTGCCGCCGTTTTTATCATCGGAATCACCGTTTTTCTCTTATCAGGCAAATACAGCCTGCTCCGCCGCACTCAGGGCGCTTCTCCAAATCTGACCGATCCGGAACCGGAAAAGACAGAAAATTCTTATGTTGAAGCCGCAGCCACCCCAGATCCTTCCTATGTCTGGAAGGAGGGATGGGTTCGGTACAACGACAAAGTCTATGAATACAACGATGACATCATGACCTTTCTCATCATGGGAATCGACAAGATGACCCCTGTGAAGGCCGCAAAAGATCCAACGGACGGCGGGCAGGCTGACGGTCTGTTTTTACTGGTTGCGGATCCTGACGATAAAAACGTAAAGGTGATTGCGGTAAACAGAGATACCATGGTGGACGTATATATGTACGGCTTTGAGGAAGACGGCATTACTCCCGTCATCCAGGCGCAGATCACTGTCCAGCACGGCTTTGGCGACGGTATGGAACAGAGCTGTGAAGCAACGGTGGACGCCGTATCAAAACTGTTTTACGACCTTCCTATCAGCGGGTATGCGGCCATTAACATGGGAGCTATCCCGGATCTGGTATGGGCTGTGGACGGCGTCGATGTCTGTGTCCTGGAGGACATGACCAAGCTGTCTCCCGCATGGAAAGAGGGAGCCTCTATACATCTTTACGGCAAATCCGCCTATGATTATGTGCATTATCGCGATATTACCGTATATGAGAGCGCCAGAATGCGCCTGGCGAGACAGAAGCAGTTCCTGTCCCTTTATATCGCAAAACTAAAGGAAAAGGTCAAGGAGGATATTACGCTTCCCCTTCAGGTCTATCAGCTGATCGACAAATATATGGTAACAAATGTATCAGCCGATCAGGCCGCGTACCTTGCCACACAGATGGTGGACTACAGTTTCGACGGAGAAAATATCTATACCCTGGAAGGCACTACAGTCGTCGGGGAAGAATACGAAGAATTTTATCCTGACAAGGATGCCCTGAAGGATTTAATGATACAGATTTTTTACCGGGAAGTGGACCCGAAGGAACTGACATCCGCTCAATGACCTTAATAATATAGATATTAGGGGGAGTCTCCCTGAGATCACCCTTAATATAAATGTCACATGCAAATATTATGAAAGGAGGAGATTCCCATGAAAAAGAAAGTCTTAGCATTGATTTGTGTTGCTGTTATGGTGGCAGGCATGAGCATCTCTGCGCTCGCCGCACCCAGCCCCAGCGCTGGTTCCAGCACTGGAACCGGCAGCCCCACTGCAGACGGAGTTAGCAACAGTTCCAGCAGCTCCCTTCCTGCAGCTACTATCACTGTAGGAAACGGTAAACAGACCTTCAGTACGTCCACCCTCAGCTTCTTTGCTGAAGATACCAAGGTGGCAGGCGGCGTGGTTACGGCTGTTTCTGCAGATACTGCAAAAGAGGCTATTGCGGAGGCCAACAAGCTTTACGGGGATGACACCTTTGTGGCTTCTGTCGTAGATATCACCGTCCCCAATGTCGCTTTCCCTTACAAGCTGACCATCAACTGCTCCAATGTATGGGCCGGCCAGACCGTCACCGTACTGCATAAGGTGGGGGATACCTGGGAGCGCTTAAACCCCAATGATATATCCGACAATTCCGTAACTGTAACCGTTAACTCTTTCTCTCCTTTTGTCATCGTTATTGACACGGATCCGACTTCCTCACCCAAGACCGGTGATGTTTCTCTGCTGGTAAGCGGACTGGCTGGTCTGTTCGGAGCAGGTTCCGTTCTGACTCGCAAAAAGATCAGAAAGTAATTTTTTCAAATGTGCATGTGACAGATCAGGGAATCCAGAAACTGCCGTACAGCCCATTGGCTGCACGGCAGTTTTTTATATCCGGTTTCAGGGCTGGCCGGCATCAAAATGCGAAGCTTCCAACCATCGGAAAATATCCGTCTCTTCCGGGCCGCAGGCCGCATAGGCTTCGCAGATCCGGTTGATCTGCACTTCGTCCGCCAGAAGATCCTCCGTGATCTTCTCCGGCTTTTCTCCCTTCTGAAGCTTGCCACAGACCTGACGGATCAAAAGACGGCGTTCTCCCTGGGTGCGGCCCTGCTCCAGCCCCTGTTTTCTGCCCTGCTTCAGACCGCGCTCCATGCCATCCTCCACGCCCTCCTCGTACCTCACCTCCAGAGCGTCATCCATGTTAAACTGCGTAAACAGCATATTCTCCACCTCCGACCCATGCTTCGTCACGAAGTCTGAAAAGATCCCTTCCCGCACACTGTCCTTCACCGCAAGGGTAACCGCACTGTCACGGTCCTCACCTTCCTTTATGTATGTCCTCACCCGTTCGATAAACCAGGAATACTCATACAGCGGCACGCAGTCCCGAAGCAGCCTGTGTCCCGCCGGAAGATTAATGTTGATCATCTTTACTTTCAATTCTAACATAGGGTCTTTGGTTTTGACAATATACCCGTCTGAAAGTTTTAATACTTTTTCATCAGGTACACTCCTTGTCCCGTTGTAAAACAGATAAAACTCCGGCGTTGGGATCGGGACACGCTTCTCCCGGTACAGGTTCCGGTCCTGCAGAAGCTTCTCCATGGTGCGGCCGTAATAGAGCATGCTCCGCAGAGGCATGTTTTCGTTTACCGTGGACTGGTGCTCGCTGATGACCAGCATCCGCTCCTTTACGGTAAAGCCCAGATCGTTTTTGCGGGCCAAAAACAGTACACCCTCCAGCGTGGTGATCCGGATATCCTCCGGTGCGGTCTCTTCGCCGGAGAGGGCCGTATAGAGTTTCGCGGCATTTTCCGGCTCACTGAAAAGAGCCGTGAACACGTCGGACTTTAACTCCCGGTTGGCCACTTTGGGAAACCTGTCTCCGGCTTTGTTTCCGGTCAGGGCTCCGATTTTTGTTTTGTTCCCATTTGAGGTTTCGTTTTTGGTTCCGTTCCCGGTTTTGTTACTATTTCTGTTTGTTGTTCCGTCTTTTGTCCGGCTTTTCGTTTCGTCCTTTCCTTTGTTTTTCGTTCCGTCCTTTCCTCCGTTTTTCGTTTTGTCCTCTGTCATAGGCAGACTCCTCCTGTGAGATGAATTGTTGTCTTGAAAAATGCCGCAGAAATTGCGTGAAATTAAAGATTTGATTTTTCAAGGATAGATTGATTGTAACAGGGAAAGAAGGATTTGTAAAGGAAAACAGGAGAAAATGTAAAAATCAAACTATAATTAAGAGAAAAAACTCGATCATAGCCTTTTCTAAAAATTTCTCATCTATACACTTTCCCTTTATTCTACCACATACGCATATAGATATTTTCTAAACATCCTATGCATAAAATAACTTGAAATCCGTTTCCAAAACTGCTTTAAATCTTCAGATCAAGCCCTGCCGCTTCCGATACAGCGGCGCTGTTCGGATTTGCCATTGCTTCAACCATTTTCCCCGTCAGTTCCTGCACATCGTTACCTACAACTATGATTTCATGAGGTTGCAGGGCTTCGCTCTCTGCCTTTCTCTCCGCCCGCATTTCGGCAAGGCGTTCTTCCTGCTCCTTCTTTTCGGCTCTTTTCTTTTTCAGTTTTTCTTCGTTCTCTTTTTGCTCCTTCGCTTTTCTCTCGGCATTTTCTCTGGCAATTTTTCCGTCCGGATCGCTCGTGCCCGTGCTCATCATCGTGATATTTCCGTTTGCGTCCATTTGGATGGAAATGCTCGTCAGCGTTCCAAGGGAATGGGAGATTCGTGAGACACGCAGTCCGGAATGACCGCCAGATTTTCTTCCAAATATGCTGCTTTCTCCGGATCATTCATGCATTTTTTCAAAAATGCGCCTGATACCGATACCGTTTTCGGAACGCCCTGCATGGAAGTCGTTCCCGTATTCATATAGCTGTATTTATTCTGCAAATATTTACTGAAATAAAAACAGCAAAACACAGCACATCATGCCATGCTCCGCCGCCTTTCTTTTTCCTTGCGGGTATTCCGCCATCTCTGGTATTCCGCCATTTCTATTGAAAAGTTCTGCAGCTTCTTTTACCTCACCCCTTCTCTTTTTGATTTGTCAGATGCTCCCATCCGGCTTCCTGTTCCTTTACCTCCTGCTGTCCAAAAAACGTGTCCAAAAAATAAGTTTTTATTACTGTCAAGTCTTGCAAATCTTTACCAATATGATAGAATATATATGGGTGTTGCCAAAACGGGCAGCGGTTCGCCTTTTGCCAAAATGAGTACATTTTGAGGACTTCCTGTATCAAAGGAGGGATACATATGGAAAATAAAGTGAAAGGTAAGCACTATTGGTGTTCGAAATGATTTTGGACCTTACCGGTATTGTAGTGACGGTCATCAGCATCATCGTCACAATCATCAATATCCGGCAGGCCGGAAAAAATAAAAGACATCAAAAAAGCAACCGCCCCAGCCAAAGTTAGGTTGCTTTTTTGATATGCAACATTAACCAAGGCGAACCGTTGTTTCACGGTAACACCTTTTCTATAAAATATGCTAACACCGATTGGCACTTCCGTCAAGAACTTTTTCGCGTTGCCAACTTTGAAAGGTAAATTCTATTATAACCTGCCCGGATGCCTCAAATTTCCCGATTTTGAGTTTCCCGTAAAAATTGGGAAGTTATCCACATTCATAAGTTCCATTTCTGCAATCGCTTGCTTTTTTTGTGGAT
>CANQWM010000038.1 GCA_947627535.1 uncultured Acetatifactor sp.
ACAGTTTCGAACTGCTAAAAGGGAAACTATTGCGGCTTGAATTAAGGCATGAAATCAACTAACTTTGGAAAGATTCTTATTTTTTATCCAACCTTAATCAACCTTAATCAATCGAAACTAGCGCATTGATGCACATGCTTTTCAACAATTTATATACATTTTTCAAAAAAATGATTGACAGAAATACCTTTTGCATATAATATAAGTGTGTAAGGAACTTACACGTTAATACTGCTCTAGGTTGTACGTCTCTCAACATATGAGAAAGACCGAACCCTAGAGCATTTATTTTTGAAGGAGATACATATGAAAACGGCAATATTAGTGGATGGTGGATTTTACCGTAGACGCGCACAAAAAGTTCTTGGTGATGTCACCTCTCAGGTACGTGCTTCTGAACTAACAGAATACTGTAAACGCCATTTAAATTGGCATGGCGAAAAAAATGATCTCTATCGGATTTTCTATTATGACTGTCCACCTTCTTCCAAAAGAATTTTTCATCCATTTCTGCAAAAACAAGTGGATTTAGCAAAATCTGATCTGTATATATGGATGAACCAATTTCTCGATGAATTAAAGCGCAAGAGAAAATTCGCGCTCCGCCTGGGCAAACTCGCTGAAGAACAAGCACACTATACCATACGTCCTGAAATCGTAAAAAAATTGTGTAATGGGCAATTGGATTTTGATGCTTTGACAGAAAGTGATTTTTGTATTGAACTGGACCAAAAAGGCGTAGATATGAAAATTGGGCTGGACATCGCTTCAATGGCCTATAAACGCCAGGTAGACCAAATTATACTAATATCTGGCGACAGTGATTTCGTCTCCGCAGCCAAATTGGCACGTCGGGAAGGAATTGACTTTATATTGGATCCGCTTGGCGCACCGATAAAACCTGATCTTTTCGAGCATATTGACGGTTTACGGACTTGCGATAAAGCATATATGCATCCTGCCACGCCATCAAAGAACTGATTGCGCATACAAAGCCGCTACAAACACAAGAGCGCCATGCTCCAACATGGTATCGCTTCGCATCGCTCCAAAGAACGATAATGAGACGTATATCCTGTCTCAGAAGAGTGTTCGCAAGATACTGGCGTCTGTTTGGGATACGAAATGGAAAACGCCGATCCCGCCGGCATGCCATGACACGAAAATGTCTGAAATCTGTGCATTAGACCTGATGATATTGACGGGAATATGGTATATATTAACAGAATACTGTTCCAAAACAAAAAATGTGTTTTCTATGGCAAAACTGTGTTAATTATAACTTGTTTTTGCATTGTTTTCATTCGTCGGGGTGACAGGATTCGAACCTGCGGCCTCCTGGTCCCAAACCAGGCGCTCTAGCCAAACTGAGCCACACCCCGATAACCAACCATTCCACATTTCATGCCATGCGGCCCGCACACCAGTATATTATAGCCTGTTTTCTCCCCTGCTGTCAAGATTTTTCCCCTCGCCGCGGCAGTTCCCGTTAAGCCTCAAAGATACTTGATGACGAAGTCCGCTTTCCCGTCATCCCCAAGCTCCATCACCACATAGGAGGGTCTGCGGCCCTCCTGCCTGGGATAGGACAAGCTTCCCGGATTTACCGCGATCACTTTTCCCGTCCGGTCCACCACCGGCCTGTGCGTATGACCGTACAGAACAATATCGGCGCCCCTGACCAGCGCTTCCTGCCTGATATGCTCGTTTCCCATGGAAACATAATAATTGTGCCCGTGCGTCACCCATACCTTATAGGGGCCGATCTCAAGATCCAGCTCTCTGGGAAGGGTAGAAAAAAAATCATTGTTGCCCGGCACTATGTATACAGGGCAGCCCGCCGCTTCTGTCAGCACATATTCGCTGCCCTCCGCATCCCCGCAATGGACGACCATATCAGGTTTTTCCCGCTCCAGAGCGATAAAATAATTATCGTTTTTTCTGTGTGTGTCACTGACAATCAAAACCTTCATTTTCCCTGAGTACCTCTTTCATCTGTTCCAGCGCTTTTCCCCTGTGGCTGACCCTGTTTTTTTCGTCAGCCGTCATCTCCGCCGTGGTCTTGCCGAATCCGGGCACATAAAAGATCGGATCATAGCCAAATCCTCCCTCGCCCTCCGGCCGGTATCCTATCCTGCCTTCTATCGCCGCCTGCACCGTAAATTCCCTGCCGTCCGGCAGCACGGCCGCAATGGCACAGGTGAACCGGGCAGTCCTTTTTTCGTCCGGGATCCCCTTCATGCGCCCGATCAGATTCGCATTCTTCACATCATAGGAGGTATCTTCCCCCATATATCTGGCGGAATAAATCCCGGGCTCTCCGCCCAGCACATCTATCACAAGGCCGGAATCATCCGCCATCACCACACAGTCCTTCTCCGCCAGCGCGGCCGACACAGCCCTTGCCTTGATTAACGCATTTTCTTCAAAACTCGTCCCGTCCTCTACAATTTTGACAGAGATTCCCGCTTCCTTCATGGAGCGCACTTCCGCTCCCGTGTCAGCCAGAATGCTCCTGATCTCCCGCATCTTTCCTTCGTTTCCCGTGGCAAACAGGATTTTCCTGATCCCGCCCATCCGTCTTCCTCCCTCTCTGTACGATGATACTGGGGCTTTCCCTTCCTGCTATTCGTCCCTGAATTTCTCCATCTGTCCGCAGGCGTCCTGTATTCCTTTTATGATACCCGCCGCCAGTTTCTCCCGGTAAGCCGCCTGCTCCAGAAGCGCTTCCTCCTGGGCGTTTGTCAGATACCCAACAGACAGCTCCATAGCTGGAATTTCGATACCGGAAAGGATACTGTCCCCCCTGGCCGGCACAAGTCCCACCGCACGGTTGCTGGAAGCAATCGTAACGTCTCTGGTAATGGTATCCGCCAGCTCTGCGTTGCCAAATCCGGGGATAAAGTACGTATCGTTGTAACGGCCCTGGATACCATAAGTATCCGTCGCGTCAGGCGCATACCCGGCACAGATCCGGATATAAAGATCCGCGCCCACATCCTCCACCAGCGCTGCGCGCTGCTGCGGGCTGACCTCCGTATCGTCCGTTCTGGTCAGATACAGCTTTACACCCGGCAGATTGAAATCCTTCTGAACCTGCTTTGCAACCTCCAGCGCAAGCTCCTTTTCCGTTATGCCGGATCCGGCCGCGCCGGACTCCCCGCCTCCTCCTGCAGGATCCAGCACCACAAGGAAATCATACAGTTCATGGGGAGCGATGCAGGCAATCGTCAGTTTGTTTCCGTCCATGGTGCTTCTGCATTCCCACACGCCGTCCATCTTAAAAATCAGCACGATCCCAGAATCCCAATCCTGACAGCGGCCTTCCAGCACATGGGCCGTATCCCCGGTTATCTTATTCTTCCGATAAAAGCCGGCACTGCCGTCCTGAATGTAGATCCAGAGCTCCCGGGTCATGCAGCGGTTCTCCATCACCACATCCTCCGGCTTAACGCCCTTGGGCAGCGGGATGCAGAAGCTGTCCGAAGCGTCATCGGTATGCTGTAAGATCAGCTCCTGCCCCGTATCCGGGCTGCGGGATTGCTCCACATCCCCGGAGAGGCCCGTCTGTTCCGCGGATATATCCGGGATGACAATGGTTTTGTCCGCCGCAAACCGGAGCATGACAGACATGCAGACAGCGCTGAGTGCGATCCACAGCCAAAACGTCAGCCGCATATTTTGTTTTTCAACATCAGTGACTGTTTTACTCATGTTCTCGCTTTAGGGCAGGCTTTCCCGCCTTTGGGGGTCTGGGGCCAAGGAACTGGTAATAATAGGTTTTCATCATACCGTTATATATCTTACGGTTCCTGTCAGCCTTCTGTCCAATATCCTGTTCCGCATTTTCATAGGCTGTAATCAGATACATGCTCCAGGAATCCAGTTTTCTGTACCGCTCCCCGATCATGCGGTAAAGCGCCGGCAATTCCTTTTTCTCCTGCAGCCGCTCTCCGTAAGGCGGGTTCGTAATCAGAAAACCATACTTTTTCCCGTGGCTGAGCTGTTCTATCCCCCGTCTCTGAAAATGGATCAGCTTATCAACGCCTGCCAGTTTTGCGTTTTCCCTCGCGGCATTTATCATTCCATCATCAATGTCATACCCCTGAATATCAGGGTCCACGGTCAGGTCCACCTGCTCCCTCGCTTCGTCCACCGCCTCATACCAATGTTTCTTTCCGGCAATGTGCTCCCATTCCTGCGCCAGAAAGCTCCGCTCCATGCCGGGCGCGATTCCGGCGGCCATCAGGGCTGCCTCGATGGGAAACGTACCGCTCCCGCAGAAGGGGTCCACAAGGATTCTCTCTTTGTTCCAGGGTGTCAGAAGAATCAAGGCAGCCGCAAGGTTTTCCGCAATGGGCGCCCTGGCCGTCAGCTTCCGGTAGCCTCTTTTATGCAGGGATTCCCCCGTGGTATCCAGCCCTACCGTAACCTGATCTTTCATGAGGAAAACCCGGATGGGAAAATGCGCTCCGTCTTCCGAGAACCAGCTTATGCCGTACTTTTCTTTTAAACGCTCCACCATCGCCTTCTTCATAACGGATTGAATGTCCGAAGGACTGAACAGTCTGGATTTGACACTGGCCGCCTTTGCGACCCAGAATTTCCCGTCCGGCGGAATGTATTCCTCCCAGGGCAGAGCCTTTGTTCCCTGAAACAGCTCCTCAAAAGTACCGGCAGGAAAACTGCCTATCCTGATCAAAATTCTCTCCGCCGTTCTCAGAAAGATATTGGCCCGGCACAGCGCTTCCTCATCTCCAAAGAACGTGACACGCCCGTCAGCCACCTCCGTAACGTCGTAACCAAGTTCTGTGATCTCCCGTTTTAAAACAGCCTCCACTCCGAAATGGCAGGGCGCGATCAATTCAAATTTTCTCATGGCTTCCCTCCCGTCTCACTTTTTCAGTATACAATCTTTTTTGAAATATGTAAATAGGGACGCCGGGAAGGAATACTCCTTCCCGGCGTCCCCGCTGCCAGCGGCTTAGTAATTGTTGCTCTGATTGTTCTGGTTCTGGCTGTTGTTCTTATTCTGGCTGTTGTTCTGGTTGTTCTGATTGTTCTTCTGGCTGTTCTGGCTCTGGCTGTTCTTGCTGCAGTTCTCAGAGTTCGTACTATTGCTGTACTTATTGTTGTCCATGATTCCTCTTTTCCGCCGCCACGTCAGGCATCCGCCTTTCGACGGCATTTGTTTCCAGGGGTTCTGCACATCCGCGCAAAACTTCTACCACCTGTCGGTTATCAGTTACAAGAGGTAGTATGTCAAAAACGCACAAAAACTATGCCATAAAAAGGATGGTACTTTGGTACTATTTAAGTATTGATTTTTGAAAACAAAAATACTATAATTTATTTTGTAAGCAGGTGCTGCAAAAGTTTCTGTTTACACCCCTTAAATATTTATACTCCCCTCATGACGAGCCGCCGGATTTCCGGCGGCTCGTCTGTTTCATTTCCGCCTGCGGCGGGTCGGCGGTATACCCCGAATCCCCCGCAGCTTCAGTTAAACCAGTCTCGAAACAGTTTCACAACAAAGGAAACCGCCAGGATAATCAGCAGGACAGGAAGCAAAAGCGACGCCACAGAATATACCACCGCAAAAACCAGCGCCAGAACCGCCGCAAGCACAGCCAGCGCCACGGTTCCCAGCAGCCATCCGGGCATACGCAGCCCGAAAAACCGCTTTCTGCGCCCGGCCTCTTCTCCGTAACCATCGCCACGGCTCCCAGCCTCTGCGTTCGTTTCCGTCGACCGGCTGCCTCGTCCCGTGCCGCCGTGGGTCTGGATGATGGTTCTCGCAATCAGCCTTGGATCTCCCAGCTGCTCCAGGACCTCCTTCTCATTTCTGCCCTTCCGGACCTCGATATTGATATAATCCTCATAATACCTGACATTCTCTGCCACGATCTCCGCGGAAACCCTTCCGCTCAACGCCGTTCTGAGTTTTTCCAGAAATTCCTGTTTTCCCATCTTCCCGTAACCTCGAAATCGCTTCACCATTTTTCCCAGGGACATACGTTTTTCGCCACAGCGGCCCGAAGCTCCACATAACAGCCGCAGCTTCTGCACATCCCCTGAAACAGCATTTCACAGTCTCTACAGACCGACAATCTCTTTTCATATAAAGCCTGATCCGCCCTGATGTCAATATCCAGGTTTTCCACATATTCCCGCAGGGAACGAAAGTACGCTTCCTGTCCCTCCATATCCCTGATCAGGCATTTTTTACAGATGCGAAGTCTTTCCGTTGCCTGCTCCATCATAATCTCCATAATAGATATAGAATAGAAACAGCGGAAGCCTTCCGCCAAAGGCTCCCGCTGTCATCGCCAAGCGTGCGTTAGAGGATTCGAACCCCCGACCTTTTGGTCCGTAGCCAAACGCTCTATCCAGCTGAGCTAAACGCACATCCAAATCCACAGATATTTTACCTGCAACAGTATGTATGATACCCTTTCTTTCCGAAAAAGTCAAGTATTATTTTCATGATCTGCACGGTCTTTTTCGACTTTTTCGGCCCTTTTTCGTTTTTCACGGCAGCATTGTATCTCTTTCACCATGCCTTCTTCCAAGTCAGGCTGCCAATCGTCCCGTTCCCATCCTTTCCTCCTTCCACCGCCAGAGCGCGAAAGCCATCACGAAAACGGCCTCAATCAGAACCAGGCCCTCCGTGAGAAAAACATTGCCCACCAGCTCGTTAAAGATCATCATCACACTGTCCGTCAGCATGTGCAGCAGGATCGCCAGAGGATAGTACAACAGTTTTTTCCCGCCCCTCTTCACCGCTGTCCAGACAAGAAGGGAGAGCGCCATCTGCAGGATAACCGCGCTGCACCTTTCCAGAATAGAAAGCAGATACATGGGAGCCGGCGTGTCGATCAGGGTCTGAATGCTTTCCGCGAAGACCGCTTTCTGGTCCTGGGGAAGGAGCGCCGCCATCTGTTCATATCCGCCGGCGTTTACGGTCATCGCGTAGATCAACGTGTTGAGCATATTAAAAAACAAAATGGAAAACGCCTCAAAGCCCCCGTGACCGGCGCCGTAAGTCCAGGCGTTTCCATCATTGTCCATCTGTTTTCTCAGAACCGTCCGAAAAGCAAGAAATCTTCCGGTTTCCTCAAAAAGACCCGCCATAAATCCGCCGTAAAGGCCGTAGAGCCATAGATTGCCCTGAATCACAGTCCCCGCCGGGCTCGTCAGGATCAGGCTGTGCAGCGCGGATTCCAATGTCATAACAAACAGGAACATCACTCCGCACCCCACGAGAAAAGCTTTTGCGGAGCCACCCGACTTTTTTCTCACAAACAGGAACAATAGAACCGGTATCAGGATCCCCGCCGCCATAGCGGCGCATATCATCACGATAGAAGCCGTCGACACATGCATATTCATCTTCTCTTTTCGCTTTCCGCAGACACTTGATGGGTTACTGTGGCTATAGTAACACAATCCCCGGGTAAAGTCAAATGTCCCGCGGCCGCCATCTGTCACAGTCCCCTCATTTTTTCATATTCTTATAATAATCAGCGAAAAAGGAACAAAAATTATGGCTATTGGATACCTACAGATACAGACGCGGACGGCTCAGGACGCAATCCCTCTGGAGGGCGCGCAGGTCCGTGTACTGGACGACGAGGGGAACCTGCTTTACCAGCTTTCCACCGACGCCAGCGGCGAAACCCGGACCGTGAGTCTGGAAACTCTGGACGGAAGCTATTCTCTGGAGCCCGGTTATCAGGGAAATCCTTATGCGGACTACAGCGTCACCGTGGAAGCAGAAGGGTTTCAGCCAGTTTCCGTTACGGGGATTCCCATTTACGACGGCCAGACGGCTGTCCTCCCGGTGGCACTGATCCCTCTGGAGGAAATCCAGACACGGCGGCCGCCCGAACCTGTTATCATCGGACCGCCTGCAGTGACGTTAGACGGCGCAAGGAAGCAGGAGGGAACCTCCGCAAACGCCAGGGTGCTCAGACAGGTCGTGATCCCGGATCCAATCACAGTGCATCTCGGCGCCCCTGCGGCTGCGGCGGCAAATGTCCAGGTCCGCTTTTCGGATTATATCAAAAATGTCGCCAGCAGTGAAATTTATCCCACCTGGCCCGCCGCAGCCCTGAGAGCCAACGTCTACGCCATCATGACCTTTGCCATAAACCGCGTCTATACCGAATGGTACAGAAGCCAGGGCTATGACTTTGACATCACAAACAACACGGCCTATGACCAATATTACGTGCCCGGCCACCCCATCTATGACTCCATCAGCAATGTGGTGGATGAACTGTTCGGTGAATATGTCCGCAGGCAGGGCCAGCTTGCCCCCTATTTCACCTCCTTCTGCAACGGCACCACCGCGTCCTGCCAGGGCCTGTCCCAGTGGGGAACGGTATCCCTGGCCGATCAGGGCTATTTTCCCCTGCAGATCCTTCGTTCCTATTACCCAAACGACATTCAGATCGCGGAGACCAACATTGTCACAAACGCCCTGTCCTCCTACCCCGGGACAGCGCTCAGGGTGGGAAGCACCGGCCTTGATGTCCAGACGATCCAGACCTATTTAAACCGGATCCGCCGCAATTATCCCTCTATCCCTGCCATCACCGACCCTGCGGGCGCCTATGGGGAAAGCACCCGGGACGCAGTGACGAAATTCCAGAGTATTTTCAACTTAACTCCTGACGGAATCACAGGCAAGGCCACCTGGTATAAAATTTCCAACATTTACACCGCGGTGACGCGCCTCGCGGAACTGGACAGCGAGGGCTCCTCGCTGGGAATCGGCAGCGTTCCCCCCGCCGCGACCCTGCGGCAGGGATCAAGCGGGCAGGACGTGACCACCCTGCAGTACCTCCTGAACGTAGTCTCCCAATATTATCCCCAGGTTCCCGCTCCCGTCCAGGACGGGATTTTCGGCAGCGGTACAAGAAAGTCTGTCACCGCCTTCCAGCAGGCCATGCAGCTAGACCCTGACGGCATCGTAGGCAAGGCCACCTGGCAGGCGCTTTACAACGTTTATCTGGGTATCGGACAGAATGTTCCCACACCCGGTCCCGATTCCGACTATCTGACCTATACCGTGCAGCCCGGCGACAGCCTCTGGCTGATCGCCCAGCGTTACGGCACCACGGTAGAAGCTATCCGGCAGGCCAACGGTCTTACCAGCACGATCCTTATGATCGGCCAGGTGCTTAAAATCCCCGTCTCCCAAAGCCCCTATGTGGAATACACTGTCCGCCCGGGCGATACCCTCTGGGAGCTGGCCCGCAGATACGGCACTACGGTAGAGGCCATCATGCAGGCCAACGGCCTTTCCAGCACGATCCTTATGATCGGCCAGGTGCTCAGGATCCCCGTAAGCTGAAGAAAAAGGGCCGCAGCCAAAGGAGCCTCTCTCCCCCGGCCGCGGCCTTTTCAGATTCAAGATTCTTTTCTTTTTCTATTTCTATACGTTCTGTACGCAGAAACGCTCTGTCCAAGACGGGAAAGCCCTTCCCGGAGCCTTGCTTCGGGACATGCAGCATTCAGACGCAGGAAGCTTCTTCCACAGGCGCCGTATTCCTCTCCCGCGGTCAGATACAGACCGCTGTCTGATCGGATAAATGACGCCAGTTCCCCGGCATCCTCCGCAACCGCACTGCAGTCCAGCCAGAGAAGGTAAGTCGCCCGGGATGGCACCACTTTGATATCAGGAATCTGATCTTTGAGAAACGCCCTCACGGTCTGCTTGTTTTCATACAGATATCTCCTTAGCTGCTCCAGCCACGCTTCCCCCTTTGTAAAAGCCGCCACAGCCGCTCCCACCGCAAAAGCATTCGGCTCCGCCACCTCATCCGTATTAAGCCCCCGATCCAGCTTATGACGGATCACAGGGTCCGGCACAACCACTGCCGCCGTCTGCAGTCCCGCCAGATTGAACGCCTTGGTGGGCGCAATGCAGGTAACGCTGTTGTCCCTGCATATGTCCGATACCGACGCAAAAGGTACATATTCATATCCCGGATCCGTCAGATCGCAGTGAATCTCATCGGACAGAACCAGCACATGATGCTTTTGGCAGAGCTCTCCAATCTTTTCCAGCGTCTCCCGATCCCAGATCTTCCCCACGGGATTGTGGGGATTGCACAGAAGCATCAGCGTAGTCTGGGGATCCGCGAGTTTTTCTTCCAGATCGTTCCAGTCAATTTCATATTCCGTCCCGTTATAAACCAGGGGACTTTCCAGAATCTCACGCCCGTTATTGCGGATGGAGTGAAAGAAAATATTGTATACCGGCGTCTGTACCAGTACCTTTTCCCCCACAGTGGTCAGCTTCCGGACCGCACTGGAGATGGCCGGAACCACCCCCGTACAGAAGATCAGCCAGTCCTTTTCCATGGAAAAAGAATGCCTGCGGCTCCACCACTCCTGGTACGCCCGATACCAGTCCTCCGTCACCACACAATAGCCGAAGATACCGTGCTCTACCCGTTCCCTCAGATATTCCCTGATCTCAGGCGCCGTTTCAAAATCCATGTCAGCCACCCACATGGGAAGCTCCCGCTCCGGTATGTCCCACTTTAAGGATCCCCGCCCCCGCCTGTCCGTCAGCTTGTCAAAATCGTATTGCATGTGCTGTTCTCCCTTCTTTGCCTGTCCCATGGCAGCCTCCATAAAAAAACTGCTGTAAAATGTGCCAGTGATGATACCCGCATTTTACAACAGTTTTTACCGGAAAGAAACGGTATCCTATTTTTCGTCCGGTTCCCAGGGCGCCCTGTCCGAATGCTTCAGGATCTCTCCGGCCTCTATCCTTGTCTGATCGATCTTTATCTTCCGGCCGTCCATGATCAGCTCTCCGATCCTGTCGGCACGGATAACGCCGCCCTTTGGATTAAACACACTGTCTACCTTTCCGACGATCTCCACATCTGCCTGAGAATACTCAAATGCCAGCGTGGTATCCTGCAGGCGGCAGTTTTTCATTGTCAGGTTGTCGATATAACACATGCCCTGCAGACTCTCAATCGTACAATTGATCAACGTAAGGTTCTTTGAGTTCCAGCCCAGATATTCTCCCGAGATAAAGGAGTCGTACACCGTTACGTTCTCACAGTTCCAGAAGGCGTCCTTGGAAAGCAGCCTGGAATCATGTATCTCCACATTTCTGCAGCCATCGAAGCTGTAATTTCCCACCAGCCTGAAATTATGGACCTTAATGTCACTGCTGTTCATACCAAAGTAATCTCCTCTGGCCATCACATTGTCCATCTCAATATTCCGGCAGCTCCAGAGAGTCTCCGCCGCATTCGGCATATCCACATTCTGAAGTTTCAGGCCATTCACCCGCCGGAAGGTCTTTGGCGCCTCGATCACCGTGTCAGAAACGGAAAGGTTATCCGTGTACCAGATCCCCGCCCTCGCCATTTCGTACAAAGTACATTCCCGCACGACCACATCCTTACAGTACCAAAGCGGGTATTTCCAACGAAACAGCGTATTGTCGATCTGAAGGCCACGGCTCTCCTTCAAAGGCGATTCCCCGTCGGCAAACGTACAATAGCTGATATGACTGTCACAGGTCTGGAACAACGCTCTCTCCCCCGTCAGAAACTGTCCACTTATTTCTCTCATTTTTCCTCGTTTCCGCCGCCGCAGCAGCCTGTGTTGATTGATTCGCAGCCGGAAAAGCTTCCCGGATGCATCCATACCCTATATCTTACCTCATTTGTTTCAAAAATTCAATTCCTATTTGAATACTCTGAATTATAAACTTTCAGAATTGTTTCAACAGTCCGCCACGCCGTTACCATTCCCTTCGGATCTCCTCCCGGACAACGCCATAGGTCTGCATAAACTCCTCCAGATCCTCATTATCCCTTATCATCATGATCTCCGTAAAACGACCGGTCTGCAGATCCTTAAAGCCCGCCACCTGCTCGCCAGTGCAGATACTGGAACGGATCACCGGCCTATGGCGCTGTCTGTCAAACCGGAAGACCTCTTCATCCGGTTCCTGCCCCGCGCCGTTCGGCTGTGCACCGCGCTGTTCCGTCCCGCGCCGCTCTGCATCATGCCGCCTTGTTTTCTGCTTCCTGAAATTAAAGATTCTCATACAGCCATCCCAGCTTTCCACAGATACTGTCCGGAAAATGCAAACTGCCGCATTCCTGCGGCAGCGTACATCAACGACCCAGATCGGACTCGAACCGACGACCTCCGCCGTGACAGGGCGGCGCTCTAACCAACTGAGCCACTGGGCCTTATATAAATGAATGCGGTAAATCGGAATGGACCTTCGGGGACTCGAACCCAGGACCGACCGGTTATGAGCCGGTTGCTCTAACCAACTGAGCTAAAGGTCCGCAAACCCTTTCGGGACTTAAATGACTCCAACGGGAATCGAACCCGTGTTACCGCCGTGAAAGGGCGATGTCTTAACCGCTTGACCATGGAGCCGCGTTTTCATGCCTCTCCCGGTCGCGCGATCCCGCATCCCTTTTCAAGGCTGTCCGTCAGTTCACCCGTTGGCCGATGACCTGACAAAAAGTATCTTATCATACCCTGAAGCATTTGGCAAGATAAATTTTGACGCAGGTTTATGTCAGGTGCCAAAATCCATTCAAAATCATTTTACATCCTTTCATCCAGGTAAAGCTGCACCCGGTTCTGGATCAGGCCCGCCACATCTTCCGCAGTCTTCTGCCCCTGAAAAAAACTTTCCGCCTCTTCATAAATGATATTCCTGATTACCTCATCCTCAAACGCCGGGTTGTGCAGGTTTCCAATAAAATCAACCACCCTGTCGATCTGCTCCTGCGTCATGGGTGGAACCGGGATATATGCATCGTTGATAAAACAGTATCCCTCCTGTACAGCCGCTCTCTGCGCCCTCTCTTCAAAAATATCCTTTCGGATCGGCAGCCCGCCTTCCGCCAATATTTCATACAGCCTGTCCCTCTGGAAATCCTCCGTCAGAAAAGATCTGGCAAATTCCCAGGCTCCGTCCAGACAGCCGCCCTTTTGAGACAACACAAAGCTCACCTCACAGGCCCGGATGCAGGAACCCTCCCGGCTTTCGGCAGGATATCCCACATAGGCGATATCCTCCCCCATGGAACCGTAGATCCAGACGGCCGGATCTAACAGCGTTCGGATGGTAACCGGCTGAAGCAGCGCACGATCCTCCAAGTACCGCGAATCAAAGCTGTTATGATCAAAATCACGCTTTTCCACAGTCTCCGGAAGGAGCCGGGCAAACTGAAGCATGGATACAAAGCCTTCCGTCCGGAAGCTGCACTTCCCTTGATCCATATCAACATACTCCCTGCCGCACACCCTCATGTAATCCCTCAGATAATCGTACCTGGAGGTTTCGGACAGTATTTCCGTTCCCTGGGGAAGTTTTGACAGCACCGAAAAAAATTCATCCTGATTCCAGCCTCTCCTGTCTTCCACCTTTGACTGCTTTGCCACAAGTGTGTCCACACAAAAGGCGGGGATCACATAATACAGGACCCCGTCCACCCGAAAAGCGTCCAGCACATTCTCCATAAACTGTGTACCGTCAAGCTCTTCGTCCTCTTCTATCAGCTTTCCCACATCTGCCAGCAGCCCCTTCCGGCTATAGCTCTGGAGGGGCATCTTTTCATCAACCAGCAGAATATCGGGCATATTCCCCGACAGGATGTCCGTATTCAGCCGTGCTATGGCATCTAGCTCTTCATTATAGGAAAGATACTGTTTTATGGTGATCCGATACCGGCTGTTTTCCCGATTAAAAGCCAGGATCTGTCTCCTTAACCCTGGGTCCATCTCTCCCGTGAAACCCAGCACCACGACCTGTTTTTGCAACGCTTCCGGCACTTCGCTGCGCTCAAACACCCCCAGCATTTGTACGCCGCCGTCAGAAAAAATTCCCGCCAGGCGTCTTTCGTCTATCTGATATACCGTCTGGAACCCGTCAATGTCCAGATCCACATCCACATAGGAAAATAACTTCGTAAGCCCATCCCCGTCCGGCTCTAACTGGTAGACCCCTGCGGAGTCACACAGCAGAACATCTGCCGTGGTTCCCAGAAATGTTTGACACCGGGCAGCAATATCCGGCAGCGTCTGCCTCTCCTGCCCGCCTGTCTTTGGATCGTACCATTCCGCATAAGGAATCCCTTCCTGATCCGATGCGATCACAAGGAACCGGTCGTCCGGCGTAAAGTAACAGTTCCAGGCGCCGTCAAATATGCTTCCGTCCGCTTGTACCCTGTCCGTCAGTTCTCCCTGGGAATCATAATAAAATATTTCTCGTTCTTCTCCCTTTCTGGCAAGCAGGACAAAGCCATCCTTCCGGAAGAACAGATATCCTCCCGCCGCAGCCTGTTTTTCCCAATGAACATTCTGAAAGGCGTCCCAGAACAACAGCCTTACATTTTCCTCCGTATCAGAATGAAACAATGCACCCACGCAGCCATCCTCAGATACATGCAGGTCACTCACATACCCGCCGCTTTCCGGCAGACATATCTTTTCCGACACCGTCTTCCCACTCCCGTCCGCCATACAGGAGAATACCTGATAATAACTTGTGTATTCCGCTTTCTGGGTGTTGTCCTCCGGTTCCTCGCCCCATTCCCTTACTTCCAGCAGGACATACACCTTCTCCCCCCGTCCCGCCATGTCATGGACCACCACATCACTGCCCGCCGGGATCCCCAGGCTGTTGTCCTCTGTGAAATTAACGATCACGCTGGAATAGGCATACTGCGCACCGAATACAGCCCTTTCCTGCCCTTCCGACTGCGCAAGATTCTGCGCTGCGGGATTTTCCCTTACATGGTTTTCCGTATGCTTTGGTGTACATGCTGCCATGCCGAAGATAAGTGAAGCTTCCAGCAGCCATATAAGCAATTTTTTCGGCATTTTCGCCTCCCCCATACTGTTTGTATCTCATGGACTCTGCGTACAATTGTCTGACTTCTCCTGCAGTCTGCCTTCTTCCATCCGATAGACCTGATCGCACAGGCAGTCGATATCCTCCATGGAATGAGAGGCCAGCAGGATCGTCTTCCCCCGCTTTTTTTCTTCCAGCAAAAGGTCCCGGATCTGGTGGATTCCCTCCCGGTCCAGCCCGTTCATGGGCTCGTCCAGGACATAAAGGTCCGGATCTTCCATAATGGCCTGAGCCAGCCCCAGCCTCTGCCGCATACCAAGGGAATACTTTCCCACATGTCTTTTCAGGTCCGGATCCAGCCCTGTCCTCTCCATGGCGGATCGGATCCGGGCTGTTCCTATCTTCCCCTGGAATCCCGCCAGGATCTTTAAGTTCCGCATACCGGAGTAATACGGGATAAAAGCCGGGTTCTCAATCAGAAGACCCACGCTTTCCGGAAAATCCCGGTCCCGTCCAATCCTTTTCCCATCTACGACAATCTCCCCTTCCGTCGGCCTGACAAACCCGCAGATACATTTCATCAGCATGGTCTTCCCGGAACCGTTTCTGCCGATCAGACCGCAGATCGTTCCCCGTTCACAGATCATGTTCACATCCTTCAGTATTATGGTTTGCCTCACTGTCAGTGTCAGATTCTTCACTTCGATCATATTCCTTCACAGATTCCTTTCCGTATTTAAAAACTGAAGCCTCGACGCCAGAAACAGATTGACCCCCATGCACACCGCATTCAGCACAAGCAGATAGGCATAGGAATACCAGACGGGCATTTTTAACGCGCTGAGAATCTCGTCATAGTGCAGCCGGATCATGGCGTTTGCCAGGGGAAAATACCACATGCAGGGAAGATCCAGAGAACAGGTGACCAGGCCCGCCGCCATCACCGCTGCTGCCGCCATCAGGCCGTAAGGCTGCAGATGCAGCAGCTGGAAAAGGCACATGATCTCCGACAACACCATTAAATATAATCCCAGAAGCAGTACGGTATGTACAACCGCTGTCGTGACTGACATCTGGTTATATAAGTTTGACGGCAGAAGGAGAGAGGCATAGCTGTATGCTTCGTTTGGGAATTGGAATGCGTATTTTGTCACCGTGTCGCTCCACTCCCTGCCGAATTCCCCCCGGGATACCAGAATACTTCCAACCAGCATGACCACCAGAAAACTGGTCACCGCCAGGAAACGAAAAAGCACCTGTCCCGCGTACCAGTTCTTTCTGCCGGTCCGGGGCATGGCAAGGAGTGTGTCCGCCGTAATCCTCGGATAATCGCTGATCAGCGCCATAAAGACACAGGGCATCAGCAGGACCAGAACGCCGGAATTGCCCACTGCTATAAAAGGCTCCAGCATGTTTAACGGCTCGCCAAACTTCTCGGCATGTTCTAACAGCGGATTCACCGCCAGAGTCCGCACAAAGACCAGCATCACGCCGGCCATCAGCATCCGGGGATTCACGATCCAGCCCACATATTCCGTCCACGCGACAGAACAGATACATCTCAGATTTTTATTCACCGCAGTCAAATCTCCGTTTCTGCAGAATCAGATAACATCCTGAGTAGAAGACAACCAGGATCAGGCACCATGCCAGAGTCTTTCCCCGGAAATCCCCCGGATATTGATAGAGATACAGGGGCGTATCCGGATTGATTATCGTATTTGCTTCTATCAGCCACCCGGGCGCCCTCCCACTTAGGAAGAAATCCGACTGTCTCAGGCTCAGACAGATCTGGAGCACCCCATATTTCAGGAAAAACGGGACGCATAGGACAACATACTTGTTGAGGGAAACGCTGGTGAGAACCACCGCCGGCAGCGCGCTGAGTCCGCCCGCCAGAAATACGCAGCATAAAATCTTCAGAACATATAAGAAAGAAGCAATTCCGGAAAACGATTCACTGCCGCCCCCCGCCATCAGCTCATAGAATTCACGAATTGCCGGCGAAAACTCCATGGGACCTGGAAAGACAAGACTTATCATCAGGGAAAACAGCGCGTATCCTGCCGTCACCGCCATGGCCCCGCCCAGAAAAACGGCTGCCAGCTTCGCGGCGTAAAAGGATCGCTTTCTGTTCCGCTGGATCTCGTACCGGACATACTTTGTCCGGTATTCATCGCACAACAACGGGATACACGGGAATGCTGCCACGATGGGAAGAAAAAAGGAGAGCCAGCCGTCCATGCCTTTCCTGATCACCTCCCGGGAGCAGAACTGCCAGTCCTCCGTCAGTTCTCTCTCTGAAAATGTCACAACCGCCTCTGCCACTGAATATCTCCTTCCGGTCAGCATGTTTTCATAGACATCCGCGGTCAGGCAGAGCAGGAACGTACAGAGGATACACAGCCAGAAACCGCTTCCCCTTATAATTTTTTCCAGTTCCAGTCTGATCGTTCTCATTTCAATAAAGTTAACCTGCCTTCCGTGGTAAAATGATCCAGTTCTCCGGTGGCTGCATCCACGTAAAATACATACGTCAGGCCATCGTTAGCATTGTACAGCATAAATCTCCAGCTGGGCCAGAATTTCTGGGCGTTTGTCTCAATATTAAAGTATCCTCTTTCGGTGGGGATATATTCTATGCGGTAAACGAGCTCAATCCGCTCCACCTCAAAGCTGACATGGGCCGTCACCTCCGCGCTGAGCAGGGATATCGCCTTCTCCAGAGAGATCCCCTCCGTCAGTTCCTCCTGATCCACCACATTCTGCTTTTTCCGGAAACGGTTCACGATATCCAATTCATCGCTTTCCAGCATAAACGCCTGTCCTCCGGTAAACAGCGCATATTTTCTGAGCGAACTGGAATATAATACAGATCTCGCATAATCCATCGGAACGCCGTCAAAGGTGCCGACAATGAGAAAACTATATCCGTACTGTCCCTCAGCGATCTTTAGAACGTTTACGTCCTTTACGGAGACCTCCATGTTGCTCTCTTTCGGGACCGGCAGCTCCGCCATATACTTCTCCACAAACGCCGCCGCGTCCCGGATCTTTACTTCCTTATCCGCCAGCGGGAAGCTCTGCTCACTCTTTGGGGAATAATAACCAACCGATGGAAAATGTCCCTCCGGGTCATAGGTTGTCAGACTATAAAAAGTATCCCGGCCGGAGGAGGCCATGGAGATCGCCGCGGTCTTTCCCCTATTAAATCCCCCGTATCCATATCCTGCCGGATTGCCCAGTTCCAGGGATACATAAGCTCCCTCCACCGGTGCCTTTCCATCCTTGCTCTCGTCATACGAAAAATAGACCACTTCACTTGTATCGGAGAAGATCTCATCCTCGTGGCCCTTTACCAGGTTCAGTCCGTCTTCATTCGAATACTTAGAGTCATTCCCTACATAATACAGACAGTTTTCATCCATTGTCCGTCCCGGGAATACCGCTTGAAATGCTTCGTAAAACTCCTGCGCATAGGGCTGATTAGGCCGATCCAGCACTTCGTAATTATATTTGTAAAGCCGACATTTCTCCGGGATATCAAAAAACAGATTTTCACTTGGACTCAGGTTTTGATAGAAGCTGAGAAGCTCCGTTATACTTTCCTCATCATAAGACACACCGTTGAGAAACCATTGAGGATCTCCCTCCGGGGCCTGGCCGGGCGAATCTTCCGGGATTTCTCCGTCTCCATCAATAGAAGCGTTTGCTGAGTCTTCAACAATACCATTTCCTGCAGAAGTATTCTTCCCGCTGCTGAATCCGCAGCCCGAACAGAATAGGAACAAACAGGAAAATATTACGATGCACCGCAGATATTTTTTTCTCATAGCAGCTTTTCCTTCTTTATCAGCCATGCGCAAATCCCTGCATGTCCAGTAGTATATTAAAAACACACACTTTGTTACCTATAAACAGGATATTATCATTCCTATATTTTGTCAATACTTCAGCTATGCAAAAAGACTTGTATCCGCGATACTCCAGCACTCGATAACGGGGTGCATATCCGTCACAGCCAGAACTGCCAGCTCAACTTCGCAGGTTTGATAAAATCTCGTGACTGCAGCACAACCCTTCTTCATAAAAGTCTCCATTCTGCCACCTTGGGCAACACCCTGCGAATGCTGCCGCCGCAGGCTAACATCCGGCTGTTCTGTCAATATTCCTGCTTTCATAAACAATAACGAAATAAATACCCCTTCAGTTAATCACAATGCAGTTAAAATGGAATATATTCCGTCCAAACTCAATTGTCTGCCGTCAGCACATAGACATATTCTCCATATTCATAAGCAATAGAGTTGGTGACCACTCTGGCAATAGCAAAATAGTTATCCTTTGGTAATACTTCCCTTTTCCTTCAGCCAGTCTAATATAGATTGATGTCTTTCTTCAATAAACATATCGTTATCTCCTGTTTTCTAACAATTAGGATACCGGTATTATTCGTTAATGTTTTAATAGCAAAACCGTTAATAAATGTCAATAATTTAATTGACGTTTATTAACGGTTTCCCACTCTCATCAATACTTGTTGAATATGTTTTATCACACTTTGATCTTTTTTCCTATAAGCAAGACTGAAATAATATACCCGACACACACGAATAATCCCATAATCGCAACATAATCCAGCAAGAACAACACCAGCGGTTCCTCAAAATCAAAAAACACAAAATGATACCGCAGGAGCATATAATTTCCAAAATCCCGTTTAATAAAAGCATACGCTCCATAGGCCGCAGTCAAAGCAGCTATCATGCGAAGTGTCCATTTGCAGGTTTTCGATGATTTTTTTGTGAGCTTCCTTGCCGCGCCCATGATCCCGCTCCAATGCAGTCCAAGATGCAATGACAGGAATATAAATCCCCAGTAGGCCGAAAGCATATGGAGCGTCCGTGCCGCTGCCTGTCCGCCTCTTGTGCCCAAAAATGAAAAAACGGTACGGGACAGCAGGATGCCGCTGACCATAGAACCACACATGGTGAGCAGTACAAGAACCACAAGTGTTGTCTGTACAACACGATAAGGGGTGTATTTCCCTTTATGTATACTGAGACCCCACTTTCGGTTCAAAAAATGGTGTAACACAAACAGGACAAACATTCCTGTGCCGAGCCATTCATGGACGGCTTCCCCAACGGCGGGATTGCCGCCATACACCAGGCTGTACGCCATGAGCAGCAGCAGGGTGGCAGTCATGAGAATATCAACTATAATTTTCCATATTTGTTTCGATTTCATAATGTCTGCTCTTCCGCACTTGCCTCTACTCACACAACTTTTGTACACTATCAATCCAATCGCTGACTTTTTGATCCGGAGTTTCCATATGAGCACCGCCTGAAGAATCAAACTGTATCTGCATTTCGCAGACCGACTTTGCTCCCTTGCAAACTTTTTTCATATCCTTGATCACATGACCAGGCCAGCCACCGTTCGTCATAAACGGGATGACAGTTTTTCCCGTCCAGTCCTGACTGTTCAGAAAAGTCAGAATAGCGGGGGCCATCGTGTACCACCAGGTCGGCGTTCCGACGGCAATCACATCATAGTCGGAGATGGAATACGGGAGCGGTTCGATTTTTGGCTGGAAACCGCTCTCAACCTCCCGTTGTCCCTGATCGACGACATCCTGATGGCTGCCCGTATACGGCACAACTGTTTTAAGCTCTGCAATATCAGCGCCCGTTGCTTTTTGCAGCCGTTCTGCAATTTTTCTCGTGTTCCCGTTCGACCACGAGTAGTAAACAATCAATAGCTTCTTCACACTAATCTCCCCATTCAATCCAGTTTTTCGTAAACCTCATCCGTCACGGCTTCGCACCACTCGGTACGGCTTTCCTCACCGGGAACCTCCACCGCAAGGTGCTGGAACCAGCAGTCCTTCGCTGCACCGTGCCAATGCTTTACATTTGCAGGAATATTCACGACATCGCCGGGACGGAGTTCCTGTGCCTCCTTTCCTTCCTCCTGATACCATCCACGACCGGCAACACAGAGTAACATTTGTCCGCCGCCGCTTTTTGCATGATGGATGTGCCAGTTGTTGCGGCAGCCGGGTTCAAAGGTCACGTTGAACACCGGTACCTGCGCTGTAGAAACAGGTGCGAGATAGCTCTGCCCAATGAAATACTGCGCAAATGCATCGTTCTTCTGTCCGACGGGGAAAACGGAAAGATCTTTTGCCGGAGCGCCCTCATCTTCGCCATAGACTTCCGCGATCAGCGGAAAAGCGCTCCACGCTTTCGGCCAGCCGCAGTAAAAGGCAAGCTGGGTTACGATCTCCACTGCCTCCGTCCTAGTAACGCCGTGTTCCTTGCCTAGCGCAAGGTGGCTTTTTAGCTGCGGGTAAAGCCCCGCCGAGAACAGCGCCGCAATGGTGACCATGCTTCTGTCTCTAGGCGAGAGTTTATCTTCCCGCGACCAGACTTCTCCAAACAGTACGTCGTCATTCAGTTCTGCGAATTTGGGAGCGAGACTGCCAAGCATATCACGTCCCGCCGTTTGTTTCTTTGCCATATCAATCCCTCCTTATCTGCACTCATTCAGAACTGCCAGCAATTCTTCTTTCGTAAATTTCTTACAGCAGCCTCCGGTCAGCACCGTGCTGTCCGCAATCGCTTCATAATCAGTGTCCTCCGGGATCCCCATCTCAGAGAAGGTTTCCGGCAGTCCGATTTCCCGGATAAATGCCGCCAAGGAATCCAGAAACGCATTGGCAAGTTCTTCTTCCGATTTTCCGTCAGGATCAACGCCCCAGACGTTGACCGCCAGCCTTGCAAACTGTGGTGCCGCTTCCGGCAGCATATAGCAGTACAGTACCGGATGGATGACCGCCAGCCCCTGCCCGTGGTTACAGTCGGTATAAGCGCCGAGCTGATGTTCTAACATATGCGCCTGAAAGTCCGTGACCTTTCCGATCTTTAAGATCCCGTTTTCACCCATGGCCGCCGCCCAGACAAGCTCGCTTCTCGCCTTGGTATCCTGCGGATCCTTTAACGCTGCCCGCAGATTGCGGATAATATTTTTCTGGCAGGCTTCGTTGATCTCGTCGGAGAGATTCGTCTCCCGCGGAGATCCCATATAGGTTTCCATACAGTGGGAGAGCGCGTCAAAAGAGCCGGAGATGACCTGGCTCATGGGCATCGTCATCGTATAGGCCGGATCGAGGATGGCAAAATCATAAAACGCGCCCCACAGAGGGCCTTTGACTTTCTTTTCCTCATTGGTGATGACCGCGCCGTTGTTCATCTCCGCACCGGTACCAAAAGCCGTCACCACTGCCCCCATAGGGATAAAGTCCACGGGACCGCCGTGCTTTACGGTTTCCAGTTCCCACAGATCCTCGTCCGTCCTGGCCTGTGCGGATACGACCTTGCAGCAGTCGATGACGCTGCCTCCGCCCACGGCAAGGATAAAGTCGATCTGGTTCTCGCGGGCGAGCCGTGCTCCCTCCTGCACCTTGGCGTAGGTAGGATTGGACATAATGCCGGTAAATTCCGTGACATTCTTTCCGGCGTCGGCGAGAAGTTTCGTCAGTTCATCATAAATGCCGTTCTTTTTGATCGAGCCGTCGCCGTAGGCAAGCATCACGTTTTTTCCCGCTTTCGCAAGCTCCGCCGGCAGATTTTTCGCCGCCGCTTTTTCTCCAAAATAAACCGTTACGGGATAACGGTAGGTAAATGTATTCATGATTGAAAACCTCCTATCGAGTCGTATTCGGATTGTAACTGCGTTCCTTTATCTTCTGCCATGCAGCGCCCGGACAAAATTCGGGTCAAAATGGTTGACGATCTCGCTGTGGCCGATGTCAAACGGTGCGATTGCCTTCATTTCTTCCTCGGTAAGACTAAAATTCCAGATGTCGAAATTCTGTTCCATACGTTCCTTGTGCGTGGACTTCGGGATCACGACAACGCCCCGCTGTACGTTCCAGCGAAGGGCAACCTGCGCCGCGCTCTTGCCGTATTTTGCGCCAATTTCCGTCAGCACCGGATCCGTAAAAATCCCGTGCTTGCCCTCTGCAAACGGCCCCCACGCTTCCGGCTGCACTTCATATTCTTTCATCAGGGAAAGCGCGTCTGGCTGCTGGAAGAACGGATGCAGCTCCACCTGATTCACCATCGGCAGGACATCCACCGTCTCACAGAAATCCGCCAGCACATGAGGGTAGCAGTTGCAGACGCCGATAGCGCGAATGCGCCCTTCCTTGTATAATTCTTCGAGCGCCCTCCACGCGCCGTAATAATCGCCCATAGGCTGATGCAAAAGATAAAGATCCAGGTATTCCAGCCCCAGCTTTTGTAAGGAGTTTTCAAACGCTTTCTTCGCGCCCTCGTAGCTGGAATCTGACACCCACAGCTTGGTGGTAACAAATAAGTCCTCTCTGCAGGCGCCGCTCTTTTTGATCGCCGCGCCAACCGCTTCCTCATTCCCATAGGACGCTGCCGTGTCGATCAGACGATAACCCACGCTGATGGCGTCCAGAACCGCCTGCTCGCACTCCCCCTGATCGCGCATCTGAAAGACGCCGAAACCCTCCATGGGCATTTTCACACCGTTATTGAGTATTGTATATTCCATAACCGTCCCCTCCGAATTTTGGTTTTACACTTTATGCTGCACCCTGACCGCCATCCACGGCGTAAATAGCCCCACTGACATAACTTGCTTCATCAGACGCAAGAAACGTTGCCACACTTGCAATTTCTTCAGGCGCTCCAAACCGGCCGCACGGAATCGTCGCCGCAATGCCTTCCTCGTGAGCCTTTGCCGCCTCATCGGACAGATTGGTAACATTCCAGATGTCAGTGCGGATAGCTCCGGGAGCAATAGCATTGACGCGCACACCGTCAGCCGCAAGCTCCAGTGCCCAGCAGCGGGTAAAATTCTCCACCGCAGCCTTTGCGCCAACGTACATGGAAAGGTTGGGCGCACGGTGAGTTGCTCCGACCGTGGAAATGTTGATGATGCTGCCCCTTGCGTTCAGGATCAGCGGCAGCGACTGAATCGTCACATCCACCAGTGCCCGCACATCGAGATCAAACGCTTTGTCATAATCGGCAAGAGTAATTTCTTTGAGCGGCTGAACAGGGCACCAGCCCGCGTTGTTCACAAGAATATCCAGCTTCTCACCGTATTTCTCTTTGATCGTATCAATCACTTTTTTGACTTCCTCCGTTTTGGTGATGTCCACCGCCACATAGGAAATTTTTTCATCTGCTTTCGCGGTTTCCTGCAAGGCATTTTCACGCCTGCCGACGATACACACAAAAGCACCCTCTTTGGCAAACTGGATCGCCATTGCGCGTCCGATACCCGAACCGCCGCCGGTGATCAGCGCATATTTACCCTCTAATCTCTTACTCATTTTCTTATCCTCCTTTGCCTTAAAGATCTGCCTGCAATTCCATTGTCGCATAAGCCGCGATCATCTCCGGAGTTGCCGTGTAGTACCGCTTGTTTTTGTTCACCTTTGCAATTTCGGCCATATCCTCGTCGGAAAGGACAAAATCGAAAATATCGAAGTTGTCGCGAATATGGTCGGGGTTCTTGGAGCCGGGAATCACCACATTGCCGCTCTGAATGTGCCAGCGCAGGATGATCTGTGCATTGGTCTTGCCGTACTTTTTCGCAAGCTCTGTAAATATCGGTTCTTCCCGCAGGCTCTTGTCTCCGTGGCCCAGCGGGTACCATGCCATCAGGCCCATGCCTGTCTCGGCAAGGATCTTTTTCAATTCCGTCTGCGGATAGTACGGGTGCGCCTCCACCTGAACCACCTGCGGTTTCAATTCCATCGTATCAATGGCTTCTTTCAAAAGCTCATCGGGGAAATTGGAAAGACCGATTGCTTTCACCTTGCCTGCCTTGACCGCCTTTTCAATGTTCCGGTAACCCTCGCGCCAGTTGTCGGTGGGCTGATGCAGGAACAGCAGATCGATATAGTCCGTGCCAAGCCTTTTCAGTGTTTCGTCTACCGCCGTCTCTTTTTCATAGACTGTCGGCCAGAGCTTCGTCACCAGAAAAATTTCTTCTCTCGGCACGCCGCTCTTTTTGATGCCCCGGCCGGTGCCGCTCTCGTTCATATAACCGTTGGCTGTGTCGATCAGGCGCACACCGCTTTTTAATGCGCTCTCCACCGAGCTTTCCGCCTCGGCAGGGGACATCATAAACACGCCGATCCCGGCCATAGGCATTTTGATTCCGTTGTTCAATGTGATATACTCCATGATAAATACCTCCTGCTATTGTTTTATTGTTTGTAATTTTATTTTAATCCGCCCCGTCTGACAGCGGAAGTCTCGATTCGTTCATCAGTTCTTACCACAGGTTGGAACTCATAAAAATACCCGCCTGCAGAACAACTTTACAGGCGGGTAAAACATTCCCAATCTCGTTATTTTAATTTCTCGCCGTCCTTGAAAGCGTTTCCCACTTTCTCACCCAAACGGATATAAGCGGCTGCGGCAGGATCAAAGATGATCGCATCCAGCTTTTTGTAGTCCACGTTGCCGTCCGTCAGGATGCTCTCGTCGGCGCTGACGTTGACGATCTCACCGATCACATTGCCGTCCTCGTT
>CANQWM010000039.1 GCA_947627535.1 uncultured Acetatifactor sp.
CCCAGATAGCTCAGTTGGTAGAGCAGAGGACTGAAAATCCTCGTGTCACTGGTTCGATTCCGGTTCTGGGCATTTTTGTTATATTTGTCTTTTAACGTGGCGCTGAAAGGTAGAAATTTGGCCTTTTGGTGCTATTTTTTTTATTCGGTTCATGCTATAATGACAGCGTATGAAAATAAAATCAAAAGGTTGAGTACAATTATGAAAGCGGATCAGGGAACAGAAAAGAATCAGGCGGGGGAAAATACAGAAGATATTTTGACAACAGAATCTGCAGGGACGCCTGCGGGCAGACGCGGTAAGAAAAAGGGCGTGAAATGGATCTGTCTGGGGGTGGTTTTCGCCCTGGTAACTATTGTGGCGGCCGTATATATCAGAATTGGGGTGTATTATCAGACGCATTTTTTCCCCCATACAGTGATAAATGACGTTGACGTAAGCGGTATGAGGGTATCCCAGGCTGCGGGACTTTTGGATGCTGTTATTCAGGGATATTCTTTGGAAGTCACGGGGCGGGATCCTGTCACAGCCCAAAGCGGGACGGTCCTGGGAATGGTTGCATCCGACGCGGTAAAACTGGCATATACAGATTCTGAAAGCGAGCTGGCACAGCTGCTTCAGGATCAGAATTGGCTGGCGTGGATCAAATCGTATCTGAGCAGGAATCAGAACTCCATTATGTTGGATCGCGGAACCGCTATTTTTAACGAACAGCTTCTGAAGGATATGGTAAAAAGCTGGCCTGCCTGCCAGACCGAAAACATGGTGTCTCCGAAAAACGCATATATCAAAGAACCTTCAGCGGAAAGTCCGTTCTATGAAATCGTTCCCGAGACAAAAGGAACCGAGCTGGACACAGACCAGGTGATCCGGCTCCTTGGGGAAGCTCTCGGGCGTTTGGAAAAAACACTGGATCTGGAAGAGATGGGAGTGTACACGGAACCTGCTGTATATCAGGATGACGCCAGCCTGACGGTGCCGGTGGACACGGCGAACCGCTGGCTTGGAACGAAAATCGACTATGACTGGAACGGCAATGAGGTGGTGCTGGACGCGGATGTTATTCGTGACTGGGTCACAATTGAGGATGGCACGGCGGTGCTTGATGAAGCCGCGGTAAAGTCTTTTGTGAATGCCTGTGCACGGAAGTACGATACATACGGTAAGACCAAAAATTTTGTGACCACACAGGGCGTAACGCTGAAGCTTTCCAGTGCTTCCTATGGCTGGCGAACGGATACGAAGGCCGAGAGCGAAGAACTGCTTGCACTGGTCCGGCAGGGAAGCAGCGAGCTCAGGGAACCTGTGTATTCTCATAAAGGAATGATTAAGGTAACGGACAGCGTTGATGATGTCGGGGATACTTATGTGGAAGCGAACCTTACGGATCAGCATTTGTATCTTTATAAGGATGGTGAAGTGGTCCTTGAGACGGATTTTGTATCCGGCAAGATCAGCAACGGAAATGGTACGCCGGCAGGAATCTTTGGCATTACCT
Source organism: uncultured Acetatifactor sp. (assembly GCA_947627535.1). GTDB lineage: Bacteria > Bacillota > Clostridia > Lachnospirales > Lachnospiraceae > Acetatifactor. The sequence continues at coordinate 1,499 of CANQWM010000039.1, forward strand.
ATAAGACGACGGACGCGGTACTGCGGGGTCAGAATTATGAGACGCCGGTGAAATACTGGATGCCCTTTTACGGAAATTACGGAATGCACGATGCCAACTGGCGGGGCGTATTCGGCGGAGACATTTATATCAATAACGGTTCCCATGGATGTATAAATCTTCCGCCGTCCATGGCGGAACAAATCTATCAGTATGTATATACGGGTTTTCCGGTAGTTTGTTATTATTACGAGCAGCCGGTGGCCCCGGAAGGCGCGGAAGAACTGCCTGACCCGGAGACTGCCGCTCAGGTGGGGAATCCCGAGGCTGAACAACCAGCGTCTCAGACGGAGAATCCCGGGGATACACAGTCCCCATCCGGGCAATAAAAAACAGAAGACAGGCGCAGAAAGAGGGACAGTATGAAAGGCGGAGGGAGGACAGCCGGGCAGTCCAGACGCTGGATACGGGGGCTGGAATGTTATCGTGCAAACTGGAGAAAGATTAGAAAAGCGGCACCGGATATTTTAAATTCCAGAAATTTTCATCGGACAAGGCAGTATATTCAGCACGGAAACGTGACTGTCAACGACCATGTACGGGATGTGGCAAGGATCAGTCTTGTCATCAGCGAAAAGCTGAACATTCGCTGCAGCCGGGAGGAACTGATCCGGGGAGCACTGCTCCATGATTATTTCCTCTATGACTGGCATTATCCTGACAGGGAGCATCCCCACAGGCTCCACGGCTTTTTTCATCCCGCCAGAGCGCTGAAAAACGCTTCTGCGGAATATAACCTCACGGAACGAGAGAAGGATATTATTCGGAAACATATGTGGCCGCTCACGGTTGCTCTGCCGAAATATAAAGAGACATGGATCGTGACAGCGGCTGATAAGCTTTGCTCCCTGCGGGAAACCGCCCGCCTGAGAAGAGGGCATGGCGCCATCCTCGAAAAGCTGAAACAAGAAGAAAACGGAGAGACCGAATAAATCGGAGAAGGATCAATTGGATAACCTGTTCCAAATGCTAAAGGAAAACAGAGACAGCGGCAGATATCCTTATCATATGCCGGGACATAAGCGCCACGCCTGCGGTGATCTCACGGGGGAACTGTGCGGACTTGACATCACGGAGATCGACGGCTTTGACAATCTGCACCAGCCGGAAGAGATCCTCCTGCGGCTGCAGCGGGAGGCTGCCAGGCTCTATAAGGCGGAGGAAAGTTTTTTCCTTGTAAACGGAAGCACCGCAGGCATTCTGGCGGCAGTCAGTGCGGCCCTGGACAGGGGAAAACGGATCCTCATGACGCGCAGCTGCCACAGAGCCGCATATCATGCCGCATATCTGAGAGGGTTGGAAATTACCTATCTGTATCCTCCGCTGCTTTCTGATTTTGGTATATTTGATGCGGTGGCGCCGGAGCAGGTGAAGGAAGCGTTGGAAGCGGACTCTGAGATCGGTGCGGTGCTACTGGTTTCACCTACCTATGAGGGGAGAATCAGTGATGTGAGATCCATTGCCGAGATTGTACACAAAAAAGGGATCCCGCTGATCGTGGATGAAGCTCATGGGGCCCATCTCGGCTTTGGCAGGGGGCTGCCGGGCAACAGTTGTATGGCGGGGGCGGATCTTGTGATCCACAGCGTACACAAAACCCTTCCTGCGCTGACGCAGACGGGGCTGCTTCATGTGAACGGAGAAAGAATCGACAGAGAAAAGCTGAGAAGGTTTCTGCGTATTTATCAGACAAGCAGTCCGTCGTATCTTTTGATGGCCAGCATTGGAAATGTGCTCCGTTTTTTAGATTCCGAATGTGAAAAGGCATTTGACGTTTTTTCACAGGCTTATGCGGAAATGATGATGCAGCTGAGAGAATGCAAGCATTTCAAGATACTGCCCTGGGAACGGTGCAGTGTGCTCCCAGGAAGCGGGCAGGATATAGGGAAGCTGGTCATTTCCACCAAAGGGACGGGACAAAGTGGCAGGAAACTGTATGATCTTTTATTAAGACGGTACGGACTTCAGCTGGAGATGGCGGCGGAAAATTATGTACTGGCCATGTTTACCGTAAACGACAGCCCGGAAGGATACCGTCGGATGACACAGGCATTGCTGGAACTCGACCGGGAGATGGAAGCAGGAGATAAGAAATTCTTTGACTGTGAAACGGAGTATGGCGCTATGGAAAGACCTGTCAGCCGGATTCCGCTTGCAAAGGCTTGGGATATGAAAAGCGAGACTGCGGCGCTGACAGAAAGCGTCGGCTGCTGTGCAGGAGAATTTGTCAGCCTGTATCCTCCGGGCGTACCGGTTCTTGTCCCGGGAGAACAGATCACAGAAGCTCTGTGCCAGAGGATTAAAAGCTGGCTGGAATCTGGCCTGACTGTACAGGGCGTTGAGGTCAGAGAGGGAAAGATTTTGACCAGAATTATAAAATAACGCCGGATGGCGGAATGTGAGGGAAGATGGGGAAGATCGTTTATCTTATGGGAAAAAGTTCTACCGGGAAGGATACTATTTATAAGAAGCTTCTGGAAGACCGGACGCTTGGGATGAAACGTATCGTACCATATACCACACGTCCTGTCAGGGACGGGGAAAAGGACGGCGACGAATATTTTTTCACGGACGAGAAGACATTTCTGTCCCTGAAGGCGCAGGGAAAGGTGATCGAAGAACGGGCATATCACACCTTTTACGGCGTGTGGCGCTACTTCACCGTGGATGACGGCCAGGTGCGGGAATGGGATACGAACTATCTTACGATCGGGACGCTGGAGTCTTATGGGAAGGTAAAGGATTATTTTGGAGCGGACAAAATGCTTCCTGTTATGATAGAATTAGATGACGGCATTCGACTCAGGCGCGCTCTGAAACGGGAACAGGCGCAGGAGGCTCCGAGATACGAAGAAATGTGCCGCAGGTTTCTGGCGGACAGCGAGGATTTTGCGGAGGAAAAGATCCTTAAGGCCGGCATAAATGTACGGTTTAAGAATGATGATCTGCAGCAGTGTCTGGGTCAGATCAGAAAATATATAGCCGAAAATACAGACATTGGCCGGAAATAATCCGGAAGGAAGGAGAGCCGCGTCATGGAGATCAAGGTCGGACAGGTAAACCAGCCAGCGCCTGTGGAACAGACGCAGGCGAATCAGCCGACGGACGGAAGCTTTAAATTCATGCTTGCCAGCCACATAGAAGAATCGGAGCTGCAGACCAGGCTTCAGAACCTGATGGAAGAGATCACGATGCAGGGACAAAAGCTCTCAAAGCGCCGGGATGTCAGGGATATGAAGCATTATCGGGGGCTGGTGAAGGAATTTTTAAACGAAGTTGTAACCCATTCCCATTCCTTTTCCAGAGAAAATTTTCTGGACCGGAAGGGAAGACACAGGGTATACGGCATTATCCGGCTGATCGATGAAAATCTGGATCAGCTGGCACAGGAACTGATGAAGGATGAGAAGGACAATCTGGCAATTTTAAGTAAGATCGGAGAGATACAGGGGCTGCTTCTGGATATCTTTACCTGATAAAATAATGCAGAGTCTCAAAGGGAAAAGGACCGGAAAGGAACAAAAGGTATGGCACGATTCAGTGATATTATCGGACAGGATCAGATCAAAGAGCATCTTCACAATGCGCTTCAGACGGGAAAGGTTTCTCACGCCTATATCATAAATGGGGAAAAATCCTCCGGAAAAGAGTTTGTCGCCAGAGTGTTTTCCATGGCGCTGCAGTGTGAAAAGGGCGGGGAAGAACCCTGCCAGGAGTGTCATTCCTGCAAGCAGGCGCTGTCGGATAACCAGCCCGACATTATCAGGGTCACCCATGAAAAACCAAACACCATCAGTGTAGATGACATTAGAACGCAGGTCAATAACGATGTGGGGATCAAGCCCTACAGCAGACCTTATAAGATCTATATTATCAGCGAGGCGGAGAAGATGACGCCCCAGGCTCAGAACGCCATTTTAAAAACGCTGGAGGAGCCGCCTGCCTACGTGGTGATGCTGCTGCTGACATCCAACATAAACGCGCTGCTTCCCACGATCATAAGCCGCTGTGTGGTATTGAACATGAAACCCGTGCCGGACAGTCTGGTGAGGAAGTATCTGATGGAACAGCTGCAGGTGCCGGATTACAAGGCGGAAGTCTGCGTTGCTTTTGCCAGAGGAAATGTGGGAAGGGCAAAAGCGCTGGCCTCCAGCGAGGATTTTGAGAATGTAAAGGCCGAGGCCCTGTCGCTGTTAAAATATATCCAGGATATGGATCTGAACGAGGTGATCGCCGCTGTAAAAAAGATCACGGAATACAAGCTTGAAATCGGCGATTATCTTGATATATGCGCGATCTGGTATCGGGACGCCCTGTTGTTCAAGGCGACTCATGACGTGAACCATCTGGTCTTTCGGGAGGAGCTGCAGGCTTTGCGACGCACCGCCCAGCACAGCAGCTATGAAGGGATCGAGACCATCCTCAGGGCGCTGGATACGGCAAAGCGCCGTCTGGAGGCCAACGTCAGCTTTGAACTGACCATGGAGCTTTTGATGCTGACTATTCAGGAAAACAGTTAAGAAATCAATCAAAGAAACAGTCGAGGGGGCATATCCGTCCCCTCAGGCATTTTCTGTTGGCCAAAGTGGTGCTGTTCACAGCGTATTTCTGTGGTTTTTTCCCTGTATCTGTGATATAATGCAAAATAGCGGTTCCCAGAGAGCGGGAGCAAGTGGAGGAAGCGGCGGCCAAAGCGTGCGGCGCCCGGAAAGGACATCAAATGGATCGGTTGAAGATAGCGGTATTTTTTGGTGGATATTCTTCGGAGTACAGTGTATCTCTGGAATCTGCATACTCCGTGATCTGTAATCTGGACAGGAAGAAATACGAGCCTGTACCCGTTGGAATCACGGAGCAGGGGAAATGGTTTTATTACGGCGGAGATCCGGATGGGATTCGCCACGACAGCTGGCAGCAGGATGTTTCCTGTGTCCCAGCGCTGCTCTCTCCCGAGAGAGGAGAGGGAAAGCTCCTTTTGTTTGAGAACGGCGGTATACGGGAAATAAAGATAGACGCTGCCTTCCCTGTGATGCACGGGAAAAACGGGGAGGACGGCACGATTCAGGGACTGATCCAGCTGGCGGGGATTCCGCTGGCCGGGTGCAACGTACTGGCCTCCGCACTCTGTATGGATAAGGACCGGGCCCACAGACTTGCGGAGTTTGCCGGAATCAGGGTCCCGAAGGCGATGGCGTTCGGCAGGGTGTACGATCTGCATGAGGTGCTGAAATTTGCTGACAGGACGGGATATCCTCTGTTTGTCAAGCCTGTGAAGGCAGGATCTTCCTACGGTATTACAAAGGTTTCAGATAAGGAAAATCTCATGGAGGCCATCCGCTTTGCCTTTCGGTATGACAACGAGGTGATCGTGGAGGAGGCAATTCCCGGATTCGAGGTAGGCTGCGCCGTTCTGGGCAACGATGATCTTATCACGGGAGAAGTGGATGAGATTGAACTGGCAGGAGGGTTTTTTGACTTTACGGAGAAATATACGCTGAAGACGTCGGCGATCCATGTGCCTGCCAGAGTCGACGGGGAAACCTCGGAAAGGCTGAAGGAGACAGCGAAGAAGCTGTACCGGATACTGGGCTGTTCCGGGTTCGCAAGGGTCGATATGTTCCTGACGCCGCAGAAGGAGATCGTGTTTAATGAGATCAATACGATCCCGGGATTTACGGAGCACAGCCGGTATCCGGGCATGATGAAGGCGGCCGGCATTTCTTTTCCGGAAATACTTGACCGTGTGATCGCTTTGGCGTTTGAATAACAGGCGGCTGCCGGAGGTGGAGAGAAACCAGACCGGTTTCGGAGGAAGGAAAATGGAGACAGAAAAAAATTACGGCGGACTGGATATTTTTAAGATGATTGCGGCGTTTCTGGTGGTGGCGATCCACACCTCGCCGCTTGCGTCCTTCAGCGCAGCCGCGGATTTCTTTCTCACGCGGGAGCTGGCAAGGCTGGCTGTGCCTTTTTTCTTTATGGTGACGGGATATTTTGTCCTCTCTGACAGACTCTGGGGAGAGGGAAAGGATCTCCGGCCCATCTGGCGTTATCTGAGAAAAACAGTTCTTCTTTACGCAGCTGCCATCATATTGTATCTTCCCATCGGGATCTACGCCGGACATTATAAAGATTTGACGCCTTTCCGTGCCATAAAGATGCTTTTGTTTGACGGAACCTTTTATCATCTCTGGTATTTTCCCGCGTTGATTCTGGGGATTCTGATTCTTTGTCTGCTGGCGCGTTTCTGCAGTCTGAAGGCTGGTCTTGCGGTGTCGGCGGTTCTGTATGTGATCGGCCTGTTTGGGGACAGCTATTTCGGGCTGATCGCGGATGTGCCCGGGATTTCCAAGGCTTATGAAATGGGATTTGTCTTGTTTTCCTATACGAGAAACGGACTGTTTCTTGCGCCGCTGTTTCTTGCCATGGGGGCCTGGCTGAAGCGGAAGGGCGGCAAGAGAGCTCCTGTGTTCAACGCAGTCGGATTTGTCGTCACCTTTGCGCTGATGACGCTGGAAGGGTTTGTTTTGCGGTATTTCGATCTGCAGCGCCACGACAGCATGTATTTTCTGCTGCCGGCGTGTATGTTCTTCCTGTACAGGCTGGTGCTTTCCTGGAACCGGAAGTCTGTGGGAGCGCTGCGGACCATTTCCACATGGATTTATGTCCTGCATCCTGCCATGATTGTCGCGGTGCGGGGAGCGGCGAAGGTACTGCCGGGGAAAGCGGCGGCTCTGCTGGTGGACAACAGCCTGATTCATTATCTGGCGGTCAGCGTGTGTTCTTTGGCTGCTGCGCTGGCTGTGGCTGTGGCTTTGGCCCGGCTGCGCCGGCCGGCCTTTGAAAGGGATCGGGCTTGGATCGAGCTTGACATGGCTGCGCTGGAGCACAATGTCAGAACGCTGCAGGGGCTTCTGCCGGAAAGCTGCAGGCTGATGCCCGCCGTGAAGGCGGAGGGATACGGGCACGGAGCCGTGCTGATCTCAAGAGAATTAAACCGGCTGGGTGTGAAGGCGTTCTGCGTTGCCACTGTCAGGGAAGGTATTCAGCTGAGAAGGGCAGGGATAAAAGGGGAGATTCTGGTACTGGGTTACACACATCCCAGGCAGTTTGATCTATTGCGCCGGTACAGGCTGATCCAGGCTGTGGTGGATATGAATTTTGCGGAAGAGCTGCGTAAATACGGGAAAAAGCTGCGGGTACATATCGCGGTGGACACCGGTATGCACCGGATCGGGATCGAAAGCGGCAGGGTGGATGAGATCTGCCAGATCTTTACCTGGAAGAATCTTAAGGTAGAAGGGATGTTTACCCATCTGTGCGTGTCCGACAGCGAAGAGGAAAAAAAGATTGCCTTTACAAAGGCGCAGGGAGAGGCGTTTTTCAGGCTGATCGAAGAATTGAAGCAGCGGGGGTACGAGTGCCCGAAAAAACATCTTGTGGCCAGCAACGGCGTACTGAACTATCCGGAGTTTGCCGGAGACTACGCGAGAGTGGGCATAGCGCTCTACGGTGTCCGCAGCGCGGAGGAGGACATGATGCGGGCGGACGTGGCCTTAAAGCCGGTGCTGTCTCTGAAAGCCCGCGTGGCCTCCGTAAGAGAGCTGAAGCCGGGTGAGGGGGCGGGATACGGTCTTGCCTTTGTGGCAAAGCGGCCTGCAAAGCTCGCAACCGTGACCATCGGGTATGCGGACGGGCTCTCAAGACTTCTTTCCAACGGACGGGGACATGTGCTGATCAGAGGATGCAGGGCACCCATTGCAGGGAGAGTCTGCATGGACCAGACGCTGGTGGATGTGACAGGGATTGCGGATGTACAGCCGGGCGATATCGCGGTGTTTATCGGACGCTCCGGAAGCGAGGTGCTGACAGCATACGATATGGCGGAAGCGGCTGGTACTATCACAAATGAAATTTTTACAAGTCTTGGCGCAAGGCTGGCCCGCACGGTGAAGCCGGCGTCCTCGTCTGCAAAACGGGCGGACGCCGCCACGAAATGATCTGCCCCAAAGCTGTTACTTTTTGCCAGTCGTTTTTACTATAAAACAGTGGTTTTTTGGGCGGATATATGCTAAAATACAGAAGCGGCCGATATCGGACGGGCCGAAAAGAGCAGTGTGGGGAAGGCTTGTGCCCTTCCTGACAAAGGTGTGAGGTGGATAGATGACAAAGGTAATAGGAGTGCGGTTCCGAACTGCGGGAAAGATTTATTTTTTTGACCCGCTGGATTATGAGATAAAGAAAGGCAGCCACGTGATCGTGGAGACGGCGCGGGGAATTGAATTTGGGACCGTGGTGTCCTGTGCCTGCGAGGTGGAGGACAGCAAGGTGGTGCAGCCCCTGAAGCCGGTACTGCGGATCGCCGGTCCCCGCGATCTGGAGCAGGAGGCGGAAAATAAAAAGAAAGAAAAGGAAGCGTTCCGGATCTGTCAGGAAAAAATCAGGAAGCATGGATTGGAAATGAAGCTGATCGATGCGGAATACACCTTTGACAATAATAAGGTTCTTTTTTATTTCACGGCAGACGGCCGTATCGATTTCCGGGAGCTGGTAAAAGATCTGGCAGGCGTGTTCCGTACCAGAATCGAACTGCGCCAGATCGGCGTTAGGGATGAGACAAAGATTGTGGGCGGAATTGGAATCTGCGGCAGAGCGCTGTGCTGCCACAGCTATCTGTCGGATTTCGTACCGGTATCCATCAAGATGGCAAAGGAACAGAATCTTTCCTTAAATCCCACGAAGATTTCCGGTGTCTGCGGCAGGCTGATGTGTTGTCTCAAAAATGAAGAGGAGACGTATGAAGAGTTAAATCGCCGGCTTCCCAATATCGGAGATACCGTCACAACCCAGGATGGACTGCGGGGGGAGGTACACAGCGTCAACGTCCTTCGCCAGATGGTGAAGGTCGTGGTAGACGTAGGAGACGAGAAAGAAATCAAGGAGTACCCTGTGGAGCAGATCCAATTCCGCCGCAAACACGGCAAGAAAGAAAAAATGGATCTGTCCAGAGAGGAAATGCAGGAGTTGGAGCGGCTGGAGGAGGAAGAGCAGGAGGACGGCGAAAGCGCAGAGGAAGCCACCCCCGTGAAGAAGGAATCCGGACAGAAAAAGAGTGTCAGGAACCGTCAGAACGGTCAGCCGGGTGAGAACGCCAGAAATCGCCAGAACGGCCAGCCGGGTGAGAATGTCAGGAACCGCCAGAGCAGTCAGGCAGGTGAAAGACGACAGGAAAACCGCAGCCGCCAGAGGGAACAGAGGCAGGACGCCAGGGCGGATCAGGGAAACGGTCAAAACCGTGAGGAGGAAAATCGCCAGCCGGGGCGCAGCCACCGCAGCCGGCACAGGAGAAATGGCGGGGCTCCCAGGCAGGAAGGACAAGCGTAGCAGCATGACGTACAGCCTTAAGGAAAACGAACGGATAGACGATCTGCAGCGCTGCGGGTATAAAATCATTCAGGATCCCGGAAAATTCTGTTTTGGGATGGACGCTGTGCTGCTGGCGGGATTTGCAAAAGCAGAGGCGTCGGACTGTGTTCTGGATCTGGGAACGGGTACGGGGATTATTCCTCTGCTCATGGAGGCAAGGTATCACTGCGCACAGCTGACAGGTCTTGAAATCCAGCCGGAAAGCGCGGACATGGCGGCCAGAAGCGTGGCGTTAAACGGATTGTCTGACAGGATCCGCATTGTAACAGGTGATATCAAAGAAGCAGACTCTCTCTTTGCGTCTGCTTCTTTTGATTGCGTTACCTGCAATCCGCCCTATATGATCGGAAATCATGGCATGAAAAATCCCAATGCCCCCAAGGCTGTTGCGCGGCATGAGCTTTTATGTACGCTGGAGGATGTGGTGCGGCAGACCGCAAGGCTTTTGAAGCCGGGAGGACATTTTTTTCTGGTGCACCGTCCTTTTCGTCTGGCGGAGATCATGGTGACGCTGACGAACTATAAACTGGAGCCGAAGCGGATGCAGCTTGTGTACCCTTATGTGGACAGGGAGCCAAACATGGTTCTGCTGGAGGCGGTCAGGGGCGGAAGATCCCGGATGACCGTGGAAAAACCGTTGATCGTGTACAGGGAAAAGGGCGTTTATATGCCGGAGATCTATGATATATACGGATATTGACGGAGGAAAAGGATTGTTATGCCGGGAACCTTATATTTATGCGCAACGCCCATTGGAAATCTGGGTGATATGACGCCCAGAGTGGTTGAAACCTTAAAAGCCGTGGACCTGATCGCCGCGGAGGATACCAGAAACAGCATCAGGCTGTTGAACCATTTTGATATCCATACACCTATGACAAGTTACCATGAGTATAATAAAGTGGAAAAGGCAAAAAAACTGACAGAGCTGCTGAAGGCAGGACAGGATGTGGCGCTGATCACCGACGCGGGTACGCCAGCCATCTCAGACCCGGGAGAGGTGCTGGTCCGGATCTGTCGGGAAAACGGTATACCGGTGACTTCCCTGCCAGGCGCGGCCGCCTGTATCACGGCGCTGACACTCTCCGGCCTTCCCACCAGACGATTCTGTTTTGAGGGATTTCTTCCCGCGGACAAAAAAGAGAAACGGGAAGTTCTGGAGGAACTGGCAGAAGAGAGCCGGACGATCATTCTCTATGAGGCACCCCACCGTTTGATACGCACGTTGGAGGAACTGCGGGAGAAGCTGGGTGACAGAGATGTCACAATTTGCCGGGAACTGACGAAGAAATTTGAGACTGTGACGCCCACGACGCTGGACGGAGCGCTGGAATACTACAAAGACCGGGAACCGAAGGGGGAATATGTTTTGGTCCTTCGGGGAAAAAGCCGGGAGGAAAAACGCCGGGAAGAGATCCAAAGCTGGGAGGACATGACCGTGGAGGAGCACATGGCGTATTATCAGGCTCTCGGGATGGACGGAAAGGAAGCCATGAAACAGGTGGCAAAGGACAGAGGCGTGGGAAAGCGGGAAATTTATGCCTGTCTCCACAGAGACGGGAATGAGAACCGGGAATAAGAGAGCGGACAAAAGAACGGCGGGAATATTGTGAACGGCAGGAGCGCCGGACAAAAACCAAGACGCATGGAGTACGGCAATGCGGCGGGAGAAAACCGCAGACAGGGAGACAAAGAATGATGTCAAATTGTGACATATGTGTCAACTATGTTTATGAAGAGGAAGAAGACTGTTATGTCTGTCTTGTGAATCTGGATGAGGACGAGATGTACCGGTTCCTGACGGGCCGACAGAACGAATGTCCCTATTTTCGCCTGGATGACGAATACGGCGTGGTACGGCATCAGATGTAAGGACCCAGCGGGCATCATGACGGCGCCAGGTTTGATGGCGTCCGCAGGAGGGTCTGAGCAAGGCTGCGGTGCTTTTTTGCTTCCTGTCAGCATAAAATACAACATAACTTATGCTGATCGGACGTGATGAGATGTTAAACGCAATCTGGGCAGTCATGATACTGATCGCCGTGTTCTACGGAGCGCTTACAGGACGAATGAGCGATGTGACCAACGCGGCGCTGGACAGCGCGGGGGAGGCGATCTCGCTGTGCATTACCATGGCGGGAGTGGTGGCGCTGTGGATGGGGCTTATGGAGATTGCCACAAGGGCCGGGCTGGTGGCGAAGCTGACAAGAGGGATCGCACCATTTCTGCGTTTCATGTTCCCGAGGCTTCCGAAGGACCATCCGGCGGGACAGTACATAGCTGCCAATATCATCGCAAATGTGCTGGGACTGGGCTGGGCCTGCACTCCCGCGGGCCTGAAGGCCATGGAAGCGCTTGCGGATCTGGAAGCGGAGCGGGGGAATCCGGATTATCTTCCCGATTCATCGTCTGCTCTTCCGGAAAGGGCTCCGAAACGTACGGATGGGCCAGGGAGGGATCTTCCCTTCGGCAGAAACCGGCGCGCCAGCAGTGAAATGTGTACGTTTTTAATCCTGAATATTTCTTCCCTGCAGCTGATTCCCGTAAACATGATCGCTTACCGGAATCAGTACGGAAGCAGCAATCCCACGGCCATTATAGCACCGGCTATCGCGGCCACCCTGTTTAGTACCCTGACCGCCATTGTATACTGCAAAATAAAGGACCGCGGCAGTAAGGATATCCAAAGCGGCGGCAGAAAACGGAAGGGGAGATAGTATGAAGGCGCTGGCAAATCTTTCCGATATTATCATTCCCGTTCTGATCTTTTTTATTGTAGGGTACGGTGCCATCTCCCGAGTAAAGGTTTATGAAGCTTTTCTGAAAGGGGCAAAGGATGGCCTGAAGATCGTGGTGGATATTGTCCCGACTCTGATCGGTCTGCTGGTGGCGGTAGGCATGCTGCGCTCGTCCGGCTTTTTTGATATGCTTGGAAATCTTCTGGCGCCTGCGACGGAGGCGGTGGGACTGCCGGCGCAGCTGATGCCGCTTCTGATCGTAAAGCTGTTTTCCTCTTCTGCGGCCACGGGGCTTGTTTTGGATGTCTTCCGCACTTCCGGTCCGGATTCCTATGCGGGGCTGCTGACCTCGATTCTGATGAGCTGTACGGAGACGGTGTTTTACACGATGTCTGTGTATTTTCTGGCGGCTAAGGTCACGAAGACCCGATATACGCTGACGGGGGCGCTGCTGGCTACGCTGGCCGGCACGGTGGCCAGCGTGATACTGGCGGGGAGGATGGTGTAAAAAGGACGTTTCATTGTTTACGTCAGCGGGGGGGTGCAAAGAAGCCTGCGAAAGAGAGGATATAAGCAAAAAATCTAATAACATGTTGTAAAATCAATCAATTTTGGGTATAATCTTATTAAAAATTTGCGACTACTCGCAAAAATTTTCAATAAGAAGGCACGTTATATGATAGTTAAGAGAGACATGTATTTGAATAAGCTGATCCGTAAGAAGCAGAATGGACTTATCAAGGTAGTGACCGGCATACGGCGCTGCGGAAAGTCCTATCTGCTTTTTCATTTGTTTAAGGACCATTTGTTGGAGGAAGGAACAGATGAACGGCATATCATTGAGATTGCGTTTGATTCCTTCGAGAATAAACATTTTCGCGATCCGGGTGTCCTGTATCCGTATTTGAAAGAACAGATCAAAGATGACGATATTTACTATATATTGTTGGATGAAGTGCAGCTTCTGGATGATTTTGAATCTGTACTGAACAGTCTGATCCGCATGAGAAATGTGGATGTGTATGTGACAGGGAGTAATGCACGTTTTTTGTCTAAAGATGTGATAACGGAATTTCGCGGTCGTGGTGATGAAGTTCATATGTATCCGTTTAGTTTTGCAGAGTTTATGTCCGTTTATCCGGGGACGAAACAGGATGGATGGAATGAATACATGCTTTATGGCGGTCTGCCTCCTGTTATGAATATTTCAGACCCGGAAGAAAAGACTCACTTCCTAAAGCATCTGTTTGAGGAAACGTATATTTCTGACATTGTGGGCAGACACAATGTGCGCAATCGGGCGGAACTGGAGGAACTTTTAAACATCCTCTCATCCGCCATTGGCTCGCTGACAAATCCGACAAAACTGTCGTCAACCTTTAAAACGGTTAAAAAGAAAACGATTAGTAATGCAACTATTAAAAGATATATGGACTATCTTTGCGATTCCTTCCTGATTGACAGTGCTTTCCGTTATGATATTAAGGGAAAAAAGTATATTGACACGCCGGTCAAATATTATTTCACGGATCTGGGATTGCGGAACGCATGCCTCAATTTTCGCCAGCTGGAAGAAACGCATACGATGGAGAATATTATATTTAATGAACTGAAGATGCGGGGCTTCAATGTAGATGTGGGTGTTGTCACTCTGAACACAACCAATGAAAAAGGTCATGGGATCCGAAAGCAACTGGAAATTGATTTTGTCTGCAACAAGGGGTCAAAACGTTATTATATTCAGTCTGCGTACGCAATTCCGGATCAGGAAAAAATGGAGCAGGAGCAGCGCACTCTGATGCTGACTGGTGATTTCTTTAAGAAGATTATCATTACAAAAGACGCGCCTGCGCCATATTACAATGAGGACGGGGTGCTGATTATGAGTATTTATGATTTTTTATTGAATGAAAACAGTCTGGATAATTGATCTTTTATTGGGAGGAATATTTTTATTGTGGTTTTTATAAAATCCCATTTGTGTTTCAGTGTCACCTTGAAACAGTAAAGATAATTGGAGAGATTAGCTCATGAAAAATTGGGGATTGAAAAAGAAGAATTTTCGTCTTTATATAGTTATGTGTTGTGTATCCATAGGCATTTTCTTTATAGCGCTGTATGTTGTAACTACGAAAGAACATTTTGGTGGGTCAAAAGAGGAAAACGAAGTGAACACATACGTTCATTGTACCCGAATGGTTAAAAATACCACACAGGATTCCATCAGGATTGAGTATCCCTGCTTGGATGGTGAAGATGGGGTTTCACTCAAAATAAACGAGCAGATTTTTCACATATTGTTCGATGACTGTCTGGAGGATGATGCGTGGACAGATCGGGCAAATATTACTTATGATATTACATATATGGATGAAAAAATACTCAGTATCTACTTTTCAGGAGAAAAGCAAAAAGGAATAAGCGCTGACGGGGGTAATTTTGAGATAGGTCTGAATTTTAATTTAGAGAATGGAGACCTTCTGTGTTTAGCTGATTTTTACAGTATGGAAGAATATCAAAACCTGATAACGAATGCCGCAGCACAGGATAAAATAAGAATTGACGATGAAATACTTGCAAAGAATAAAAATGAATGCATTACATTTATTAACTCTTATTTTATTGACTATTTCACAGGAGACAGTTCTTACATATATGAGACAACTAATTTTTTTATCAGGGAAGGCAAACTATGTTTTCTTGCCGAGCCGCTTCCGTCTATGAATCAATTAACGATTATTGAAATGGATATAGATAGTTTTGTACCCAGTGATAATATAAAACAAATTCAGATGAAACAGATGATCGTTCAGAAAGAAACATCACAAGGAGAGGCTGTTTTGCCAAACTCTATATTTACAGATGGTAATATTGTTGACCTGGGAAATCATATCATTGCATACTGCGTACCTAATAACGAAAGTATAAGCAGTCAGTATGGATCTTTTGCAAATGATTTTACGGGACATAATTATGTTGCAATTCATGATATAGACCAGAATGAGATTTTTTATTTGCCTGACATATATGAACATATCACAAAGCTTAAAATGGAAAGCGCAGGAGAATTGGTAATTAAATATGCAGATGGTAAATCCGGTCAAATGGAGGAAGTACACATACCGGTTATCTTCTCAAAGTGGCTGGCGCCTAATGCTGTTGATGTCATGTCATTTGACAATCGTTGTGGAAAGTTAATTATATCTTCGCAAAACGAACTGCAATCCGATAAGGTAGGATTGCCGGAAACGGTGTGGACCGAGAGGGCTCTGCTCGGAGAACAAATGTATGATATTGCTTTTGAACGAATTTCGCCTGTCTATGATATTGGATTGATTACGGGCGGATTGTATGCGGATTACCGTCTGACTGTAAAAGACGCAAAGGATGATGTGGTTGCGGAAAAAGTTCTGGTCAATTATCCTGTAGTATATGAAGAAGTACATTGGCTGATGGATGTTTCGGGGGACGGTTCAGCGGATATAGTCTTTGCGTTTAGCGACGACTGGGGAATGGATGCGCTGAATGGCCGGACAAGCCTGCTTACATTAATATGGAAACAGGATACGCGTACATATGAGGCAACGATGTTCCCTTGGTTATGGCAGGAGCAGGACGGAGCGAGCGGTGAATGGAAGTGTCCGCTTTGGAATCAGGAATTGTCATCTCTTATATCCTTTACGGGAAAAGATCGCTATGGACGTCTCATTATGGATATGTATTGTTTTCTGAATGGAGAGTGGAGAAGAGTCAGGAGACTGCAGGCTTGTTATGATGGGAATGAATATCCGGCTTCAGAATCTCCGTCATACTTAGGTTATTATGAACGAATTTATTCGGAGGCTGGAGATATAGTGGAAGAAACGCCAATCGATTGTGAAACGGGAGCGGTATGGTTTGATGAAGGAAGCTGCTGGAGCAGGTATAACGAGAATAATCTGCAGCTTTTCCCTGATAACGGATGGGAGCTGCGGTCATCCGACATGGACGGTGTTAAAATTGACAAGATTATCAAGAATAGTATTAATCAAATAGTCGTTGGAGAGGACTTTCTTCTTGTCCTTTATGATGACGGGAGCGTGTGGAGTTGGGGAAATAATGAGGAGAGAAAGCTTGGGATCGCAGAAAACTTTGTCTCAGAGCCGCAGCGGATAGAAGGGTTGAACCATGTCGTAAAATTGGAGGATGGAGGAGAAAATGTTTTTGCCCTCACCGAGCAGGGTGATGTGTATACGTGGGGAGTGAAAGAAAATGTGCTTCGCATGAAGCAGATGGATTCTTGTATCTACATTGATACGCCGTTTATAATGCAGGATTTGAAAAATATAGTTGATATCACAGCAGAAAACGGAAAACTGTATGCATTGAACAAGGATGGAAGTCTGTATGTATCGGATTACCCGTGGGTATATGGTTCTTTCACCAACTTTTCACCGATACAAGAGGATGTAATGCTTGGAGAGATAGGTTGTATGCAGGCAGGCGCCGGTAATTATGATTATTTTGTCAGAACGGACGGCAGTATCTTTTCACTCATGAGCTTTTTTTATGAGGGATATAATAGCAATGCTTATGCGTTTATTTTTCCCCATGAAGGAGAAGTTGAGCCCGGGAAAAATAATGTTATTGCCTGGCCGCCTCTGCCGGAAGATATTCCGGAAATTACGGTTCTGAGTGAGGGTGGAAAATATGAATGCTTGATTTATTATGATCTGAAAGGCGTAGAGGGTGTGAAGACTGTGAGTTCGGATCCCTATACTGTGTTTCTGAGCAAAGAGAATGGTACTTTATATTATTGGAACAGTGACAGGATCAAATATCATGATAAGGAGTTCGTGTTGACTCATCCGGATACACTGCGAGAACAATGCAATGGGGAGTTTGTGGAAATCCGTGTGGCGGACATTTTAGACATAGACGATGCTGCTTCCGGCTGTCCCCAAATCATTTCCATCAAATCAGGAAAAGAGAATACGATGTTTTTGACTGATGACGGGCAGGTATTTATCAGCAAATATGTGACTTACGATACTGCAGATGTGGAATATGGTCTCTGGCAGGTGGCCAATCCCGGCCGAGATCCACAGACGGATACATATTATGATATGGCCTTGAAGGAACTGACTTTTCAGAAGCTGGAGCTTACGGACATTCAAAGCATTTGGACAAATGGAGAAAACTGCTTTTGCGCGGTTGACAGTGGGGGCGGTTACTATCGGATTATTATAGAGGATAACATAATTACGCAGACCTCAAATCAATTGCAATAGAATCGAATATTTCAATCTGCAAGCGAAAATATTTGCCATTTTAGGTAAATACAAAATCATGCTATTCTCAATTTATCAGGAGGTGGAAACAATGTTCCAAATTCTTGTTGTTGATGATGATAAAAACACACGCCGATTGCTCAAAGCTGTGCTTGAAACGGAACACTATTCCGTATATACTGCTGCAAACGGTGAAGAAGCCTTCGATGTAATGGACAAAGAGTATATTGATCTTGTGATTCTTGATATCATGATGCCTAAAATGGACGGATATGAATTTACAAAGATTCTCCGTGAAAACCATAATAATCTTCCGATTCTTATGGTTTCGGCAAAACAGCTTCCTGAAGATAAACATAAAGGTTTTTCGTTAGGGATCGATGACTACATGACAAAACCGATTGATGAGGAAGAAATGCTCTGGAGAATCAAAGCGCTTCTACGCCGCGCTCAGATTGCCAACGAACATACAATGACGATTGGAAATGTAGTTTTGGATTACGATTCTTTTACCGTGACAAAAAAACGGCGAGACGCAAGAACTTCCGCAAAAGGAGTTTTTGCTGCTTTATAAGCTGCTGTCATACCCCGGAAAGATTTTTACACGGATCCAACTGATGGATGAAATCTGGGGTGCTGAGAGCGATACCGGTTGGGAAACTGTGACGGTTCACATCGGACGGCTGCGCAAACGGTTCGAGGGTTGGGAAGAATTTGATATTGAATCCGTGCGAGGGCTTGGTTATAAGGCGGTGAAAAAAGTATGAACAAACAAAATCGAAAACATTATTTTGCACTCACATTTTTAATATCGACACTTAATTTTTTCATTCAGTTTATTATTACTTCAATAACAGCTTCTCTTATTTATATGCTGGTGCATTTTCAAGTTATCACGCTTGATACCGATATTCGACCAAACATCGGTATTATCATCCTCTATATGATCGTCATCAGTAATATTGTCGGTGTTATTGTTGCCTATTTATCCAGTAAAATATCTGCCCGCCCCCTACAGAATGTAATTTATCAAATTGATCGGCTGGCATCTGGTGATTTCAGTGCCCGACTGGATTTTGGATGGCCAATCTCCAAACATCCTACTTTTTCGCAGCTCTCGCACAGCTTCAATCGAATGGCATCCGAACTTAAAAACACAGAGATGCTTCGAGGGGATTTTATCAATAATTTTTCGCATGAATTCAAAACGCCCATCGTATCTATTGCGGGCTTTGCAAAGCTGCTTCGCCGCGGCAACCTGACAGAAGAACAAAAAGAGGAATATTTGGCGGTTATCGAAGAAGAATCTCTGCGGCTTTCTGATATGGCGACAAATGTATTGAATTTGACGCGAGTAGAAAACCAAACGATTTTAACCGATGTTGTAAAGTTTAACCTTTCAGAACAGATTCGGTCGTCTATCCTGCTGCTTGCTGACAAATGGGAAAAAAAGCAATTGGATTTCAATGTAGACTTCGGTGAATACAGAGTTTCTGCCAACGAGGAACTTTTAAAACAGGTATGGATCAATCTGCTGGATAATGCAATCAAGTTTTCTCCCACCGGCGGAGTCATTGAAGTCAATATCAAGAATCAATCGGATTCCCTGTCTGTGCATATTATCAATTCAGGAGAGGAGATTCCGGCGGTAAGTATATCAAGAATTTTTCAAAAATTTTATCAGGCTGACAGTTCGCACTCCGGTGAGGGAAATGGAGTCGGACTTGCAATCGTTAAAAAAGTGGTAGAATTGCACAGCGGAAAGGTTTCGGTGCAAAGCGAAAACAATCTTACCATGTTTACGGTTACGTTGCCGAAATCGCAGCCAAACGTGGGAGAAGAAAGACGGTGAAATAGATTTTTTATGAGAACCTTCATTGTGGAGGTTCTTTTTTTATGTGGGTTTATGCCTTCTGCGGCGTTTCAGCCGACCCATCAGAGCCAAACTTGTTGAAAAAGCAGACTGGAAAATACGGCGGTAGTTTCGTTTCAGTTTAGATTCTTGCTGTAGAATTCAGGGTAAAAAGAGTGAACCGATAAAGGAGAAGCGGAAAATGAAACGATGGTTGCAAAGGCATGGAGAAAAAATGCAGGCATGGATGTACGGAAGATACGGCTATGATGAGCTTTCCAAATGTCTGTCGATTGCAGCGCTGGTTTGTATACTCATTTCCCCGTTTGTCCCTTTGCTAAATCCGATTGCGCTGATTCTGTTGATTTGGTCGACATTCCGCAGCTTTTCCCGCAACCTTGAAAAACGACAGAAGGAGCGGGAAGTTTATTTGAAATATACAGGAAAGGTGAAGCAGAGTTTCAAACGTTGGAAAAATATGTGGCGGGAGCGAAAAACGCATCGATATTATAAATGTCCAGGATGCAAACGCTGGCTCCGCGTTCCAAAAGGGAAAGGGCAAATCGAAATCACTTGCCCAATATGTAAAGGCAAAATAACCCGCAAAACATGAGGTGATGCTATGTTTGGGATCATACAGGCCAATTTATCCGATCTTACCGAGGAAGAAAAAGAACGGTATCGTGCATTTTATTGTGGATTATGTCATGCGCTGGGTGAACGGTATGGATTTTGGTCACGATTGGGACTGAGCTACGATTTGACATTTTTGGCTATCTTTTTATCATCCTTGTATGAACCGGAGGAAACCAGCAAAACAGCGCGATGTGCTGTGCATCCATGTAAAAAGCATGATTATCTATCCGGTAAATATATAGAATATGCCGCCGATATGACAATAGCCTTGACATACTTCAAATGTCTTGACGATTGGAACGATGATCGAAATATTTCCCGCAAATGTTATGCTGCTCTGCTTAAAAAGGCTTACGAAGAAGTCAGAACAGCAAGAAAAGATCAATGTTTGATCATCGAAAAGGAACTCAATGAAATCTCTGAAATTGAGAAATCCTGCCTTGCCTCTCCAGATGCGGCGGCCAACAGCTTTGGCAGACTGATGGCCGCGATTTTTGTGGCTGAGCCGGATCACTGGACACCGTATTTGCAGAAGCTTGGTTATCATATCGGGAAGTATATTTACCTTGCCGATGCCGCGATAGATTTAAGATACGACCGGAAGAAAGGAAGTTATAATCCCTTTTCTACTTTCTCTCTGAGTCAGGAAGAGATTCGTTCCATGCTGAAGAACATTCTCGGAGAAGCAGCCGAAGCCTTTGAATCGCTGCCCCTTGTCCAGGACGCTAACATTTTAAGGAACATTCTTTATTCTGGCGTTTGGATCAAATACAACCGGCAAATGCAGGCGGAAAGGAAAAAGTGAACCATGGTAAATGACCCTTATCAAACTCTGGGCGTCTCGAAAGGAGCGACGAAAGAAGAGATTAAAAGAGCATATCGCCAAAAGGCAAAGCAATATCATCCCGACTTGCATCCTGACGATCCGACTGCGAGCCAAAAGATGAATGAAGTGAATGAAGCTTATGATATGTTGATGAATCCGCAGAAGTATGAGGCAAGGCGAGCGCAGCAGCGCCAATCTTACGGACAAAGCGGGCAATATGGAGGATATACGGGAAACCAAAGCGGCGGTTATAGCGGAACCGGATATGAAAGGCAAGGCAGCTCTGGCGGTTATCGAGGTCCGGGTGGCTGGTCAAGTGATTTCGGCGGCTTTGACTTTGGGGATATTTTTGGATTTGGATTTGAACGAAACGGCAATGACGATACCGTTTCTATGAATCCGCAGCCAGAGCCGGGCGACAATATGGAAATCAGGCAGGCTATTACTGAAATCAATAACCATCGTTATCAGGAGGCAATCTGGATTTTGACCAACATACCAAGCGTAGGACGAAACGCAAGATGGTATTATTTGAACTCGCTTGCCAATCATGGCCTTGGCAACACCGTTCAGGCAATCGATCAGATGCAGAAGGCATCACAGATGGAACCGAATAATCGCATCTATCATCTGCTTTTGCAGAAATTTCGCCGTTCAGAACAAACTTATGAACAAAATGCAAGAGGCTTCAATATGGAAGCCGCTAATATACAAAAAATATGCTTCGGCTTTTTTGCCATGCAATGTCTTTGCGGTCCATTGGGCTGTCTGAGATGTATGTAGAAAGGATGGAATCACTATGGGAAAAACGATTGGCATTGATCTTGGAACAACGAATAGCTGCGTCGCTTTTGTAGAGGCCGGCAAACCCGTTATCATTCCAAGCGAACAGGGCGGAAGAACCACTCCCAGTGTTGTTGCTTTTACCGCGTCCGGTGAACGGCTGGTGGGTGAAACGGCAAGGCGGCAGGCAGTTACCAATGCGTCCCGAACTGTTTCATCTGTGAAACGTCACATGGGGACGGATTGGAATATCAACATTGACGGTAAAAGATTTACACCGCAGGAGATCAGTGCAATGATTCTGAGAAAACTGCGCAAAGATGCGGAAGACTTTCTCGGTGAAGAAGTAACGGACGCAGTCATCACAGTACCCGCTTATTTTAACGATATTCAGCGACAGGCCACAAAAGATGCAGGGCGAATTGCAGGCTTAAATGTAAAACGGATCATCAATGAGCCAACCAGTGCCGCACTTGCTTATGGACTGGATAACGGGGCACAGCAAAAGGTTATGGTATATGACCTTGGCGGCGGCACTTTTGATGTTTCCATCATTGAGATTGGAGACGGCGTGATAGAAGTTCTGGCAACAAATGGTGATAACCATTTGGGCGGCGATGACTTTGATGAGCGTATCACAGAGTATTTGATTTCGGAAATTCAGAGACGGTATTCTACGGATATAAAAAAAGATTATGCCGCCTTGCAACGTGTACGGGAAGCGGCGGAGCAAGCGAAAAAGGAGCTGTCTGGTGTAGAGAATGCCATGATAAGCCTGCCGTATCTGGTCCAGGGAAAGGACGGCATGATCCACTTTGAGACTACCTTTACCCGCGCCAAATTCAACGAGCTGACACGCGATCTTGTGGATCGAACAGCAATTCCGGTACAAAACGCCTTGAATGATGCCGGTATTGCGCCATCCGAACTTGATAAGGTCATTCTCGTTGGAGGCTCAACCCGTATTCCCGCTGTTCAGGAAAAGGTGCGTCAGTTGACCGGCATTATACCGTCAAAGAATATCAATCCGGATGAGTGCGTTGCTCAAGGGGCTGCCATTCAGGGAGACACGCTTTCTGGCGGTTCGCTGCAGCTCGCCGGTTCGGAAAGCGGCATTCTCCTTTTGGATGTCACTCCTCTCAGCCTTTCTATCGAAACAGTAGGCGGTGTCGCTACACGTCTTGTGGAGAGAAATTCCACTTTGCCCATTCACTATTCACAGATTTTTTCAACCGCAGCGCCGTTTCAAAGCAGTGTGGAAATTCATGTCCTACAAGGGGAACGGCCAATGGCACGCGATAATAAGACCATCGGCAAATTCAAACTGAACGGGATCAAGAAAGCCCCTGCCGGAGT
>CANQWM010000040.1 GCA_947627535.1 uncultured Acetatifactor sp.
TCGACAATCTTTTTGAAAACTGCATGCTGATTGACAGCTGAGTACCATGTTTTGAGAGAAACGACGGAAGTCAGGTAACATCTAAAAACAGGATATGTCAACATTTTTTCAAAAAAATTTTCATATTTTTCTTTCTGATGGGGAAAAATGGCTGTATAAGGAGGCGGAGCATATGGTGTGGAATGTTTTATGGATGACCGCGATGGCCGCGGCGTCTGCGCTGGCAGGCTTTTGTATGGGAAGGCTTTCTGTGCAGAACGGGGAGTCCTATGGGGAAGAGGCTGTGGAAGGACAGGCCACCGGGGGGCAGGGGCCGGTTCCAAGGTCGAAATCCGTGGAGACGCGGGTCATACAGTCTGACCGGAGCGGATGGGAAGCGGCGCAGAGCCTTTGGGCGGAGAAGACGGAGAACAGGGAAAACTTCTGTTCGGCGCCCCGCGGGACAGAAGAAGGCGTCAACGGCGGGAAGGATGCCGGCCGTCAGGCTTTTGTGACCGGCCGGCTCAAAGCGGGAACGGCAGGCCGACTCTCTGACAGAATGATCCGCGGAACCGGGGGTATGGTTCGTCCCCTGAGACACATCCGCAGAGGGAAGGGCCAGCAGGAGCCGGAGGGGATGAAATGGTCTGTGGGAAGTCCGGTGAAGGGCTGGCTGCTCTCCTGCCAGGACGACGGACATCCCACGGTGGTGATACAGCCGGAAGAAGACAGGCTGTACGCGCCGGCAGGGGGAAAGATCATAAAACTGTTTCCCATGGGGAATGCGTTTCTGCTCCGGACAGAGTTTGGAACCGAGCTTTATCTGCAGGTGGGCAGCGTGAGCGATGACCTGCTGGGAAGATACTTCAGGCCCAGAGTGGTGCAGAATGAGATCGTGACGAAAGGAAAGCTGCTTCTGGAGTTTGATATTCCGAATCTGGTCGGGGAAGGCATATCTCCGGCTGTAACGGTGAGAGTGGAAAATCATTCCTACAGCACAAATGTGCATGTTTCCGCCAGGGAACAGACCCGGACGGGAGAAGAGATTCTGACGGTTTCAGAGCGGGCGGGCATGGTGTAGATGGTGTGGCGCAAAGCCGCGCTGTCGCGCTATTCGGCGCTGCGCGCCTGTCTTTGCTCATGAGATGGCGCTCTCTCGGCCGCCGTGTTCACCGAAAAATTCGTGCGAGCACGATTTTTCGCCGAATACGGCGGCCGGCTGAACGGATAAGAAAACTGTAACAGTTCAGCCCGCGCCATTCGCAAAGCCGCGCTGTCGCGCTATTCGGCGCTGCGCGCCTGTCTTTGCTCATGAGATGGCGCTCTCTCGGCCGCCGTGTTCACCGAAAAATTCGTGCGAGCACGATTTTTCGCCGAATACGGCGGCCGGCTGAACGGATAAGAAAACTGTAACAGTTCAGCCCGCGCCATTCGCAAAGCCGCGCTGTCGCGCTATTCGGCGCTGCGCGCCTGTCTTTGCTCATGAGATGGCGCTCCCTCGGCCGCCGTGTTCACCGAAAAATTCGTGCGAGCACGATTTTTCGCCGAATACGGCGGCCGGCTGAACTGTTAAAACAAAATAATAGTAAAAACCTCTTGACAGATTGCTGGAAAAGGGTTAATGTATACTAAACCTACCTAAATACTATGAATAAAGGGAAGCGTCTTTCCAAAAAGTATTGGGAAATGGAAAAAAGGCCGGATACCGGCGGATTGGAGTGATATTATGAGCAAGAAACCTTATGACCGGAGAAACCTGAAATTTGAGACGCTGCAGCTCCATGCGGGGCAGGAGCAGCCCGACCCTGTTACGGATGCCAGGGCGGTGCCAATCTACCAGACCTCATCCTATGTGTTCCACAACTGCGATCATGCGGCGGCCCGTTTCGGACTGGCGGACAGCGGCAATATTTACGGCCGTCTGACGAATCCGACGCAGGACGCCTTTGAGAAGCGTATTGCGGCTTTGGAGGGAGGAACCGCGGCGCTGGCGGTTGCCAGCGGGATGGCGGCGATTTCCTATGCCGTTCAGAATCTCGCCAAGGCCGGAGACCACATTGTGGCGGCGGACAACATCTACGGCGGTACATACAATCTGCTGGCAAATACGCTTGTGGATTACGGCATCACGACAACCTTTGTGAACCCGGCGGATCTCGGGGCGGTCGAGGCCGCGATCAGGGAGAATACCAAGGGGATTTTTATCGAAACCCTTGGAAATCCCAATTCGGACGTGGTGGATATTGAAAAATTGGCGCAGATCGCCCACGTCCACAAGGTGCCGCTCGTGGTTGACAACACGTTCGCCACGCCTTATCTGGTCCGGCCTTTTGAGTACGGGGCCGACATTGTGGTACATTCCGCGACGAAATACATCGGCGGCCATGGAACCACCATCGGCGGCGTGATCGTGGAAAGCGGCAAATTCGACTGGGAAGCTTCGGGAAAATTCCCCCATCTGACGACGCCGAACGAGAGCTATCACGGCGTTACCTTCAGCAAGGCCGTGCCCGGCGCAGCCTTTGTCACCGCGATCCGCGCCATTCTGCTGCGCGATATGGGGGCGACGCTCTCTCCGTTCCACGCCTTTTTCTTCCTGCAGGGACTGGAAACTCTGTCTTTGCGGGTGGAGCGGCATGTGGAAAACGCGCTGAAGGTGGTGGAGTTTTTAAACGGCCATCCAAAGGTGGAGAGAGTGCACCATCCTTCCGTTTCCCAGGACCCCGTTCAGCAGGCGTTATACAAAAAGTATTTTCCCAACGGCGGCGGCTCCATCTTTACCTTTGAGATCAAGGGAGGAGAGGCCGAGGCGAAAAGGTTTATCGACAATCTGGAGCTGTTCTCGTTGCTGGCCAATGTGGCTGACGTGAAATCCCTTGTGATCCATCCCGCCTCCACCACCCATGCCCAACTGAGCGACAGTGAGCTGGAGGAGCAGGGCATTTACAGGAATACCATCCGCCTTTCCATCGGGACGGAGCATATCGACGATATCATTGAGGATCTGCAGGGCGGATTTGACGCCGTCTAAAGTTCAGCCAGCAGCCGTATTCAGCGGAGAAATCGTGCTTGCACGAATTTATCGCTGAATGTGGCTGCCGAGGGAGCGCCGTATCATGAGCAAAGGAAGGCGCGCAGCGCCGGATAGCGCGTCAGCGCGACTTTGCGAATGGCGCGGGCTGAACAGTTACAGATTTCTTATCCGTTCAGCCGTATTCAGCGGAGAAATCGTGCTAGCAGGAATTTATCGCTGCATCCGGCTGTCGAGGGAGCGCCGTATCATGAGCAAAGGAAGGCGCGCAGCGCCGGATAGCGTGTCAGCGCGACTTTGCGAATGGCGCGGGCTGAACTGTTGCGCCTTTGTTGTGGAGAAGAAAAAACTTTGTTTCGGAGAAAGAAAAAAGGTCTTGACAAATACCCTATGGGGGTATATTCTGTCTGTGACAGGAAAAAATACCCCTGTAGGGTATTTTTGCTTCAAGGACAGGGAGGCACAGACGCTGCGGCAGGACGTGCAGACGCCGCACGGAACCGGAACCATGCGCGGGGACCGCTTTTGGGGGCGGCCAGGAAAGAGGAAAATGAGGATGAAAAAGGAAAACAATACCACCTTGCCGGCGGGAGAGGAATGCGGCTGCCGCAGGAAGGCCACGCCGAGGAAGGAAAAGGAAATCCGACAGCTGAAGAACCGGCTGAACCGCATGACGGGGCAGCTGAACGGCATCGGAAGGATGCTGGATGAGAACCGCTACTGCGGGGATATCCTGACCCAGGTGGCGGCGGTGGAAAGCGCGCTGCAGTCCTTCGGCTACCTGATCCTGGAAGAACACATGAAAACCTGCGTGGCGGAAGAGATCACAAAGGGAAACACCGATGTGATCGGAGAGGCCGTGGAGCTTGTAAAGAAGCTGAAATGACGTAAAAAGCCTGCCGTGGAACCACGGCGGGACCGGGAAAAGAAATGGGTGAAAGAAAATGAAAGAGAGATATCATATTTCGGGGATGACCTGTTCCGCCTGTTCGTCCCATGTGGAGAAGGCGGTAAATAAGCTGGCGGGAGTGGAGACGGCTTCCGTGAATCTGCTGACGGAGACCATGGAGGTCAGCTACCGGCCGGAGGAACTGGGCCGGGATGAGATCGTGGCGGCGGTGGAGAAGGCGGGTTACGGCGCGCAGCTTCTATCCGGAGACAATGTAAGAGGGGAAGAAAAAAAGGACGGGAAAGGAGCGGCAGCCTCCGGAAGGGACAGCCTGCAGAAACAGGCGGCGGCTGAGGAGCGCTCCATGAGATGGCGTCTGGGGATTTCCGTCGGTTTTCTGATCCCTTTAATGTACGTGGCGATGTTTCCCATGCTCCATGAGATGCTGGGAATCCCTGTGCCGGGTTTTGCGCGCAGATATCTGCAGGGCAGCGAGAACGCCATCAATTTTGCGCTGACACAGCTGCTTTTGCTGCTTCCGATTCTGTATATGAACCGAAAATTTTTTGCGGTGGGCTTCCGAACCCTGAGACATCTGTCGCCCAATATGGACAGCCTGATCGCGGTTGGCGCTTCGGCGGCTGTATTCTACGGTGTTTTCGCCATGTACCGAATGGGCTATGGCCTGGGGCATGGGGACATGGCGCTGGTGGAACACTATTCCCATGATCTTTACTTTGAGTCGGCGGGAACGATCCTTACCCTGATCACGGTGGGAAAATATCTGGAGAGCCGTTCCAAGGGAAAGACCAGCGAGGCGATCACAAAACTGATGGATCTTTCGCCCAAGACCGCCGTCCTTCTGGCGCAGGACGGCACGGAGCGGGAAGTGCCTACGGAGGAACTGCGTCAGGGCGACATTTTCCTGGTGAAGCCGGGAAGTCTGGTGCCTGTGGACGGCACGGTGCTGGAGGGAAATTCCAGCGTGGACGAGGCGGCGATCACGGGAGAGAGCGTGCCTGTGGAAAAACAGGCGGGGGACAAGGTGGTCTCCGCCACGGTGAACAAGGCGGGATTCCTCAAATGCCGGGCGGACAGAGTGGGGGAGGACACTACCTTAAGCCAGATCATCCATCTGGTGGAGGAAGCCAGCGCCAGCAAGGCCCCCATCGCAAAGCTTGCGGATCGGGTGGCCGGCGTCTTTGTGCCGGCGGTCATGGGAATCGCGCTGGTGACGCTGATCGCCTGGCTGGCGGCGGGGGCGGACAGTGAGTTTGCCATTTCCTCCGCCATTGCGGTGCTGGTGATCTCCTGCCCCTGTGCGCTTGGGCTGGCCACGCCTGTGGCGATCATGGTGGGAACGGGAGTGGGGGCAGGCCGGGGCATCCTGATCAAATCCGGGGAGGCTCTGCAGCGGGCCCGGGATATCGACACTGTGGTACTGGATAAGACCGGGACCATCACTTCCGGCAAGCTGAAAGTAGAGGAAACCGGGGTGTGGGATTCCGGCGTCAGCCTGGAGACCCTGGTACAGGTGGCGGCGGCCCTGGAGAAAAAAAGCGAACATCCTCTGGCAGAGGCGGTGCTGAATTACGCGGCCCTGCAGAAGCTCGAGATTCCGGAGGTCAGGGACTTTAAGGCGGTATTTGGCCGGGGCGTGGAGGGCGTTCTGGAGAGCAGCGCGGAAGCCGGATGCGGCATGCAGGAGGACGACGGTCCCACGTCCGTGTTCTGTGCATGGAAACAGCCGGACGGCACCTATAAGGCGGTGCAGGGCAGCAGTGCGGCCCAGGTGAGAGATATGCTGGAGGCCGCCGGAGAGACGGAGGCGCTTGCGGAAGCGGAAAAGAAGGCCTCCAAAACGGTTCAGGCCGGGACCCGGTGTTTTGTGGGGAATCTGGCCTATATGGAAGAAAACGGAATAACCGTAAAGCAGGAGGTCAGGGATTATATGGACGAGGCCGCGGAGACGGGCGCTACTCCCCTGCTGGTGGCCCGGGAGGGCGAACTTTTGGGAATGATCGGCGTCTCGGATACCGTCAGAGGAAGCTCCCTGAAGGCGGTAAAGCAATTTGAAAAGCTTGGGATCCGGGTCGTGATGCTCACCGGCGATAATGCCAGGACAGCGGAGGCCGTGCGGAGAAAGATCGGAATCCCGGAGGCTGTGGCGGAAGTGCTGCCTCAGGACAAGGAGAAAAAGATCCGGGAGCTGAAAGCCCGGGGGCATAAGGTGGCTATGATCGGAGACGGCATCAACGACGCGCCCGCTCTGGCGGCAGCGGATGTGGGCATGGCTATCGGCGCGGGGACGGACGTTGCCATGGAGAGCGCCGATATCGTGCTGATGAAGAGCGATCTGCAGGACGCGGTGACGGCGGTGCGGCTGAGCCGTGCGGTAATACGCAATATCAAGCAGAATCTCTTTTGGGCGTTCTTTTATAACTGTGTCGGGATTCCGCTGGCAGCGGGATGCTGGTACCCGGCTTTCGGCATCCGCCTGAATCCCATGTTCGGCGCGGCGGCCATGAGTCTCAGCAGTATTTTTGTGGTGGGAAACGCGCTTCGGCTGAAACGGTTTAAAAGCGGTTTTTCCGGGAAACAGGAAGTCATAGACGGCGGGGAGAGACCCGCGGAAAGGAAAAAGACGATGAAAAAAGTATTGACGGTAGAGGGAATGATGTGTGCGCACTGCACCGGAAGAGTACAGAAGGCGCTGGAGGCCGTGGAGGGCGTAACGGCCGTGACCATGGATCTGGAGGCAAAGACAGCCACGGTGGAGCTGTCCGGGGAGGTTTCGGACGGGGCATTGACCGATGCGGTGGCGGAGGCCGGGTATGAGGTAAGCGGCATCGCCTGACACGTTGTAAAAAACTTTATCGGATTTTGCAGGGACGGCATGTTTTCCGGTTATGTTGTCCCTGTTTTTTTGTTCCAATTCTGTGCAGCCTTTTTCAAGAAAACGCGGAAAGAAGTTTTATGAGTTTTATGAAATGAGAAAAATTTAAAATTTTCCGTTTTATTTGACAGGTAATTGATGTAGAATGAAGCATAAGGAGTTCCCTTAAGTACGGAAAAATATAAAATCAGACAGGATTTGTTGCTATCTTTTGTCGACGGGGAGCGAGAATAATGAAATATTTGTTTAATTGGGAAAGATCTTTCACCATGATAGGAATGAGGTAAAACAATGACTGACAGAACAATCATTGACGCGATGTGGGACGACTCCCCGGTCGATGTTACCACAGAAGTAAACTTCATCTGGTCTATCGCGAATAAACTGCGCGGGCCGTATCAAAGCGACAAATATAAGGACGTCATCATTCCCATGACGATCATCCGACGATTCGAGTGCGCCCTTGCACCCACGAAAAGGGCTGTTTTGGAGCAGGCTGAAAAGAACCCTGCTTTTCCTGCAAAGGCGATGTATCGAATTTCCGGTTTTCAGTTTTACAATACGAGCCGTTATGATTTGGCGGAGCTGGTGAATGACTCGGATCACCTCGCCGCGAATTTCAAAAGTTACATACAAGGTTTCTCACCAAATGTGCAGGAAATTATTTCCTCCAACGAGCGCGGCCTTGATTTCTATAAGCAGATTGACAAGATGGACAAGAACAACCGGCTGCTTTCCGTGGTTAAGGCATTCTCCGAGCTGGATCTCGACCCGCGCACCATCGATAACGTGAAAATGGGATATATTTTTGAGGAACTGATCCGCAAATTTTCTGAAAATGCTGAGGCCGGCGACCACTACACCGGGCGCGACATTATCAAGCTCATGGTCAACATTTTGCTGGCCGAGGGCTGTGACGACATCTTTGACGACGGCAAAGTCATAACCATACTCGATCAGGCATGCGGCACGGGCGGTATGCTCTCCACGGGGTACAACTTTATCAAACGCTATAATCCCACCGCCGACGTGCGTCTATTTGGGCAGGAGATCAACCCTGAATCCTATGCGATGTGCCTTGCAGAAATGCTCATAAAGGGGCAGAACGCAGAAAATATCTGCTATCAGGACACCATGAAAGCGGACTGTTTCAGAAATACGAAGATGCGGTTCGTTTTGGAGAATCCGCCCTTTGGGACCGCGTGGGGCGGTAAGGACGCCGCCGATGGCGTAGAGGAAGCGGTCAACGAGGAATACAAAAAAGGATTTGACGGACGATGGGGCGCAGGGCTGCCCGGTTCCGGCGATATGCAGATGTTGTTCCTGCAATCTGCCATTGACAAAATGGACGATCACCTCGGCCGCTGCGCCATCATCGAAAACGGCAGTCCGCTATTTACTGGCGGCACTGCGTCCGGCGAAAGCCAGATACGCCGTTGGATGCTGGAGCAGGATCTGATCGAGGCCATCATCGCCCTGCCCACTGATCTTTTCTACAATACAGGTATTGCCACTTATATATGGGTGCTGTCTAAAAACAAGCGGCAGGAGCGCCGTGGCAAAATCCAGCTCATCGACGCCAGCCAGATATTTCACAAGCTCCGAAAGGCGCTGGGCAACAAGCGCAACGAGATTTCCCCGGAGGACCGCTCGGCCATCACAAGGCTCTACGCCGACTTTGAGGAAAACGAGGTCTGCAAGATATATAAAAGTGATGAGTTCATCTACCGTGAGTACACGGTGATGCAGCCCCTTCAGCGCAGTTATGCCATTACGCAGGAGCGCATCACCGCCATGCTCTCCAAGGGGAGTCTGTCAGCTCTCTATGACGAAGCAAAGGTTACC
Source organism: uncultured Acetatifactor sp. (assembly GCA_947627535.1). Lineage (GTDB taxonomy): Bacteria > Bacillota > Clostridia > Lachnospirales > Lachnospiraceae > Acetatifactor. The sequence continues at coordinate 8,641 of CANQWM010000040.1, forward strand.
GAGCTGGAAAACGCGGAGGAGCTGACCGGCAAGGATCAGAGAAAGCTGGAGAGCTATATAAACAATAAGCCCGTATACGATGCCATTGTCACCGCGCTGGAGGCCGCCGTATCAGAGGAAATCTTCTATTCGCCTTCTGCTTTTATGCCGGTTTTGGCAAATGTGCTGGCACAAGTCACTGCAGACAAGAAGCTATTGGAGAGAATTGCAGACGGACTTTCAGTGATGGACAAAAAGGCGGAGATTCAGCGCGACCGCAAGGGAGAGATCATCTACGACAAGGAGACGAAGGATACCGAGATCGTCAAATTTGAGGAGGACATCGACACCTACATGGCACGGGAGGTGCTGCCCCACATCCCGGACGCCAAGGCGTTCTTCGAGGAAAATCTCTCCGCTAAAAAGCCTATAGTCAAGACCGGCGCGGAGATACCGTTCACCCGATATTTCTACAAGTACCAGCAGCCTACACCAAGTGAGGAACTGGAAGCCCGGTTTATGGAACTGGAGCGTTCGGTATCCGAGCGGGTGGCGAAGCTGTTTGAGTGAGGATTACTGCATGGGAAAGAAAAGAAACGCTAAAGGAGTTACTCCTTCAATGGCAAACACCAAAGGGGAAGCATTGGACTATAAAAAACTTGCCGAAGCAATCGTTTATGCGCAGCAAGAAGCGGAGTTTCTTCGTCAAAAGGAACAGGAAAAATTAGCCCGGAAGCGGCAACAGCAATGGCTGAACGTATTGGGGCAAAAGACCTATACCAAAGAGAATCGCATAACAAGAATCTGCATCAAATGGCTTTGTTATTTGCTAATGGAATTGTTGTTTTTTCAGCGTTTTACTCTTTCACAGATAGAGTTTGGACGCTCTCAATATGGTTATTGCCTTGTGCCTTTGTATGCTTTGTGTTTGCTCGGATTATTGTCTACTGTCACAGCATTTATAGCGATGGCACTTGCGTTGGTTACATTGTTTGTGAGGTGAAAAATGCGAGAAATGAAAGACAGCGGGATTGAATGGATTGGGGAGATACCATCCGAATGGGAGGTAAAACCAATTCGGGCAGTATTTAGAGAGATTTGTACGAAAAACAGTGATGGATTTGTAAAAAATGCTCTTAAATTCACTTATGGCAACATAGTTAGAAAAGAAAATTTTGATGCAGATGACGATGATTATGTCGCAGGTACGATTTTGAATTATATCGTTGTTAGCCCCGGAACATTAATACTTAATGGTCTTAATCTTAACTTCGACTTTGTAAGTCAAAGGATAGGACTTGTAAAAGAAACAGGAATTATAACATCCGCATATATGGCATTTATGCCTGTTGTCGCTGACTATATGACATCGGAGTATGCTACCTATCTGTTCAAAAGTTATGATAATTGCAAAGCACTTCACAATATGGGCGGCGGTGTTAGAAAGATACTTAATTTTAACGAGTTTGAACGATATTATGTTTTTATTCCTCCTCTTCCAGACCAACGCCTTATCGCCTCTTTCCTCGACGCCAAGTGCGCCGAAATCGACGCGCTCACCGCTGACATACAGACGCAGATCGACACGCTTGAACAGTATAAGCGCTCGATTATCACCGAGGCGGTAACAAAGGGGTTGAATCCCGATGCGGAAATGAAGGACAGTGGGATTGAGTGGATTGGCAGGATACCGAAGCATTGGGAAATCATTCGCGGCAAGTATATATTGAAATATCTTCAAAAGCCTGTGTGGGATGATGACGGCGTTATCACCTGTTTTCGAGATGGTGAGGTTACGCTCCGTAGCAACAGACGCGAAGACGGATTTACCATGTCCGATAAAGAAATCGGGTATCAGGGCGTTGATGTTGGGGATTTGGTTGTGCATGGTATGGACGGATTTGCTGGGGCAATTGGTATTTCCGATTCAAGAGGTAAAGCGTCTCCGGTTTTGAATGTGCTTGATACCAAGCAGGACAAGCGGTACATTATGTATTATCTTCGCAGTATGGCGTACAGTAACGTATTTCTTGCGCTGACAACAGGAATTCGCGTTCGTTCCTGCGATTTGAGGTGGAACAAACTGTCAGGGCTTTCATACCCTGTGCCGCCCATAACCGAGCAAAAGGCTATCGTTAAATATATCGACGGAATGATCGCCAAAATAGACGTGGTAATAGAAGACAAAAAAGATCAGCTTGAAACGCTGGGCAGTTACAAAAAGTCCCTCATTTTTGAGTATGTCACAGGAAAGAAGGAGGTGCGTTCTGATGACGAATCAGTCAAATGAAACATTTATGGTGGTGCATTCCTTGAATGTAAACCTTGACAGCGAATATGTTCAGTGGTTGCATGAAATCAAACAGCGTTTTCGCAATGCGCAGATAAAAGCTGCCGTCAAAGTGAATTCCGAACAGCTTCTTTTTAACTGGCGGCTCGGCCGTGATCTCGTTATCAGACGTGTTGAAGAAAAATGGGGCAAGGGAATCGTCAAACAGGTCAGTCTTGATCTGCAGGCAGAATTTCCCAATGTTAAGGGATTCAGTACCTCGAATCTTTGGTACATGAAAAATGGTATCAATTCTATTCGGCTTCGCTGTGCGAAAAAAACTTCAACAGCTTGTTGGAGAAATTCCTTTTCCACTTTTCTTTAGCTATGTTCCGTGGGGACATCATATTTTGATCATAACAAAATGTAAAAGTGTTGAAGAAGCTTTATTCTATATTCAGCGCACAATTGATAAAGGTCTGAGCCGCAACGCACTAGATAATTGTATCCGTTCCGATATGTATCATACCATTGGGTCAGCGGTTACGAATTTTAGTGTACAGCTTCCTGCTCCTCAGGGCAAACTGGCCCAGGAACTGCTTAAAGGAAATAATTATTTCCAGCAAAACCCGGAAAATTGATCTGCTTTTTTATCATATCTACCTGAGATGTTATGTTGTGATAGAATTAAAAGTAAAACTGTTTGAACCCGAATTTGCCGGTAAGCTCAATTTTTATGTAAATGCGGTAAATGAACTGATCCGTCGAGACAGTGACAATCCGTCCATCGGACTTTTGATCTGCAAGGATATGGATCGAACGGAAGTATAGTTACCTTTCGAAGGGATTACGACACCTATGGGAGTCGCAACCTATAATAACGTAAAAATCAAAGAAATTTAGGAGTACCTGCCAACCGCTGAACAAATCAGGCAACAAGTTGAGATTGCAGAGGAAACGTTTAGGCTCAATATGCAAAAGGAAACGGAGGAAACCGTCCATGAATGATATGGAACTTCAAAATGGAGTGGATAATCAAGCGAAGCGAATGGCTGCCTATGCGAGGCACTTACTGCATGGATCAATTCTTTCCGAGAAAGAATATCAGCATTATATTATGGAACGGCTCTCCGAGGACAACGGCTACGTCATCCGCAAAGCAGCCCATTTTGATCGGCATTTTGCGATGGATCAGGAACTGCTGTTTCGGTTTCTGTGGGATACCCAGCCGGAGACGATGGAGGCTCTGCAGAAAATTTATAAGGACAAGCTGGAGGATACAATCGTCGGCTTTATCAACGCCGAGGCGACAAAGACGCGGGGGAGCCTTCTGAATCTCCTGCGGCACGGTGTGGAGCTTTCCAACTTGACACTGGAGCTGATGTATACCAGACCCGCCACTGCATTCAACAAGGAACTGCTGGTAAAGTATGAAAAGAACGTGTTCTCTGTTATGGAGGAAGTCTGGGCAAGTGACAAGGAGCGCATCGACCTTGTGATCTTCCTTAACGGTCTTGCTATAATGTCCTTTGAGCTAAAGTGCAACGCTGCTGGGCAGTCCTATCAGGACGCCATCTACCAGTACCGCACCGAGCGTGAACCGAAGACACGGCTGTTCCTGTTCAAAGCCGGGTGCCTTGTGAATTTCGCAATGGATCTGGAGCAGGTCTACATGACCACAAAGCTCATGGGCGACGCTACTTTCTTCCTGCCCTTCAACATGGGCAACGGCGAGAGCGTGAATGCCGGGGCGGGCAATCCGACCTTCGCGGACAAGTACAGTGTCTCCTATATGTGGGAGGATATTCTGAAAAAGGACACCGTTCTCGATCTTCTCGGAAAGTTTGTTTTCATTGAGACAAAGGAAAAAGAGGACGAGCTGACCGGCAAAATCAAAAAGTCTGAAAATATCATCTTCCCGCGCTACCATCAGCTCGATGTGATCCGCAAACTTTTGGCGGATGTGCGAGAGAATCACACCGCGCAGAATTATCTCATCCAGCACAGCGCGGGCTCCGGCAAAACCAACTCCATCGCGTGGCTGGCGCACCGGCTTACCTCGCTGCATGATGCGGAGGACAAAATCATTTTTGACAATGTGGTGATCGTTACAGACCGTGTGGTGGTGGACCGGCAGCTCCAGAAGGCGATTTTAGGGTTGGAACACAAGGCGGGGCTCATCCGGGTCATGGACGACAAGTGTAATTCCGCTGATCTTGCCATTGCGTTGAACGGCAACACGAAAATCATCGCCACCACGATACAAAAATTCCCCTATATTGTGGACAGCATAAGAGGACTGAAAAACAAGCGGTTTGCTGTCATCATTGACGAAGCCCATTCCTCTACGGCGGGCAAGGACATGGCCGCTGTGACGCAATCCCTCGGAGCTGGGGAACAGGACTATGGTGACGTAGAGGATATGATCACAGATGAAATCAGACGCAACGGCAAACAGACCAATGTGTCGATTTTCGCGTTCACCGCCACCCCGAAACCCACGACGATACAGCTTTTTGGATGCCTCAATACAAAGGGGCAGCGGGAAGCGTTCCATGTGTATTCCATGAAGCAGGCCATCGAAGAAGGCTTTATCCTTGATGTACTTCAAAATTACACTACCTATCAGACGTTCTATCAGATCAACAAGGAAATTGAAGAAGATCCGCGCTGTAAAACGGCAGATGTAAAGCGGCAGATTGCCCGTTTTGTGGAACTGCATGAAACGAACATTTCCCAGCGTGTCGAGGTAATAGTAGAGCATTTCCGCACATCCGTTATGCCAGAGCTTGGCGGAATGGCGAAGGCTATGGTCATCACCGCTTCACGTCAGGGCGCTGTCAAGTACCGCCAGGCGTTTGAGGACTACACAAAGAAAAAAGGATATACAGACATCAAGGCGCTTGTGGCCTTTTCCGGCAAGGTGAAGTTGTCCGACGACGATACGGAGTACACAGAAGCGTCTATGAACGGCTTCCCGGAGGATCGGCTCACAAAGGAGTTTGACAAGGACGATTATCAAGTTTTGCTGGTAGCAAATAAGTATCAGACAGGGTTTGATCAGCCGAAGCTCTGCGCCATGTATGTACTGAAAAAGCTCAAGGGTGTTTCAGCGGTGCAGACGCTTTCCCGTCTCAACCGTATCTGCCCGCCATTTGAGAAGAAAACCTTTGTGCTGGATTTTGTGAACAGCTACGAGGACATTACGAACGCCTTTGCGCCGTTTTATACTACTACACTGCTGTCCAATTCCGTAACGCCCACGGCAATTTATGACCTTGAAGCCAAAATCGACGCATATACGGTCCTTGACCCGGACGACATCGAAAAGGCAAATGTTCTGCTATACAAAGAAAAAATCGACGCCAAGGACAAGCAGAAGCTCACATTCTATTTTAAACGCTCAAAGAACATGATAGAGTCATACGATCCTTTGAAACAGCACGAGATCGTTGTTCTTATGCGTCATTTCATTCGCTTTTATGAGTTTCTGCTTCAGGTCTCATGCTTTGAGGATGTGGAACTGCATAAAAAGTATAATTTTATGACTTACCTTATGGCGTACATAAACATCAAGCACCCGGGCGGTGGGTACAATCTCGATGGCAAGATCAGGGCGACAAATTTTGTACAGAAGAAAACGGATGAGCACATCAAATCCAATCTTGTGGCACAGCCTGTTGTAAAGCTTCCGACTGCGGAAAATTTCGGCCTGACACCGGCGAAAGAAGAACGGTTGTCGGAGATCATTGCCGAGATCAACAGCCGCATGGGAAAAAGCTATGACAACGACGTGGCTGTAAAGGCGATGCTTCAAATCCGGGACATCCTGTTAAAGTCCGATAAGCTGAAAACCAGCGCGAAAAACAATACGGTCAAAGATTTCGAGTTTTCCTATTTTGATGATATTGACGATGCGCTGATCGAGGGCCTTTCGCAGAATCAGGATTTCTTCTCCATGTTGCTCAGTAACGATGATGTCAAGAAGCAGGTGCTGGGTATTTTCACAGAGGAGATTTATAAAAGTTTGAGGGAAGCGTAAGAACTATTATAGTTGCATCAGAAAGAAAAAAATGCTATAAAAAATAAATAAAAGAAAATGGGGGCAGAAATTATTGAAACGAATTATATCACTGCATATAGAAGGGTTTAAGAAATTTACCTTCCTTGATATGACATTCAATAAGCATCTAAATATTCTTGTCGGAGAAAATGAAGCTGGAAAAAGTACAATTTTAGATGCTATCAGAACTGTATTAAACCAGCAGTATCGAACTTCCGACAAGTCTGTATTGCGCGATTTGTTCAATACTCAGATGGTCGCCGCATTTCAAGCTGCTCCGAGCGTCAAGACTCTGCCTTATATTAACATTGAGGTAGAGTTGGAGCTTGATGCAACGCAAAAGAATGCCAGTTATTTCTACGGAGAGTCATATGGCAAGAGAACGCAACAGAGTGAAAAGTATGGTATTCGCTTTGAATGTAAATATGACGAAGAACTTGGCTCCGGGATGGAACAATCTATTATGGAGGGCAAAATTCCTTATGAATACTATACCTTAAATTGGATGACTTTTGGAAATCACCCGTATCAAATCATAAAGCGTCCATTAAATTTTTTATCTATTGATACGAGTAATAATGCTACTGTCCCATCATTTAATTATTATAACAGGACTTTATTCGTAAGCAAATATGATGAGACTACTAGGGTAAGAGCAAAGAATGAATTTCGTTCAAAACTGGAAGAAGCATTTGAAGCTACTGCATTACCACCCATAAATGACAACAGAAAATTTGGCGTTGATAGCAAGAAAGTTGTATTAGAAAATATTATATCTGTGTATGAAGACTCCATCGCACTTGAAAATCGTGGTAGTGGCATGGAGAGCCTAATTAAAACACAAATTGCATTGGACAAAGCGAATGGATTAGATGTCATTTTAGTGGAGGAACCTGAAAATCACCTTTGCTTCTCCAATTTGCAAAAAATGCTTCAGGAAATTTCTGACAAGCAAAATGATTCTCAGATTATCGTGGCTACTCATAACAGCATGATTGCCAGCCGTCTTAATTTAAACAATGTCCTGTGGATTACAGAAGAACAAGTTAAAACTCTGGCGAATGTAGATAAAGATGTTGCAGAGTTTTTTGTCCATGCTGACGATAATGCTTTTTTACAGTTGCTTTTATCAAAAAGAGTTTTTTTAGTTGAAGGAGCAACAGAGTTTCTTCTTCTGCCAAAATTCTACCACCAGATGACTGGTCGTACTATTGAGAATGATGGTGTAGCTGTGATCTCTTGCAATGGTATCTCATACAAGAAATATCTTGAAATTGCAAGAAAAACAAACAAACGGATTGCTGTTATTACAGACAATGATCGTGAAGTTGAAAGAATTGCTGAAGCAAATGATTTTAATGAGTCCAATACATTGCAACATATTTTTATGGGAGAAACTATCGACGAATGGACATGGGAGGTGTGCATTTATAGTGTCAATAAAGCGACACTTGATTCCATGATAAATGTTCAGAAAAGTGCAAAATATTTGTTTCATGGAGAAAATTATGGCGCAACATTAGGAAAAATGTTAAACAACAAGGTAGATACTGCGTATCAAATGTTGACTTCAAATAAAGAATTTGTATTGCCTCAGTATATAAAGGACGCGATTAAATGGCTAAGCGAGTGATTCTTGCGGTGGCAGGAGCGGGGAAAACATACCATATCTGTAATACGATAGATGCAACTAAAAGGAATCTTATATTGGCTTTTACCCATGAGAATATACATAATATTCAGCGAGAATTGTGTGATGCATATGGTTGCGTCCCAGAGATGACGACAGTTTCCACTTTCGATGCTTTTGTATATCGGGAGATGGTACTGCCTTATGAACCAAGTATTGTTGAATATTTCGGGAACTCTGGTTTTGTTAGCCATGGTATCTGCATGAAAGATCCTCCTCCCATGCTCATTAAGGGAAGAAATGGAAATATGGTTTCTAACCCATATTATCATAAAAAGAATGAGTTTGATCATTATATAACAAAGCGAGGGCAATATTACTGTGCTACCTTGCCAGAGCTAGTTTTGCAGATTAAAAAAAGCAAAGAATCTCTTGCAAAAAGAGTTGCACAACGGCTAAATTTGTTTTATGATGCCGTTTTAATAGATGAATTTCAAGATTTTAGAGAATACGATTACGATTTGATAATGACACTGGCAAAACAGCTCAAAGATGTAACACTCGTTGGAGATTTTTATCAGCATTCAGTTTCAGCTATAAATAATTCCGGCAAACCATTTAAGAAGAGAAATAAAAACGTTGGTTATGATGAGTTTATAGAAGAGCTTAAGAAGGCGCACTTTGAAATAGACACGACAACCTTAGAAAAGTCAAGACGGTGCGCTGCTGAGATTTGTGACTATGTGCGCAGAAAACTTGGTATTAACATTGTTTCTAATGGTGACCATCAAGGTTCAGTTATCTGGATACAGGATCAAGCAGGGGCAATTCTTTCAGATAACAATATTTTGAAACTGGTATATAGTGAATCCTCTGCATACTCATTTAAGGCTATGAACTGGTCTTATTCTAAAGGTGATACAGTCAATGCTGCTTGCGTTATTTTAACAGATAAATTTGAGTGCCTTGATAGTGATAATTTCACAACAAAAGGGATAGATTTGTCCACGATAAATAAATTATATGTCGCAATGACCAGAAGTTGCGCTAATCTTTATCTAATGAAATCTTCCACGTTCAAAGGAATAAAGATGCGATATTTAAAGGGCGTAACGCCTAAAGAATAAGAATAGCTATAAAAATTAACAAGCAGATAATGGCGAAATAACGTTATTGCCTGCTTGAATTTTTCAATGATATAAGTATGATAAAGTGTAAGCGCGGATTGTTGGTGTGGTGTCCTTAACTATGTGAAACTCCATTTCCCAATCGGTTGACGGCCTGTTAGGTGACCATGCTGCGTTCCACCATCTGTTCCTTTTTAAGGTATTTTTTCCCTGGTTTTATAACAGGTCAAAAGAATGGATGACTATTATCCGAAAGAAAGCGTAAAATTCTTTTAGATTTCTTATAGAATCTTTATAGTTTGTTTATTGATTTTGCCGTCAATCGTGTTATAGTAACAATAGAACAGAAGATAAAAGAAACGATTTGACGGTGTATCATGAGGAGGCGATCTTATGAATATTCAGAAATTTACACAGAAATCCATGGAGGCAGTGGAAAATTGCCAGAAGCTGGCCTATGAATACGGAAATCAGGAGATAGAACAGGAGCACCTGCTGTACAGCCTGCTGACGCTGGAGGACAGCCTGATCCTGAAGCTGGTCGAACGGATGGAAATCCAGAAGGAACACTTCCTGAACCGGGTGGAACAGGCCCTCGCAAAGCGGCCAAAGGTACAGGGCGGACAGGTGTATGTGGGTCAGGACCTGAATAAGGCGCTGATCGGCGCGGAGGACGAGGCGAAGCAGCTGGGGGACGAGTATGTGTCCGTGGAGCATCTGTTCCTTGCCATGCTGAAGCACCCGAACCGGGAGATCGACCGGATCTGGAAGGAGTACGGCATTACAAGAGAGCGGTTTTTGCAGGCGCTTTCCACAGTGCGGGGCAATCAGAGAGTGACCAGCGACAACCCGGAAGCCACTTACGACACGCTGGAGAAATACGGCCAGGATCTGGTGGAGCGGGCCAGGAACCAAAAGCTGGATCCCGTCATCGGCAGGGACAACGAGATCCGCAACGTGATCCGGATTCTGTCCAGAAAGACCAAGAACAACCCGGTTCTGATCGGCGAGCCCGGCGTAGGAAAAACCGCGGTGGTAGAGGGGCTGGCCCAGAGGATCGTAAGAGGAGATGTGCCCCAGAATCTGAAGGACAAGAAAATATTTGCGCTGGATATGGGGGCGCTGGTGGCCGGGGCAAAGTACCGGGGCGAGTTTGAAGAGCGGCTGAAAGCCGTGCTGGACGACGTGAAGAACAGCGACGGACAGATTATTCTTTTTATCGACGAGCTGCATACCATCGTGGGCGCGGGAAAGACGGACGGCGCTCTGGATGCGGGCAATATGTTAAAGCCCATGCTGGCCAGGGGCGAACTGCACTGCATCGGCGCCACCACGCTGGACGAATACCGCCAGTATATCGAAAAGGACGCTGCGCTGGAGCGGAGATTCCAGCCGGTGATGGTGGAGGAACCCACGGTGGAGGATACCATCTCTATTCTGCGGGGACTGAAGGAGCGCTATGAAGTGTACCACGGCGTAAAGATCATGGATAACGCGCTGGTCAGCGCCGCCGTGTTGTCAAACCGGTATATTTCCGACAGATTCCTGCCGGATAAGGCCATTGACCTTGTGGACGAGGCCTGCGCACTGATCAAGACCGAGCTGGACAGTATGCCTACGGAGCTTGACGAGCTCCAGCGCAGGATCATGCAGATGGAGATTGAAGAGGCGGCGCTGAAAAAAGAGGATGACCGGCTCAGTCAGGAAAGGCTTGCAGACCTGCAGAAGGAGCTTGCGGAGCAAAAGGAAGAGTTCGCGGGAAGAAAGGCGCAGTGGGACAACGAGAAAGCTTCCGTGGAGAAGCTGTCGAAGCTGCGGGAGGAAATCGACGCGGTCAACAGCCAGATCCAGATCGCCCAGCGCGAGGGAAATCTGGAAAAGGCGGCTGAGTTGAGCTACGGGAAACTGCCTGAACTGAAAAAGAGACTGGAGCAGGAGGAGACGAGAGTCAACGAATCCGGCATGAGTCTGGTTCATGAGAAGGTTTCGGATGAAGAGATCGCAAGAATCATTTCCAGATGGACGGGAATCCCGGTCAGCAAGCTGACGGAGAGCGAGCGGAACAAGACCCTGCATCTGGACGAGGAACTGCATAAAAGAGTGATCGGACAGGACGAGGGCGTCACAAAGGTGACGGAGGCGATCATCCGGTCCCGGGCGGGGATCAAGGATCCCACAAAGCCCATCGGCTCCTTCCTGTTTCTGGGCCCTACCGGCGTGGGAAAGACGGAACTGGCAAAATCCCTTGCGGCGGCTCTGTTTGACGACGAAAACAACATGGTCCGAATCGACATGAGTGAGTATATGGAGAAGTATTCCGTCTCCAGACTGATCGGAGCGCCTCCCGGATATGTGGGATACGAGGAGGGCGGCCAGCTGACCGAGGCCGTGCGCAGAAAACCTTACAGCGTGGTGCTCTTCGACGAGATCGAGAAGGCGCATCCGGATGTGTTCAACGTCCTGCTGCAGGTGCTGGACGACGGGCGTATCACGGATTCTCAGGGACGGACCGTGGACTTTAAGAACACGATCCTGATCATGACCTCCAACATCGGCGCAAACTATCTGCTGGACGGCATACAGCCGGACGGCACCGTGAGCCCTGAGGCGGAGGAACTGGTATACGGCGATCTGAGAAACCATTTTCGCCCGGAATTTCTGAACCGGCTGGACGAAACCATCCTGTTCCGGCCGCTGACGAAGGAAAACATCGGCGGGATTGTGTCTCTGATCGCGGCGGATCTGAACCGCCGTCTGGCGGACAGGGACCTGCATCTGGAACTGTCGCCGGAAGCGGTATCGTTCATTGTGGAACAGGCCTACGACCCCGTATACGGCGCAAGGCCGCTGAAACGGTATATCCAGAAGCATGTGGAGACCCTGACTGCAAAGCTGATCCTGGAGGACAAGACCCAGGCGGGCGACACGGTCCGGATCGATGTGAGAAACGGCGCTCTTACGGCCACGGCTGAAAAATGAGCTGATTCTTACGCACAAAGCTGCGAAATGCGGGCCTGTATTGAAAAAATTTCTTCTCTGTGTTAAGATGAGAGTGCGGCAGGGGACAGAGGTCCTGTACCCTGCCGCACTCTTTGCTGTTTTTTCAAAAGGAAAGAACGAAAACGAGCGGCAGATGATGCGATCCGAAATCCGAATGGAAAACGGATGGATATCGAAAGGATGGTATGGGCCAATGACATGGGCCGTGAAGCACAGAGGAGTATGGAAGGCAGCAACCGTTATCCTGACAGCGGTTTTTATTTTTTGTACGGAAGGCTCTGTCGTACAGGCGCAGACCGTACAGACACAGGAAGAAAGCCTTTTTACAGAAGAAGAGAAAGCTCTGATCGAAAGGGAAGGGACCCTGAAGGTTGGCTATGTCCGCGACCGCAAGCCCGTATCCTTCCGGGGAGAAGACGGGGAGCTGGCGGGGATATCGAGAAGTATCTTCGACAGGATCGCTCAGATCAGCGGCCTGCACTTTGAATATGTGGAGCTTCCGGCGGGCGAGGTCACTTACGACTATCTTGTAAGGGAAGGGTTTGACCTTGTCACCGGCGTGGAGTACAACGACGAAAACAAGGCGGCAAGGGGAATCCTGATCAGCGAACCTTATCTTTCCAGCCGGAAAGTGATCGTGGCGAGAGAGGGACTGGTAAACATCGGGGAAGACGCGGAGTACACCGTCGCGATCTCAACAGGGTCCCAGACGATCAAGAAGGTGCTTGCCAGGCAGTATCCCAATTTTGTGCCTGTGGATTACGACACCATCGAAGACTGTCTGGACGCGGTAAACAGGGGAGAAGCGGACCTGATGCTCCAGAACCAGTACGTGGTGGAATACTGGCTCTATAAGCCCAGCTACAGCAGCCTGATGGTGATTCCCATGACGGAGTTTGCGGATCGTTTGTGTTTTTCCGCGGTGACGCCCCTGGAGAAGGACAACGGCGAGTGGGAAGAAAAGAGAGTGCTGATTTCCGTGATCGACAAGGCCATCGCGCAGATTTCCTACGCGGAGGTGGCGGGGTATGTCATCGCCGCCACGACGGACAACATGTATCAATATTCCATTTCTGATTTTGTATATCAGTACCGCTATACGGTGATCCTGCTGGGCGTCGCGGTGGCGCTGCTCTGCGGCATGGTTTATGTGACCCTGCATTTCAGGATCCGATCTATCAAGGCCCAAGCGGATGCAAAAGCAAAGGGGGATTTCCTTTCTGCCATGAGCCATGAGATCCGCACGCCGCTTAACGGTCTGATCAGTCTGAATTATCTGATGGCCCAGAATGTGGACGACCGGGAGAAAATATCGGGATACCTGCAGCAGTCGTCCACGGTGGCCCAATATCTTCTTTCGCTGGTGAATAATGTTCTGGATATGTCCAAACTGCAGCAGAGCCGGCTGGAGCTGGAGCAGAAGCCCGTGGATCTTGAACTGCTGCTAGAAACGATAGAATCCGTGGAAAAGGACGGCATGCGCGAGAGCGGAATCAGCTTTTGCGTGGAGACCGGGCTTTCCTGTCCCGGGATCATGGGCGATGCGGTCCGGATCCAGCAGGTGCTGCTCAATCTTCTGGACAACGCCCGCAAGTATACGAAACCCGGCGGCAGTGTGACCGTAAAGGCAGATCAGACGGAAACGGAGGAAGGCGCCGTCCTGACAAAAATTCAGGTTCTTGATACCGGGCAGGGCATGAGCGAGGAATTTCAGAAAAAGATCTTTTCGCCCTTTACCCAGGAGCGCAATACCGTATCACAGGGAAATCAGGGAACCGGGCTCGGTCTGTCGGTCTGCCATCTTCTGGCGGAGCGCATGGGCGGAAGCCTGACCGTGGAAAGCAGGCTGCACGAGGGCAGCTGCTTTACCTTTGCCTTTCCGGCACAGCCGGCGTCTTCCGCCGGTGGGGAAGAGACTGACAACGACAACGAGGAAAGCGACGGCCTGCTCTGCGTCAAACCGCATATTCTCATTGCGGAGGACAATGAACTGAACGGACAGATCCTGACGGAGCTTCTGGAAGGAGAAGGGTATGAGGTCCTGCATGTGGAGAACGGCAGAAAGGCGGTGGAGGCTTTTGCGGCCTCTGCGGTGGGGAAATACGGCGTTATCCTGATGGACCTGCTGATGCCTGAGATGAACGGTTTTGAGGCGGCAAGGGCGATCCGGGGGCTTGAACGGCCGGATGCTGGGACGGTGAAGATCTTTGCCAGCACGGCAAACACCTTTCAGGAGGACAGAGACAAAGCCTTTCAGAGCGGGATGGACGATTTCATCGCAAAACCCATCAATATCAGAGAGCTGCTGAAAAAGCTTCAGTTTCAGGACGGGGCGGAAAAGATGGCGACAGGAAATGACAACAAGGGAAACGACAACAAAGTCTGCAAATAAAAAGTCAAGCAGAAATTTGTGAACTTTGAAAATTTTATACAGGTTGAATGAAAAGCACAAAA
>CANQWM010000041.1 GCA_947627535.1 uncultured Acetatifactor sp.
GCTAATAATCCTAAATTATCCTTCGTTTCTTGTTTTTTATTATTATATCGCATCTTCTCATTTAATTCAATATATTTTGCCATAATATCTCACTATAATATTTTTATATATTGGCACACAAGTTGCACACACCAGCACCATATTAAGACTTGCAAATAGAAAACTACCATTTTCTACCGGCCGCCCCCCAACAACATATCCATTCTTTTTAAAGCATCTGTGAGAAATCTGCTCCGTCCTCCATTCTTACCCTGAACGCCGATGTGGAAATGGGCACCCAGAAAAGGGCTACTGTATTCTACCTTTCTATGGTGCTTGACTTTTCGCAATCGGTGTTTTATGGTAATGGGGTACGCAGGTTAACCGAGGAGGACATTTTCATGACGCAGCATAACACATCAGAAAGCATCTGCATAAAAAGAACACGAAAAAGGATCGTCAATCTGTTATGGGCTGTTCTTTTCCTCTTTGTGGCCTTGTCGCTGCTGGCATATGCCGCTTCCTCCTGGACGTCCGACCGATCGTATTGGGAGGTCATGGATTGGGCCACTGCCATTCTGAGTGCGGTTCTCGGACTTGCTGCCCTGGCAGCGGGGCTATATGAATCAGTCACCTCCGTCAGAGATGCCTTCTTCCCGGCAAAGAGCAGACTGGCCAAGTCCATCCGCTCCCAGCTCCCCTACCCGGAGGAAGACATCCCGGTGAAAAAACTGTTTGCCATGGTAGACAAGGACATCCTGGAAAATGGCGTATGGTTTGACCGAGTAGCCGTAGGCAGGGAGTGGATCTTAGGCGACGATGCTGCCTATATCCCACGGATCCGAGCGGTATTCGGACGGGACGAGATCCAACGCCGCAAGATCAACGGCAGGACTATCACCGGCGAGGTGATCCAGATCTATACCATAGACGATAGGAAACAGGTTCAGGTCACGGGGCTTAGGAATCCCAATGAACTGAAACAACTGCTGGAATGCCTGCGTCTGCGGGCACCAGACGCCCTTTTCCTCCCCTATGAGAAATACCTGGATTACGCGGCAAAATCCCAAGAGGAATGGGATACGCTCAACCGGGAATTTCAAAGCAGGAAGGCTCGCCGGGAAATGGATACCCCTGCGTCAGATGCCGCAGAGGGGCAGAGCATGGTATTCACCCGGCCCGACGGAACAGACACCTCCCGGGTTACGGAAGACATGGTGATTTCGACGCTCCGCGACGCCATTCGTTCCGACGATGAGACACTCTTCACCCTGGCACCCACAGTTCCCTGCGAGGCCGGCGGCAGAAAGCTGTCTTTCCTCCAATGCTCGGTACTTGGCGTGGATGACCCGGACTTTGACGAGGACGACTTAAAGGACGAGGCGGAGATCTACCTGATCGCGGGGGTCAAGCCGGAGCCTGGGCACCCGCCGGAGACTGGCCTCGTGCTGGACTGCGCCTATGACGAGGCGGAGCGCATTTTGCTGGACTGGTTCCACGGACAGGCACCAGATGTTTCAAGGTGGATGCCCATCAATATACGCGCGTGGGAGCCGCCTCAGAAGAATCCAGACCCTCAGCCGCCCAAGCTCGCTCTGGAGTCTGCCTCCGGCGTCTTCCAGTCTCACGAGAGCTTCGAGCGGGAGGACGTGGAGGCTTCAGCGGAGGGCCTGCGGGACGGAACCTATAAACTGGTGAATCTGATCCTCCCCGGCGGCTATCTCTCCTTCCGGGTCGAACCCGGCGACAAGACAGATGGCCGGTGTACCGTCACCGCCACCAGCGACGGGGACGGGAGCCTTCGGTTTTATACCCTGAAGTGCTCGGAGGAGCAGGCCGCCCAGTGGCTTCTGGACTATTATGATGGCAAATTCCGTCCGGCAAAGCCGGAATGGAAAGATATTACCAAAAAAATATATAAACAGATAGGAGTGTAAACATGGGTAAATTTTTTAGCGATGAGGTAGAACTGGGTCTTAAATATGTATGCTATGAAGAGCGGCTTGGGAAGGGCCAGGAGGGCAAAGCGCTTTTGGAGAAGGCCAGTGCCGCCGGGGACGGGGACGCAAGCTGCGTCCTAGCCAGGTGCTTCTGGGGTGGACAATACATATGGGCGGGTCACGGTTTCCCGGTGGACGACAAGCGGGGCGATAATCTCATGCGCCTGTCCGTCAGGCAGGGCAGCGCCCTTGGCGTGCTGTGTGCCCTGCGGTCAGGACTGCTGACCCCGACCCTTGAGAAAAACATGCCTTTTGCAAGCCTGGAGGATGCCTTTAGCGTGGTGATGGAAAAGGCAGAGGCAGGCGACGCCTTCTGCCAGTACACTGTGGGCAACATGTACTTCTGGTTGGACTTCGTGCGCATCTTCGGCAAAGGCCGGGACGCTTTCCCCAGCCAGGATTCCTACAACGAGTATTTGAAGGAGAACATTTTAAAATGCGAACCATGGTTCAAACGCGCCTTTGAGGGCGGCATGTGGCTGGCGGGGAACAACCTGCGCAACTTCTATCTGGAAGGTGAAAAGAATCTGATCCCGCCCCGCCCGGAGCTGGCGAAGGGAATCTTTGAGCATGGCGCGGAACTGGGCTATCCGGTTCACCAGCGTTTCGTGGCCGACCACCTGGCTGAGGCCGGCGATCATGACGGAGCCTTCAGGTGGTATAAAGCCTCCGCCGAAGGCGGCGAGAAGGTCTCACAGTTCTATCTGGCCAAGCACTACGAGCTGGGACAGGGCACGGAAAAGGATATCCACAAGGCCGTGGAGTGGTATGAGAAGTATCTTGAGGACGGCATGGACACTGCCGCCTGCAACCGTCTGGGAGCTATCCTCTACGAGGGAACCGGCGGGGTGGAGACGGACTATGGCAGAGCCTTCCAGCTTCTGAGTTACGCTTGGGGTCAGGGCAACACCTGGGGCGCTGACTGTCTGGGCCGGATGTACTACTACGGGCGCGGCACCCAGCAGGATTACGCCAAAGCCCGGGAAATTCTGGAAAAGGTGGACTACAACAACCGGGAGGTTTCGTACTGCCTGGGCTGCATCTACGCCGGGGGCCTGGGAGTCGCCGAGGACATTCCCAAGGGTGTGGCGCTGCTCCAAAAGGCCGGCGACTACGCCCCGGCAAAGCAGGAGCTTTTGAAATATAAAAAGACGCTTCTCGGCAAATGGGTGCGGAGAAAATAAATAAATTTAGCGCATTGCCATGGTTGAAAAGACTGCGGCCTGCTGGAAGTCTCTGGCCCAGCAGGTCACATTCACAGATGGGCAAAAATTCGACATTGACCGTTTGGCAGCATTTGACAGGCTTACAAAATCGAATGGAGCACTTTTACACGGATCAGGCTCCGTCTGTGTTAGACTTAACTCCGATCACTTTCGCCACCGAAGATGACCGCAGTTACGGACCGGACCGCTGGGCCGCCTTTTTTAGGGCCGCTACATGGGAGACCTTAAAACTGCCTGCAAAAACCGATCCCAATCTCCAGGAAACCACGGACGCCAACGGCTGTGAAAAACCAGCCCATTCACTCTCTTCTCGTCCTGATCCTTCTAAATGCTCTACTATATTTTCTATCGCTTCTTCTGACACATTGCCCCTTGCTGCTTCTTCATAGGCAGTTTTTATCATTATCCCTATCGCTCCCGCTTTACTTAATTTTCCCCGGCACAGCTAAAGGAGCGAGGATTTCATTCGGATTTTTGCCCTCCGCGGGGAGGCGTAAGGTGTTCCCTCCATGTATTCAGGAAAAAAACGGCTATATCCGTGCCGTCTGAGGGAATCGTTCCCGCGCCCCCATATTGTCCCCACTCGTCCGCGAGAACCGATCCTGTCACGTCTTTCACGGCGGTCTCATAATTACCCAGGTTGGCGCTGTTTTCTTCCACCTGATAGGTGATGCCCGCCGGCAGACCAATAAATTTTATCTGCTGCCTATCCAAAAGTGCGAAACGGGCCACATAATTTCCTTCCTCTGATTTGACAAAAACAGTCGTTTTATCCGTGCATACAATTTTATCCGGATTGATCTCATGCCCCTGCGGCGGGATCAGGCGCAGCGTAAAGAGGAAAGGCGTTTTGGGATCTTTGCGGGCGCCATCTGTCTTCTTGGCAATGGTTATGACGGCGGTAGACGCATGGACCGTGTTGGATGTGTCAATGGACGCGCCCTTCTGCTCTATATAGGCCATATTGTTATAGCTGGTCTTCTTGTGATTCCAGTCAACCGTCACTTGAAATTGGAGACTGACCCTGCCGGAGCCATTTTCTGAATCGGGTCTGTCAAGACAGAGCTGCCAGGTGATCGTGCGGGTATCCGGATCGTAAATGCCGCCCCCGGAAATGGATCCCTCCTTCAGCGTCATGCCATCCGGAATCTTGTCAGTGATAACCACATTGGCCGCATCTCTGTCCCCGCAGTTTTCCACAACAAGGGAATAAAGCACAGAATCTCCAAATTGCACAGACTGATCCAGACTGCTGGGATCGCCGCCGTTTATGCTCTGGAACATTTTCGCTGTCAGGTGGACAGCCTGCCCTTCTCCGTCCGAACCGCCGGCATCCCCGCCGCTTACATGCCCGCCGCCGGAAGCCACCCCCGGTACATAAACGCCCTGCGGCTGGAATACACAGACCTGATTTTCTGCCTCTGGAATCTGGGTCAGGATCAGATAAGCCATCTCCGAATCCAGGGAATGAAACTCCACTTTCCCGTTTTCTCCATGGTGCCACGCGCTCAGGAGCATATTTGTGGCAGGATCCTTGTCTCTGTCGAGAAAGGCAGGCAACGCTATAACAAAGCTACCAGAGGCAATCAGCAAGCTGACTATTCCTATAAATACCAATATCCGCAGCAGTCATAGACGTCACTCCTCCAACGTACTATTTACGTTTTGTATTACCGGTAATCCGATCATTGGCTCGAGAGGCTGCCACACCTGTCATAGGTTCCATATGGGAATACTACCACAGCCCGACAGAAATTTCCATCTGATTCTCTTTCAAATAAAAAAGCATTCTCAGTCAAACAGGATTTCCTCCACCGTCACAAACTCATACCCCTCTTCCAACAGCTTATCCACGATTTTTAGCGCCGCTGTCACCGAAGTGTCGTAATAATCATGCATCAGAATGATCTCGTTCTCCCCCGCCTTTCCCACGACCCTCTCCGCAATGCAGTCCACATTGCTGCTGCACCAGTCCAGCGGATCGATGGTCCAGAGCACAGGGAACATGTTCAGTTCCTCCTCAAGGCTCTTATCCCAGCAGCCATACGGCGGGCGTACATACAGCACCTCTTTCCCCGTAATCTCCGTTATGACCTCATTGGTCTTTACCAGCTCCTCCTTAAACTTTTCCCGGTTTTTCTTTGTCAGCTGGATATGGCTGTAGGTGTGATTCCCGATAAGATGGCCCTCGTCCTGCATCCGTTTGATCACATCCGAATGCAGCTTTGCGTGTTCCCCCGTCACAAAAAAAGTGGCGGTCACCCCTCTTTCCTTCAGCCCGTCCAAAAGCTGTTCGGTATAGCAGGGATGGGGACCGTCGTCAAATGTCAGCGCAATCTTTTTTCTTTCCTGCGTCGAATCGCAGGCATTTTCTGTCCCTGTGCCCGGCTGTTCCCGATAAAGACGGCCGTCTCCCGCGCTGCCGCCGCTTTGCACCGCCGTCTCGACCGCCGGCCCCCTTCCGGCGTCCCCTGCTGCTTCCTGTTCCCAAAGACCCAAAAACAGCAACCCCGCCATCAGATCAAACAGCAGGATTGCCGTTGTCAGTTTTTTCAATCCGAATCACACTCCACGCGGTTTCTGTACAACATTATATGCAAATCCGCGCGATTTCTGCACATTATATTTCTGCACTTTTCATCTGTTTCAGACAGCTTTTCACTTTAGAACAAAAAAAGCCGCCTCGCATAAATGCAAAAGCGGCAAATTTATTCCACCTTACACCCCAAAATCGTACCCGTAACTCCCCTGTGTACGATAGGTTCCGTCCGCCGTATATCCGTGGGAAGCATCGGCCTGCGTCCTCATATAATAATCGACGAGAGAAACATTCGTTTTCATAGAAGAGCCATACTCGTCAAAGAATTTCTGCACCTGTGACATATCCGACTTCTTAAATGCTTCCTCATCAATCTTCATCCGGCCTTTTCTGTCTACACTGATTCCAAACTGTTCCAGTGCATCCTTATTCTTCGCCGTCTTTTCCATGATACTGGACAGCTTCGCCGTCACGCCGGAATTAAGACGAGACATCACAGTGGAACCGTAGCTGATAACATGATCCTTGGAGAACAACTCCTGTACCTTGGTAAGATCGGCCGCCTTCAATTTGTCTGAAAACTTCTCATCATACCCGCCACATGGGAGGTTTGTCTGGTAAGCGTGGAATCCTTCGCTGCTTTCACAACGTCGTTATACATCGTCATCCCTGGTCAGGATCAGATCGTCCTCTTCCTCCCGGGAAAGGTAATACGTCGAAGAGCTCTCACCCACCGTCACCGTAAAGGGGCCGCTGTGGATCCCAGCGTCAGTCAGCCTGTTTTTAACCTCTTCCCGGCTGTGTCTGGAATAAATATTTTTTCCCTCTCCATTGGCAAAACCGCTCCAAAAATCCGCATAGTCTTTTGCTTCCTGATCTTCACTGCTGCCTTTCACCAGAGTATCCATCAGGTCTTCCGTCAACGCTGCGTTTCGTGACATCACGGTATGCTCTTTTCCGTCTGCGCCTGTAAAGCCATAGACGGAATTTTTATCAAAGGACACCGTATTGTCCTTTACAGACATCTTTTTCGGCTCGTCATAGCCCAGCGTCGTCCGCAGATCATCCAGACTGCACATTTTTCTTACGTCCGGCTCTCCGCTCTCCCGATACCCCTGTACATAGAGACTGTTCTCATCGGTATGATAGAGGAAGGCGCCCTTTTCCATCTGGCTGACCACTTCCCCGGCGGAGGTCTTTACCGCCCATTGCTCCCGCTGCGGCTCCTCTTTCCTTCCCATGAACCGATCCTGTGCTGCACGAGGGCTGGATTCCGCATCCTTTTCCCTGTTGGCAGGTCTGCTGTCAGACATCTTCGATGTCTCATCCTTTTTAGCCAGAAGCCGGGATGTCAGACTGATCCTGTCATACAATGCCGTGTTGTCCCAATCCATGTAAGTACCGTTGCGCAGCTGCTCCAGCACCTTCCTTGGAGAAGGTTTGGAGACCGGCTGGCCGGGCTGTGGCTGTACAGGCTGCCTTTTTTCCCTTGTTCCCACAAAAGTCCCCTTCGCCGTATAAAGTCTGGGAAAAGCGCTGCGGTTCCCGCCATATGCAGCGCCGCTCAAGGGGTCGGAAAGTGTGCTTTCGTTCCTCATAAGCTCAGACGGCGACGCAGACTGCCGATGATGAAACACGGCATATTTCATAGCCAAAGGAGTGCCGCTTTTCCACTCCCATATGTTTAATGCCATACTGCCACCTCCTATCTGTCCGTAAATACAGATATTATGGTACGATTTAAAATATGCGGTCTTCCATATTTTGACACATTCAGTGTATCACAAAGCTATACCGGTCGCAAGATATATTCTTGTATCCTTCGGTCTTTTACTCAAACTGTGCGTTATAAAGTCTGCGGTACACGCCGTCCCGCTCCATCAGTTCCCGGTGGGTGCCCTGTTCCACTACTTCGCCGTCGTTTACCACCAGGATCAGATCCGCGTTTTCGATGGTGGAGAGCCTGTGGGCGATGACAAAACAGGTCTTCCCCTCCATAAGCTTTAACATAGCTTTCTGGATCTGGCGTTCCGTCCTTGTATCCACATTGGAAGTCGCTTCGTCCAGGATCAGCATCCTCGCGTCCAGCAGCATGGCCCTTGCAATGGTGAGAAGCTGCTTCTGCCCCTTGGAGATATTCGTTCCCTCATCCGTCAGAACTGTATCGTAGCCCTGGGGCAGTCGTTTGATAAAGGAATGAATGCGGGCCGCCTTCGCCACGGCCTCCACCTCCTCCAACGTCGCTCCCTCCCTGCCATAGGCCAGATTCTCATAAATGGTGCCGTAAAACAGCCAGGTATCCTGAAGCACCATGGCATAAGCCTGCCGCAGGCTGTCCCTGGTAAAGCTGCGGGAGCGGCCCCCATCCACCAGAATCTCTCCGCTCTCCGGATCATAAAACCGCATCAGCAGATTGATCAGCGTCGTCTTTCCCGCGCCCGTAGGGCCTACAATGGCGATCAGCCGTCCCGGCTCCGCCCGAAAGCTCAAATCGTGGATCACCGTCTTTCCCGGGATATATCCGAACCGCACATGCTTCAGTTCCACCTCTCCCCTGACGTCGGATAGCTCCGCCGCCCCAGGCATATCCGCCGGCTCCGGCTCCTCCTCCAGCAGCCTGAACACCCGCTCGGCCGCGGCCAGAGCGGACTGCAGTTCGCTGAAGATATTGGCGGCCTCATTGATGGGCCCGGAAAATTTCCGGGAGTACAGCACAAAGGAAGAGATGCTGCCGATGCTCATATGTCCCGCCAGGTACAGAAGCGCCCCAAACACGCTGATCAGCGACAAAGACAGGTTGTTGATAAAATTTACACAGGGTCCGACAATACTTCCGTAATATTCCGCCCTGTAATAGGCTTCCACCGCCTCCCTGTTCTTTCCGTCGAACCTGCCCTGGGTATACGCCTCCCTGCCGTAAGCCTTCAGGGTCTTCTGACCCGTGATCATCTCCTCCACAAAACCGTTCAATTCCCCCAGCTTCGCGGACCTTAAGGAAAACAGCGGCCTTGTCTTACCCGTGATATATCTCGTGGTCACAATGGAGAGCGGCACCGTAAAGGCAAACACCAGCACCAGCCGGGGTGAGATCGTAAGCATCATCACCAGCGCGCCCGCCACAGTGATCACTGTGGTCAGAAGCTGTACCAGATCGTTGGAGAGCGAGGCATTCACCGTGTCAATATCGTAGGAGATCCGGCTGATCACATCTCCCGTCTGGTGCACGTCGAAATACCCCACCGGCAGAGTCATCAGCTTCTCGAACACATCCTGGCGCATCCGGTACACGACCTTGCGGCTGACGGTGAGCATCAGCACCTGCAGGCCGTAGGACATAACGGCGCTGAGCACATAAAACCCCGCCATCCAGGCCGCGTACACTCCCACCTGTCCAAAGTCCACCTTTCCCCTGCCCGGCTCAATGGCTCCGATACAAAGCCCTGTCAGTTTCGGCCCGATCAGGGCGAAGAGATTGCTCCCCAGCGTACAGACCAGTGCCGCACTCAGCAGCCATTTATACTGCAGCATATATTTCGCCAGATTTAAGATCGTCCGGGAAGAATAACGCTTCTTCGTTTTCTGTTCTGCCTCCGGACTCATACCGGCGCCTCCTTTCCCTGCGGCGGGATTCCTGCTTTTTCCCCTGCCGATCCACTGCCCATCTGGCTCATTGCGATCTCACGGTACAGCCCACAGGTCTCCATCAGCTCCCTGTGGGTTCCATATCCGATCATAACACCGTCCTCCAGAACAAGAATATGGTCCGCGTTCCGGATGGAACTGACCCGCTGGGCCACGATCACAAGAGTCGTCCCCCGGTAATGCTCCCGGATCCCCTGGCGGAGCCTTGCGTCCGTCCGGTAATCAAGCGCGCTGGAGGAATCGTCCAGGATCAGGATCTCCGGCTCCGCCGCCAGGGCTCTTGCGATCAATACCCTCTGCTTCTGGCCGCCGCTCAGGTTCGCTCCCTTGATGTTCAGGGCCTCCGCCTCTTTCCCGGCACGGTTCTCCACGAACTCACCCGCCTGCGCGTAAAGCAGCGCTGTTCTGACCTGACCGTCGCCCATTTCCCTTCCCAGCGTCACATTGCCCGCTATGGTATCCTCAAATATGGTATCATTCTGAAACACCACGCCGAATTTTTGCTTCAGGTCGTCCGGCGCATAGCTTCGCACATCCTTTCCCGCCACCAGCACCCTGCCCCGGTCCGGATCGTACAGCCGCATCAGAAGGTTGATCACGGTGGATTTCCCCGAGCCGATCTCCCCTATGATCCCAAGCGTCTCCCCCTTTCCCACCGTGAAGGACAAATCCTTTATATTGGGTTCTTTCCCTTTCAGATAAGAAAAGCTCACATGGTCAAAACAGATCTCCGCATCCTCCGCGCCTTCCTCCTCATAAGCCGGGATCACGTCCATGTCCTCTTCGCTCTCCAGCGCTTCCCGGATCCGGTTTCCGGAGGCAATGGCCTTGGACATGACGGTAAACATCTTCGCCAAAGACATCATGGCATTCAGGATGATCGTAAAGTATGTAGTAAAAGCCAGAATTTTTCCCACCTCGGAGGTGCCCGCGTTCACCCGCCAGGCCCCCACCAGGATCACGCCCACCAGGCCCAGATTCAGCAGAATGTTCATGGACGGATTGATCACGGCCATCACCATGCCGTTCTTCCGTTCCCGCTCCACAACCTCCCGGTTGATGTCCCGGAATTTTTCCGTCTCATACCCGGTCCTGGAGAGCGCCTTGATAACCCGGATGCCGGAGATGTCCTCCCTGACCATCCGCACAAAACGGTCGTTTGCCTCCTGCAGTCCGCCGTACATGGGGATGCTGCGCTTTGAGACATACACCGTGATAAACCCCAGAAGCGGCAGCACGGCCAGCAGCACACAGGCCATCACAGGATCCAGCGTGAAGGTAACGCAAAGCCCGCCGATCAAAAGGATGGGCGCCCTGACTCCCAGCCGCTGCACCCTTCCCAGCATCTGATGGACATTATAAGTATCCGACGTCATCCGGGAAATAAGGGACGGTTTGGTAAAGCGGTCTGTCGCCGCACTGGAAAGCCCCATGGTCTTTGCAAAAAGATCATGCCGGATGGCCTCCGTGGCATCGCTTGCCACCCTGGACGCCATCCGGTTGGCAATGATATTGAATGACACCGCAAGAAGGGAACACAGCACCATCACGCCGCCCCATCCGAGCACAAGCCGCCTGTCCTTCAGAGGAATCACCGTGTCGATGATATAGGCAAGAATATAGGGAATCCCAAGGTCCATGATCGTACCGACGAATTTGATTGTAAATCCAAGCCCCATTCTCCGAAAATAGGGACTCACATAACGCATTATAATCTGCTTCATGCTTTCTTCCTTATCCGAAGTCCATATGCTTCACGTACCGTGAGGCAAAATCCTGTTCCTCCGCCAGATTCAGCACCTTTGTGCGAAGCACCGTCTCCGACAGCTGTGCCGTAAGCCGGCCGCTTCCGCCGTCTGCCAGAATCTTTTTCCCCGCCAGAAGCGCACCCGCCAGAGCCGTATTTCCCCCCGCTGCCGCCTTAGATGCCAGCCCGGGGGGCAGAAGCCCTATGGCCCCGGCCGCCTCCGGGCGCAGAAAATAGCCGAATCCGCCTGCAAGGATCACCCTTTCTACCTCCTCCGGGCCAACGCCAAAGCGATCCATCAGAATCTCTATTCCCGCCGCGACGGCCCCCTTTGCCAGCTGGATACTTCTCACAGCCTCCCGGGTCACAGTCACATTTCCAATCCGGATTCCGCGCTCAAAATAAGGCTCCGCCAGCAGCCCTGTCCGGTCGAGAATCCCTTCCTGTCTCAGCCTGGCCAGCAGGCTGATCATATCGGCTCCCCAGACGCCCTTGTTCACCCCTCCCTCAAACGCCGGCCCCGCCGCCGTGGCGCAGGCGATCCGCCGCTTTCGGTTCCCCAGCACCATCTCCCCATTGGTGCCAAGATCCACAAGCAGCGTCAGACCTTCTTTTTCACACATGCCGCCCGCATAGATCCCCGCGGCGATATCTCCGCCCACAAAAGCCGAAAGCCCCGGAAAGACAAAGCATGGGACGCCTTCGATCTCGGTCTCCGCCCCGGAAAGCCTGGAGGCAGAAAAGGGAGCTCTTCCCAGCTCGGCAGGATCCCAGCCCATCAAAAGATACGTCATGACCGTATTTGCCGCCAGGACCAGGTACAGCGTCTCCCCCGCTTCCAACCGTTCCCGGAATCGCTCCAGTCCCCGCTTAAGCACCTGCCGGATCTGTGCCTGCATCTCATCCGCCGCCTTTTTTTCTTCCGCCGCCCGGATCCGTGAGAGCACGTCCGCCCCATAGACAGTCTGAGGGTTTACGGCAAGATACCGGTCCACCGTCTCCCCGTTTTTGCCGAAAAGCAGCATGGCGACAGTGGTGGTTCCAATGTCCGCCACAGCCAGCCGTCTGCCGGCCGGGAAAGGCGCCCTCTCCCCCTGCAGCGCTTCCTCCGCCAGTACACTGAGGCCGCGCTCCGCCCCATTCTCCGGCACTACGCCCGGGCAGAGGCCGCACCCGGTACAGATCACACAGCGCCGTCCGGCCTTCACCGCCCGCGGACGGCCGTTTTCTTCTCCGTTCTCACTGTGATACAAACTGATTTTTTCCCCCGTCATAATGGCAGCCGATTCCTGCCAGTTTTTCTGAAATCTCCTGTCTGTCCGCGTTAAGGTCCTCGCAGAGCGCGTCCAGATCCTTGTAATAATCGCGCAGCTTCAAATTGATAAAGCTAAGTAACATCGCGGGATCCTTCGGTATCATGCTTATTCCGTTCCTTTCTTTTTCCTGGAAACTCCCTCTGTTTCTTTCTCTTGTTTCCTTCCCTTATCTCTTTCCCTTATCTCTTTCCCTTGTCTCTTTCTCTTGTCTCTTTCTCTTGTCTCTTTCCCTTGTCCTCCGCATTTATCCTGCCGCCTCTTTCCGGTTCAGAGCTGCTCTTCTTCCGCTGCGGACTGATCCCCCGCGTCAGGATTCCTGCTGCCCCACGGTGGAAAAAATGGCCTCCAGATCCCCTTCCAGCGCTATGTCCCCATGCCCGCTTGTAAAAAGAAGATGATCTCCCTTCCCCACAGGCGTTCCGTCCACACTCCCTGTCCCTTCCAGCACGCTGCAGATCAGAAAAGGATAACACTGAGAAAGAGAAAGGGCTCCGTGTAGGTTCAGCTTCCAGACTTTATAATGGGAGCATTCCACCAGCAGATTCAGCTGGTTGTCCGGCAGGCCCACGGTATGGCGCAGCGCCTTTTTATCGGCCTCGCAGGGCACATTAATCACGTCAATGCTCTGCCGGACGTGAAGCTGTCTCGGCTTTCCGTCCACCAGTCTGCCATAATCGTATACCCGATAGGTGATATCGCTGCTCTGCTGGGTTTCCAGAATCAAAAAGCCTCCCTTGATGGCATGGACCGTTCCCGGATCGATCTGAAGAAAATCTCCCTTCTTCACCGGCACCTGCCGGATCAGCTCCTCGTATCTGCCCTGTGCGATCATATCCGCCAGCTCCTCCCGGGTCCTGGCGTGGTGTCCGATGACCAGCGCCGCGTCCTCTGGACAGTCCATCACATACCAGCATTCTGTCTTTCCGTAAGGAACCCCCTCGTGTTCCCTCGCATAAGCATCGTCAGGATGTACCTGGATGCTCAGATCGCTGCGGGCGTCAATGATCTTTACCAGCAGCGGAAATTCTTCCGCTCCGATGCCGCCGAACAGCTCCCGGTGTTCCCTGTACAGCCAGGACAGGGTCTTTCCCGCATACTCCCCCTCTTTTATCACGCCGTCTCCGTGGGGATGGGCGCTGACGGCCCAGCACTCTCCGATATGCTCCCCCTGCGCATGATAGGGAAATTCCGTAACCAGACGCCTTCCTCCCCAAACATTCTCCTTCAATACGGGTTCCAGTTTTATCATCATTTTTCTTCCTCCGCCTCCCAGATATGGTCTCCCAGTGATGTGATATACGCGCTGAGTTCCTCCGCCATCTGCTCCGCCTCAGGGATACGGATATGTCCCGGAGTCCCGCAGCCGTTCTTCGTATACAGGAAATGATGTATCTTCGGATCCTTCAGCCCGCAGCAGACCTCATCGATGGCCCTGTCCCAGTTCGCGTGATGCCCCAGAATGGTAGTAGCGCATATGATATGCGCCTCGGGGTAGATCCCCCTGAGATTCAGAAGGAACTGTCCGTACTGTTCCCTCCAGTGCGCCGCCTTTTCGCCGTCATAATCCTGCGCCATAATATCCTCGGGGTTGCTGTCATTCTGGCCCAGGGCGACGATCACCACCTGCGGCCTGTAAAGCGAGAAATCCCAGCGTTTTGCGTCGGAAAGGGAAAGATGATACGAAAGCTTGTCATAAATGGTCTCCATGCCCGTATAGCGGGTGGAAACGGAACCGTCCTCCGCCCTGAGTCCGCCGGAATACCAGCCGGTATCGTCCAGCAGGGCCGCTCCGCCCTGGGCAATGTCATGCAGCCTTGCCCCCAGCTTTCTCGCAGTCAGCCAGGAATAGGAATAATAGCTGTTGGAGAACTCGCCGTTGTGCTGAGGATCCGGCTGGCCGCAGCATTCCACCGCCTCGGAGACTTCCCCCGCGGAAACAGAATCGCCGTATACCTCTATCCGTCTTCGGGAAAGCGGCGGCGCATCCAGCAGTTCCAAATCCGGGCTTCCGATGAAGCCGTGAAACGTCACCAGATGACAGGAGTCCTGCCGCTTAAACAAACACAGTTCATGTTCCCCCGGCCCCAGATCCTCCCCCAGGGAGATCACCGTCACGCCGCTTTCCTGCAGCTTTGCCTTTCCCTCCCTGCCGTCCAGTAAAAATCCCATATAGTTGTCCCAGTATCCGTGCCTGTTCGTAAGCACCGCCCGGACAGCTCTGCCCCGGAAACGCAGCTTCACGTAAGTGGCCGGGAATACCCAGACCGGTCCCTCTTCCCCCTCAAAGTCGATTCTTCCCTCATACTGAAGCTTCTCCTCCCAGGGAGAGATCAGACGCTCTCCCTTCGCCGCATGAGCGGCCAGTATCTCTTCCGCTTTCAAACCAATCCCTCCTTTTTTCGCTGGCATAAGCCAAAGTCCAGGGACTTCCCTGTGCCGACGCCCGTCTCCGATCCCGCCGGATCCTTTGTCCGCCTGCTATGGCGTATCGGATTCGATCTTCCGGACGCTGTCCCTTTCCACCAGTCTGCCCGCCACCGTCTGAATCCCGCCGGAATATTCCCGTCCGGCGATCTTATTCAGCATCAGCTTTACGCCTTTTTCCGCCATGCCCGCCATGTCCACGGAATACGTCGTCAGCGCCACACTGCAAAGCCCCGGATGGAGATAATCGTCATATCCCACCACGGACGCATGCTCCGGCACCGACACCCCTCTCTCCTCCAGCGCGCGCACTACCATGGCCGCCGTCTGATCGCAGTTGCAAACAAAGGCTGTGGGGAGCTTTTCCGGCAGCGCAATCCGCTCGAAACATCTGCGGGGTTCATCCCTGTCCGGGATCACCCATTCCTCTTTCGTCTCCGCATGGCTTTCCATCATCGCTTTCCGATAGCCCAGATAGCGGTCCGCAATGCTGCCCGTCGCCGTCGGCGTTCCCACAAAGGCGATTTTTCTGTGCCCTTTGGCAAAAAGATAATTTGTCAGCCTGTAACCCGCGTAAAAACCGTCGGAAACAATGCTGTCTTCCTCCACTCTGCCGCTGTAGAAGTCCATATAGACCACAGGCACACGACAGCTGCACTTTAAGGCGGCAAGATAGCCGCCCCTGAGTCCTCCCAGCACCATCAGCCCGTCGATCTTGTTCTCTTTCAAAAGCTTAACGTCCGGTTCCGCTTCCTCCGCCTGCGCCGTAAGCACCTCCAGCAGCACAAAACAGTTTTTCCGCGCCGCTTCCGTCACGATCTTCTGATAAAACTCCCAGTAAAATGTCACATATTTTTCAATATAGATCTCCGAGACCAGAACGCCGATGGTAAAGCCGGGCTTTCCGCTCCGGCCGGAAGCAGGCGGCCTGTAACCCATCTCCTGGGCCACGGCCCGGATCTTTTCGCGAAGTTCCTCGCTTACGCCCTTCTGCCCGCTGAGCGCTTTGGAGACCGTAACCGTGCTGACCCCCAGCCTTCTTCCGATATCAGCCATTTTTACTGCTTTTGCCATTCGCTTTTGCCCCCTCGCCGTCCGTCAGATCCGCTCCAGACAGAAGATCCGGCTGCGGAAATCCCCCCACAGCCTCTCCAGCCGAAACCCGCCGTACATCAATACCTCTCCGGACGCCTCCCGCCCGGTATCCTTTATCAGATCCCCGCCCTCCATGCTCACGACGCGGATACGGTAGCGCGCTCCCGCATCCAGTCCCTTCAGCCGCACAATGCGGCTTTTCTTTGCGGGCTCGTTGAGCACCTGGGTATAAAAGACCAGACACTCTTTTCCGTCCGGGCCGTTCACCTGGAAACAGTCAAAGCTTCCGTTCTCCTGCCAGGAGCTTAAGCGGTAATACTCGCCCTCCCGCACCAGGTCATGGAACCTGTGGTACATTGCCGTCTGCCTTGGCACCATGGCCCGGTCTTCCTCATCCAGCTTCGTGATGTCCAGCTCATACCCGAAGGTTCCCGCCAGCGCCACATAGCCTCTGGTCTCAAACGGCGTATTCCTGCCCACGGTATGGTTGGGGCATACGCTGACATGGGCGCCCATGGCGGACAGGGGATAAAGCATGGCCGTGCTTTCCTGAATGGCGAGACGCTCCACGGCGTCCGTATCGTCGGAGCACCAGATCTGGGGGCTGTAATACAACATGCCGGGGTCAAAGCGCCCGCCGCCTCCGCTGCAGTTTTCCAGCAGCAGATCGGGAAATTCCTTTACCAGCCTCTCCTGCATCTCGTACATTCCCAACACATAGCGGTGATACAGCTCTCCCTGTCTGTCCGCGGGCAGCGCTGCGCTGCCAAGATCGGTAAGCGGCCGGTTCATGTCCCACTTCACATATTCAATGTTTGCCGAATGAAGTACCGCGAACACCTGCTCCATGATGCAGTCCCGGACCTCCCTGCGGCTGATATCCAGCACATACTGATTGCGGGAAAGCGTCGGCTTTCTTCCGGGTACGGCCAGCGCCCAGTCGGGGTGCTGCCTGTACAGAGCCGACTCCTCCGAGATCATTTCCGGCTCAAACCAGATGCCGAACTTCATTCCCAGCGCATTCACCTGCTCTACCAGCCTGCCAAGACCGCCCTTCAGCTTCTTTTCGTTGACCTTCCAGTCGCCCAGCGCCCTGTTGTCATCGTAACGGTTTCCGAACCAGCCGTCGTCCATGACCAGCATTTCGATGCCCAGAGCCGCGCTCTCCTTTGCAATGTCCAGAAGCTTCTTTTCATCAAAGTCAAAATAGGTGGCTTCCCAGTTGTTGATGAGGATGGGCCGCTTTTTGTGCAGATAGGGACTGCGGATCAGATGGTTCCTGTACAGCTTATGAAGGCTGTTTGTCATACCGCCGATTCCCTGCGCCGAATAGGTCAGGATTACCTCCGGCGTCTGAAAGGACTCTCCCCCGCCAAGTCTCCAGCAGAAGTCCTCCGGATTGATGCCTGCCACCACCCGGACGCTGTCAAACTGGTTTACCTCCGCCTGGATCAGGAAATTGCCGGAATAGACGAGATGGAAGCCATAGACCTCCCCTTGATCCTGATTCGCTCCCGGCGCGGCCAGCGCCAGAAAGCAGTGCTCCTGATGAGACGTCTCTCCCCGCAGGGTGGAAACGGAAAATCTGCCGTGGCCGATGGGTTTTCTCTCAATTCTGCGCTCCCTGGCCCAGGAGCCGTGAAGCGTGATGGCGTCAAAGTTCCGGTTGTCCATGTCCAGACAGCAGCTCATTGCCTTCTCCAGAGACAGGACCTGCCGGCCGGCATTTTCAAAGCGCACGCTCCGGGCAATGGCATCCGTGTCCTCAAAGACGCTGTAGGACAGAACCGCCCGCAGACCGAGGCACTTGTCTTCACAGGTGATCTCCAGGGTCTGCACCTGATCCTGTTTTCCGAAGGTGGCGGGCAGTCCCTCCAGCGGACGCTTTCCCTCGTAAATCTCATGGGACAGATAAGTCAGCATCACCGCGCTGCAGCCGTTCTCGTCCTTCACCCGGACGCTGCTCTCCCGGAAATCCCCCACCCCGTGGGAAGAATATTCCCAGGGGAAGCAGTCCATAAAGGAAGACCTGTCCCGGCTGTTTGTCTCCGGGGTGAAAGGCCCTTCCAGCGTGCGCAGCAGTTCCTCCGCGCCTTCCGCATCCTCCAGCCTTCTGCCGTAATATATATGCCCCAGAAAGCCCTCCGCATCCACAATTTCCATAAGGTAAGTCGTATTCGGCGTATCCAGTTTAAAAATCTTCTTTTGCTCCAGATATGTGATCCCCATAATATCACCTCCGATTTTAAGTTTATTTTAGCCTTCTATTAGCTTATTTTAACAGACAACGCAGGAATGTACAAGTTATTTACAAAATAACAGCGGGCTTAACAAGGTCAGCCCGCCATAATACTGCTTCCATCCGCAATTTTTACAGATTTGTACGATTCCGTCATACCACCATCAGCAGCGTTCCCGCACCGATCAGAATACACCCGGCCAGCGATTTTGGGGTAAAATCCTCATGCAGGAAGACAAATGCCAGAATCAGGGTGATCACCACGCTGAGCTTGTCGATGGGCACCACCTTCGACACGGGGCCATCCTGCAGCGCTTTGTAATAGCACAGCCAGGACGCGCCTGTGGCAGCCCCTGACAGGATCAAAAAGATCCAGCTCTTCCGGCCGATATCGGATATCCCGCTCTGGGCGTGGGTCAGAAATACCATCCCCCAGGCCATGACAACCACCACAACCGTTCTTATGGCTGTCGCCAGATTGGAATCCACTCCCCGGATCCCAACCTTCGCCAGAATCGAGGTCAGCGCCGCAAACACCGCGGACAGAACCGCAAACAAAAGCCACATATCAATCGCCTCCCGCCATCAGAACCCTGCCTGTTCCTTCATCTGCATGGCGCCATAGTAAGCGTATTTCGGTTCCATGGCAGAATTGAAGAGAAGAGGGCTGTACTGCTTTCTCCACGACAGATTGTCGGCAAAGCCCCAGAACGTCAGCGCATCCATCCGGATCAGCCCCGCGTCCACGCGCTCAAACAGTCCGCTGATCAGATCGTAATAAAAGCGGCCCTGTTCCTTCAGGTTCTCATCCGTGGCTGCCAGGGGCGCCTGATATTTTCCGAGACACACATCCAGCTCAGTCAGCTGCAGCTTCAGACCGGTCGCCCCCAGTTTCTCCACGGTCTCGAAATAGTCGTCCAGACTGTCGGAGGTATAAAGATGCGCCTGAAACCCGATCCCGTCGATCAGATAGCGGCCGTCCTCGTCCACAAGGGTATTTACAAAGTCAATCAGGGTCTGCGTCTTGAACTGCTCATTGTAATCGTTGTAGTAAAGGTCAATGCTCTCTGGTGCATACTGATCCGCATAGTAAAAAGCATACCAGAGATAATCGTCGCCAATGATATCGGACCAGTGATTCTGACGCATGGTGCCGTCTTCCATCCACGCTTCGTTCACCACGTCGTAAGCATAGAACAGGTCCAGATACCCCATCTCGTCCAGCTGTTCAAATATCTGCTTCATCATGCTCTCCATGCGGTTCAGCATCTCGTCCCGATCCACATATTCGTTCTTCTTGTCAAAATCCTTGTGGAAGATCCATTCCGGCGTCTGGCTGTACCAGACCATCGTGTGGCCCCGCATGGAAAATCCGTTTTCCTTTGCCCATTCCATCATCTTAATGGCGTCCTGATTGAACTCCACAACGAGACGGCCTTCCTCCTGGCTCTTCTTTTGGTTAAAGAGATAGTCCGGTTTCATGGAATTTTCCATGGTGACGCTGTTAAACTGGCTCAGGATCAACTGATTTGTGTTTGCGCCGTTGATCATCTGGGTCGTCAGGCAGGTGCCGACCTTCATTCCGTGCTCCGCGAAAAGATCCTTCAGGGCGAGGCCGCTTAAGGGATCCTCCGCGGGCGTCTCAGCTTCGGAGGGCTGCGGCGCCTCCTGAGAAGCATCCTGGCTGGAAGATTCGGACGGATCCGTCTCCTGGGCGGAATCCACCCCATCGGATCCTGCGGAATCCGTCTGTTCCGTGAGGTCCGATCCCGTATTTTCCGGAGATCCGTTCGTATTTCCCGCGCCTGCGCATCCCATAAGCGTTATGACCATCAGGCCGGCCAGCATTTTTGCAAGTTTCTTTTTCATGTCCGTGTTCCTTTCTCTGCATCTGGATTTTAAAAAAAGGGAAACCCGGCAAGTATCGGATTCCCCACCAAAAATCAAGTCGGGGTGACATGATTTTGATAAAGAATTGTCCATTCCTGCCAAAATTCCAACATAATAAGCACTTTTTTACTTCATGACAAAATCCGTGACAAATTATGCACCAGGAAGGGTATCTCCCTTTTACAGAAAGCTCTTTCTCCAAAAACTCTAACACACCGTCCGCTGTTTTGCAAGTGTGATTTCCCGCGCGTTTGTGTCAAGAGGATCTTCACAAAAGTGGCGAAAAATTCAAAGAAATGGAAACGACTATAGGCCATGCGCAGCGGGATTGAGAGGATGAACGGGCGAATAGACAGGGATTTTAAATTTGAGAGATACGATTGTTAAAAAAATATAATGCAAAAATCTTGTGACATAATACAAAATTCATGTAACAGGTTTGAGAATGCCGCTTTCATGAGACAAAAGGCTGAAGCTTCCCTGCGCTCCAATCATTAATCAAACATTCCAGCTCTGCAGAACTGTAGTGCTTCCTTTTCACCGCTATCACGCCGCCAACGGTGGAAATCCGCAGGATGCGGTAAGGTGCCAGCAGATACCATGCAAGCAGGAATACGCACACTGCCAGATACAGGATATACAGCATGCCGCCGGCTGCCATGATGCTGCCTATATTCGTCTCTAACAGGCTATTATACCTATTATACATCCGCATTGCCATCCTCATGCGTCCGCGCTGCGTCACCATCGGTAAAACCCGTGTAAACAGCAATGCGCCCAACGCCATCATGATGATGAAGGCCATAAACACTCTCTTTGAACGCAGGTTTACATATTCCATGTGCAGGATATCCTTCGTCCGAATGGCTTTGGGCTGCTCGGACGCTCTGAGATACCCGTTGATCACATCATAATGCTTTCCCTTTAAAACCAGATATTCCTCCGTCAATGTCAAATCCGCAGATTCCCCGTTCAGAGAGCGCACTCTGTATTCTTCTGACATTCTAAAGTACCTCCTTCTTAGCCTTTTCAAATTCCTCTTTGGTCAGGATCCCCTTTTCCAGCAGTTCGCTCAGTTTGAGGAGTTCGTCCGCCTTGCTGACATTTTGCCGGTTGCCGTCCGTTCCTCCCATATTGGCCATGGTGTTTCCCAGGGAGGCAGCTAACATTTTTGTCTTTTCTTCCTGCAGCCTGTCTTTTGCCAGCATGGTCAGCTGCTGAAAGGAGCTGATCTCGTCTGCGGTATACCACTTTTGGTCTATGACGATTTTTCCTCCGGCATATTGGATCACGATGCCTGTGACACGATCCCTGTAGTACAGAAAAGCGAAAAGCAGAATCAACGGAAGTCCTATCCATATTTCCGCTGCTATTACAGCCTCCATCTCGTAAGTGTCAACATTCTTGTGCAATACAATAAAGAAGATGACAACGCACGCTATCCAGAACAGCCATGAAATATTGCTGAAGCTGTCCGCCCCTACGCCTGTAATATCCTGAAGATCAATGACCCGGGCTTTTTTTGTTTTGATCAGGCGCTGCTTTCCTTTTTTATTCTCATGGACGTCATAGCTTTTCCCATGATAATAGAGCCGCTTGTCGCTGACGATCCCATATCCTTTTCTCTCAGAGCCGTTAGCCAGAAAATTCTGCAGGTAAGAATTTCCCAGCACCGTCACCAATTTTTCCTGGGGCGACATAAAGAATTTCGTATAATGATCCGTACCCTTCTGCCGGGACGCCGTGTCTGTCTCCGTACATTTAGGACAAATGCCGTCAATCATCTTTGTACCGCATTTTTCACAATACTGATCCATATGGTAGCCCTCCTGTTTCAGCCGGATTTTTCTTTGTTTGTCAACTTTGCAGGTTCATTATATACCCCCCCGAAGTTCTGTCAATTTATTTTTGAATCTTTCCAAAGTTAGTTGAAATATAGCTTTTCTTTAATGGAAAAATGTGGTATCATAAATACAGTGTTTC
>CANQWM010000042.1 GCA_947627535.1 uncultured Acetatifactor sp.
TTACATTACCGTCAATCGGCAGATTCGACAAAAAATGGCATCAATTTTTGTTACTATTGACTAGTAGTATTTCAAAATTACCGAAACATTGACAACACAATCGCCTTTTGATACACTTTAATATATAGTTGGGAAGCAACCGGTAAACAGGAAAAGCGCGGAAAACGGCGCGGAAATGAGGTAGAACATGACATTTTCAATTGACGGGAACGCTTTGGTCTTCTATCATCAGGGGGAAATGACAAGGATCGAAGCCTGGGGGAAGGATTCTCTGAGGGTCCGGTCCACCATGCTGGGAACTTTCACAGGAAACCTGTGGGCTTTGACGGAAAAGGTAAAGGAGTCGTCGCCCGAAGTCTTCATCGAAAAGGAAGACCACTGGGTGGGAGACGGAAACATCGATCAGAGAGAGATCGCTACCATTGTCAACGGCCGTCTGAAAGCGGTGGTGAACTTTGCCGGCATTATATCATTTTACAGAGATGATAAGCTGATTCTGCGGGAATATTACCGTTCCTATGACGGGACCCTCTCCCGGGGAAGCAGGTGCCTGAAGGTGATCAACCGCCAGTGGAAGGGGATCATCGGCGGAAGCGAGTATACCCTGAACCTGAAATTCGACAGCAATGACGGTGAAAAGATATTCGGGATGGGACAGTATCAGCAGCCCTATCTGGATCTGAAGGGCTGCACGCTGGAGCTGGCGCAGCGGAATTCCCAGATTTCCGTTCCCTTTGCGGTATCTTCTCTTGGGTACGGCTTTTTGTGGAATAACCCGGCAGTCGGCCAGGTGACCTTCGGAAAGAACTACACGGAGTGGGTGGCAAGCTCCACGAAGGAAATGGATTACTGGATCACAGCCGCAGACGGCCCGAAGCAGATCCTGGAAAACTATACGGACGCTACCGGTCATGCCGATATGTTCCCGGAGGAACTCATGGGACTGTGGCAGTGTAAGCTGCGCTACAGAACCCAGGATGAGGTGCTTACCGTCGCCCGCCAGTATCAGAAGGAAGGCATTAAGATCGACCAGATCGTTATTGATTTCTTCCACTGGACGGTGCAGGGTGACTGGAAGTTTGACAAAAAATACTGGCCGGATCCCAAAGCCATGGTGGAGGAGCTTCACTCCATGGGAATCAGGGTCATTG
This sequence comes from uncultured Acetatifactor sp., assembly GCA_947627535.1. Lineage (GTDB taxonomy): Bacteria > Bacillota > Clostridia > Lachnospirales > Lachnospiraceae > Acetatifactor. The sequence continues at coordinate 1,152 of CANQWM010000042.1, forward strand.
TCTCTGTCTGGCCTTCCGTGGATCGTAAGAGTGAGAATTTTTACCCCATGATGGAAAAGGGGCTTCTGATCAGGACGGAGCGGGGCGCCGCACAGACCTATGACTATCAGGGAGACTGCGTGGAGATCGATCCCTTTAACCCGGAAACCAGAAAATATGTCTGGAAGGTATGCAAAAAGAACTATTACGATTACGGAATCGACGCTTTCTGGCTGGATAATTCCGAGCCGGATTACGGCGTCTATGATTTTGAGAACTACCGCTACAGCGCGGGCCCTGCCCTCGCGGTCAGCAACATGTACCCTCAGATGTACAGCAGAGTGTTCTATGACGAGATGAGCAGGCTCGGCAAAGGGCCGGTGGTAAATCTGCTGCGCTGCGCATGGGCGGGATCGCAGAAGTATGGAAATGTGGTCTGGTCCGGCGACGTGCCCAGCACCTTTGAAGCCTTTGCGGATCAGCTGCAGTGCGGCTTAAACATGGGACTTGCGGGGATCCCCTGGTGGACCACGGACATCGGAGGCTTTATGACGGACGACGTGAACGATCCCGATTTCCGCCAGCTTCTGATCCGCTGGTATCAGTTCGCGGTGTATTCGGCGGTGCTCCGCATGCATGGCGACAGAGGACCTTACAATATTCCTGCCCTTGACGACAGAGACTGGGGCGGCGGATATCTTCATACCGGCCAGCCTAACGAGCTGTGGAGCTATGGGGAAGAGAATTATGCCATCATGCGGAAATATTATGATGTGCGTATTTCCATGCATGACTATATCAAAAAGCTTTATGAGGAGGCCCACACAAACGGTTCTCCCCTGATCCGCACCATGTTCTACGAGTTCCCGGAGGATGAAAAGTGCTGGGAGCTTCAGGATCAGTACATGTTCGGCGACAGATATCTGGTGGCTCCCATTCTGCACCTGAATCAGTTTGAGAGGGAAGTCTATCTGCCTGCCGGCCGGTGGAAGCTTACGTCCACCGGTGAAATCATGCAGGGCGGCACTACGGTGAAGGTGGACGCACCTATTGAATACATGCCTGTTTTTGAACGAATGAACTGACATACCTATCTCAAATCGGAATGATTGCTGCGGGGACGGAGAAATGAAAAAAATGAGGAAATTCAGAATTGTATTAGCAGGGAGTATCCTGGCGGCGGTACTGGGACTCGCAGGATGCGGGGAAGATAAAGAACAGACGCCGGGGCCCGGATCGGAAACAGTGGAAGAGAGCCTTCCCACGGAGGAGCCTTCCGTCATGCCTTCCGAAGTGCCGGATGCTGACGCGGACGGAAGTGAAGCGCCGGAACAGACGGACAAAACAGAGACGGACGGAACCGGGGAAGTGGTACTGGAGGGTCCGGCGGCGGAGCTTTTAGATAAGATCGTGCTGGGCTGGAGTCTCGGAAATACTCTGGACAGTTATTCCGCCGCGGATTACGGGAAAAACGTGGGTCTTGGGACCGAGACATCCTGGGGGAATCCAAAGGTCACGAAGGAACTGATGGATGTGCTGAAGGAAAACGGCATCAACGCGGTCCGTGTCCCGGTTACATGGTATAACCATATGGACAGCAGCAACCACATTGACGAGGAATGGATGGACCGGGTGCAGGAAGTGGTGGACTATGTGACAGATAACGGAATGTATTGTATCCTGAATGTACACCACGATACGGGGACAGAGGGATGGCTCAGGGCCAGCGACACCAATCTGGAGGAAAACAAGGCAAGATTCGTCTCCATCTGGGAACAGATCTGTGAAAGGTTCGGCGATTACGATGAACATCTGCTGTTTGAGGGCTTTAACGAGATTTTGAACGATGACAGCGACTGGGTGAACCCGGACAGCCGTGCCCTGGAGGTGACCAACGAGCTGAACCAGCTGTTTGTGGATACTGTGCGAGCCTCCGGAGGAAATAATGGGACGAGGATACTGGTCGTAAACACCTACTGCGCCGGATCAGGCAGTTCCATGACGGACGGTTTTGTACTCCCGAATGACACGGTGGAAAACAGTATCATTGTGAGCGCGCATGTCTACCAGCCTTTTAATTTCACGGCGGAGGAATTTCCCAACGCGGTCACATGGACGAAGGCGCCCATAGACAGTTCTCTGAAGAATCTGTATACCAGCTTTGTCCAGAAGGGAATCCCCGTGGTGATCGGAGAGTTTGGCTGTGTGGCTAAAGACAATCAGGAGCAGCGTCTTTCCTGGGCGGAATATTATCTGGAGATCTGCCGGGAGTATGGCTTCAAATGTTTCTGGTGGGACAACGGAAGCGGCTACAGGCTGATCAACCGGAGAACCCTGGAGGTGGCGGAAAAGAATCTGCTGGGTATGCTGGTGGCGGCTGCAAAAGGAGAGGAGTTCACCCCTCAGAATGAGGAGGAGAGAGAAGAGACCGACAATTTGTGCGCGGATGTGGACAACTGGACCGGCTGGGTGAATCCCAGCGCGAAGGCGGAAATTTCCTATCTCGCAGACGGAATCTCCGTGGAGGTCACCAACGCCGGAGAAGAGGAATGGTATATTCAGCCTACATTCGTGAAGCTTGCGCTGGAAGAGGGTGCATCCTACGAGCTTTCCTTTGACTATTCCGCAACTGTGGATCTTACGCTCCCTTTCATCTTCCAGCAGAATTATGACCCCTATACGGGGTATGTGACGGGCAGCGTGGACTGTACACAGGAGGTGCAGCATTATTCCGCTGTGATCACCATGACGGCGGAGTCGGATGACAACGTTGCGCTGGTGTTCAACTGCGGAAAGCAGCAGGACAAGACGCCTTATACGATCACGATCACGAATCTGAAACTGGTCAGGCAGTAGAGACAAAAGCAAGGACAGACTGGGTTTTGACAGGAAGACCTGACAACAGACGCGAAAAAGTTTGAAACTGAAAAAAGAGGACCGCTGCACCGGCGTAAAACGCCACGGTGCGGCAGTCCTTTTTTCAGCGGAGACGGCGGGATTCGAACCCGCGAGCCCCGGAGGGCTAACGCATTTCGAGTGCGCCCCGTTATGACCGCTTCGATACGTCTCCGAACTCTCTTATTCTATCGGAAAAATGCTTTCTTTTCAAGCCCTGCCGCAAAAATCTTTAAAAATTTTTTTCAAGCAATTTTTTTCAAGTTGTGTACAGGCTCGGAATAGGTTATAATGAAACTATCAGATCGCCTGAGCGGCAGAATGGAGGAGCACATGAAGAGAATCGGAATGTTGACCAGCGGTGGAGATTGTCAGGCCTTAAACGCGGCCATGAGAGGCGTTGTGAAGACTCTTGACAACAGTAAAGAAGAGGTTGAGATCTATGGATTTCTGGATGGCTACAAGGGACTGATCTACGGAAAGTTCCAGATGCTGACAGGCAGGGACTTTTCAGGTATTCTGACGAAGGGAGGCACCATACTGGGCACTTCCCGCACTCCTTTTAAGACCATCAACGATCCTGACGAGAACGGGCTGAACAAGGTGGAGGCCATGAAGCAGAACTATTATAAGCTTCAGCTGGACTGTCTTGTGATCCTGGGCGGCAACGGAACGCATAAGACTGCAAATCTTCTGAGCAAAGAGGGGCTTAACGTTGTGACCCTTCCCAAGACCATAGACAATGATCTGTGGGGCACGGATATGACATTCGGCTTTCAGAGTGCCGTAAATATCGCTACGGACGCCATTGATTACATCCATACCACAGCCGCATCCCACGCCCGCGTATTTATTGTGGAGATCATGGGGCATAAGGTGGGATGGCTCCCCCTGAACGCAGGCATGGCGGGCGGCGCGGATATTATTCTGATCCCTGAGATTCCTTATGACATTGACAAGGTGATTGATAAGATTGAAGAGAGGGATAAAAGAGGCAGCAGGTTTACCATTATCGCCGTGGCGGAGGGCGCCATCTCCAAGGAAGACGCGAAGCTCTCCAAGAAAGACTATAAGAAAAAACTTGAGAAGCAGGTGCATCCTTCCGTGTCCTATGAGATAGCGGCCGCAATTCAGGAAAAGACGGGAAGAGAAGTGCGTGTCACCGTTCCCGGCCATATGCAGAGAGGCGGCAGCCCCTGTCCGTATGACCGTGTGTTTGCGAGCCGTCTGGGTTCCGAGGCCGGCAAGCTGATCCTGGAAGGGCAGTACGGATTTATGGTTGGGTACAAGAACCGCGAGATCGTGAAGGTGCCCCTGGAGGATGTGGCGGGAAAGCTGAAGACGCTGGATCCGGATGCCACGATCATTCAGGAGGCAAAGATGCTGGGGATCTGCTTCGGCGACTGACGGGAAAACCGCAAGGAGCATAGAGAATGTCTTACACAGCTTTATACAGGAAATTTCGTCCCGACACGTTTGCGGATGTAAAGGGACAAGATCATATTGTGACGACGCTGAAAAATCAGCTGAAGGCCAACCGGATCGGACACGCCTATCTTTTTACCGGCACAAGGGGAACGGGAAAGACCACGGTGGCAAAAATCTTTGCCAGGACGGTGAACTGTGAGAATCCTTCGGAGGACGGCCCCTGCGGGGAATGTAAAAGCTGCAGGGCCATTGCGGCGGGCGCCAGCATGAATGTCATTGAGATTGATGCGGCGTCCAACAACGGTGTGGACAATATCCGTGAGATCGTGGAAGAGGTTTCCTATTCTCCTGCGGAAGGAAAGTATAAGGTTTATATTATAGACGAGGTTCATATGCTTTCCATCGGTGCCTTCAATGCGCTTCTGAAGACTTTGGAGGAACCGCCTTCCTATGTCATTTTTATTCTGGCGACTACCGAGGTGCACAAGCTGCCGGTTACGATTCTTTCCAGATGCCAGAGATATGACTTTAAGAGAATTTCCATTGAGACGATCACAGACAGGATGCGGCAGCTGACCGATGCGGAGCAGGTACAGGCGCAGGACAAGGCCCTGCGTTATATCGCAAAGGCGGCGGACGGTTCCATGCGGGATGCGCTGAGCCTTCTGGATCAATGCATTGCCTTTCATCTGGGACAGGAGCTGACTTATGACAAGGTTTTGGATGTTCTGGGGGCGGTGGATACGGAGGTGTTCAGCCGGCTGCTGCGAAGTGTACTGGATCGGGATGTGCTGGGATGTATCCAGCTTCTGGAAGAAATTGTCATGCAGGGACGCGAACTGACCCAGTTTGTCACGGACTTTACATGGTATCTGCGGAATCTGATGCTGGTTCAGGCTTCGGACAATCTGGAGGATGTGATCGATATGTCCACAGACAACCTGAAGCGGCTGAAGGAAGAGGCACAGGCGGCGGATATGGACAGGGTCGTGCGCTATATCAGGATTTTTTCCGAGCTTTCCGGCCAGATCCGGTATGCGTCTCAGAAGCGTATCCTTGTCGAGATCGCTCTGATTAAGCTTTGCAGGCCGCAAATGGAAGAGGATAGGGAGGCTATATTGGACAGGATCCGCCAGGTGGAAGAAAGGGTGGAGAACGGTGTGCCGGCTGCCGTGGCTTTAGGAGAAGGCACGCGGTCGGAGACGAAGGCTGGAACGATGCAGAAACCCCAGCTGCCCAAGGCAGTGCCGGAAGAGGTACAGCAGATCGTGGCAAGGTGGCCTTCTGTGGTGGGAAGTGCGGAAAACCCCATGCGGATCTATCTGAAGAACGTAAAGCTGAGCCTTGGCGGTGATAATAAGCTGATGGTGGTAGTGGAAGACGGAATGGCTTCGGATTATTTTCTGCAGCATGAGGAAAACAGGAAACAGCTGGAAACGCTTTTGTCGGACTTCTCCGGAAGGGAGATTGAAGTAACCTGGCAGATGGTAAAAAGCCGACAGGAATTTGAGGACAATTATGTCGACCTTTCTCAGGTCGTGCATATGGATATTGAAATTGAGGAAGAGTGAACAGCCACAGACGGCGGAAAAGAGGAAAAAATGGCAAAAAGAGGCGGGTTCCCTGCAGGAGGCATGCCGGGAAACATGAGCAATCTGATGAAGCAGGCCCAGAGAATGCAGCGTCAGATGGAGGAAGGGCAGAAGGAGCTGGAGACAAAGGAATTCAGCGCTGCGGCAGGCGGTGGAGCCGTGGAGGTCGCGGTGAACGGCAAAAAGGAGATCCTGCGGATAAAGCTGTCTGAGGAGGCGGTGGATCCCGAGGACATTGAGATGCTTCAGGATCTGATCGTGGCCGCTGCCAATGAAGCTCTGAAAAAGGCCGAAGAAGCGAGTGCAGAGATGATGGGCAGGATGACGGGCGGCCTGGGGGGCCTGACCTTCTGATGGGCCTTTACAGCGGACACATCAACAAACTGATTGACGAGCTGGCCGCACTCCCTGGTATTGGCGGCAAATCGGCCCAGAGGCTTGCGTTTCATCTGATCAATATGCCCAAGGATAAGGTGAAGCGCCTTACGGACGCTATTCTGGACGCCAGGGAGAATGTACGGTATTGTAAGGAATGCTGTACACTTACGGACAGCGATATCTGTCCGGTGTGCGCCAATAAAAACCGCAATCACAGGATGATCATGGTGGTGGAAAATACCCGGGATCTGGCCGCTTATGAGAAGACTGGCAGGTATGAGGGAGTCTATCATGTGCTTCACGGCGCTATCTCTCCCATGCTGGGGATCGGCCCCGGGGACATCAGACTGAAGGAATTGCTGCAGCGGCTCCAGGGAGACGTGGAGGAAGTAATCATAGCCACCAACTCCAGTCTGGAGGGGGAGACCACGGCAATGTATATCAGCAAGATGATCAAGCCGGCGGGGATCCGTGTGACACGGATCGCAAGCGGCGTGCCGGTGGGCGGAGATCTGGAATATATCGACGAGGTGACGCTCCTTCGGGCCCTGGAAGGGCGCGTGGAACTGTAAAAAGCTGCAGAGGCAGCGGAAAAGAGGAAAAGATGGCAATCGAGACAAGCATATTTGGAAAGTATCCGGACGGACGCGATATCATGCTGTATACCATTTCCAACGGGAAAGGGATGAAGGCCGCCGTCTCCAATCTGGGAGCGGCGCTGGTAAAACTGCTGGTGCCGGACCGCGCGGGACATTCGGCGGATGTGGTCCTGGGCTATGACAGGGGAGAAGATTACCTGGCAAACGGCTGCTTTTTCGGAGTGGTGATCGGGCCCAGCGCAAACCGGATCGGAAACGCGGCATTTCAGATAGACGGGGTGGATTACAGAGTGGATGTCAACGACGGCGTCAACAATCTGCACAGTCATATGGACAGGGGATTTCACAAGCGGCTGTGGGATGCCAAGATAAATGACAATAGTGTCACATTCAGCCTGGAGGATGCCGATGGCAGCCTTGGATTCCCGGGCAACAAAAAGATTTCCGTGACCTATACGCTGGATGAGGAAAACGGGCTGACGCTGCATTATCATGGAACCAGCGACAGAAAGACAGTGCTGAATCTGACCAACCATACTTACTTTAATCTGGACGGACATGACAGTGGAAAGATGCTGGAGCATGAACTCTGGCTGGCGGCTTCCCGGTATACGCCGGCCGGTCCCGGCTGTATTCCTACGGGGGAGATCGCATCCGTTGCCGGGACGCCCATGGATTTTACCGTGGCGAAGAAGATCGGCCGGGATATTGCGGCGGATACGCAGCAGCTGCGAATCGGGAACGGTTACGATCACAACTGGGTCATTGATGGCTGGGACGGGACGCTCCGGCATTTTGCCACCGTAAAGGCGCCCGCCAGCGGAAGAGTCATGAAGGCGTACACGACCCTTCCCGGGGTTCAGTTTTATGCGGGAAACTCTATTGCGGAACAAACCGGCAAGAACAGCGCTTCTTACAGTGCGCGCGTGGGACTGTGCCTGGAGACCCAGTATTACCCTGATTCCATAAATAAGCCCCAGTTCCCGTCCTGCGTCTTTGGCGACGGCAGGGAGTATGATTCCGTGACGGTATATCGTTTCGAGCAGGCCTAAACGCGCAAAGGGGATACGCAAACATTGTCGAAAGGTTTTTGGGAAAAGCGCGACAAAGAATGATAAAATACCTCGCATACCGATGCTATGATTTAGTAAAACGGTATGGGAGGTGTTTTTATGGAATTACCCAAAAATGTCACACAGATCGGTGAGCCGGATCGGTACTGCAAGATTTATGTGGAGGATTATGTCATATCCTATTTAAAGCAGTTGAACGGCTATGCCACGGATAAGGAGATGGCGGTCGGGTTGTACGGCGTCCGTCAGGAAGAGGCCGGAGTAACCTATCTGTTTTTGTATGGGGCCTGCCGGCTGAATTTCCTGCAGCGGGAAAGCCGACATCTTTCACAGGCCGTACAGCAGGAAGCGGAAGAACTGAGGAGGAAGCATTTTTCCCAGTATACTTTTCTCGGATACCGGATATTAAACGGGGAGATGGTGGAGGGATTCCATATCTGCGAGCAGGGGGTGTGCAGATACATAGAAGGGTACGCGCAGTTTTATGAAAAAAATGACAGCATGCTGGCTTTCATGCTGGAGGACCGCAGGGAGGAACCGCGGCCGGAGGAAGTCGATCAAGGAAAGTATGAGGAAGTGAAGAAGCGGCAGGAGGAAAGACGGCAGCAGTCCGAGGAACAGAGCGGACAAGCCCGGCTCCTTCCGTTTGGGCCCGGACGTTCCGAATCGGGGAAACGGGGCTTAAAGAAAGATGCGCCAGGCGGTTTTGAAAAAAATCTGCGTAAAATGAAATATACGGCTGCCGCGGTATTTGCGGTTCTGCTCGTGGCGGGTTTTGCCGTCATGAACGGGGGAACAGGTCTGTCAGATCTTAGGTCGTCAGCCAGGCAGGTGGTGGATCAGCTGACAACACAGCGGCTGCCGGATACGATGGAAGTAACAAACAACAAGAATCAGGCCGGAAGCATTGTGACAGAGGATAAGCTCACGGATGCCATTGCAAAAGAAAATGAATCCGTTCTGCAGGCCGCAGGCAGCGGCGGGGTCAGCCTGCCCTCCCAGACACCCGGGGAAACGCAGCCCGAGGGATCCGCTGTGCCGACGGAAGCACCCACGCCGGAACCGACGGAAGCGCCCACCCCGGAGCCCACAGAAGCGCCCACGCCAGAGCCCACAGAAGCACCCACACCGGAACCGGTTTCTTACACCGTAAAGCGTGGCGACACACTAATCGGGATCTGCCTTGCAAGATATGGCACCGATAAGAAGGTCGCGGAAATCTGTTCCCTTAACGGGATCAGTAATCCGGACGACATTAAGGAGGGACAGAAAATTTTATTACCATAGAGAGGGGATCTATGGTATAATGATTCTGCTGACGCAGAATCCATGGCTATTTCATAGCCATGATGCCGCATGCGCGGCATATGATACCAGCAATCCACCGCTTGAAAAGTAAATGCCGCTTTAGCGGCGCTTCCTTTTCTGCGCTTGTAGTATAATGATTCTGCTGACGTGGAATGTTCACCGGAGGAATCATGGCGGATATCAGAAGCTTTTTAAGAGAAAAACAAAAGCGCGGGCATAAATTGGCCGACTATAAAGAAAAGATCCTGAGACACAGGCTGACATCCGTGTACCGCACGCTTCTGGTCATTGTGGGTGTGGCCGCGTTGATCGCCCTGGTTATTGTGCAATACAGGCGTCATGTCTATACGGATTATGATGTGGTGTCTTCCGTTCCAAGGGAGAGTGCCGGAAGCGCGACGGATATCAGGCTGGGAGACTGTATTCTCACTTACAGCAGAGACGGCGCCCACTGTTCGGACGCAAAGGGTAAGACTGCATGGAACCAGACTTATCAGATCCAGGAGGTCAGGCTTGCCGTCAGCAAGGATACGGTGGCTATTGGCGATTATAACGGAAGAAACATTTATGTGCAGAATACCCGACAGCAGCTGGGAACCATAACGACCAATATGCCTATCCGGGAAATAGCCGTGGCGCAGTCCGGAAATGTCGCGGCTGTACTTGCGGATACGGATGTGGACTGGATTCATACATACAGTCCGGATGGGGAGTTGCTGTCCTATGGAACCGCCAGCATGGATGATTCCGGATATCCCGCGGCGATCAGTCTTTCTCCCAACGGGGAGCTTTTATGTGTGTCGTATATTTATGTGGATGCGGGAGTGCTGAAGACTAATCTGGCTTTTTATAACCTGGCGGAGGTCGGTGAGAATTACCACGATTATCTTGTTACCTCCGATTCCTGTACGGATCTGATCCCCTGTGTACAGTTTATGAATGACAGCACCCTGTTTGCGGTGGGGGATGACTGTCTGAGGATCTATACCGGAAGCAGGCAGCCTGTATTGGCGGCAGGGCATTTTTACAACGAGGAAGTCCAGTCTGTCTTTTATAATGAAGAGTACGTAGGACTGATGTTCCGGTCCGATAAAAGTGACTATCTGTACAGATTTGACGTTTATAACACATCGGCGGAAAAGGTTGGCAGCTTTTACTATAATATTGAATACACCGATCTTTTTTTTGACAGAGACAACATTGTGATATACAATGAAACGGAATGCGTGATCACTACCATGAACAGGATAGAAAAATTTAACGGCAGCTTTTCCAAACCGGTCAGACTGATGCTTCCGGGCAGCAGCGCGTACCGATACATACTGGTCACGGATACTTCCATTGATACCGTACAGCTGAAATAGCCAAGGATAAGGAGAAATTATGGATTTTGACATCAATAGCGTTAATCTTTTACTGATCGGTCTGATCGTTCTTGCCATTATCAATATGATAAGCGGTTACAAAAAAGGGATGGTCAGAGCTGTGATCTCGTTGGTTTCCATGGTAGTCCTCTGCGTGGTGGCCGTGCTGCTCGCCCATGGAATCAGCAGCTATAACGACGGCAATGTATTTCATGTGGTGCTGACGATCATTCTGTTGACGGTTCTCGGAGTGATACATCATCTGCTTGGCGTGGTTTTCTTTTCGGCAAAACTGGTGTCCAAGCTGCCGGTGATTCATTTTCTGGATAAGCTGCTGGGGATTGTATTTGGATTTTTAGAAACGATCCTGATCCTTTGGACAGTTTATACCTTTGTGATGATGATGGACCTTGGGGTCATAGAAGACATGATTGTTTCCTGGACGGAAAAAAATGCTGCGCTGACCTGGCTGTACCAGCGCAATTACCTTGCTTACGGCATTGAGCGCCTGCTAAGTGAATTCAGTTTCATTCCGCTTGCAGAGATTTTGTCCCTGGGACAGTAGGAGATTGCGAGGAAGTATATTTTGAGACAGAAGATATATCGGTTAAAGTTATGGAAGAAAAAGCCGATCGCAGTCTGCAGTATTCTGGGATTGCTCATATTGCTCGCTCTGACGGTAAGATGTGCGATGCCTTGTCGGGAATATTCCTATGAAGGGAATATGACTTTTCAGACAGGTGTTCAGGAAAGCAGGACTGTCTATAGTGAAATTGCACTGAATCCGGGAATTTATATTGTGGAACTGCAGTATTCCACCGATACGGACCTGGGCTCGTTCTGCAGGGTACAGGACGGCACTGTTATGACAGAAGGGCAGCGTTCCAATGCAGAGGCACTCTACAGCGGTCTTGATAAGACAGAAAGTACATTATGGCTTTTTGAACGGACAAAGCAGTTAAATGTGGTAGTAGATTACAATGGTGAGGGCAGCCTGACTACCGGAAACCTTGTAATAAGACAGACACGGGGGCTTTGGATCATGTTGATGGCACTCTGTGTTTTTGTGTGGTGCGTCACATGTTTACTGCTGACCTTCCGGTACTACAATCAAGAATATATTGTGCCCAAAGAAAAAAAGCAGGTCATGTTCTGGCTTATGGTAATCACATTTCTTGCTTCCCTGCCGTATTTGTGTGGGTATAATATAACCGGCGCAGATCTGACCTATCACCTGCAGCGGATCGAGGGTGTAAGAGACGGACTTCTGGGAGGGCAGTTTCCGGTCAGAATAGAGCCGCGATGGGCGTATGGACAGGGGTATGCCAATGCCATTTTTTATTGCAATGCTTTCTTGTATCTTCCGGCAATTCTGCGATTGCTGGGTTTTACCATCTGTACCAGTTACAATGTGTATTGTATTCTGTTAAACCTTTTTACTGCGTGGATATCCTATTATTGTTTTGCAAGGATGTGTGGAAAAGATACGACAGGCCTCATCTGCAGCGCTCTTTATACGCTGTCTATTTTCCGAATCTATAAACTGCTGATTACAAGCGCCGTGGGTGAAGGAACTGCTTTTTCGTTCCTGCCGCTGGTGTTTTATGGACTGTTCCGCATTTTTACAGAGGATTCCGGAGACAAAAAATATAAGACGGCTTGGATTCCGCTTATGCTGGGATTTGCGGGGCTGATCCAATCCCATGTTCTGACCTGTGAAATCACAGCCGTTGTCACGCTGGTATACTGTCTGTTTTATATACGGAAGGTTTTTTCAAAAAACACTTTTTTGGAGCTGTTTAAGGGGGCATTAGGAGCGATCTTGCTGAGTCTCTGGTTTCTGGTCCCCTTTCTGGACTATTATCTGACGCAGGATGTGCACATCAAACATGTGTCTGCCCGGACGATTCAGGAGAGGGGATTGTATCCGGCACATCAGGCGTTCCATTTCTGGACGGATGGAAATAATGCCTCCATACCGGGAAGTGGTATGCAGTATTCTCATCCGCAGGGAATAGGGCTTGTATTGTTGATTGGACTTGCCATCTTTCTGCTCGTCTGGTTTTCGGGCGGTTTCAGAAAAAATAAAACGAAAACCTTACAGTTTGCCCGGTTCACCTCTCTGACAGGTATTCTGCTTTTATGTATGAGCCAGCAAAGCTTTCCGTGGGACAGGATTCAAGCCCTCAACTCCGTGACGGCAGCGCTTGTGAGCAGTCTGCAGTTTCCCAACCGCTTCTTGGGCTGGGCAACTGTTTGTATGGTCTTTCTCTTTGGGTATTGTCTCGGGCACTTTGAAAATCGTGACCACAGGGTGTATCTGGGACTGACTGCCGCCATGATTTTAGATGTGGCCACTTCCAGCATATATTTGCTGGATCATGTCAACAGTAATCAGGATTATTATGAAATATACAGTTATGAGGGAATGGGGTTCGGGTATATATCCGGAGCGGAATATCTGATCCAGGGAACGGATGAGAGTGAACTGACGTTTTCCAGAGCTAAAACAGGGCAGGGCGTCAGTATGGATAACTATACAAAAAAATATCTGTCTGTGGGATTTGACTGCATCAATGAAAGCGAGGAGGATAGCTTCGTGGAACTGCCGCTTCTGCTGTATAAAGGATATCGGGCCGTCGATGCAGCCAGCAGCCGGAGGATGCAGATATTTGCCGGCGATAATCAGAATCTTTGCGTCAGTATTCCATCCGGATACAGCGGAAGGATACAGGTGGATTTTGTCAGCCCCGTATATTGGCGGGTGGCGGAAATGATCAGTCTGGCGGCGATCGTTTTTGTGATCTTTCAATTCCGGAGATACAGGAGGGTGCTATGCCGGAGATAAAGAGGAAACGGTTTTTTGCGGTGCTTGTGGCAGAGGCGCTCTGTCTGCTGCTGCTTCTGCCGGGATGCTTTAAAAAAGAGAAGGAAATATACAACTGCTGCGGTGAGGATATTGTACAAACGGCGGCTCCGGCAGGAGAAGGGTTGGAATTTCAGAGCGAACGGCTGGAACTGGAACCGGGTGTGTATGAAGTAAGGGTACAAACCAGCCTGGCTGAGAGTCAGAACATTGCTGTTGAGGTCAAATATGACTCGGGTTATCATAATTCACTGCATGAAAACGCGGTGATTATCTTTGCTGGCGACGACGAGATGGATTTTAACTTTTACGTTCTGGATAAAATTCCTTCTGCTTACATAGAATGCGATTTTATTGGTGTTGATACAGAAGGGTTGCTCCAGCTGAGCGTACTGAAAACGAACAGGGGGAACAGAGCGTTATTGTTTCTTGCCGCGGTGTTTTTTGCCATTCTGGATTTCTTGACAGAATTTCGGAGACGTATTTTGGATGGGCGGGTCACGCGGCGGCAGCAGGTGGTATTCTGGACGCTGACTGCGGGAGTTTTGCTCGCATATTTTCCTTATTTGACAGATTATATGATTTCAGGAACGGATACGATTTTTCATGTTTCGCGAATGGCGTGGTTAAAAGAGACCTTGGAACAGGGGACAAGCTTTCCCATAAGGATTCAAAGTCACTGGAATTATGATTATGGGTATGCGGTTTCTCTGTTCTATGGAGATTTGTTTTTGTTTATTCCGGCAGTGCTGCAGCTGATGGGGTTTTCTTTACTGACAGCCAGTAAAATGTTTGTTTTTATCATACTGGCGGCTACAGCTGTGATTGCGTATTGGTCTTTTTTTCAGTGTGTGAGGGACGAATATGCGGCTCTGTTTGGCAGCATGATCTATCTGCTGTCACCTTATCATCTCCTGAATCTTTATAATCGGGGTGCTCTGGGCGAGGGACTCGCGGCTGTCTTTTTCCCTCTGATTCTGAGTGGAATGTTTTTGCTGTACACCCAGGAGACAGATAAACCATGTTATAAGCGTTATAAATGGTATCTTATTATAGGGTTATCGGCGCTTTTAAACTGTCATTTGCTTTCTACAGAAATGACAATTGTTATGATGCTGCTTGTCTGCCTGGTTTTTTGGAGAAGGACATTCCGAAAAAGAACGTTTCTTCAATTAGCAGAGGCTGCTGGCGCTGTTTTGCTGTTAAACATGTGGTTCTGGCTTCCCCTGGTATGTATGCTGGAATCCGATATTTATCATTTGCAGAGTATCGTGAAAGAACCCATTCAGAACAGCGGAGTGACGCTGGCCGGGTTTTTTCAGCTGCTTGCCAATGCAGGAATTGCGAAAAAGGGAGGGGATTCGACCGGCATCTGGAAAAATGAGCCAATCCAGATCGGAGCAGGCGCTGTGTCCCTTCTTCTGCTCTATTTTCTGTGGAGAAGGAAAAAGCCTTATGACAAAGAGTGTAAGGCATTGCTGGCCGGTATTGTTTTGACCCTTGTTTTATCGTCCAGATATTTTCCATGGGATAAGATCATTTCCATTCCGGTGGTGGGCAATCTTGTTTCTTCTTTGCAGTTTCCAAGCAGATGGCTATTGCTTTCCATTGTATTTGTTTCGTTGTTTGCAGCGTTTTTTTATCGGCAGGTAACCGTAGCCGGCGGACTTTATATAAAGAGTGCTCTTGTTGTAGCGGGGCTGATATCTGTTGGATCTGCTGTGTACCATGTCAATAATATTGTCTTCGAGTCTCAGCCGCTGTATCTCTATGAGGCTGAAAATATGGGGACTATCGGTGTGGGAAGAGGAGAATATCTGCTGGAAGAGACCGGCCTGTTTGCGCGTGACATATATTATCATGATCCGGTCGCGGAGGAGGGACTTGAATGGTCCGACTACACACAGCGGGGGACCAGGGCCAAGCTTTTTCTGAACAATCCCACTGGAGAGACTTTACATGTTGAGATACCGTTAACGGGATATAAAGGTTACAGGCTGAAGGCTTCCGGGCAGACGAATATGGTTCCGCGTATTGCGGAGGAGGTGGGAAACCACGGGGATCTGAAGATTGCCGTGCCGGCCGGATTTCAGGGAGAAATCTCGGTATATTACGGCGGGCTTCCCGTTTTTCATGTGGCGGAGACAGTTTCGCTGGTGACATTGGTTTTTTTGGTAGTTTTACAGTTTTGCCACAGGAGACAAATTCGTTATGCGCACAGAGAACAGCGCGGGGGCGGAGGAAAGAATGAAGTTCAAGCTTAGCAAAAACAACGGCCAATATTTGTATCGGATCGTACTTGCGGTGACGGCGGCAGCGGCACTGCTGCCTGTTGCCTGCAATTACATTATGGACGGTGGGATCGTGTCGGAATGGATTGTCCGCACACAGGAGCTTTCCGCCGGACTGAGATTGTTTCCTTCTACGGAGGCATTTTCAGGCATGTGGAGCAGAGAAAACGGAATGGATTCCAATCTGTGGCTTATTCCGGCAGGTATCTTGTACAGGATATCCGGCAGAATGGTGCTTACCTATCGTATTTACATGCTTGTGGTTCAGATCATGACCCTGATTTTTGCAAAAATGTTTTTTGAAAGTTTTTTTGCGGACAAAGAGACAAAGCTTTCCGCCTTCATCGGTGTGTTATTATATATGACGTCCCCGTACAGAATATATATCTGTTATGATCTGGCGGATATTTCCTCTGCGGTGGTGTGGATGCTTCTGCCGCTGTACGCTTGGGCCGTGCTTGGAATCCTGCGCGGACGAAGAAAGATCAGAGATATTGTCGTCGGTTCTTTGGTGTTGGCTGGGATAGGATATGCGGAGATAATATATTTTTTTGTGCTGTCCGCCGTTACGATTTTTGCGGTCCTTTATTTCAGGAAGGTTTTTCCCGTTATCACGATAGGCGCAGGCGGCATTTTACTCGGCCCTGTTCTGTATAGACTGGGACAGTATCTTTTTCAGGGTGTCTATGAGGAAATCGGGATTCCGATACGTTCGATCATGCAGAACGGATATCGTTTCGGACAGTTTTTCAGTTCTTATGCATTTCGGGATGGACATCCCGGCATGGGCCTGGGAATGTTTGCTTGTCTGCTGGCGGGATTGTGGGTATCCTTCGTGGCGGGCGGCGGGAAACTCTTAAAACGGGAGAAGTTCTTTATGATAGTATCGTGCATATTTTTTCTGCTCTCGCTGCGTTACTGTCCGTGGGATCTGGCGCAGCGATTGGGAATCTGGTCGCTGAAGCTGGTGTCTTTGATCAATACGCCGGCCATATTTGCGGGCCTGTCCCTGGGAGGTTTGTGTATTCCGGCGGCGGCAGGCGTTGAGAGGCTGACCCGACAGGAAAACAGATTGTCCGCCTTTCTTGTGCCGTTTGGGGTATTTCTGGCATGTCTGGGAATTTGCGTTTATCAGTGCAACATGCTGACGTACAGCAGGCTGCCTATGGGTGTGATATAAGCGGGCTGCCCGGAGGATGCAGAGGAAACTGCAGCGATTCATGAATTGCAATTTTTTCTATCGTATGTTACGATGATAATGTGTGTATGGAGTAAGGGAGCGATGGAAAGACGCGCTTGGGAGGAATAGACGATGAGAGAAAGAGAAATTAATCTGATGGACTTACTGATGGAATTTTTGTCGCGGTGGAGGACGCTGCTCGTATGGATGCTGGTTGGAGCTATCGGGCTCGGCGCTTTTGCATATTTCCGTCAGTGCAGGGCTGTGGATGACCAGAAAATTCAGATAGATCAGGCCAGACAGAAGCTGGAACTGATGGAGACACAGGGAAGGGAAGATGGGGACAAGGAGAACGGAACGGATCGTCTCCAGGAAAGTCTTACGGATTCTCAGAAGGCTGCTGTGGTGTACACGTTGAAGATGGAAGAGAATCTGGAGGACAGGCTGGCATATGAAAAAATCTCCCTGCTGATGAAAATGGATCCCGACAATGTTTATAAAGCCAGTGTAACCTTTTATCTGTCTTCCGGCAGCAGGGAGAGAACTTCCTCGATTGTAGCCGTATATGAGGATTTGATCGGCGGGACTGGTTTGATGCAGTATGTTGCGGAACAGATGGGAATAGAAGAAAACAATGTATCGGAAGTGGTCTCCTTGATGAACAGAAGAAATTCTGCCGCGGTTCAGGAGAAGGACAGCTTTACTGTGACGGTTTATTATTATGATGAATCGGGATGCAGAGAACTGGTGGATACGGTGATCGGCTTTGTGCGTGACAGGAAGGAGCAGTTGGCGCAGACCATAGGGGATTATGAGATTTTTGTGCTGGAACCTTCTGTTGTGGCATTGAAGGATATGAGCACTTCAAGCTATCAGAATAGTTTTAAGGCGGATACATTAAATGTTTACAGAGCTATCGAGGATAATAAGAATGCGTTTGCAGCGGCACAGTGGCAGTATTATGATATTCTGGTCAACGGGAAAATTACGGATCTGAGCATAGACAAGGTGAAAGAGATGCTGCAGAGTGATGAAAGTATGCTGGATGAGGAGGATTCTGAACAGCTGACAGAAAAAATAAAGCTGCAGGATATCGTTGACAGCGGCGTAACGATTAAGCCGGAGATCAGTGTGAAATATATTGTTCTGGGAGCTGTGCTGGCAGCGTTTCTGTATGCCTTCTGGATCTTTATGAAGTATGTTTTCAACGCCAGGATTCGGCTTACGGATGATTTGCAGGCGCTTTACGATATACCGCAGCTTGGGGTCATTCCCGCAAAGTCAGATCGAAAAAGGTTTCTGGGAAATATAGATGCAATGATATTGCGGCTGAGAAATCGCAATAAGCGGATTTTCAGCAAAGAGGAATCCGTGCAGCTGGCACAAGTGGCTGTGAAAATTTCTGCGCTGAAGGAAAATATGACACAGTTATATTTTGTGGGATGTGATCTGAAAAATGAGGCCTTGGAGGTTTGTGAGATCATAAAGGACGGTTTGTCGAAGGATAATATTCAGGTTCACATTCTGAATAATATTCTCTATGATGCCCAGGCTCTGAACGAAATCAAGGATGCAAAAGGCGTGGTTCTTGTTGAAAAGGCAGGATCCTCGCTTTACGATGAGGTACTGCGGGAAAAGGAGATTCTGGAGCGGCAGGGAGTCCGGGTGTTAGGGGGCGTACTTGTGGGATAATTTCGGCAGCGGTGTCGATTCTCCGGCAGGAATTTGCCCTGGAACGGATTTAGAAATGTCCCCGGAATGTTCAGGCGCCAGTAAGGATCGTAAATGCCGTACCGTGCTGTCGGTGGACCAATATAACAGGAAAGAGCCGGACCCAGAGTATATTGCTTTCAAGTCCGGCTCCTTTATCTTTCGTACATCATCAATTTTTGTTATTGCCCGGCTTTGTAGGAGTATGCTATATTATAGGATACATACCGGAAGGATCGGAAAGAGCCGGCCAAGTAGGGAAAGAGTCCGTCAGTTTAGGAAGAATTTGACATGACTACAGATGTGTAGTAAAATATGACTGCACACAGGGAGGTGAAAAGTTTGAAGGACAGCTGTAAATTAGCTGGTGCAGAGCAAGAGGTTATGGAAGCCTTGTGGGCAAACGGAGGGATGCTTTCAACAAGCAAATTGCTGGAAAGCATGAACGGGAGCGGGAAAAACTGGAAGAGGCAGACCCTTAATACGATCCTGTCAAGGCTGGAGGAGAAGGGCTGCGTAAGCCGGCCCAGGGCTTTTGTAAAGGCAAGCATATCAAAAAAAGACTTGCTTCGGCTTCAGACGCGGGAGATACTTGACAACTTTTATGAAGGTAAGCTGAAAAATTTTTGTGCTGCTCTGATTGGGGATGCCAGATTGGAAGACGATGAAGTGGAAAGTCTTAACGCGATGATCGATGAACTTCAAAAGAAAACAGACGATTAAGCGGTCTTTCAAAAGGGCATAGACTGATACGACAGATAAAGGCAGTGGCGGGAGCGCACACTGATAAGAAGGAACGGATAAGAATAATAGACAAGAATAACAGAAAGGATGAACAGAATAATGAACATCAGAAGAACAAGATTATGGAAAAAGGTTGCAGCATTAGGCATGTTTGCGGTGCTTATGACATCGAACTGCCTGGTATCGACGGCCTGCACAAAAGAG
>CANQWM010000043.1 GCA_947627535.1 uncultured Acetatifactor sp.
AACAGTTTCGAACTGCTAAAAGGGAAACTATTGCGGCTTGAATTAAGGCATGAAATCAACTAACTTTGGAAAGATTCCCAATAGAAATCAATATATTCATTCTCTTTTGTTGCAGTTAAAACGGTTATTGTGCTATCGTTCTGTTCCATTGTAGCTACACTAACATTATAGTTTTTACCTTCAAGATTACCTTTCATTTCGTTGCTGTCAGGGTAATATGTTCCCTGACTGTTTTTTCCACAAGCAACCAATATCAAACTCATAATAAGCACTAAAGGAAAAAATAGTATCTTTTTCATGTTCTTACTCTTCCTGTAAACTGGTAATTTGTTTAATTGTTCAATGCTGAAATTTTACCACAACCACACACATAATTCAATTAAATTTTCCCTAATCTCCTTTTACCTTATTCTTTGCAATCACCATCTGCCGAAGTGATGTCCCATCACTTTGCCTGTATCCCTCTGCTCGGTGCTGACTGTCCTCGGCTTGCGGTAGCTGACGTGTGATTTCGGAAAGGAATAGGTCTTAAATACCCCGTCCTGCCCTATCAGCTTGTATGTGTCGGGAATTTGAATTGCGAAATATCGTTTTCAGGTGTTTCTCCGCTTGGGGGAATAAGAGTTCATTTCATACGGTAATTAACGCATGAAAAAAGCTACAACATCTCTGCCATAGCTTTTCATCGGGGAAGTCCCTTTTCTCTGTTAATCTGCTTTTTTCAGCCAGTTCTTTTTCCCGTTCCCCGCGTATTTCCTCGCCATATACTTGCGGTTGCACGCCCGCTTTTTCTCCAAACGTATGCGTTCTTTCTCCTGCTGTGCCTTTTCTTCCTCGGTCAGTTCAGTTTCCTCATGGGGTATTTCGATTTTGCCGATATAGTTTAAGAATATCTCAACTTCCTGATTTATCCGTATCACTTTATAGATTTTTTGTCGCAAATTTCCGGTAAAATTTTGAGGAAAAATCCGCAAAATGCAATCCCACAACAACACTGTACCTCCCCATCAGACAGGGCAATCAAACAAACCTCACAAACCGTTTCCTCCCGATCTTCATCACATCCTGAGGTTTTAAAGTCTTCTGTACATCCGCAGGCTCAAGTTTCTCTCCGTTCAGCTGCACACCACCCTGCTTCACCAAACGCAGGAACTCACTTTTACTTGCCACGAGCCCCATGTCTATCAGCTCTGCGGCAGCGTCATACACGGTTTCACCCGCCCTGACGGGCAATTCCGGCAGCTTTTTCGGTATGGCCTTATTGCTGAAGGCATCCCTGTAGTAAGCCCTGGCAGCTTCCACTTCCTCCCGGCTGTGGTACAGTCCCGTGACAGTCTCCGCCAGAATCAATTTCACATCTCTGGGATTCACCCCAGCTGCAAGCTGCCGCCGGATTTCCGCTATCCGGTCGGGGTGTTCGTCCGTCACCAGCTCAAAATAAGTGACAATTAGCTCATCCGGCACCTCCATCAGCTTTTTGAACATCACCTCTGCGGGTTCATCAATCCCTACATAATTTCCCAGGCTTTTACTCATCTTCTCTTTTCCGTCCAATCCCACCAAAAGCGGCACAAACATGGCAACCTGGGCTTCCTGTCCATACGCTTTCTGAAGATTTCTGCCCATGAGAATATTGAACGTCTGATCTGTACCGCCCAACTCCAGATCCGCACCGATCACTACAGAATCATAGGCCTGCATCAATGGGTAAAAAAATTCATGTACTCCAATGGGAATCTGATTTCGATACCTGCTCTGAAAATCATCCCGTTCCAGCATCCTTGCCACGGTCGTGGTGGCCGCCAGACGGATAATTTCCTCAAAATCAAGCTTTGAAAGCCATTCACTGTTAAACCGCACCTCTGTCTTTTCCACGTCAAGGACCTTAAAAATCTGTTCACAATAGGTCTGCGCATTTCTTTTCACGGTTTCCTCTGACAGGGCAGTCCTGCCCTTCGACTTGCCTGTTGGATCACCGATCCTTCCTGTAAAATCGCCGATAATAATTACCACTTTATGTCCCAGATCCTGCATCTGCCGCAGCTTCCGCAAGGCTACCGTATGTCCCAGATGGATATCCGGCGCAGAAGGGTCCATACCAAATTTAATCGTCAACGGCCGCTCCTCCTTGACGGCTTTCTCCAGCTTTTCCGTCAATTCGTCTTTTTGTAACAAAGTGTCAATTCCCTTGCAGATAATTTTGATCTGCTCCTGTGCTGCAATCATTTTTTCTCCTTTTCCGGCCATAAAAAAAGCCCGCCCTTATAAAACTATAAGGACGAGCTGTCATCTCGTGATACCACCTCACTTCACAGGCAACTCACATTGCCTGCCTCTTCAAGTACAGCAGGATCTTCCTTGTCCTATGCAAAAAGACTTGTATCCGCGATACTCCAGCACTCGATAACGGGGTGCATATCCGTCACAGCCTACTTTGTCTCCATTTCGGTGCGTAGCTCCAAGATGTATTCACAGCCATTCGTCATGCGCCTCTCATCACCCGGCAGCTTTCTGTTTGCATTCCTGACTGCTACTCTTTCTTTTCATAGCCTTTACTTATATAATTGTTGAAATATTTATAGCACATTCATACCGGCATTGTCAATCCTTGTTTGAATCTATCGCGCCAAAATTTTTGAATCTATCGCGTCAAAGTCAGTATGCCCGCGCAGTATCAAAGTGTGAAGAAATGCAATCTTTTGTTCATCTGTCAAATGATGCAGGGAGTACGTCGCCACAATAAAATCATAACTTTCACGTTTGGAACAACTTATGCTATCAGAAAGCGGGACAAATGCCGAAAAGCAGGCCGCCTTCCCCGCTTACGGAAGCTGATAACGCTCTCCGTAAGCCATGACCTTGCCCCGGAAATCTACATTGTCCCCCGTCTTCAGCCCGCCAATATAAGCGTGGGTGTCAAACTCGTCCTCATTGACCTGAAGCAGGCACACGGCAATGTTGGAGCAATGGTCGGAAACCCTCTCCAGATCCGTCGTGATATCCGTGAGCACAAACCCCAGCTCTATCGTACATTTCCCTTTTCTGAGCCGCTTTACATGCCGCTGCCTGATCTCAAGATTCAGGCCGTCGATGACCTCTTCCAGAGGTTCCACCTGTTTTGCCAGCTGGAGATCATCCTCCCGAAAGCTGAGCATGGTGATATTCAGGATATCGTGAATGGCCCTCCGGAACACCTGAAGCTCCTTCGTAGCCTTGTCGGAAAATTCCAATCCCTTTTCCTGCATCTCCCGCACACTCTCCATCACGTTCAGCGCATGGTCGGAAATGCGCTCAATATCGCTGATACAGTGCAGAAGCGTAGACAGCGTATGGCTGTCTTTCCCGGAAAGCGTTCTGGAACTGAGCTTGACCAGATACGTACCGAGCTGATCCTCAAAAATGTCTACCTTTTCTTCCAGCTGCTTTACACGCTGCGCAGCCTCCTCCGTATAGCTGTCCAGCAGGCTCATGGCCACGTTCATAGCCTCTTCCGCCAGCCCGGCCATCACCACCGCCACCGACCGGCTCTGTTCCACAGCGTAGGAAGGCGTCTCCAGGAAGCGGGCGTCCAGATAGCCCAGCACACGGTCCTCCGGCGCGGTCTCCTCCGGATCGTCACGGACGGTGAGACTCGCCAGCTTTACCAGTCCCTTGGAGCAGGGAAGCAGACAGACGGTAATGACCACCTTGAACAGCGTATGAATCACCGCAATGCCAAGAGGAGACGCAGCCTGTTCCATAATGGCCAGCGGCCACAGCGCGTGCAGCCCGTAAAAGCCGATCATAATGATAGCAGTTCCGATAATATTAAAGTAAAGATGCACCAGCGCCGCCCTCTTCGCATCCTTTCTCGCACCGATGCTGGAAAGGATCGTAGGTACGCAGGCACCGATATTCTGTCCCAGTATCATGGGGATCACCGTGTCAAACCCGATGGCCCCGGTCAGGCTTAAGGACTGCAGGATACCCACGGAAACCGAGGAGGACTGCAGCACCGCACACATGACAAGGCCTACCAGCATCCCAAGGAAGGGATTAGAAAAGGTAGGCAGAACGCTTAAAAATTCCGGCGTCTCCGCCAGAGGCTTTACGGCGTCGCTCATGGTGTTCATCCCAAACATGAGGATGGCGAAGCCCAGCATGATCGTCGCCACATTTCTCTGTCTGTCCTTATGGGAAAACATAAGGATCATGGCGCCCGCAATGGCGAGAATGGGAGAAAAAGAGGTGGGATTTAGCATCTGTACCAGAAACAGTTCGCTGTCGATCCCCGCAAGGCTCAGGATCCAGGCCGTGATCGTGGTGCCGATATTGGCGCCCATGATGATCCCGACGGCCTGCTGCAGCTTCATAATGCCGGAGTTGACGAAGCCAACTACCATCACCGTGGTCGCGGAGGAGGACTGTATCATGGCCGTCACGCCCGCGCCCACCAGAACCGCCTTGACCGGATTGCTGGTCAGCTTTCCAAGAATCGCCTCCAGCCTTCCGCCTGAGGCCTTTGCCAGCCCGTCTCCCATCATGCTCATTCCGTACAAGAACAGGGACAGGCCGCCAATCATCGTCAGTAAATCAAAAAAGCTCATACAAAACCTCTCTCCCAGCCGTAGATTACCGGTATAATATGCCGCGTAGCGGCATCATGGCTGTGTAACAGCCATGGATTCTGCGCCAGCAGAATCATTATACCATAGGAGATACAGTTTGTGTAATTTTTTTCATATTTCCGGTTTTTCTGTCTTTTTTACCCGAACCGGCCGGCGACATAGTCCCTGGTCCGCCTGTCCTTTGGCCGGGAAAAGAGGACATCCCCGGGGCCGGACTCCACCATCTCCCCCGCCAGAAAAAACGCGGCGTCATCGCAGACCCGGGCCGCCTGCTGCATATTGTGGGTCACGATTACCACCGTGTACTTCTTTTTCAGGTTCCGGATCAGTTCTTCCACCTTCCGCGTGGAAACAGGGTCCAGGGCGGAAGTGGGTTCATCCATCAGAAGCACTTCCGGCCGTACAGCCAGCGCCCGCGCGATGCACAGCCTCTGCTGCTGTCCGCCGGAAAGCCCCAGGGCGGACTTCTTCAGCCGATCCTTCGTCTCTTCAAAGATCGCCGCCCCCTTCAGCGCCTCTTCCACGATTCCGTCCAGCTCCTGCCTGCCCCGGATCCCATGCAGCCTCGGACCGTACGCAATATTATCATAAATGCTCATGGGAAACGGATTTGGCTGCTGAAAGACCATTCCCACCTTTTTCCGCAGCAGCGTGGTATCCACCCTTCTGTCATAGATATCTTCCCCATCCAGGAACACACTTCCCCGGATTCGCACGCCTTCCACAAAATCGTTCATTCTGTTGATGCATTTTAAAAAAGTGGATTTCCCGCAGCCGCTGGGGCCGATCAGGGCCGTGACGGCGCATCCCCTGATCTCCATGCTCACATTTTTCAGCGCGCGGGCCGCTCCATAGGAAAGCTCCAGATTTCTCACCGATATCTTGCTTCTCTCCATTGTTCTCCGGTTCCTTACCCTTTTCCCCTGGTTGTTCTCCGGTTCCTTACTCTCTTCCCCCGGGCCGCGGCAGCCTTATGCCTTGTTTCCCAGTCTGTCCGCCCCAAGCTTTAACAGCAGGTTTATGCAAAGGACTATGCCGATCAGCACACATCCGATACCGAAAGCCGTCTCATATCTGCCGTTCTGCATCTGCAGATACAGCTCCACGGCCAGGGTTCCCCCCGATTCATGCGCCTTTTCCCAAAGCCTCCGGATCGTGTCAGACGCGCCTGCCCCCGGTTTCGGCAGACGGCTGCCGCTGCCCGCCGTGAACAGAAGTGCTGCAGACTCTCCCACGATACGGCCTGCCGCAAGGATCAGACCTGTCAGGATCCCCGGCATAGCCGAAGGCAGAAGGATGGTACGGATCATATAAAAACGGGATGCTCCAAGCCCCAGCGCGCCCATGCGATAGCTGTCCGGCACCGTGCGCAGGGCTTCCTGGGTATTCCTTACGATCAGCGGCAGCACCATCAGCGACAGCGTAAAAGCGCCGGCCAGCAGGGAATATCCCAGCCCCAGCGTCTCCCCGAAAAACACCATTCCGAAGAGTCCGAAAATAACGGACGGGATGCCGGACAGCGTCTCCGTGGTAAACTCGACCAGACGCACCAGCTTCCCCGGCTTTGCGTATTCGTTGAGGTAGACCGCCGCGCCCACGCCCACAGGAACCGCCGCCAGCAGCGTCAGCACCGCTATGTACAGTGTATTGACAAGGTTCCCCCCTATCCCGGATGTCTTTTGCAGGACACTTGCCGCCGTGGTCAGGAAGCTCCAGGACACTGTGCCGGCCCCTTTGAAAAATACATAGCCGACCATGCCGGCCAGCAGGATCACGGACATAGACGCCGCGCCATAAACGGCAGAAAGCAGGAACGCCTCCGCCGGCCTTTTTCTTTTGTGATAGAGAGTTGTCTCATCCACCATTCTCCGCCCCCTTTTTCACGATTTTTGTCAATGCGGTATTGACCGCCATAATAAAAATAAGCAGCGCCAGCCCGATTGCAAAGAGCATCTGTCTGTGCAGACCGGAGGAATATCCCATTTCGCTGACAATGGCCGTCGCGAGAAATCGCACCGAATAAAAGGGGAGAGGCGGGTTGACACAGCCGCCGGACACCAGCGTAATAGCCATGGCCTCCCCGACGGCGCGCCCCACCCCCAGCACCACCGCCGTGACGATACCGGATTTTGCCGCCGGAAGCACCGCGCAAAAAATCGTCTGTATGCGCGACCCGCCCAGCGCCAGAGAAGCCGCACGGACGCCGGGCTGCACCCCGCGGATGGCCGCCTCGCTGATATTGATTACTGTGGGGAGTATCATGACAGCCAGCACCAGCGCCGCGGACAACAGATTTGCGCCGCCCGTAAACCGGTGTCCCGGCGAGTCCCGGAACAGCGCAAGCTCCAGCCTGTACATCAGCGGGTTCAGCAGGGAGATCCCAAGCAGCCCATAGATGACGGACGGAATCCCCGCCAGCAGCTCCACCGCCGGTTTTACCACCGCCGCCAGCCTTTTGTCCGCCGCCTCCGCCAGAAACACCGCCGTCAGGACACCAATAGGGACGCTCAGCAAAACGGCGAGCCCGGTGCCCACCGCGGACGTGAGGATCATATAAAGAATACCATAGCTGGGCTTTTCTGCCGTGGGCTTCCAGACCGTGCCGAACAGGATCTCCTTCACCCCCACTTTCCAAAACGCAGAGGCGCCCTTCCCGATCATATACACCGTGATGGAAGCTGTCACAAGGATGACAAAGGAGGCACAGACGCCAAAAACGGCCTGGGCGATTCCTTCCACCACAGCCTTTTTCTTCCGGTCCGCCATTACGGAACCGGGACATAACATATTCTGCTTTGTTTTCATCCCTTCTCTCATTCTGCGCCGGATCCGTCCTTTACGGGAAGCAGCCCCACAGAGACGGCAACGCGCTGTCCTTCCCCGCCCAGCACATAATCAAACCAGCTTTTTACCAGCGCGTTCTGTTCCGAGATCTCCCCGAAGGTGGCCATTACAAAGGGCCTGCTCAGGATATATTTCCCGTCTTTGAGATTCCCAGCCGCAGGCACAATCCCGTCCAGCGCAAGGATGTTCACGTGTTCGTCTGCCACCTGCAGCGACACATACCCGATGGCTCCGGGAGTGGCTGCCACCCTTGCCATCACGGCCCCCTCGCTGTCCAGTTCGTTTGCGTAAGCGCACCGGTCTTCCACGTCAAGAAGCTTTTCAAACGCCTTTCTGGTCCCGGAGCCCGCCTCCCTTCCTACGACGACAACAGGCGCATCCTGACCTCCCACCTCCGACCAGTTGGTGACAGCTCCGGTATAGATATCCTTCAGCTGCTGCCTGGTCAGACCGCCCACCCTATTGCCCCTGTCCACGCAGACCGCGATCCCGTCGATTGCCACCACGTTTTCCACTGCGCCCTTCTCCTTTTCCTCACGGTTTAAGCTCCTGGAGGAATTGCCGATGTCCGCCGTTCCCCCAAGCACCGCCTCGATCCCCGCGCCGGAGCCTGCGAACTCCGCGTTTACATTGATATTGGGATGGCATTCCATATAGCCCTCCGCTAACGCTCTGACATATGTTTCCATAGAGGTGCTTCCCACCAGCAGGATAGAACCTGACAGTTCCTCCGTTTCCCCCAAAGTCCCGGATTCGGATCTTCCCCTCTCCTGGGGGCTGTCCGGTGCGTTCCCCCATCCGGCCGAACCGGAAAGGACAAGCAGGAACGCACACGCCGCCAAAACCCTTTTCCTTCCTTTTATCATATTGGCTCCTGGGATTCCTCCCTTTTCTCCCGGCCAGCCGCCTGTGTTTTCTCATCTGCAAGCGTCGCCAGAACGCCGTCCGCAATGGCCTGCGCTATATCGCCAAACCTTTCATCAAACAGCCGGTTGTCCTCCTGCGTGTTGATAAACCCAACCTCCACAAGCACCGCAGGCATTTCGGTCCGCCGAAGAACCGCGAGGCTGCTGCGCTCATGCACGCCAAGATTCGCAAATCCCACCTGCTCCAGCCGTCCGTTGATCTGTTCCGCAAGCCTTCCCGCCCGGCCGTAACGGCTGTATACAAGGCTTTCCACACCGGTAAACTGTCCGGGATAGGGACCGGCGTTTCTATGCAGGGAAAGAAAATAGTCCCCGTTTACCGCATTGCCTTCCAGGGCCTTCTGTACAGGTGACTCATACACATCCTCCGTCCGGGTATAATAAACGGAAATGCCGTTTCCCTCCAGTATTTCCCCCACCGCCAGCGCCAGAGCAAGCGTGTCATCCTTCTCCTGCCTGCCCCGGAAGGATGCACCGGGATTACCGCCGCCGTGTCCCGCGTCGATTACGATCAAAGGCATAAAAATACCCTCCGCATCTCTCTCTTTCTAAGATATGCGGAGGGTGGCTGTCCGGTTCCTTCCGATCTGTATTTTGTTCATATCACCGTATCTACCATGGCGCCCTTTAAGTCTTCCGCCGCCAGCTTCATCTTATCCATAATGCTTTGAACCTCCCGGCGCATATCGTCCTCCGAACGGTCCAGCTCCAGGACTTCCTCCACGGGGACTTCCTCCGCGAGCTCCTCCGGCAGGCTCTGTCCTTCCTCCCGCTTCTTTCGGAGTTCTTCCGTCTCTTCCTTCTTTTCCTTCAGTTTCTCTGCCTGTTCTTCCCGCTTTGTCTGCTTCTCTTCCTGATACTCTTTTGCCTCGTCCACAACCATTCCCATGATCTCGTCATCCGCCGCTGCCAGCTTCTGCTCCGCTTCCTCTTCGGCCGCAATCATGGGGGCCTTTTTCCGCATTTCCCGTCTCACGCCTCGGATCGCGGCATTCTCCGCCATAACGCCCTGCTGATTTTTCGCCAGAGCCCTCTCGTTATAGTCCTCGTAATCGTTTAACTCCTTTATCCTGTCCCTGTACTCCTGTGGCCATGCTGCTTCGGGCGTGTCCTCCGTAACACCGTAAATTTCCCCGAGTTCCTGCTTCTTCTGCCCGATATCCCGAAGCCGCTCCTGAACCTGCATACTGTCCTCCTGCAGCCGGCTGATCCTCTCCCTGCTGCCGTCAAGCTCCCGATCCACTTCCCGCGCATTGTCCCAGGTGTCCCGGACGATCTTCATGGCCTCCTGTCTGGCCTGTTCCTTCCTCTGGCGGATCCGGTCCTGCAGCGAAGGATCCATATTCAGATCTCCGGCAAAGACAGTTCTCCTGTTACCCTTTTCATTTCCGCTTTCCTTCCCCTTTTCCTGTCCGGAGACCGTCTCGTCTGCGGGCCTTGCGCCCGCATAAATTGTCATGTTGTTTTCCACCTTCATCATAATCGCCTCCCTCTCCGGACAAAAATCAGACCCTTTCCCGCCGATCTGCCCTCTGCTCTGTACTGCTATAAAAATATCGGCTTGTTCGCAGGTTTTCTTAAGCATACAGCCCGGGCGCTTTTCGAGACATTGCTTCCGGGGAACAAAATCCCACATAAGCTTCCGTTCCCTCAAACGCCTCTGGGACCAGGGCATACGCAGTAGCTCTGCAATGTCCTTCAAGGAGCAGGTACTTTCCGTCTCCGCAGGTCAAAAGAATCAAAGGAGGAAATCTTCCGCCCTGTTCAAGCAGTTTCATTCCTTCTAAAAAGTATTGATTGGAAACACCGTATATCTCTTCCCCCTTGCGCACTGTTTCAGCAGCACGGACAGGACTGGATGACCCTTTTGACAGTTCATTCCAATAACTGTCATCAACATAATATAGTCTGCCAAGATCAGCCGCCTCAAAGGCCGCATACTTCCATACCACATTCAGGGGATACCTTGCAAATATCTCCCGGTCAGGATAGCCTCGAAACAAACGAAGAACCTGGGTGCGAAGAAGATTTTGCCCCTCGTCGGCAATATCTCCGTTTAAAATCAACATCTTTGATGCGCCCACTTCCTTCAGTACATTCAAGATCGATTCGCGATATCTTCTGGAATCTAATTCTTCCCGGAGAAATGCCAGAATCATTTCCGCTTCCGATGCCTCGCGCAAAAAACGCATATCTTTTTATTCCCCGCATTGCTATAAGCACTCATCCCGCAAACTGACTATTGTACAGCGCCGCATAGAACCCGCCCTGCGCCAGCAGTGCCTCATGGTTCCCCTGCTCGATAATATTGCCGTCTTTCATCACAAGAATGATATCCGCCTCCCGGATCGTGGAAAGCCTGTGGGCAACGATAAAGCTGGTGCGCCCCTCCATCATCTTCGCAAAGGCGTTCTGTATCTTAAGCTCCGTCCTTGTGTCGATAGAGGAGGTTGCCTCGTCCAGTATCAGCATGGGCGGCAGACAGAGCATGACTCTGGCGATGCAAAGAAGCTGCTTCTGTCCCTGGGACAGGCTGCCCCCGTCTTCCGCGATCACCGTATCATACCCGTCCGGCAGGCGCCGGATAAAGCTGTGGGCGTGAGCCGCCCTGGCAGCACGCTCCACCTCCTGCTGTGTGGCTTCCGGCTTCCCCATACGGATATTGTCCCGGATGGTGCCCGCCCTCAGCCAGGTTTCCTGCAGCACCATGCCATAGGAGGTGCGCAGGCTTCCCCTGGTAATGTCCCTGATATCCGTGCCGTCTACCTTGATTTGGCCGCTGTCCACATCGTAGAAGCGCATGAGCAGATTGATCACCGTGGTCTTTCCGCATCCTGTGGGCCCCACGATGGCGACCCGCTGCCCGGGCCGGACCTCCAGATTAAAGTTCTGTATCAGCTTTCTTTCCGGGACATAACTGAAACAAACCTGTTCCAGAGCCACATTTCCTTTCGCGTCCGTCAGCACTCTCGCCTGAGGGCTGTCCGGGATCTGGGGCGTTTCCTGTATGAGTTCAAAAATCCGTCCGGCGCAGGCCAGCGCGTTCTGCAGCTCTGTCACCACGCCGGAAATCTCGTTAAAGGGCTTTGTGTACTGGTTGGCATAGCTTAAGAAACAGGAAAGTCTCCCCACGCTGATCCCTCCTCTGATCGCAACGAAAGCGCCGAAGATTCCCACTCCCGCGTACACGAGACTGTTCACGAAACGTGTGACCGGATTTGTGATAGAGGAGAAAAAGATCGCCCGCAGAGAACACTTCTCCAGTCTCTTGTTTATCTCTCCAAACTGCTCTTCTACCGCTTTCTCCCTGGAAAAAATTTTGACGATCTTCTGGTTTCCCACCGTCTCCTCGATCAAAGTGGTCTGTTCCCCTCTGGTCTCCGACTGGAGCCGGAACATGGAATAGGTCCGCCGGGCGATAAAGCGCGCCGCCAGAAAAGACACCGGCGTGATGCAGATCACGACCAGCGCGATAGGCACATTGGTGGCAAGCATAAAAAACAAAGTGCCTCCGATGGTCAGCACACCTGTAAACAGCTGGGTAAATCCCATGAGCAGACCGTCCGCAAAGGTATCCACATCCGCAACCACCCTGCTCACAATGTCACCATAGGCATGGGCGTCCAGATATTTTAAGGACAGCTGTTCCAGCCTGCAGAAAGCATCCTCCCTGATATCCTTTACCACATGATAAGTGATGCGGTTGTTGCAGATGTTCATCACCCACTGAGCTGCCGCCGTTGCCCCAACGGCAATGCCGATCTTTTTCAGGATACCCGCGATCCCGGCAAAATCCACATTCCCTTTCCCCACAAGAAGGTCTACCGCATCTCCCGTCAGAACCGGCACATACAGCGTCAGCGCCACCGTAACTGCGGCAAGCAGCAGGGACAGGCAGACCCAGAACCGATATCTCTTAATGTAGGATAAGACCTGCATCAGGGTACCCATCTGGCCGCTCTGCTTTTTCTCATTTCTTCTCCTGTCAGTTTTTTCCTTATGACGGTCTCTTTTTTGATCCATCCTTTTTTCCTTTTCCATTCTGCTCATGCTCCTTTACCGGCATGTCTTTGCGAAGACCATTCTATTTTCCTTCTGAAACCGCTTTCTTCTGTTCCTCCGGATATTGGGAAAAATAAATTTCCTGATACACGCTGCAGGTCTCCATCAGCTCTTCATGTGTGCCGATCCCCGCCATCTCGCCGTCATCCAGAACGATGATCCGGTCCGCATGGCGGATGGAGGAAGCCCGCTGGGAGACAAGAAAAGTAGTCGTCTTTCCCTTCAGGCTCTGCAGAGCCTGCCGCAGTTTTGCGTCTGTGGCATAATCGAGCGCCGAAGCGCTGTCATCCAGGATCAGGATTTCCGGCCTTCGCACCAGGGCGCGGGCAATGGTAAGCCTCTGCCGCTGGCCTCCGGAAAGATTGCTGCCGCCCTGCGCGATCTCCGCGTCCAGCCCGCCCGCTTTTCCTTCTACAACCTCCCTTGCCTGCGCCAGATCGATGGCTTCCCACATTTCCTCCTCGGAAGCGTCCGGCCTGCCCCACTGCAGATTGCTTCGCACAGTCCCCTTAAAGAGCACCGCCTTCTGGGGCACAACGCCCACGCGGCTCCTGAGCTTATCTTCCGAAATTTCCCGGATATCCTGTCCCTCCAGACGCACTGCCCCTTCTGTGGCCGGATAAAAGCCCGGGATCAGATGGATCAGAGATGTCTTTCCGGAACCTGTACCGCCGATGATCCCAACGGTCTCGCCCCGGTTCACCGTAAAGCAGATGTCATGCAGGGCCTCCGCTCCTGCCTGGGCATAGGTCAGGGATACATGGTCAAATTCCAGAAAAGGCGCTGTTTCTCCGTCCGGTCTGCTCTTCCTGGACAGCTCCGCCGTCTGTTCCCCATTCCGGATCTCCAGCACTCCCGCCACGCGGTCAGCACAGGCCAGCGCTTTTGTAACGGTGATGATCAGGTTTGCCAGCTTTACCAGTTCTACGAGGATCTGGGACATATAGTTCACCAGCGCAACCACCTCGCCCTGTGTCAGCGTCCCAACATTTACTTGGAGGGCTCCCGTATAGAGCAGCGCCATAACTGCGCCGTTCACGATCACATAAGTCACCGGGTTCATCATGGCGCTAATCTTTCCCACAAAAACCTGGCTGGCCGCCAGATCCTTCGTCGCCTCCCGGAACCGCTCTTCCTCCAGAGCTTCCCTGTGAAAGGCCCGGATGACCCGGACGCCGGTAAGATTTTCTCTGGTAAGTCCCAGCACTCTGTCCAGGCCCGCCTGTACTTTTTTATACAGCGGCATGGTCCAGACCATAACGCCAAACACCACCACCGCCAGCAGCGGCAGCGCCACCGCAAAGATCAGCGCACTCTTTCCATCGACGGTAAACGCCATGATCGTGGCGCCGAACACAATGACAGGCGAACGCAGGAACAGCCGCAGCACCAGGTTTACCCCGGACTGCACTTGATTGATGTCGCTGGTCATGCGGGTAATCATGGCGGATGTCCCGGCTTTGTCCATATTGGTAAAATCCAGACTCATGATATGGTCAAACAGAGCCTGTCTTAGCTTTGTGGAGAATCCCACAGCCGCCTTTGCCGCAAAATACTGTGCCGTGACGGAAGCCGCCAGACCCACAACCGCAAGCAGGACAAGCACAAGCCCCATCCTGCCGATGTAGCCCATGTCCCTGTCAGCAATTCCCCTGTCAATGATACTTGCCACAACAAGGGGCACCAGCAGTTCAAATCCCGCCTCCAGCAGCTTAAACAGCGGGGCAAGTACCGTCTCCTTTTTATAATCCGCCAGATATTTCAAAAGCTTTTTCATAAATGCTCCGTGCCTTTCTCTGTGTGTCTTATCTTTCTTCCGTCCCCTGAAACCGCCCTGTCCCCGGAGCTTCCGCCCGCTGCTCCTGCTCGTCAGATCCCGGGCCGCTCCGTCCTCTGCCCCCGCCCGTCTGATCCCGGGCCGCTCCGTCCTCTGCCCCCGCCCGTCTGATCCCGGGCCGCTCCGTCCTCTGCCCCTGCCCGTCTGATCCCGGACCGCTCCGTCCCCTGGGCGCACAACGCGATCCGGTAGCCTGAAGGATACTGCCACTCCTGCCAAAGAACACTTCCCCCGTCTGTTTCTCCCTCTGGCCCGGGCGGCAGGAAATTTTTATCCAGGGCGGCTCCGATCCCTCTTCCCGTCAGCTTTCCGTAAGCTTCTTTTCGGGTCCACAGCCGATAAAAAAGCTGTGCCCTCTCCGCCTGTTCCCGGCAGCAGACAAGCGCCGCCAGCTCCTCCGGGGAGAAAAACCGCCGTGCGATCCGTTCCAGCCTCTCTCCCTTTTCCATACTGCACCGCTGGATATCCGCTCCCACTTCTCTGTCTGAGACGGCGCAGATCACATAAACCCCGGAGTGGGACAGATTAAAATAAAAAGGATAGTCCCTTAAATAAGGCTTCCCTTTTTCCCCATAATCCATCCGAAGTTCCAGGGGAGCGGGAAGGGAACCCAGGAGGCGGGAGACCGTATATTCATGCAATCCATACAGGAGCCCGCGTTCCTGTTTCCTGCTTCCTGATTTCTCTCCTGGTGGGTCCTCTTTCGCTATGTTCTCTCTTTCCGACCTTCCTCCTGTGGAGTTCTCTTCTGCTGTGTCCTCTCTTTCTGGCCTTCCTCCTGCGGAGTTCTCTTCTGCTGTGTCCTCTCTTTCCGACCTTCCTCCTGCGGAGTTCTCTTCTGCTGTGTCCTCTCTTTCCGGCCTTCCTCCTGCGGAGTTCTCTTCTGCTGTGTCCTCTCTTTCTGACCTTCCTCCTGCGGAGTTCTCTCTTGCCATGTAATCCCGCACCGCAAGCTGCAGCAAAAGCCCCGCGCCCAGGCTTGCCGCCTGCGCCGGTCCGGGCTGCAGCCGCTTTGCCTTTTCCCTGCGCGCCCCATCAACCCTGCCCCAGGCTTCCTTCCCCAGCGTTTCCGATCCTTCCCCCAAAAGCTCCCCCACGGAGAGCAGATAGCACCTGTCTTCCATCTCCTGTCTTCCCTAAAACGATCACAAGCCGCCACGCCTGCGTTTCCAGCCGGCATGGCGGCTTTTCTCTGCGCTGCCTGTTCCGAACCTTAAAATTCCTTCGCTCTCAGTTTTTTAACGTCTCTCTGTAAAATTCCACAAATTCCTCATAGCCCTCGGCTGTCAGCTGTTCCTTCTGGAACTTCTTGTTTTTGTTCATTCTTGCCACCAGCACCTGAGTTCCCTGTTCCCGGGCTTCCTGAGCCTTCGCAATCACCTCGCAGAGTTTTTCTCCTCCCACGCCCTTTTCAATCAGATAGGCCACTTTCTTCGGACTGTCCGGGATCTGGAAACCATTTTCCAAAAGCAGCAGCACGATCCGTTCAAATCCGATGGAAAATCCGCAGGCCGGCACATCGGTTCCGGTAAATTTCCCAACCATTTTATCATATCTTCCACCGCCTCCGCAGCTTCCGCCAAATTCCGGAATGGCAATCTCAAAGATTGTTCCCGTATAATAGGACATGCCGCGCACCAGCGTGGCGTCAAACACCATCTTAAAGTCCGCATTCTTCGTGGCCTGCACGCTGTCTATGATCTCCTGAAGCCCTTCCGTGACAGCCGCATCCAGCACACCGCTTAATTTTTCCGCCAGCCAGGCTATGGCGTTATCCGCCTGCGCAAGTCCTCTGTAGAGTTCCAGATATCTGTCCACACTGGCCTTCTCAAAGCCGCCGTTCAAAAGCTCCGCCTCCACGCCTTCCAGACCGATCTTGTCCATCTTGTCCAGAGTGATGAACACACTATCGTAAGCTTCCTCCGGAAAACCGCTGTACGCCGCCATTGCCTTCAGGATCTGCCTGTCATTGATTCGGATCTCAAATCCCTGAAATCCCAGCCTTCCCAGCGTAGTGGTGGTAGCCAGGATCAATTCGATCTCCGCCAGATTGGAGGGCTCCCCCAGAATGTCGATATCACACTGCATAAACTGGCGGTAGCGTCCTCTCTGAGGTCTGTCCGCACGCCAGACATTTCCCATCTGAAGCGCCTTAAAGGGCGAGGGCAGATTTGCGGCGTTGTTGGAATAATACCGCACCAGCGGAACGGTCAGGTCATAGCGCAGCCCCCCGTCAACGATCTCTTCCTCTGAAGACGCCTCCGCCACATTCAGTTTTTCCCCTCTTTTTAATATCTTAAAGATCAGCTTTTCGTTGTCGCCCCCCTGCTTGTTGGTCAGGTTGGCAATATTTTCCACACAGGGCGTCTCAATGGAGGTAAACCCGAACTTCCCATAGGTCTCCTTGATGACACGGATGCAGTAATCCCTAATCTGCATCTCCTGCGGCAGAATATCCTTCATGCCCGTCACAGGCTTCTTGCTAAGCGCCATTTCCCCGCACTCCTTCCCTTCTGATTTTAATACAACATATAAAATACCATAACCGGCAATTTTTTTCAATCAGCATCAGTTTGCGCCGGTCTGTCGTTGTCCGTTTCCGCCGGCTTCCTTCACCGCCCAGGCAGCAACCATGCTCTCGGATTCGACCGCGTCCGCGCCGTGAACGGCAAGCCCCGTCCCAAACACCGCGCCCCTGCAGAGCTTCTTAAGATCCCGTTCACAAGATCCCAGTCCGCTTCCTTCATGGGTCATAACCGCCATGACCTTTTTCCCGGTAAAGTCCAGCTTTTCGAGCTGGGTAAATACCGCCATGGGATAAGTGCCCCACCAGCACGGTCCGCAGATAAAAATATTGTCATAGCCTTCCAGCGTTTCAAGATATCTTTTCAGTTCCGGCCTTGCGCCCTCTCCAAGTTCCTTTTTCGCCTCCTCAGTGCACGCGTAATAATCGGCCGCGTATTCCTTTACCGTCTCGATCTCAAAAAGATCTCCCCCCACAGCTTTCTGAATGAATCCGGCAACCGTTTCCGTATTACCCTTCGCAATATTCCTGATTCTGCCGTTCCAGAAGTTCTCTCCCCTGCGGGAATAGTAAACGATCAGATTTTTTGCCACAATGTTCTCCTCCCTTCCCATGCGGCATCGCCGCATGACTCCATTATCCCTCATTCCCGGCCCAATATCAACCCCTTTTCCGTCGCTCCCCATCCATTTATATCAATTCAGCCCGCGACATTCGCAAAAGCCGGACAGGGGAATGTTGCCAGGACAATTTTATTTTATTCTATAAGTAATGAAGTAATTGCAAAGTTTTATTTTCTATGATACAATGATGCCGGGGTCAAAAGCCTTCAAAATAGTATCTTGAAAATTTAATATTTTACAGTAAATACAAGCATTCCATC
>CANQWM010000044.1 GCA_947627535.1 uncultured Acetatifactor sp.
GTCTGCGTATGGCTCTGATAATTTGCAGAATAGGTATCTTTTATTGTGAGCGGCTATTTATTTGGTGGCAAAATCGGTCTCAAATAATCTGCACAAGGCGGGTTCAAATAATCTGACGGATGACAACACACTCACAAATGGGACAGATATTCTCTGCCCCATTCCATTTTTATAACATGTATATAATCTCCTCCCTCACAACCTCCTCCGCTCTCGCCCGTATCCCATTCATCTTCCTCACCCAAAGCATCTGATCCGCCGCCTTTAACTGCTCCGTCACACCTTCTGCCGCCGCCATCTGCTCCACCAGCACATCAAACCTCTGCTCTGCCTGTTCCTGCACCATCAGCAGATGCTCTTTCAGCTTCCCTGTCAGAAGCAGTCTCGAATAGATCCCGGAGCGGTACTCCTTCAGGTACTGCCGCCTCATCCGTCCAAACTTCTGCAGCTCTCCTTCCGGCTCCCGGTTGGGGATCAGGTTTTGGATCAGATAATCCCCGCATTTTTCATAAGTCAATTCCTTTGTCATATCCTCTCTCTTCATCTCTTAATGATACTTTACAGTTCCTGCCCTTGGTATTTCTCCTTTTCCGACATCCTGCGGATATTACCCGCCCTCTGCCGACTCTGCTCCACCGCCACCGCCTTTGCCTCTTTCAGCCTCTGCTTTATGCTCTTTGGCGCAAGAGATTTCAGATATTCTGCAATCGCCTCACCCAGTCCTCTGGATTCCACAAACCGTTTCAGCTTCTCCATCTGATCATTTAAGGCATCGATCTGTTTTTCCAGTCCGGCCATCTTCTTTTCATACTTTTCCACCAGATGATTCTGCTTTACTGCTTTGTGGAAAATATTCACGATCTTATTCCAGTCCGTCTTTTTCACCTTCACATATTCCTCGCCTCCGAACAGGCTGCTGACCGGAACTGCAGCGCTTTTTACTTCTCTAGTTTCCGCATCCGCCTCCCGCTCCATCAGCTTCAGTTCAGATGCCCTTTGCAAAATATTCTGACTGCTCATTGAGAATACCTTATACTTATAAATGAGAAGAGGAAAGACCATAGCCTGACCATCAGCTTTCCCCTTTCGTGTCGGCCACGGGACACAACCATACGACGACCTCTACACTACATAACTATGATACACTTATTTTCATAAATGAGAAGCAAAACAACAACGCCGTCGCTATGGCTTCCATCCGACTTACGGCGCTTCCAGTCTGCTTTCAATGAAACATTTCCCGGCAAGAACAAACAGGCATTCTATTATTTCCCCGAAAATATTATTAAAAAAAGTTAAAATAGAGTCGCTCAACAATCTATGTATAAAACCTCAAAAAATGGGGCTTCCCGATTTCTCGGAAAGCCCCATAAAATCCAGCTTTTTACTAATGAATTCGTCAGAATTCTATTTATTCAATGATAGTAGCAACCCTACCAGATCCAACCGTTCTACCACCCTCACGAATAGCGAACGTAAGTCCCTGCTCCATAGCGATGGGATGGATCAGCTCAATGGTCATCTCAACGTTGTCGCCAGGCATGCACATCTCGGTGCCGGCAGGCAGATTGCAGACGCCGGTAACGTCGGTCGTTCTGAAATAGAACTGAGGACGATAGTTGTTGAAGAAAGGAGTATGACGGCCGCCCTCATCCTTGGTCAGAACGTAAACCTGCGCGGTAAATTTCTTATGGCAGGTAACAGTGCCGGGCTTAGCCAGAACCTGGCCTCTCTCGATCTCAGTTCTCTGAACGCCGCGGAGCAGTGCGCCCACATTATCACCAGCCTG
Source organism: uncultured Acetatifactor sp. (assembly GCA_947627535.1). Classification (GTDB taxonomy): domain Bacteria; phylum Bacillota; class Clostridia; order Lachnospirales; family Lachnospiraceae; genus Acetatifactor. The sequence goes on from CANQWM010000044.1 coordinate 1,790, forward strand.
AGCGAAGTCAAGCTGCTTACGGAACATTTCAATACCGGTAACAACGGTCTTCTTGGTCTCTTCCTTGATACCGACGATCTCAACTTCCTCATTCAGCTTCAGGACACCACGCTCTACACGACCGGTAGCAACAGTACCACGGCCGGTAATGGTAAACACGTCCTCTACAGGCATCAGGAAAGGCTTGTCTGTGTCACGCTGAGGATCAGGAATATACTCGTCAACCGTCTTCATCAGCTCGAGGATCTTGTCGCCCCACTCACCGCTGGGATCTTCCAGAGCCTTCAGTGCGGAACCCTTGATGATAGGGCAATCCTTGAAGCCGTACTCTTCCAGCTGCTCGGTAACTTCCATCTCAACCAGCTCGATCAGTTCAGGATCGTCAACCATATCGCACTTGTTCAGGAAAACTACGATATAAGGAACACCCACCTGACGGGACAGAAGGATATGCTCCTTGGTCTGCGCCATTACGCCGTCGGTAGCAGCTACCACCAGGATTGCGCCGTCCATCTGAGCAGCGCCGGTGATCATGTTCTTGACATAGTCAGCATGGCCGGGGCAGTCAACGTGCGCATAATGTCTCTTCTCGGTCTCATACTCAACGTGTGCGGTAGAAATGGTGATACCACGCTCTCTCTCCTCGGGCGCCTTGTCGATCATGTCAAATGCGACAGCCTCACCGGTGCCAAGCCTTGCATTCAGGACCTTGGTGATCGCAGCGGTAAGGGTTGTTTTGCCGTGGTCAACGTGACCGATAGTACCAATGTTACAATGGGGCTTTGTTCTTTCAAATTTAGCTTTAGCCATTTTAAATGACCTCCTTAATTATGAATCTTTGTTTACACTTCCTCCTGCCGAAGCGCTCGCAGCGCTCCCGCGCTCTATACTTGGCTATCTCTGATTATATTAAATAACCAAAGGATTTTCAAGTAATTTTTAGCAAGATAGGCACTTTTTAGCAATTTTTTTACTTTGCCTTTGCAGACAGTACCTTATCCTGTACATTCTTGGGAACGGGCTCATACTTTTCAAAGAACATGGAGTAGTTGCCGCGTCCCTGGGTTCTGGACCGCAGATCGGTAGAATAGCCGAACATCTCCGCAAGCGGCACAAACGCCTTCACCATCTTGCCGCCTCCGATATCTTCCATCCCTTCCACACGTCCGCGGCGGGAATTCAGATCTCCGATCACATCACCCATATATTCCTCTGGCATCGTGACTTCCACCTTCATGATCGGCTCCAGCAGCACGGGGCTTGCCTTCTGCATTGCATCCTTGAATGCCATGGAACCGGCGATATGGAATGCCATCTCGGAAGAGTCCACCTCATGGAAGGATCCGTCGAATACATTGGCGTGAATGCCCAGCACGGGGAACCCGCCGAGGATTCCTGCCTGTGCGGCCTCCTGGATACCCTCGCCTACCGCGGGGATATATTCCTTCGGGATCGCACCGCCCACCACGGTACTTTCAAAGAGCAGTACAGGCGGATCATTGATCAGGACATTAGCCTTGGGATCAACCTCAAACTTTTCACAGTTTGCTTCCACGGGCTCAAAACGTACTTTACAGTGTCCATACTGGCCGCGTCCGCCGGACTGCTTCGCGTACTTGGAATCCACTTCCACAGCCTTTGTAAACGCTTCCTTGTAAGCAACCTGAGGCGCACCCACGTTTGCCTCGACCTTGAACTCACGCAGCAGTCTGTCCACAATGATCTCAAGGTGCAGCTCGCCCATGCCGGCGATGATGGTCTGGCCGGTCTCCGGATTGGTATGCGCACGGAACGTAGGATCTTCCTCCGCAAGCTTTGCCAGAGCCTCGCCCATCTTACCCTGACCCGCTTTGGTCTTGGGCTCAATGGCGAGCTCGATCACGGGCTCAGGGAACTCCATGGATTCCAGAATCACGGGATGCTGTTCGTCACAGATAGTATCACCGGTTGTGGTGAACTTAAAACCAACCGCTGCGGCGATATCGCCGGAATAAACCTTATCCAGCTCCGCGCGCTTGTTTGCATGCATCTGCAGAATACGGCCCACACGCTCCTTCTTGTCCTTTGTTGCGTTCAGCACATAGGAGCCGGCGTTCATGGTGCCGGAATACACACGGAAGAATGCGAGCTTACCTACAAAAGGATCCGCCATGATCTTAAACGCCAGCGCAGAGAAAGGCTCCTCGTCGGAGGAATGTCTCTCGATCTCATTTCCCTCCAGATCCACGCCCTTGATAGCGGGGATGTCGGTGGGCGCCGGCATATACTCAAGGATTGCATCCAGAAGCTTCTGGACGCCCTTGTTGCGGTACGCGGAACCGCAGCATACAGGAACCGCGGTGCACTCGCAGGTGGCCCTGCGCAGGACCTTCTTCATGTCTTCTACGGAAGGCTCTTCACCCTCCAGGTACATCATCATCAGATCATCATCCAGTTCGCAGATCTTTTCGATCAGTTCGGCACGGTACAACTCCGCATCGTCCTTCATGTCGCCAAGATCATCGGTCACTGTGATATCGTCGCCCTTGTCGTCATTGTAGATATAGGCTTTCATCTCAAACAGATCAATGATGCCTTTGAAATCGTCTTCCTTGCCAATGGGGAGCTGCAGAATGATGGCATTTTTGCCAAGCCTTGTTCTGATCTGCTCCACAGCGCCGTAGAAATTTGCACCCAGAATGTCCATCTTGTTGATGAATGCCATACGGGGAACATTGTAGGTGTCAGCCTGACGCCATACGTTTTCGGACTGGGGCTCTACGCCGCCCTTCGCGCAGAACACGCCGACGGCGCCGTCCAGCACGCGAAGAGAACGCTCTACTTCTACGGTAAAATCAACGTGGCCAGGAGTGTCAATGATGTTGATGCGGTGCTCCAGCGCGCCTTCCATGGGCTTGGTCTCTTTTTCCAGAGTCCAGTGGCAGGTGGTAGCCGCAGAAGTGATGGTAATGCCTCTCTCCTGCTCCTGCTCCATCCAGTCCATGGTGGCAGTGCCTTCATGAGTGTCACCGATCTTGTAATTTACGCCAGTGTAATACAGGATACGCTCGGTCAACGTGGTCTTACCGGCGTCGATATGGGCCATGATACCTATATTCCTGGTTCTTTCCAACGGATATTCTCTTCCAGCCAAGATTTTTTCCTCCTATTTTACTATTTGTCACGCCGCCCGGCGTGAACCGATATGCGGACAGATATTAAAATCTGTAATGGGAAAAGGCCTTGTTTGCCTCCGCCATTTTGTGCATATCTTCTTTCCTCTTGACAGCCGCGCCTGTGTTGTTGGCTGCGTCAAGGATCTCGTTTGCCAGCTTATCCACCATGGTCTTCTCGCTTCTCTTGCGGGAAAACATGGTCAGCCAGCGAAGACCCAGAGCCTGGCGTCTGTCAGCCCTGACCTCGATGGGCACCTGATAGGTAGCGCCGCCGATACGTCTGGCCTTGACCTCGAGAACAGGCATGATGTTGTTCATTGCCTCCTCAAATACCTCCAGAGCCGGCTTGCCGGATTTCTCTTCTACTTTTGCAAATGCGCCGTATACGATCTTCTGTGCAATCCCCTTCTTGCCATCCATCATGATGGTATTGATGAGCTTTGTCACAATCTTGCTGTTGTATAAAGGATCCGCCAATACATCCCGTTTTTGAATATGTCCTTTACGTGGCACGTTTCTTCCCTCCTTATCAATCTGACAGCATGTGCTGTCGTTTAATAGATCATCGGTACTCACTTGTTACTAGTGTCCGCGCTGTGATATCTGTATAACAGAATTCCAACACTTTCTTAGTTTAACAGTTCCCGATTACTTTTTTTGACGCCCGATTATTTTTTCTTTGCGTCCTTGGGTCTCTTAGCGCCGTACTTGGAGCGGGCCTGCTTTCTGTTGGCAACGCCCGCGGTATCCAAAGTGCCGCGGATGATGTGGTATCTGACACCGGGCAGGTCCTTCACTCTTCCGCCGCGGATCAGCACCACGCTGTGCTCCTGCAGATTGTGGCCCTCGCCGGGGATATAGCTCGTCACTTCGATCCCGTTGGAGAGACGCACTCTGGCGATCTTTCTAAGCGCTGAGTTAGGCTTTTTAGGCGTATCTGTCTTAACGGTAGTACATACACCGCGCTTCTGAGGGGCGGACGCATCGATCGCCTTCTTGTGAAGGGAGTTGTAGCCCTTCTGCAGAGCAGGTGCAGTGGACTTCTTTACAGAGGTCTCACGTCCCTTTCTTACTAACTGGTTAAATGTTGGCATTCTGTTTCACCTCTTTCTGAAATGTAATGTGTTTTCAATACAGCGCGGGACAATTTTTCGACGCAAAAAAATGCATCCGCACGCATGCCATATTAGTATACATGCTCGCGGATGCGCTGTCAATCATTTTTTTCAATTTTTCAGCTGTTTCAAAGTTTCCTGGCTTTCTTCCAGAGCCGTTCAGGTATCTGCCGCCTTCAGCTCCGCTATATACCGGCGCAGCGCGTCCCGCCAATGGGGCAGCCTTTCAAATCCGTTTTCCGTCAGCTTTTCCTTGCTCATCCTGCTGTTAGTGGGACGGCTGGCCTTTGCGCCGTATTCTTCCGTCGTCACCGGGATCACCCTGACGTTTACGCCCGCTTCCTCAAAAATAGCGCAGGCGAACTCATACCAGGAGCAGATACCCTCATTTGTGGCATGATAGACGCCATATTTTTCCGTAACCACCATGTCCGCCAGCAGCTTTGCCAGATCATAGGTATAGGTAGGCGAGCCGAACTGATCATTCACGACCCGAATCACATCATGGGTCTTCGCCAGATTCAGCATGGTCTTTACAAAATTTTTGCCGTTTACGCCAAACACCCAGGAAATTCTCACAATAAAATACTTGTCCAGATATTTCCGCACCGCCAGCTCGCCTTCGTACTTTGTGCTGCCGTATACGCTCACCGGCCGGCATTCATCCCCCGGCTCCCAGGGTCTCTCTCCCTGTCCGTCGAACACATAGTCCGTGCTGATCTGTACCATCTTAATATCCAGTTCTCTGCATACTTTCGCGATATTTCCGGGTCCTGCCCCGTTCACCTTACGGCATACTTCCTCGTTTTCTTCCGCGGCATCCACCGCTGTATACGCCGCACAGTGGATCACAGCATCGGGAGCAGTCTGTCGGATCACCCGGTCAACGCTGTCGGCATCCGTGATATCCATCTCCTCGATGTCAACCCCGACGGCTTCGATTCCCCTTCCTTCCAGTTCCTTTACAACGTCATGGCCAAGCTGTCCCTTCACGCCTGTCACAAGTATCTTCATGATGCAACGCCTTCCCTGTCTTATTTTGGAAACCCATTCTTTGCGGGAGATACCCGCTCTTTTATCTTAACGGATGCCTGTCTGGATGTCAACAAAATCCCGCCGGCAGAAAAATGCCGGCGGGATTTTACAGGCTTCTTATTCCCTTACGTTTCTTTACATCCATCCACAGGATCCGCTGTGTCCGCGACGATCTGCGCGTTACTCTTCGGCGGTTCCCACCAGTTCAGCCGGATCTTCCGCAGGCGTCTCCGCCTCTTCTGTCCGAAACTCCTGCTCTTCGTTAAAGTCATCGTCCTCATCATCGAACTCGTCAAAGGAAATGGTATCTACTTCATCCGTGCTCAGTCTGGTATTGCGGTAGCGCTTCATACCGGTTCCGGCAGGAATCAGCTTACCGATGATTACGTTCTCCTTCAGACCGATCAGGTTATCCACCTTGCCCTTGATGGCGGCCTCTGTCAGCACCTTCGTGGTCTCCTGGAAGGATGCGGCGGACAGGAAGGAACCGGTGGCCAGCGCCGCCTTTGTAATACCCAGCAGTACCTGCTTGCCATCCGCGGGCTCCTTGCCTTCCGCGATCAGCGCTTCGTTCATATCCTCATAATCCAGAACATCAACCAGCGTGCCGGGCAGGAATTCCGTGTCACCGTTATTTTCGATGCGCACCTTCTTTAGCATCTGCCGGACGATCACTTCAATATGCTTATCCGCAATGTCAACGCCCTGCAGACGGTACACTCTCTGCACCTCGCGGAGCATATAGTCCTGTACGGCGCGGATTCCCTTGATCTTCAAAAGATCGTGGGGATTTACGCTTCCCTCTGTCAGTTCATCGCCGGCCTCAAGCACCTGGTCGTCCGTGACCTTGATGCGGGAGCCGTAGGGGATCAGGTAAGCTTTCGATTCGCCCGTCTCGTCGTTGGTGACAACAACCTCTCTCTTTTTCTTGGTATCGCGGATCTCCACCCTGCCGCCAAATTCGGCAATAATGGCAAGTCCCTTGGGTTTCCGTGCCTCAAACAGCTCCTCCACGCGGGGAAGACCCTGCGTGATGTCGTCGCCGGCAACGCCGCCGGTGTGGAAGGTTCTCATGGTCAGCTGAGTACCGGGCTCACCGATAGACTGCGCGGCGATAATACCCACCGCTTCGCCCACCTGAACCGCCTCGCCGGTGGCCATGTTGGCGCCGTAACACTTTGCGCAGATCCCCACATGGGAGCGGCAGGTCAATATGGTACGGATCTTTACCTTCTCCACAGGTTCGCCCTTTTCGTCCACACCGGAGCTTAAAATCTTTGCGGCGCGGCTGGGGGTGATCATGTGGTTCCGCTTTACGATCACTTCTCCGTCTTTGTCATAAATATCCTCACAGGAATACCTTCCCGTAATTCTGTCCTTCAGGCTTTCGATGGTCTCCTTGCCGTCCATAAACGCCTTGACCACCATTCCCGGGATCTCCTCCCGCCCTTCGCAGCAGTCTACCTCGCGGATGATAAGCTCCTGTGACACATCCACCATTCGTCTTGTCAGATATCCGGAGTCTGCGGTACGCAGCGCCGTATCGGACAAACCCTTGCGGGCGCCGTGTGCGGACATGAAATACTCCAGCACGTCAAGGCCTTCCCGGAAGTTTGACTTGATGGGCAGTTCAATGGTCCGTCCGGTAGTATCCGCCATCAGGCCGCGCATGCCGGCAAGCTGCTTGATCTGCTGGTTGGAACCCCGGGCGCCGGAGTCCGCCATCATAAAGATATTATTGTAAGCGTCCAGGCCGTTCAGCAGGACTTCTGTCAATTCCTTATCCGTCTGGTTCCAGGTCTCGATCACCGCGCGGTATCTCTCCTCCTCCGTGATCAGACCGCGGCGGTAGTTTGCGGATATCCTGTCCACGGTAGCCTGTGCGGCCGCCAGCATCTCAGGCTTCTTCTCGGGCACTGTCATGTCGGAGATGGAAACAGTCATCGCGGCCTTGGTAGAATACTTGTAACCGATGGCCTTCACATCGTCCAGCACCTCTGCCGTCCTGGAAGCGCCGTGGGTATTGATGACCTTCTCCAGAATCTTCTTCAGCTGGCCTCTGCCCACATGGAAATCCACCTCCAGCTTCAGGAAATTCTCGGGATCGCTTCTGTCCACAAATCCCAGATCCTGCGGCAGGATCTCGTTAAAGATAAACCTGCCCAGCGTGGACTCCACGGTTCCGGTCACAACCTTGCCGTCGGCACCTGTCTTGGAAACCCTCACTTTGATTCTGGAGTGCAGGGTACATGCCTTATTTTCATAAGCCAGAATGGCCTCATTTACATTTTTAAAGAACTTTCCTTCTCCCAGCGCGCCGGGTCTCTCCTGGGTCAGATAATAGATGCCCAGCACCATGTCCTGGGAAGGAACCGCCACAGGACCGCCGTCCGAGGGCTTCAGCAGGTTGTTGGGAGAAAGCAGCAGGAAACGGCACTCCGCCTGCGCCTCCACGGACAGGGGCAGATGGACAGCCATCTGGTCACCGTCAAAGTCCGCGTTAAATGCGGTACACACCAGGGGATGCAGCTTGATGGCCTTGCCTTCCACAAGGATAGGCTCAAAAGCCTGAATGCCCAGCCTGTGCAGAGTAGGAGCACGGTTCAGCATCACGGGATGCTCCTTGATGACCTCCTCCAGCACATCCCAGACCTGGTTATCCATCTTGTCAACCAGCTTCTTTGCGTTCTTGATATTCTGGCTGATTCCCTTTGCCACCAGCTCTTTCATCACAAAGGGTTTGAACAGCTCGATTGCCATCTCCTTGGGCAGACCGCACTGGTAAATCTTAAGCTCCGGTCCCACCACGATAACGGAACGGCCGGAATAGTCCACGCGCTTACCCAGCAGATTCTGACGGAAACGGCCGGACTTACCCTTGAGCATGTCGGACAGGGACTTTAACGCCCTGTTGCCGGGACCTGTCACAGGGCGGCCTCTGCGGCCGTTGTCAATCAGAGCATCCACGGCTTCCTGCAGCATACGCTTCTCGTTCCGCACGATAATATCAGGCGCGCCCAGCTCCAGCAGTCTCTTCAGACGATTGTTTCTGTTGATGATCCTTCTGTACAGATCATTCAGGTCGGAAGTGGCAAAACGGCCGCCGTCCAGCTGAACCATGGGGCGGATGTCGGGAGGAATCACAGGGATCACATCCATGACCATCCACTCAGGCTTATTGCCGGACTCGCGGAATGCCTCCACGACCTCCAGTCTCTTGATAATGCGCGCCCGCTTCTGGCCGGAGGAATCTCTTAACTCCGCCTTCAGCTGTTCGGTCTCCGTGTCCAGATCAATGGCCTGCAGAAGTTCCTTGATGGACTCCGCGCCCATTCCCACCCGGAATTTATTGCCGTAGGTTTCTCTGGCATCCTGATATTCCTTCTCGGACAGGATCTGCTTGTATTCCAGAGGGGAATCCGCAGGATCCAGCACGATATAAGACGCAAAATAAAGCACCTTTTCCAGCACTCTGGGAGACAGATCCAGCACAAGTCCCATGCGGCTGGGGATACCCTTAAAGTACCATATATGAGACACCGGAGCCGCCAGCTCAATATGGCCCATACGCTCTCTGCGGACGCTGGCCTTTGTCACCTCCACGCCACAGCGGTCACAGACCACGCCCTTGTATCTTATTTTCTTATATTTTCCGCAGTGACACTCCCAGTCCTTGCTGGGTCCGAAAATCCTCTCACAGAACAGGCCGTCGCGCTCCGGCTTCAGCGTCCTGTAATTGATCGTCTCCGGCTTCAGGACTTCGCCGTGGGACCACTCCCGGATCTTTTCCGGTGAAGCCAGCCCGATCTTAATGGCATCAAATGTCATGGGCTGGTAAGTTGCATCATTTCTTGTTTCTGGCATGAATGGCACTCCCTTCTATCTATCCTATCGATGAGCGGCACGGCTGCCGACGCGCGGTCCGTACCCTTCGCGAGATCACAGTTTTGCTGCCGGTCAAAAATCGTCTCCGTCCTCAAGATCCTCCGGCACATCTTCAAAAGCGTCGTCGTCGAAATCATCCTCGTCGGTATTGACCAGCTCGCCGCTGTCATCGTCAAATTCCTGTGCCTGATAGCCCATCTGCCCAAGAGAGCCGTTGTCGTAATCATCATACTTCCGGTCTCCCTCCATCTCGTAGCGGTAATCGGTATCGCCGTAATCGATGGACTCCATGATCTCTACCTCGGTGTTGTCCTCTCTGAGCACACGCACATCCAGACCAAGGGCCTGCAGCTCTTTCAGCAGCACCTTGAAGGACTCCGGAATACCGGATTCCGGAATGTTGTCTCCCTTGATGATGGCTTCATACGTCTTCACACGGCCCACCACATCGTCCGACTTCACGGTCAGGATCTCCTGCAGTGTATAAGATGCGCCGTATGCCTCCAGAGCCCACACCTCCATCTCACCGAAACGCTGTCCGCCGAACTGTGCCTTGCCGCCCAGAGGCTGCTGGGTAACCAGGGAGTACGGTCCGGTGGAACGGGCATGGATCTTATCGTCAACCAGATGATGCAGCTTCAGATAATGCATATGGCCGATGGTGACAGGACTGTCAAAATACTCTCCGGTGCGGCCGTCCCGCAGGCGTACCTTTCCGTCTCTGGAAATAGGCACTCCCTTCCATACTTCCCTGTGGTCCCTGTTGTCCGACAGATACTGCAGGACCTCAGGCAGCAGTTCGTCCTTATGCTTTGCCTCGAACTCCTCCCATTCCAGATTCACATAATCGTTGGCAAGGTCCAGCGTATCCATAATATCACGCTCGTTGGCGCCGTCAAACACAGGCGTTGCCACGTTAAATCCAAGCGCCTTTGCCGCCAGGGAGAGATGGATCTCAAGTACCTGTCCAATGTTCATACGGGAAGGCACACCCAGGGGATTCAGCACAATGTCAAGAGGACGCCCGTTGGGAAGATAAGGCATATCCTCCACGGGAAGCACTCTGGAAACCACACCCTTGTTTCCGTGGCGGCCTGCCATTTTGTCGCCCACGGAAATTTTTCTCTTCTGTGCAATATAGATACGGACTGCCTGGTTTACGCCGGGAGAAAGCTCGTCGCTGTTCTCTCTGGTAAATACCTTTGCATCCACCACAATACCGTATTCGCCATGAGGCACCTTTAAGGAGGTGTCGCGGACTTCCCTTGCCTTCTCGCCAAAGATGGCGCGCAGAAGCCTTTCCTCCGCCGTCAGCTCGGTCTCTCCCTTGGGAGTTACCTTACCCACCAGAATATCACCTGCGCGGACCTCCGCACCGATGCGGATGATTCCTCTGTCATCCAGATCTTTCAGCGCATCATCGCCAACGCCCGGCACATCCCTTGTGATCTCCTCGGGGCCAAGCTTGGTATCCCGCGCTTCCGCCTCATATTCCTCAATGTGCACGGACGTGTATACATCCTCCTGCACCAGTCTTTCGCTGAGCAGCACCGCGTCCTCGTAATTGTAGCCTTCCCAGGTCATAAATCCGATCAGAGGGTTTTTGCCCAGCGCCAGCTCGCCCATGGACGTGGAGGGTCCGTCCGCAATGACCTCTCCGGCCTCCACACGGTCACCCCTGAACACAATGGGCTTCTGATTATAGCAGTTGGACTGGTTGCTGCGGGAGAACTTGGTGAGATGATACTCCACCTTCTCGCCGTCGTCACAGGTCATCCTGATCGTATCGGAAGAAACATAATCCACGGTTCCGGCCTTCTTGGCTACCACGCAGACGCCGGAATCGACGGCCGCCTTGGTCTCCATGCCGGTGCCCACCACGGGGGCCTCCGTCGTAAGCAGCGGCACCGCCTGACGCTGCATGTTGGAACCCATCAGAGCACGGTTCGCGTCGTCGTTCTGCAGGAAGGGAATCAGCGCCGTCGCAACGGAGAACACCATTCTGGGCGACACATCCATATAGTCAAACATGGAGCGGGGATACTCGGAAGTCTCCTCCCGGAACCGGCCGGAAACAGTGGTGCGGACAAAATGCCCCTCCGCATCCAGCGCTTCGCTCGCCTGCGCCACATGGTAATTGTCCTCTTCATCCGCGGTCATATAGACCACCTCGTCCGTGACCACCGGATTCTGAGGGTCGGTCTTGTCGATCTTCCGGTAAGGCGCCTCGACGAAACCGTACTCATTGATCCTGGCATAGCTTGCCAGAGAGTTGATCAGACCGATGTTAGGACCTTCGGGCGTCTCGATGGGGCACATTCTCCCGTAATGGGAATAATGCACGTCACGGACCTCAAATCCGGCACGGTCTCTGGACAGACCGCCGGGTCCCAGAGCGGAGAGACGTCTCTTGTGCGTCAGTTCGCCCAGAGGATTATTCTGGTCCATGAACTGGGAAAGCTGGGAGGAACCGAAGAACTCCTTCACGGCAGCTGTCACAGGTTTGATATTGATCAACGACTGAGGAGAAATCTCCTCCGCGTCATGCGTCGTCATACGCTCACGCACCACCCTCTCCATTCTGGAAAGTCCAATGCGGTACTGGTTCTGGAGCAGCTCGCCCACGGCACGAATCCGTCTGTTGCCGAGATGGTCGATATCGTCGTCGTTGCCAAGGCCATACTCCAGATGCATGTTATAATTGATGGAGGCGATGATATCCTCCTTCGTAATGTGCTTGGGCACCAGCTCATGCACATTCTTTTTCAGCGCTTCCGCCAGCTTTTCGGGATCGTCACCGAACTCCTCCAGAATCTTTGCCAGCACGGGATAGTAGACGCGCTCGCGGATACCGAAGTCTCTGGGCTCGCAGTCCACAAAACCGGTGAGCTTTACCATCATATTGGAGAGAACCTTTACGTTTCTCTCTTCCGTCTGGATGTATACGAAGGGAACCGCCGCATCCTGTATCTTATCAGCCAGCTCAGCCGTCACCTTGTCACCTGCGGATGCCAGAATTTCACCGGTAGCGGGGTCTACCACATCAGCCGCGAGGATCTGATGGCGGATCCTGTTCCGAAATGCCAGCTTCTTATTGAATTTATATCTGCCCACCTTTGCCAGATCGTATCTGCGGGGATCAAAGAACATGGCGTTGATCAGACTCTCCGCGCTTTCAACGCTTAAGGGCTCACCGGGACGGATCTTTTTGTACAGCTCCAGCAGTCCCTCCTGGTAATTTTCTGCGGTATCCTTCGTAAGGCTTGCTTCTATTTTAGGCTCATTTTCACCGAAAACCTCCCGGATCTCCTCGTTGGTGCCAATACCAAGGGCACGGATCAGAACAGTCACAGGAACTTTTCTTGTCCTGTCTACCCGGACATAAAATACATCGTTAGAGTCGGTCTCATACTCCAGCCATGCGCCGCGGTTGGGAATCACGGTACAGGAGAACAGCCTTTTGCCGATCTTGTCGTGGTCGATGGCATAATAAATGCCCGGCGAACGAACCAGCTGGCTGACGATAACACGCTCCGCACCATTTATCACAAAAGTGCCCGTTTCGGTCATCAGAGGCAGATCACCCATAAAGATCTTATGTTCACTGATCTCTTCCTTCTCCTTGTTGTAGAGACGAACCGTGACGGTCAGGGGAGCCGCATAGGTAGCGTCCCGCTCCTTGCACTCCTCAATAGAATATTTCACGTCTTCCCTGCAGAGTTCAAAATCCACAAACTCAAGGCTCAGAGAACCGCTGTAGTCAGCAATGGGAGAAATATCGTCAAACACTTCTCTCAGGCCTTCATCCAAAAACCACTGATAGGAGTCTTTCTGGACTTCGATCAGATTCGGCATTTCCAATACCTCTTTCTGCCGCGCATAACTCATGCGGACCACTTTGGAATTGGCAGTGGGACGTATTCTGTTCTTTTCCATTGAAAAATTCACCCCGTTCTTTTTGATTTCGTGCTTTTATAATGCCCGCAGACAAAAAATATGCGAAAAATGAGCATAACACAGCACAATAGTGCACTATCCATGATAACACAAACAGGGAAAGGGGTCAAGCAGAAAATCTATATATTTTAGAAAAAAATACCAGACATTAAAAGGGGAAATGTATGCTCTGTCAACCGGGCAGGCGCAAAAAGACAGCTCACCGTTCAAACACGGAGCTGTCTTTTTGCTGCAATGCACGGCTGCATGCTTAATTCATTACTTTAAGGTAACCTTAGCGCCGGCTTCCTCAAGTTTCTTCTTGATCTCCTCGGCATCTTCCTTGGACGCGCCTTCCTTTACAACCTTGGGAGCGCCGTCGACAACATCCTTTGCCTCCTTCAGGCCAAGACCGGTTACCTCGCGGACAACCTTAATTACCTTAACCTTCTCTGCGCCCACCTCGGTCAGCTCTACATCAAACTCGGTCTTCTCCTCTTCCGGAGCTGCCGCGGGACCTGCCGCCGCAACAACAACGCCTGCTGCCGCAGATACGCCAAACTCTTCCTCGCAGGCCTTTACAAGTTCATTCAGCTCTAATACAGTCAGCTCTTTGATTGCATCGATCAATTCCTGAGCGGTCAATTTTGCCATTTCAATTTCCTCCATTTCATTTTCATTTCGTTTCAAGTTGCCTTGTTTTTTCGGTATTACTCTGCTGCGGGCGCTTCTGCAGCGGTTTCTTCTGCCGCCTGGGTCTCAGCGGGGGCAGCCGTCGTTTCTGCCGCCGCGGCGCCTGCGCCGCCTTTCTCAGCAAGCTGATTCATGACGCGCGCAAAGTTGGTGATAGGACTCTGCATACTGCCAAGCAGTCTGGAAATGAGCACATCTCTGGAAGGAATGCTCGCGATGGAAGCAATTCCCTTGGCATCGTAGACAGTGCCTTCCACAACGCCCGCTTTGATCTCCAGACTTTCAGCAGTTTTTGCAAACTCTGACAGGATTCTCGCAGGGGCCGTTGCATCGTCCGCAGAGACTGCTATTGCGCTGGGGCCTTCCAGATACTGTGTGAGACCTTCAAAGTCTGTTCCCTTAAACGCAAAATTCATAAAGGTGTTCTTGTACACTTTGTAGGTCACACCCGCCTCGCGCAGAGTTTTGCGGAGTTGAGTGTCCTGCTCAACGGTCAGTCCGCGGTAATCAACCAGTACAACCGACTGGGCATCCTTGATGCTGGCGGAAATCTCGTCCACAATGGGTTTCTTCAACTCGACCTTTGCCATTTTTTAACCTCCTTTATCATATTTTTTGGGGGATACGGCTTACGCCGTTCCCAGCCGAAAGGAGTTTCTCTATAAGAAAAGCCCTCCTGAAGACAGGAGGGCAAAAAGTCTTACGTTAAACTCTTTCCTCGGCAGGCGCTGTGCTTACCCCGTCCCTGCCGGCAAAATCAAACGAGCTGTACACACAGCTGTCATTTTCTCACCACAGTTATCCGGGACCTGCTGTCTTCGGCCAGTCTTGCGACCTTTTGTACTATATCATAAAGAAGAGGCATCCGTCAACCCCCGAATTTTCATTTTTCCTTGTTTCTTTCTTCTTTTTACCAGCAGAGCGACAACCACACCAAAAACAGTCAGACAGGATATCACGTTGCTTACAGTCTGTATCAGAGTGCCGTCGTACCATACCTCCACCGTCCCGAAGAATGGCGTATCCGTAGTTACTTTAAGCAGACCTTCTTCACTTTTTCTCACATCCAGTTCATGCCTTTCTCCGTCAGGTGAGATCATGTCCGCCCGGTATCCCTTGTAATACAAGAGGGGCGCCACATATATTCTGCTGTCTTCGTCTGTCTCAAAGCTATAACGGTTATACCCCTCAAATTTCCAGGGTATTTCTCCGTTTTCAGATAAAACCACGTTTCTTCCTGCGCCTTTTGCCACATCCTCCGTGACTCCTTCCGGTATCCATTCCCCCGCCCCCGTCAGATAAGTATTTTCCATCAGATACTCACAGTTAATGGCTGCCCTAGTTCCAAAGCGATAACAATACACATTTTCCCATACTCCGCATCCCACGGAAAGAAGAATCAGAAAAACAGGAAACATCCTCTTTATTCTGTTTCTTCCGTCTTTTTCCGCATACGCGGACGACATCCCGCATATTATAAAAAACAGGGCATACGGATACAGTCTGTAAGTAAACTGTATAAAATTCAATGGCGTATTCTCCAGGTATTTCCAGGGAAATATTTTTGTCATGGCCAG
>CANQWM010000045.1 GCA_947627535.1 uncultured Acetatifactor sp.
GAATTAAAAGTGAAGGGCAGCCAACTTGTTTCATGACGCATTGGTGCCTTTCGCAGAAAGGCGGACTATATTTATGAACAGAGAAACAGAATATAGAAGTGCGTATGAGGCGAAAAAAAGCCGGAAGGTGTATATATAATGAATGAATTTTGTAGCAGTATAGTAAAAGATGCAACCGTCAAAGATATACCTGATATTCTGAGACTATATTATGGCAGGGCAATTACATGGGCACAAAATGAATATGTAACAGAGGTACTTTATAAGATTGTGAAGAATGATCCCAGAGATGCAGCAAAGAATATCATTGCGAATATCAGAATTCTACAGGAAGAAGAGGCTGAAGAATGTTTTGGTAATATACCGATGATTTTATTTATATGAAAAAGCAACTGATGCGGAAGGAAAGAGTCCCAATATCAGCACATGGCATTACGACAGCTTGGGCAGGGTCACCCGCGCGGTCTGTGACGGGCCTTCCTATGAGTATGTATATGACGCGCAGGGAAATCTAAAGGAAAAGTGTTCCAGCGGAAGACGTTTGATTTCATATACCTATGACAACGAAAACGGTGATGTACAGGAAAACCGCTATCTAATGTGATGACGGATACACATAAGGATACATTTACATATGGCATGAACAGCAATTCGCGGCCATATGATATGGCAATGGGAATGAGAGGAGTAAAGGAATCGCTAGAACTAGAAGGGGAAAATGATATGAGCAAACTAGAAGAAATGAAAGATGAGGGATGTTAATGAAAGAATTTATTCAACGAATGTATCAAGCTATTCAAGAAGGAAATGTGGGGTTATTTGATGAGATTGAGGATAGCATAAAGAGAGGAGATATAGAATTATCAACAGAAGACATAGTGCCATTGTGCAAGCTAATTATTTTGGATTCCGAATATATAGAGTATAGTCAAATAATAGAAATAGCCCGAATGACTTTATGGGCAGTTGAAAAAAATATAAAAGAGGGATTAGAGGAGTTGGTAAAGGGGTTAGAAGAAATATACAATGAAGGGAAAAAAGATACATGGAAAAACTGGTATGGTTCTAGTTATGAGGAGTTTATAGATAGATATATTGGTATGACTATATTGAGATATAAAGAAAAAGATATGGTGTTATTTGGAGAGTCAATAAGTAAAAGTTGTTCTACAGATTTCAAATCGGTGATGTTGAGAATTTTGAAACGTACTATGGCAAGAGAGGAGGAAAAAGAAGAATACATAATTAAAGGAAAAATTTTAGAAAATAATATAAAACTGTAAAAAATTCCTATGAGTATGTTTTAACTCATACTTGGCTCCTTTTTGGTAAGTCCTTATACTACATCAAGAATGGCTAGCGGATTCAGAAGACGGAGGAAATTCAGGGCAACGGGGAGGTAAATTGTGCCGTCACCAGATACAGCTATGTCGCAAATGGAAACTCTATTAAAATCACTACGCCAAAGGGTTTTGTCATCCGCAGGGAGTATGATGCGGATGACCGCCTGAAGGAAGAACGGGTTATGGACAGAAAGAGCGGTATCGATAGACGGGTGCAGTATGCCTATGACGAAGCCGGAAATCGCAGGAGTTGGACATACAAAGTTGATACTATAACATATTGAAAGAGTGATGATTATGGAAAAAGTAGAATTGGAAGAGTTGTTAATAAAGTCTTTGCATTCAGATAAAATAGCTACTGATTTTTAATGGAAAACTTGAAAGACAAAAATCTATTTTATACTTTATTAAGTATTGTCCAAACAAGTGAATCTGGTGATGTAAGGATGAAGGGAGCTTTTTTTATCTAAATGTGATGAAAAACTATTGAGGGGTGTTGAGGACATTCTTTTAGAGTTAATGGATGACGAATGGGATGCGGTGGCGATTCACATTATGATAGCTTTATCAAGAATTAAATCTTCAAAAGCTATAGAAGAAATAATTAAAAATAGAATAAAACCTGTTTTGGGATGGGAAGGGCGTTGTTTGGAAATATATTTTGAAGGTGAAACAAATGAAAAAAATGATATTAGAGCCGTTTATTCAAAAGAAACTATTCGAATATACCAAGCGTATTCATATGATATTGCAAGTGAAGCAGTTAAACTGGGCACATTTGGCTCAAAATTTAAAATGGATAGAATGACATGGATTAAGCCTTCATTTCTGTGGATGATGTATCGGTGCGGTTGGGGGACAAAAGAGAATCAGGAATGTATTCTTGCGATAGACTTGAAGCGAGAAGGTTTCGACCATATGGTGAAAAACGCTGTTTTGTCAACATATCAGGAGGATTCTTACAGTAGCCGTGAAGAATGGAAATATCAGATACAGAATTCGGAGATACGCTGTCAATGGGATCCTGAACGAGATATATTCGGAAATCCACTAAAATATCGTTCCATACAAATAGGTATAAGAGGAGAAACACTAAAGAAATATGTTAACGAATGGATCGTCAGTCTTACAGATATTACAGAGTATGTCGACGCACTGAGAAAAAAGAAAGAGATGGGCCAAGACATAACAGAATTATTACCTGACGAGAAAACATATAAGTTTTTGATGGGAATGTGAATTGATATTAGGCGTAGTGGATTAAGGGCAAGCGGCGGTAACGGGAAAAATCAGTTTACATATGACCGCCAGGGAGGTATAGTAGAAGAAGAGAATTCTACGGGTATCCGGCTGTTCTCATATAACAGCCGTCACCAGCAGACGAGGGTGGAGACGGAGAGCGGCAATGTGCAGGAAAATCGATATATTGTAAAAGATGATATTAAGCATTTATATTAAAAAGGAGAGATGTATTATGTATGAATATATCTATATAACTGGCGGAAACTATGATGATAAAAAGACAAAAGTAATAACTTATGATGAAGCAAAAAAAATGCTTATAGATGCACAAGATATTAAGACATACAGTCCAATTTGTTCTATGAGAATACTGAAAAATAATGAGCCTTACCGGACATTTATATATTTTAATTTCAGGGTGATCGTAGTTGATTTAGATCTCGGGAAACAGATTTGGTATGAAAAGGTTAAGGGCAGTGAGAGATTTTTTATCGATCAGATAGTATATGAGAAATATAATAACCAAAGTGCATATATTCAGTTGTTTTTGCGCAACCGTAATTTTTCAGATCCTAATAAGTGTATGATAAAGAAACAGAATGAAAAAGATATGGAGTATTATGTTGCGACCATTGATGATACACTTTTTTATCGGGATATTGAATTTGGAGAGACGGAAACAGCATTTAAAGATATGGAAACAAATTTTGAACCTTATTTGAATGACATTCAAAAGTGTGATCAAAGGTACATAAGAAAATAAGATGATTGTTACATTTAGGGGTTAAAGTCAAGGTGCATTTTATCCCAATCAAGGGTAACATCATCAATATGTACATGCCATTGTGCATCAGTAAGAGTATTGGTTATTTCATGCAGGCATTCTAGCCACCAATCCAGAATATTGTAAAAAAGATCATTATCAACATCCGTTGGTAATTTTGTTGAACCTGAAAAAATGACATTTTGCTGATCGTCAGTCAAGAAGGTGTCTTCTGCTAAATCATATATGCAAAATCCTTCATATAATTCTCCAAATGGATACTGAGAATCATAGCGGTCAGCGATTTTATTACAGGCAATCTGTTCTTGTAATGTGATTGGCCAGGCTCTTTTGGCTGTATAATAAAGTGATACGGACATATTGAACCCTCTTTTCTGATTTTCAGGTGATAATTAATAACAGAAGAATTATATCATATAAAACAAAAAGATACAAAGAATTTTTTTAAAATCTCTTTTTCATACAGTTTTCTCTTCATCTCAAATTTTTAGCATAACATACAGCCCCATCCAACGTATCATACGGTGGATAATTTGGGATCTGCATATATCCTAATTTCCGATACAGACGGACTGCGTCATGCATGATTTCCCGCGTTTGTAAAATCGCTCTTTGAGATCCGTTTTGAATCGCTTTTCGCTCAAGCTCCGACATCATCTTTGTGGCAATTCCCATGCCTCTGTATTCTGGCTCCACCCAGACTCTTCTTATTTCTACATCATGTTTGGAGTATTTGATTTACAGTATGGAAACGGCGCGGTCTGTTTTTCATGACATTTGTCACCTGCATTTCCATACTTTCGTCACTTCCGCAAAGGGAGAAAGCCTGGTAGAATAAGGGTACAGCAAGACGGCCGGGGCCGTGGAAAGCGGAAAGAGAGAATATATGGACGAGTTTGTAAAGGTCAGTAATCTGGTAAAAAATTACGGAAATCTCTGCGCGGTGGACAATCTGAGCTTTTCCGTCAGAAAAGGAGAAATTTTCGGACTACTTGGTCCCAACGGGGCGGGAAAATCCACGACCATCAATATCCTGACAACCCTTACGGAGTACGATAAGGGGAGCGTGTCTGTGGCCGGTCTGGATACGGTCCGGGACAGGAACAGGGTGAAGGCGTTCATCGGGACCGTGCCTCAGGATATTGCGCTGCACCCGTTTCTGACAGCCCGGGAGAATGTGCGGTTCTTTGCGTCCCTGTACGGGCTGAAGGGGAAAAAACTGAAGGAGGAAGCGGACAGGGCGCTGGCCTTTGTGGGACTGGAAGAGAAAGGGGACGTGAGGACGAACCGAATGTCGGGCGGCATGAAGCGGCGGCTGAACATTGCCTGCGGCATTGCGCACAGGCCCGGACTGATCGTTATGGACGAGCCCACGGTAGGCGTGGACGCTCAGTCAAGGGATCTGATCCTGCGCTCCATCCTGACCCTGCGGGAAGAGGGAGCGACCGTGATCTATACTTCGCATTACATGCAGGAGGTGGAGGAAATCTGCGACAGGATCGCCATTATGGACAGGGGCGCCATGGTGGCGTGCGGCACGGAGCAGGAGCTGGTGGCCCTTGCCACGGACAGGAAGACTTATGAGGTGGAAGGAAAGCTGCCGGCCGGGCTGGACCGGTCCGGACTCTGCGGCAGGATCCTGCTTCTGCCGGACGTAAAGGACGCGAGGTTTACGGAACGGGAGGGCCGGTGCGTGCTGGAAGTGGCCACTGCCCTGGAGTTCGACGGTTTTATGCAGCTTCTTCAGCTTCTGGAGCGGGAAAAGGTAACGCTTCGGGGGATCAACACCCGGGAACCCAATCTGGACGCGGTGTTCCTTGCGCTGACAGGCCGGGAGATGGGATAGGACAGCCGGAAAAAGGAAGAAGACAGAAGACGGAAGACAGAAGAGGAAAGAAGACAGAAGACGGCATGTGCGGCGCAAGACGCGGAGAAGGAGTTAAAATGCAGATATTTATGGCTGTATGGAAGACATTTTACAGGCAGAAGGCGAACCTCTTTTTTACGGTGTTCTTTCCCAGCATCCTGGTATTTATCCTGGGGACGCTGCTGGAACAGTGGAATACCGCGGAACAGCGGATACCGGAGATAAAGATAGCCTATGTGGCGGAAGAGGATGATCCGGCTTTTCTGAAATTCCTGAAAGAGACGGAGCGGCAGGGCCTGCTTGAGACGGAGCGGGTACAGGAAAAGGAAGCGGCGCTTGAGAAAATAGACGGCAGATATGCGGCGGTCCTCTGCCGCGAGACGGGGGGAGAACTTGTGCTGTATCAGGGGGCTGACAGTGTGGCGAACCGGACGCTGCAGATGCTTCTGGAGGGGTACAGCAGCATGGAACGGGCCGCCGCGCTCTCGCTGTCGCAGGGCGTCGTGCCGAAGGAGGCATCGGCGGATTTCGTGACCGGGGAAAGGCTGGGAGTGGAGCGCAGCATGATCGATTATTACGCGGTGAGCTGTCTGGTGATGATCCTGTTTATGGGAGGATGCATCGGCGGCGCAAACGCCATCTATGAGTGGAAAAAAGACGGGGTATTTTTGCGGACGGCCGTTTCGCCCGCGGAGAAAACGAAGGTCTTCTGCATGGCGGTTCTGGGACATTTTCCCATGGTGTTTGTGGAAGAAGCGGCGGTCATGGCCTGCAGCGCCCTGCTGTTTGGCGCCCGCTATGGGAAAGGCGTTTTGGAAAATCTGGCGCTGCTTTTGTTTTTCTTCGTGGTGGGGATTACGCTCACGGCCTTTGGCATGGCGGCGGGGCTGCTTCTGCGCTGCCAGCCCGTGGCGGTTATGATGCCGCTCTCCTGGACGGTGCTGTTTTTCTCCGGCAGTTTTGCGCAGCTTAAAATTGACGGCATTACCCAGCTCATGCCCGCCTGGTACATACAGGAGGCGGCCTTTGATCTGACTCTGTTCGGAAATTATACAAGGGCGCTTTCCGTCGGCGGGATCTGTCTTGTCTGTTTTGTGGCCCTGACGGCTTTTGGGGCGGCGCTGTTTTGCAGGAAAAGGAATATCTGACGTAATAAAGGAGACGGAAACATGAGAAGTGTATTTCTGATCTGCAGAAGTAATATCAGAAGGAGCCGGTATCTGATTATTCTGGCGGTTCTGGCGGCAGGGCTGCTGGCGGTGGTCTTTTTCGGCGGAAGGAGTATGGGAAAAGCGGATGCGCTGTCAGGGGTTTCCGTCGGCGTGATCGACCACGACAAAAGCGCGGTTTCGGAGGATATGGTGCGCTATATGGAAGAGCGGCTGCAAATGCGCGTGCTTGCGTCGGAGGGAGAAAACGCCTTTCGGGAACTTAAGTCGGAGCTTTTAGACTGCAGGATTTCGGTAATCCTGGAGATTCCGGAGGGATTCGAGGAAGCGCTTCTGGCGGGAAGGGCGCCGGAGATCACCATGACCGGGCTGGACGATTATGAGAACGCTGCCTTTACGGAGAGCTATCTGGAAAACTACCTCTCCCGGACCGCGATGCTGGCACGGGCCGCCGGGGGAGACCGGGAAAAGCTTGCGGCGCTTCTGGAGGAAGCGAAAGAGGGCGGACGCGCGATCCGGATACACAACGGCAGCAGGGTGGATGTGCAGAAAGCGGCGGACGAGGGCGGGTTTGCCCTGATGAGCGGTTTCTTTGCCATGATAGGCGGTGGACTGTCTCTTTTTACGGGGCTTATGATCCTGGAAGACAAACAGAACGGTACGTTTAAGCGGATGCAGGGCTCCAACGTGAAGCCCCGGGACTATGTGGCGGGGACCACGCTGGGCGGCATCAGCATTGCCGTCTGGATGGTGGCGGGCGTTCTTGCGCTGCTTTGGGTCACGGGAGCGGATCTCAATATTCCGTTGTGGATCGTGGGCGTACTGTATCTGGAATGGATGCTGTTCAACATGGGATTCCAGATGATGACGGCGCATCTTGTGAAGAGCAGCTGGGTACACATTACAATATGCGTCGGCTTTGTAAGCATTACCAACATTCTGGGCGGGGCGTTTTTCCCGCTGGGGGATAATGTGCTTGCCAGATTTTCTGCGCTGACGCCCTCGTACTACCTGATGGAGACAGTGTACGGATTTCAGAATGATCCGGGGTACGCCTGCGGGAGAAATCTGCTGATCCTGCTTCTGATGACGGTACTTACCTATCTGATCGCGGCGGTGGCTTTTGTGCGGAAGGAGGATTGAAAAACCTGCCGGGCAAACTGTGCGGCGCCCTGAGATTCCGTACTTTACAATAAGATGAAGAAAATTTATTTGAGAAATTTAAAATTTCCAGTTTCCTTTGATAGGTAATTGATGTAGAATTGAATATAAGCAGTCCACTCTCTTTATTGTTCAGCGTAGATAACGAATAGACTGCAAAACTATAAATTTGTAGGAAAGGGCGACTGGGTTGTGTTGCGGCCCAGTCGTATTTAAGTTGATGAAGAAGCTGTTTTGTTTTTTTGCGTTGGCATTATTGCTTTTGACGGGCTGCTCATTTTCCGCGGGAGAGGGTCGGGAAATACTTTCCGGTGAAAAACAGCCGGCGGCAGAGGCACCGGCTTATGAGAGAAGCACTTCCCAGTTCCGACTTGCGGAGGACGCAAATTCCTATATGACGGACTATACGCCAGATGGCTTTTTTTATTTCGTGATGGGGGAGAACGAATACCAATTTTATTATCAAACCTATGACGGCAAGGATGCAATCCCTTTTTGTACAGTAATGGACGGGTACGTGAGGGACTTTTCGGAAGTTACAAGGGACGGCGAGGTGCGGCTTGCGGTTTTGCAAATTGACCAGGAACCCTGTATCCTGGAGTATGATGGGACGGGGAATATTTGCGGAAAAGCTGTCATTGACGGGATGTTTAACGACCTTGAGGCATTTCCGATATTACTTGCCAGACCGGACGGAAGATACGTTATCGGCATGGCGGATAAGGTTTTTCTTCTTGATTCCGAGGGTCAGACAGTAGGAACCATTGAAGTGGACGGCGCGGTGAGGGAACTTTTCGCCGCAGGTGAAAATGAACTTTGCGCTGCCGTCGAGAAAAATGAGGGAAGAAGCAGTTCGATGTGTCTGACCAGGCTGAACGTTCAAAAGGGCAAAGCGGAAAAGACACGGGAACTGCCCGGCGACCTTATGGGACTTTTCGCGTTTGAGGATGGCTTTGTTTCGGTTTTGGGGGACCGCGTCGTTTTCTTTCACCCGGATAAAGAGGACGATGAAGTTCTGGTCGACCTGAACAGGCAGAATCTTCTGGCTGGGCAGATTCAGTATGTATTCGGAAACCGGGAGGAAATAAAGATCGTCTCTATGGATCCGTCGGTTCAAGGGCAGGAGACGTATCTTTTCACGTTAAGGGAAACGGCTGCGCCGGAGGAATCGGACGGCGCAAAGGAATCGGAGCAGGAACTCTATGCGCCGGACGGCAGGAGAATCGTCTACCTGGCGATACCACAGGGGTATCCCTGGCAGGTTGAATTCCACGCAAAAAAATACAATCAGATCAGTGACAAGACGTTTGTCCAGGTTGAGAGATTTGAAGGATCCCTGGAGGACTTTCTGGGAAAAGGCAACCGGCCTGACATCATCATGTTCAACGATCAGACAGAAGTTGCCGCATACGTTCAGAAGGGCGTCCTTACGGATCTTCTTCCGCTGTTTCAAGGACAGGAGAAGTATTCCCTTGAGGGAATCATTCCAAAGGCAAGGGAACTGCTTGGCGCGGAGAGCACGGCCGGCATGTACGCGATGGCGGGAAGATTCAGGATGCTGCTGCGCACCTCCGACGGGACGGAATATGATTCGGACGGCAAATGTGACGGTGTAAGTTACCTGAAATGGTATGACAGGTTTATGACGGAAAACGAAATCGGCGGCATGGGGACGATGGAAAACCTTCTGTATGCGAACGTCGGCGCCTTTTATGATGAAAACACGGCGGAGGCATCTTTTACTTCGGGGGAGTTTAAGGAACTGATGGAGACATATAAAGACGTTTGCGGCCGTCATGCAGGATCCGTTGACCGGGAGAGAGCGGCTGCGGAGAATGGTTATACAGGGCGGGAGATTGCCGGCGGACCGAGATGGTTCGCAAGCTATAACTGTCAACAGTTGACGGAGGGCCCAAACATTAAGATGGAAGGACTGCCGGGAACTGACGGGGAAAACCATATATACATGAAGCTGGACTATCCCATGAGCATCATGAGTACCTCGGACTGTAAGGAGGCAGCCTTTGATTTTATCATGTATTATAACTCGCTTGCCGAATTCCTGATGATGGGAGAGGTGGAGACAGCTTATGGAAAGGCCGGCAATACGGGGGCTTTCTTTTCCGTTTACGAAGAGAACCTGAAAGAGGAAATATACGAATCGGAACGCCCCTATTCTTCGATAGGCGGAGAGTTTTATTTTACCGAAGAACAAAATGATCAGTTAAAATATTTAATTGACTGTGCTGTTTCAGATACAAAGGTCCAAAGGGACATCTATGACATGCTCATGGAGGAGATGGATGCATACTTTCAGGGAGACAAGGATCTGGACAGTGCCTGTGAGATTTTGCAGAACCGCGCGGAACTGTATTTGCAGGAGCATATGTGAGGTTTGCCGGGCGTGCGGAAACTTAAGGTGCGAGAGATAATGTATGCCTTTTTTGTTTGGCATACGAATCATCATAATTTATAATCAGGAGGAAAGCGGTTTTGACGGATTTGGTAGAATCGCTTTCCGTCGTTTGGAGAGAACTGAAATGCAAAGTGAAACAAAGAAAATTTTGGAGTCGGTTCAAAACGGCTCTGTTTCGGTGGATGAGGCGCTTGTCCGCTTAAAAACACAGCCCTTTGACGATCTCGGTTATGCAAAGGTCGATCTTCACCGCGAAATCAGGCAGGGTGTCCCCGAGGTTATTTACGGTGCGGGCAAAACGCCGGAACAGATTGTCGGCATTATGGATGCTATGCTGAAGAACGGACAAAAGCAGATCCTGATCACGCGGTTTTCAAAGGAAGCTGCCGATACCGTTTCAAAAACCTGTCCTATCACCTACCGGGAAAACGCGCGGCTCGGATATTATGGCTCCATTCCGAATCCCGACGGAATTGGAACCGTTGTTGTCGCCACGGGAGGAACAAGCGATATCCCCGTTGCAGAGGAAGCTGCGCTCACGGCGGAGTTTTTCGGAAACAGGGTAGTCCGCCTTTTTGACGTTGGCGTTGCGGGACTTCACAGGCTGCTCGCACATAAGGAAGAAATTATGAGCGCCAGTGTGATCATCGCCGTCGCCGGAATGGAGGGCGCGCTCGCCAGTGTGATCGGCGGGCTTGCCGATTGTCCTGTGATCGCCGTCCCGACCAGCGTGGGATATGGGGCGGCATTTGGGGGATTATCCGCTTTGCTGTCGATGCTCAATTCCTGTGCCAGCGGCGTGTCCGTCGTCAATATTGATAATGGCTTCGGCGCAGGATATCTTGCAAACATGATAAATCATATGGAGGCAAAAAAATGAGGACGCTTTATTTGGATTGCGGAATGGGCGCTGCGGGAGATATGCTGACTGCCGCGCTGTTGGAACTCCTGCCTGAACCGGATCAATTTGTAGACAAGCTGAATGCGATTGGAATCCCCGGCGTGGAATTCCGCAAAGAAAAAACGGTCAAGTGCGGCATCACCGGCACACATATGTCTGTTCTCGTTCATGGCGAGGAAGAGGGAGCGGATGTACACCATCACGACCATGAGCATACACACGAACACGAACATGACCATGAGCATACAGACGAACACGAACATGACCATGAGCAAACACACGAACATGAACACGGGCATCACCATCACAGCGGAATGCACGAGATTGAACACATTGTTGCGGATCTGAAGCTTCCCGAAAAAGTTGAAAAGGATGTCCTGGCGGTTTATGAGCTGATTGCAGAGGCGGAAAGTCACGCGCACGGAGTTCCCGTTTCCGATATTCACTTCCACGAAGTCGGCACAATGGACGCGGTTGCGGACATTACGGCTGTCTGTCTCTTGATGAATGAGCTTGGGCCGGATGAAGTGATATGCTCTCCCGTTCACGTCGGGAGCGGTCACGTCAAATGCGCTCACGGGATACTGCCTGTCCCGGCGCCCGCCACGGCATTTATTTTACAAGGCATACCTATTTATGGAGGCGGCATCAAGGGGGAACTGTGCACTCCCACGGGAGCCGCTTTGCTCAAACATTTTGTCACTCGTTTCGGCGATATGCCCGTGATGAAAACGCAGGCGGTCGGCTACGGAATGGGGAAAAAGGATTTTGAAACTGTGAACTGCGTCCGTGCCATGTTTGGCGAAGGCGAGGATAAAACGGACGCCGTTTTAGAACTTTCCTGTAATGTGGACGATATGACGGCTGAGGAGATCGGGTTTGCGATGGATCGTCTTTTTGAAGGCGGTGCAAACGAGGTCTTTACCGTTCCGATTGGCATGAAAAAGTCCCGCCCCGGCACATTGCTTCGGGTCATGTGCAAAGAGCAGGATCGCGAAAAAATGCTGCATCTGATTTTCCAATACACTTCTACCATCGGGGTACGGGAAACGCCGACACATCGGTATATTCTCGACCGTCGGATTGAAACGGTGGAAACCCCATACGGGGAGGTCCGCCGCAAAATCTCATCCGGTTACGGCGTATCGCGCGCAAAGTATGAATATGAGGATCTCGCCCAAATTGCGCGTGAGCAGGCGCTCAGTATTGAAGAAGTGAAGAAGCTTCTTGAGGGTGTATAATGGAACAGCTCAAAGCGTCTTTTGAAAGCCAGATTGGAACGGCTCTCTGCGAAGCGGAGGATACCGGGGAATCTGTCTGCGGCACGGGTTCGTAACGACGACCCTATGCTCTTTGTTCGCCTCGGCGCTTCTGAAAAAACGGTGGCATATCCGCTTGGGATATGGCATTATCTGCAGGAAAAACGGAGTGATAAAGGTTATGGATATGCTGCATAAAAAGCTGGAACATTTAAAAGAGTATCTGCTTGATCTGGAAAGCGTTGCGGTTGCTTTTTCATCGGGTGTTGATTCCGCTTTTCTTCTGAAGACGGCACATGATGTACTTGGCAAAAATGCCGTTGCCGTTACAGCCAAATTGCATTCCTTTCCAAAATGGGAAATGACAGAAGCCGTCGCATTCTGCCAAAGCGAAGGAATCGACCAGATTATCGTGGAGGTGGATGAGTTTCATGTAAAAGGATTTCGGCAGAATCCGCCCGACCGCTGCTATCTCTGTAAGCGGGCTTTGATGGAAAAGATTCAGGAGGCAGCAAAAAAGCGCGGCATCCGCTATATCGCAGAGGGCTCCAATATGGATGACGTGGGTGATTACAGACCGGGCATGAAAGCCATAGCAGAGCTTGGAATCAAAAGTCCGCTGCGGGAAGCCGGACTGACGAAAGACGAAATCCGGGAGCTTTCCCGTGAAGCGGGACTTCCGACTTGGGACAAACCGTCTTATGCCTGTCTTGCTTCCCGGTTTGTTTATGGTGAGGAGATTACCGAAGAAAAACTGTGGATGGTAGAACAGGCGGAAGAAAAGTTATTTTCTCTTGGGTTTCGTCAGGTGCGTGTGCGAATTCACGGGAAACTTGCAAGAATTGAAATAGAAAAATCCGAGATGAGCAGGTTTTTAGCCCCTGAAACGGCGGAACAAATCGCACGGCGCTTCCACGAGATAGGCTTTCTGTACGTAACTCTGGACTTAGACGGTTACCAGATGGGCAGCATGAATAAGGCGCTCAAATTATGATCACCGTGCTTTTCTGAAGATGTGTTAAAATGGCAGGGGGACGGACAGAGGATCGGCAAAATGGCGGGGAAGAAGGAATATCTGGCGGGCAAGCTGCTTGCGGCGGCGGTCTCGTCGGCGTGGATGTTTGGGACGACGGATACCGGCGGCCTGATGGTCAGGGCGCTGGTATTGTGCTGTCTCTTTGTGCTGCAGCGTCTGTTTGAGGTGAGCCGGATCGACGGGAAAGTTAAAAAGTGCGGTGTGCGGATCTGTCAGGCGGCGGCCCTGGGGGCCGTTTTCTGGTTCGGAGGGGATCGGTATTTCCCGGTGGCCGTGGCGGCGGTGGCGGAGCTTTTGGACGATCTGGTATCGGGAATGCTTTTTTATGAGATGGGCGCGGTATGCTTTCTGCTTCTTTGGTTTCTCTGTTCGCCGGATCAGGCGGCGACGCTGTTCGGCATCGTGTTTGCGGGATGCCTGCTGATGCTCCGGGATGTGGAGGAACGCAGGGCGAGTCTGTGGCGCGCGAATCTGGAACAGAAGGAGAAGCTGGCCGGGATGCAGAACAGGCTAAACGACATGCAGATTTATACCCGCACGCTGCGGGAGACGGCGGCTAGCGAGGAACGCAGCCGTTTTGCGGCAAGGATTCATGACAGACTGGGGCACAGTATTTCCGGCAGCATAATCCTGCTGGAGGCCGCGTCGATGACGCTGGAGAAGGATCCGGAGAGCGCAAGGCGCAGCCTGGACCTGGCGGCGGAGAATCTCAGGATGGGCGTGGATGATATCAGAGCGGCGCTGCGGCAGGAGCGGCCCGGGATCGACCGGCTGGGAACCCATGCGCTGCAGCGTATCCTGCAGGAATTTCAGGTCACATACGGACGCCGGACGCATCTGGAGACGGAAGGGGACATGGAGCGGATCCCCGCGGCTGTCTGGGTATGTATGCAGGAGAACCTGAAGGAAGCGCTTACGAATATGCTGAAGCATTCCTCCGGCGGCGCCTTTACCCTGTGCATTCAGGCGCTGGAGCAGGCGGTGAGGGTGGAATACAGGGACGACGGCGTCTGCGGCGAGGAATTTGAAAAGGGCATGGGACTTTGCGCCATCGAGGAAAGAACGGCGGGCGCAGGAGGGAAGTGTATGATCACCGGCGGGCGGAAGGGCTTTCGGATCCTTCTGGTTTTTCCGATTCCCGACGGGGGAGACAGGGAGCGGTGAAATGATAACGGTTGTGATTGCGGATGACGACGGGATTGTCAGAGAGGGACTGAAAATGATCATCGGCGCTCAGGAGGACATGCGGCTGCTGGGCGAAGCGGGAGACGGAAGGGAAGCGCTGGCGCTCTGTCGGGAACACAGGCCGGATGTGGCGCTTCTTGACATTCGGATGACGGGCATGGACGGACTGGATGCGGCGGAACGGATCCTGGAAGAGAAGCTCTCCCAGCCCTTGCTGCTTACCACCTTCGACGAGGAGGAGTTGATCCTGCGGGCGCTGAAGGCGGGGGTCTCCGGCTATATTCTGAAAAACGCCCCGGCCGTGCGGATCCTGAGCGCCATACGGGCCGCAGCCGCGGGCGCAGCGGTATTTCAGCAGGATATTCTGGAGGGAATCTCGGACAGACTGGAAAAACGAAAGGACGATGGACAGGCCATTTTTGAGGGGCTTTCCCAGCGGGAGATGGAAGTGGTGGAGCTGATCGCGCAGGGGTATTCCAATCAGGAGATCGCGGACAGGCTCTGCCTAAGCAACGGCACTGTCCGCAATCATGTAAGCCTGATTCTGGAGAAGACCGGACTTGCTCACCGGACGCAGATCGCGGTGCAGTATCTGAACGGGAACCGGTGATGCCGGACGTTTTTTCAGGCGGCGTCCGCGGTCTGGTAGCGCGGGGGGATCAATCTTGCGCGCTGCAGGGCAAGGTACAGGATGGGAATCAGGATCAGCTGAACAATGATGGCCGGGAAGCTGGTCACAAAGTACCCGGTGGCCCACGCTTTGATGGAGTAGGCGTTCGGCGCGAAGATCAGCGCCCTTGCGATTCCGGTCAGGATCCGTCCGGCCAGCATGGCGGCCAGCAGGCTGATGTAGAGATCCGCCGTGAGCCTGCCGGTGCGGACAAACTGGATCAGGAGCCCGGAGATCAGGCCGTAAAAGACGAGCTCC
The DNA here is from genome assembly GCA_947627535.1 of uncultured Acetatifactor sp. Taxonomy (GTDB): domain Bacteria; phylum Bacillota; class Clostridia; order Lachnospirales; family Lachnospiraceae; genus Acetatifactor. The sequence continues at coordinate 15,292 of CANQWM010000045.1, forward strand.
ACCATCATGGTGGGGAGATAGCCCCAGGCGGGCATTTCCGTGAGAATGCTGGAGAGCAGGGGACCGAAGACCCCGCAGGCCAGGCCGTAGGGCCAGCCGCAGACAAGCCCGCAGAGAAGCACGGGAATATGCATGGGGGAGAGCACCTTTGCGGCGTCGGGAATGGCGTGAAGCGCCAGGGGGAGCACCACGCAGAGCGCGATGCAGACGGCCGTTGTCACGACCCTGGTTAGATGAGTCATTTTTGTCATACGAATCTACCTCTTTCTTTTTTTGATTTGCAGCAGGAGCCGTTCTTTCAAAAGGGAACGGCTTTTGTGCGGCTTTTTGCCCCGAAAAACAAAAGCCACGAAAACCCAATTCCCTTCTGGGAATTTCCGGCCTTCCTGGCAGTTTTCCTGGCTTTTTGCGGCGGTTCTACAGAATCGCATTTTATGTTTTTTGTCGGGATCATAAATGAACAGGGAAACGCATTCTTCAGAACGCACCACTTTTTCAGAAAGCGGTTTTATCTGTTTCTCTATGATATTTTATGATACCGCAAAATGGCGAATTGTCAAGCAGTTTTACGAGGGAGCTGTCACAAAATCCGCGGGTCTTCGACAGTTGTAATTGAATAAAATCTCCATAAGCCGCAGAAATGCGGTATTTTTTTGTCAAATTTTTTCA
>CANQWM010000046.1 GCA_947627535.1 uncultured Acetatifactor sp.
GAATTTCCTGATAAGCCATAGATGACTTTCGGTTCAAAAACGACGGAAAAATCCTAGTACTACGACGGAAGTCGGGTAAAACATTCCACACCATATGCTCCGCCTCCTTATACAGCCATTTTTCCCCATCAGAAAGAAAAATATGAAAATTTTTTTGAAAAAATGTTGACATATCCTGTTTTTAGATGTTATACTCAAAACGTATTCTGGATGAAAGTCATTGAACTCACATATTTTTGTAAGTCATTGCTACTTTGATGATGGTTTACAAAAATATGTGATTTTTTTGTCCTACATGTTTAGAATACAAAAACACTATATTTTTAAGGAGGTACTGACATGAATAACGGTACAGTTAAGTGGTTCAACGCACAGAAGGGTTACGGCTTCATCACCAACGATGCTACCGGCGAGGAGGTTTTCGTACACTTCTCCGCTATCAACGCGGAGGGCTTCAAGTCCCTGGAGGAAGGCCAGAAGGTTACCTTTGACACCGAGAGCGATCCTCAGAACAGCAGCAAGATCCGCGCTACCAACGTTACGGTAGTAGCATAAAAACCACAAAACAAAAAGAACTCCCCCGGCGGCTCGTCTGCCGGGGGAGCTTTTTCAGGAGAAAAAAATGACTCTGCTGACGCTGTTTATCACCGCCGTGGGCCTGTCCATGGACGCTTTTGCCGTCGCTGTCTGCAAGGGACTTGCCATCCGGAAGATCACTCTGAAAAAAGCCTGTCTTGTGGGAGTCTGGTTCGGAAGCTTCCAGGCTGTCATGCCCCTTCTGGGCTTCCTTCTCGGCAGCCGTTTCAAACGTTCCGTAGAATTTATAGATCACTGGATCGCCTTTGTTCTGCTTATGCTGATCGGTATTAATATGATAAAAGAAGCCCTCTCCAAAGATCAGGAGAAGGCAGATGATTCTCTTTCCGCAAAGTCCATGCTCCCTCTGGCCGTTGCCACCAGCATTGACGCGCTGGCTGTGGGGGTTACCTATGCTTTTCTGCAAGTTGACATTGTGCCCGCCATCTCCTTTATCGGCGCCGTTACTTTTCTTCTCTCCGCCGTCGGCGTCAGGGTTGGAAACGTATTCGGCATAAAGTATAAATCCCGGGCAGAGCTGGCTGGCGGCGTCATTCTAATCCTGATCGGCAGTAAAATCCTGCTGGAACATCTGGGCATACTCCGTCTCTGAACCGCCCGGAATAATTTCCCCTTTCCCGGAACACACCTCTCCCGCATCTGAAGCCTCCGCCGTCTTTCTGCGCCGTCACACCACAGGCACTGTCCCCAGCCCCATCAGCACAGAGACGATCCATAAGATCAGCAGGTGTACCGGATAAAATGCATAAAAGAAATATTTCAGCTTCAACCCCCGCTTGCCGTTGTAAAGACTCGCCGGGATCACGGCAAGAAATGCCGTCACTTCATTGAAGGACATGGCTGTTAATACCACGCAGCCGCAGCCCATCGCCAGCCTGTTGGATTTTCTGAACAGATACATGACCGTAACGGTCAGCACCCCGGTTCCCGCGTAGTCCGTCCTCAGAAGATTTGCCGCCCACATACAGACAGCCAGCGCCGCCAGGTTGGTCCCGGCGTTGAGCCATGCCTCCAGAGGCTTTTCCTTCTTCTGAAGCTTTGCATACAAAAACAGCAAAAGAAGCAATCCCAGACAGACCGCCGCAAACACCAGCTCCTTCTCCATCATGATCTGCGTTATCTCTTTGTGTCCGTTCGCAAAATCAATCTTCACCGGCCCATTTTTCATGAGGAACGCACTGGCCAGGGCTGCTCCCGCCGTACAGAACACCACCCGCACACCCACGGGAAGCTTATGGGTGGAAACGAACCTGTAGGCGCAAAGAGCCAGCATACCAAAAAACAGGGTAAAGAACACATTCTGGTACTCAAATTCCAACACCCTCGCGCTGAAGGCAAGATCAAAGGGAATTTCAGACAACAGGGCAAACATTCCCAGCCTCAGAGCGTATTTCGTCTTACTCCTCGTCCGTTCCACTCCCTCTACCAGCAGAAAGCAAAAAATGGGAAAGCCCAGTCTGCCGATGAAACGCATAAGGCAATAGACAAAATACAGACGGTCGGACCATCCGCCGGAAACCAGGATCCGCACCAGCACGGCGGCGGCGATGTGATCGATCAGCATCGTGACAATTCCGATCAGCTTTACCGTGCTGCCGCTGATGCCATCCTTTTTTCTCATCCATATTTCTCTGTTTTCCCAATCCTCATATGTAGGTACCATTGTCTGCGCCTTTCTTTTCTATCCGTCTTGCTCCGTCCGTCTTGTCCTGTGTACCGGCTGATTCACATTCAGCCCACTTTGTAGCCGTTCCCCCAGACCGCCTTCAGATACCTGGGCTCACGGGGATTTTTTTCGATCTTTTCCCTGATGTGGCGGATATGCACCGCGATCGTATTGTCCGCTCCGATCGCCTGCATATGCCAGATCTTTTCATAGATCTGACTGTTGGAGAACACCTTTCCCCGCTGCTGTACCAGAAGTCTTAAAATCTTATACTCAATCGGAGTGAGCCGGACGTTCCTGCCCTCCACCGAAACCGCCCTGCAGGTATCGTCAATCACAAGCTCATCCACCCTGTAGATACGGTCGGCGCCGGAGCACATGCTGACAAGCTGGGTATACCGCCGCAGCTGGGATTTGATCCTGGCAAGCAGTTCCAGAAGATTGCACTTCGTGGTAACATAATCGTCAGCTCCGGCTTCCAGCGCCATAATCTTCGCCGTCTCCGCGCATTGATCCGAAATCACGATCAGCGGGATACTGCTCCGTTTTCTCAGCCCGGCGATCAGCTCGATCCCCTTGTCCCAGCCTTTATCGTTTAACTCCACATCAATCAGCATCAGGTGGAACCGCTCCCTGTCCAGCACCTTCCGAAGCTGTTCTACATCTGCGGCGACCGACATCTCCATCCCCTCGCCTGCAAGCAGGGGCGCGATCTTCTCCGCAATCTTCGTCTTGTTGTTGAATACCAGAATCCTTTTGTCCATCGTATTCCTCCATCAATCCTCAAAATAAACTGACAAATCCAGCGTCCTTAACACCTCTTCTGTCACATCCTGGGAAAACCCTGAAAAATCCAGTGTCAGATCTCTTCCGCCTACGGCGATTACCGCGTGCGTAACCTTCATTTCCTCTCCGTCCACAGTATCGAACACCACATAGCTAAATCCCTGACTGTTCGTAAAAGTTCTTTCGTCCCGGCTCTCTCCCATATAGGCGGTCCCGGAACTGTACGCGACGGCATTCCTGTGGTCCTGCTGGTCCAGGCGGAAATACCTTTCTTCCCCCGTCATCAAGATCGTGACGCTGTTCTCCGAAACGATTACCTTCTCCTCCGAAAATGCCGTGTCAAAAAGTGTCCAATCCGGGATGGGAACCACAGCGGTCCCCGACGCAAGAAATTCTTCGACAGAATCATACTCCACCGGTCCGCCCGCATCGGCGGAAAATTTCTCCATAAGACTGTCCGCCGCCGAATCCACTTCCTGTTCCTGGACCGCCCCGGCTTCCTCAGGGGCCTCTTTCATACCCAAAGATACCCCCCCTGCCCCAATTTTCACGTCTTCTTCCTCCCGCGGGATGGGCTGCGCCGTATCTTCCTGCAGACCCGTCACGGTGAAGCCGGTATCGTTTACCCGGATCTCACCGCTGCGGCTGTTTACCGCAAAGGCCGTACCCGCTCCGCAAAGCAGAAATACCGCCGCTGCCGTACAGCATCCGGTCAGCAGACGTTTTCGCCTGCCAAGCAGAAACCTCCGATGGCGGATTTCATCGCCTGCCTGTCCGGCATCCATATGAAATTCCGGCAGGCTTTCCACCGCCTCACGATAGATCTCCTGAAATCTACTCAAACTCAAACTCCTCCTTCAGAGAACGCCGGAGCAGCTCCCTGCCCCTGGTCAACTGCGAAGTGACCGTTGACTCGGGGCGCCCTGTGATCCCGGCGATTTCCCGCACGGAAAGCTCCTGATAATAAAACAGATGGATCACCTCCCGGTATTTCGCGGGCAGATCCCACACCGCCTTCAGCAGCTGTCTGCGCTGTTCCCTCCTGAGCACATCCTCCTCCGGCCCCGGTTCCGGCGCCCCTGTCCTTTGTTCCTCCTGCGCCGTCTCCAGCCAGTCCGCGTCGACTCTTCTTCTGGACCACGCGCTCCGATAGACCTTCCGGCATGCGTTCAGCGTTACCTTCAGAAGCCATGCCTTCTCATGCTCCGGGCTTTCAAACTGCCCGCCGTGCTTTACATACTGATAAAATGCCTCCTGAACCACATCCTCCGCATCCTGCACATTCTGAAGGCGTATCAGACTCAGCCGGAACAGCATATCCGCGTACTTGTCCATCTTCTGTTGTAATTCCTGATTTCCCGTTCCGGTCATGTTGTCTGCCCGATACCCTTCTAAACTATAATATCCCGCTATCCTTTCCTTTACTGCACAGATTATACTATTTCTTTGTATCAAAGTTGCATAAAAATAAAAGCAGAGTGCAAAATGCCCTCTGCTTTTTCAGACTATTTTTTATTCTCCCTTTTTCCTTTTCCGCTTCTTCTCGCGGCTCACTTTCCTTTTGGCCTCGCGCTGCTGCGCATCCTGCCTCCGCTTCTCTTCTACAACGCGGTATGCCTCCTCATTTTGTCTGGACATCTCCTCCACTTCGATCATGTCCTCCCTGTGAAGGCTGCGGAAACGATTGATGCCCGCAACCAGGATCAGTGCACTGTCCCTGACGCTGTCAAAGACGCCCTCCTGGTACATGGAATAAACCATCAGTCCAAGGGGCACGGCAAAGATCATGCCGATCACGCCGCCGACCCGGTAGCCCACATACAAAAGAAGCAGGGTAGGCAGGGGCGGTACACCGATGGAATCCCCTACGATCTTAGGCTGGATCAGCTGACGGGCAAGCTGTCCCACGCACCACATGATCAGAAGCCCTATCGCCACCTGATATTCCCCCGCGAAGGCTTTGATCACCGCCCAGGGGATCAGGATCGTACCCGTTCCCAAAAAAGGCAGAAAATCCATGATCGCAATCAAAAGGGCGATCAGCGCGTAATAATTAACGCCGATGATCCCCAGCCCCACCACAAGAAGCAGATACATCCACACTTCAATCTTCAGCTGGGCTTTTAAATAGCCGCCAACCGACTTGACCAGGCTCTGCCGTATCATTTCATAATAAAGCTGCACGGTTGCGGGAGTATGCTTGTGGAACCAATCTCTGATCTGCTGATGCTCCGCCACAAAAAAATAGGCGGAAAGAAGCGCCATGATAACGCCAATCAACAGAGACGGCAGCTGCATCGCCAGATTTCCCGCGGCTTCTATGGTAGGGGTCCCGAGCTTTCCGAACAGCTCGCCCAGATAATCCCCGACCGTATCCGTGAGACTGCTCAGCGGGCTCTGGGTCCTTCCCGGCACTTGTTTTAACAGTGCGCCCAGGCTTTCACCCATACGGTTGATATCCGCTTCCATCCCCGCCCACATGTCGGGCAGCGCCGCCACCAGCCCCCTCACCTGATCGAACAGCCAGGAGCAGAGGAAATAGATTAACAGCACCAGAACTCCTATTACCGCAATGATCACAAACGCGCTTCCGATCTTTCGTTTCAGCCGGATCTTTTCCTCAAAAAAACGAACCAGCGGAGATGCCATCATGGCAATGATCCAGCCCACTACAAAGGGCAGGAAAAACATCAACGCTCTTGGCAGCAGGAAAATTACCGCCAGCACTATAATCAGCGCAACAGCCAGATTTACCAGTGCCTTACTGTATTTTCTCATACTCTTACCCCCATGCTGTTTCCTCTGGAGCCCTTTATTTCCGGGAAGAAATTTCCTGTTCTTCCCCCAGGAGGACACGGTCGATGATCTCGTAAATTTCCTCCTTACCCTGCTTTGTGACCGCAGAGAACGGAATAACAGTGGTTCCGGCATCGGCTCCCAGCGCGGTGCGGACCGCCTCCACCTGCTTACGGATCTGGCTGCGTTTAATCTTGTCCAGCTTGGTCGCGACGACAACAGGCTTACGGCCGCTTCTGCAGATCCAGTCATACATGACCCTGTCGTTGGCGGAAGGGTCATGCCTTATGTCCACAAGCAGAAAAATCTGCCTCAGCTGCCGCGACCGGTACAGATAATCTTCCACCATCTTTCCCCATTGGGCTCTGATGCCCTCTCCTGCCTTCGCATAGCCGTAACCCGGCAGATCCACAAAATACAGCGCATTGTTGATATTATAATAATTGACAGTCTGGGTCTTACCCGGCTGGGCGCTGGTCCTTGCCAGCGCTTTCCGGTTCATCAGCACATTGATCAGCGAGGATTTCCCCACGTTGCTCCTTCCCGCAAAGGCCACCTCCGGGCGTGTATTTTCCGGCAGGCGGCTGGTAATACCGCACACCGTCTCCAGACTGACGTTTTTAATAATCATCCCTTTTCTCCCTGCGTCTGCTCAGTCAAATGACGGGCCGGACGCGCACTTAACAGATAAGCGCCGTCACAGGGACAGCGCTTATCTCATACGGTCATGCTCCCTTTGCCCCGTTCTGCCGGATGGTCAGGGGGGCGCTTCTTCCCTCCACAGCCTCCTTCGTGATTACGCAGGCCTGAATGGTATCGTCCGAAGGTATCTCATACATGGTATCCATCATCACGCCCTCCATGATGGAGCGCAGCCCTCTGGCACCCGTCTTTCGCTCAAACGCCTTGTCGGCAATGGCAAGAACCGCGTCCTCCTCAAAGGTCAGCTCCACATCATCCATTCCAAACAGCTTCTGATACTGCTTGATCAAAGCATTTTTAGGCTCCTTCAGGATACGGACCAGTGCCTCCCTGTCAAGTCCCCGCAGAGAAACGCAGATGGGAACCCTGCCCACAAATTCCGGAATCAATCCAAATTTCACCAGATCCTGGGGCGTCACTTCCTGTAAAAGATCACCGATTTCCTTTGTGTTCTTCTGGGACACCTCCGTGTTAAAACCGATCGCCTTGCGGTCCAGCCTTGCCTCCACGATCTTCTCCAGTCCGTCGAACGCGCCTCCGCAGATAAAAAGGATGTTGGTGGTATCAATCGTGATCAGCTCCTGATGGGGATGCTTTCTCCCTCCCTGGGGCGGCACGCTTGCCACGGTTCCCTCCACGATCTTCAGAAGCGCCTGCTGAACGCCTTCCCCCGATACATCTCTGGTGATGGATACGTTTTCGCCTTTTTTGGTGATCTTGTCAATCTCATCAATATAAATAATGCCGTACTGCGCCCGTTCCACATCATAGTCAGCCGCCTGAATCAGCTTCAGGAGAATATTTTCCACATCCTCGCCCACATAACCCGCTTCCGTCAGCGTGGTGGCATCCGCAATGGCAAAGGGAACGTTGATGATTTTTGCCAGTGTCTGTGCCAGATAGGTCTTGCCCGATCCGGTCGGACCGACCATAATGATATTGCTCTTCTGGAGCTCCACATCATCCAGATCCTTCGGCGCCGTCACTCTTTTATAATGATTGTAGACGGAGACGGCCAGCACTTTTTTCGCCTCTTCCTGTCCCACCACATAATCATCCAGAAATTTTTTGATCTGCATGGGTTTCAGAAGATTGATGTCGGGCCGGCTGGCTTCCTCCTGCTCCTCTTCCTCCAGCTCCTCTTCCAGAATATCCGCACAGATATCAATGCATTCGTCACAGATATAGACGCCCGCCGGTCCGGCGATCAGCTTGCGGACCTGGCTCTGCGCCTTGTTGCAGAAAGAGCATCTGATGTCGTTTCCAGTCATTTTTCCTGCCATTCGTCACTTTACTCCTGTCAAATTACCTCTGCTGCCTATTTTACCGCTTCATGAGATGTGATCACCATATCGATCAGGCCATAATCCAGCGCCTCCTGGGCGCTCATCCAGTTGTCCCGCTCCGTGTCGGCGCAGATCGTCTCATAATCCTTGCCCGTATGCTCCGCAAGCATATGGTTGAGTTTTTCTCTTGTCTTTAAGATCTGCCGTGCCGTGATCTCGATCTCCGTAGCCTGGCCCTTCGCTCCGCCTGAGGGCTGGTGGATCATGATCTCCGCATTCGGCAGCGCGTAACGCTTTCCCTTTTTCCCGCCCGCAAGCAGAAATGCGCCCATGCTGGCCGCCATACCGATGCATACTGTGGACACGTCGCACTTAATGTAATTCATTGTGTCATAGATCGCCATCCCCGCCGTAATGACGCCGCCCGGGCTGTTGATGTAAAGATGGATATCCTTCTCCGGATCCTCCGCCTCCAGAAACAAAAGCTGCGCCACCACGATGCTGGCGGAGGTATCGTTTACTTCTTCCCCTAAAAATATGATCCTATCCTTCAAAAGCCGGGAATAAATATCATAAGACCGCTCTCCCTTGCTGGTCTGTTCAATCACGTAAGGCACCAAACTCATAATCATTCCTCCATTTCCTGATTTTGCCAACGTCCAAAAACCTAATATACATCTTATCTCCCAAATGCGGTTTTTTCAACGTATCTTCGCAGAATTTAGAAAAATTTAAGTAACAAACATCGCGGCTGTACCCTTGTCAGAGCACAACCGCGCACCGTTCCTTTGTAAGACAATTTACTTGGCCTGGGCAGTCTCTGTCTCCTCGGCATTTTCCACCACAAAATCTGCGGCTTTTCTCACGGCCAGATCTTCCATCACCTGTTTTCTGCCGTCTTCCCCGAGAAGGTCCTTCACCTTGTCAGGCTCCATTTGATAAGCCTCTCCCATGGTTTTGATCTCCTCCTCGTACTCCTCCTCGGAAGCGGTCAGATTCTCCGCGGCCGCAACGGCCTCCAGAACAAGCCTGGACTGGATCCGCTTAAGCGCCTGGGGCTTCATCTGCTCAAGAAGCATCTGCGCGGTAGTTCCGGTAAACTTCATATACTGCTCCATGGAAATGCCCTGAGACTGCAGACGCTGTGCATAATCCTGCACCATCTGTCTCTGCTGGGTCTCCAGCATGGCATCCGGAATCTCCATCTTTGCGTCCTCGATCACTGCGTTGATCGCGGCGTCTTCCTTCCTGTTTCTGGCCGCCGCTGTCTTTCTCTCGGCAATCTTCTTTTTTATCTCTTCCCGGTACTCTTCCACGGTGTCGCTCTCGTCGGACACCTCGCCCACAAAGTCGTCGTCCAGATCAGGCAGCTGCTTTTCCTGCAGCTTCTTCACGGTACACTGGAACACCGCCGCCTTTCCGGCAAGCTCCGCCGCCTGATAATCCTCGGGGAAAGTCACATTTACATCGGTCTGTACACCAATCTGCGCGCCGACCAGCGCCTCCTCAAATCCGGGGATGAACGCATGGGAACCGATGGTCAGAGGATAATCCTCTCCCTTTCCGCCCTCAAAGGCTTTGCCGTCCACAAATCCCTCAAAGTCAATGGTGGCGATATCCCCTTCCTTCACCGCTCTGTCGGTGACTTCAACGGTCCTTCCGTTCTTTTCTCTCTCCTGGTCGATCTCAGCGGTAATCTCCTCATCGGTCACGTCCAGATCCGCCTTGTCCACCTTTACGCCCTTGTATTTGCCCAGCGTCACCTCCGGCTTCAGCGCCACCTCGGCGGTAAAGATAAAAGGCTTGCCCGACTCGATCTGCACTACGTCGATCTTCGGCGAGGATACAATATTCTCCGTGCAGCTTTCCAGTTCCTTTTCATAAGCGCTTGCAACCAGTTCATTGGCAGCGTCCTCATAGAACACCTCTTTGCCATACATCTGCTCGATCATCTTGCGGGGCGCCTTGCCCTTGCGGAAGCCTGGGATGCTGATCCTGTTCCTGTTCTTTTTGTAGGCATTGTCAATGGCCTTCTCCAATTCCTCCGCAGGCACCTCGATGGTCAGCTTCGCCATATTTTTCTCTAATTTTTCCACTTGTAAACTCATTGATACACTTCCTCCTTCACACTGCCCCTGTTCCTCTATCTTCTGCGGTTTAGCCCTGTCAGAGCCGAACATGGTCACAATCATTTTAAAATTATACCACAACAGAGAAAAAAAGACAAATGCTTTTTTAGGAGTTTTCTCTCCGGTACAGACATTTACTGCTGACGCCTGGAATCATCCCCAGCTTCCCGGACAGGGCGCTGACTGTGCTTTGCGGCGCGTCCAGAACCACACTGATAATGTGCATCCCCTTTTCCCGGTAGGGAAGCCCCATCCGGCCGATGATATAGCTTCCGTATTCATGCAGCAGTCCGTTGACCCGGGATGCGGCTTCCGTATCCTCCAGGATAATCCCCATCAGCGCCACCCTGTTTTCTTCCTGGGGCTTTCTGGCTGTTCCCACTTCCTTCTCTGTCTGTTCCGTTTCCATCTTTTCCATTCCCGTCATCCTTTCCCTTCTTCCTTCTGCATGTTGATATGAGTGGCAATGATCAGCGTTCTGCCCTGCTGCCTGTCCCTGATATATTGTTCCGCTTTTTCCCTCGTCAGGGGATCCATCCCCGTAAAGGGTTCGTCCAGCAGCACAACCCCGGCGTCCGCTTCCATGGCGCGCGCCAGAGCCACCCGGCGTTTCATCCCGCCGCTCAAATGCCGGCAGGGCTTATCCAAATCATCCGAGGAAAGCAGCCGCTTCAGAGCCTCTGCCGCCCGTTCGGCATCTCCCACGACCATCTCCACGTTTTTTACCGCGCTGTAATCCATACACAGTCTGTCTTCCTGAAACATCATGCTCACAGCTTTTCTGCCACTGACTTGTCCGCTGTCCGGTTCCGCAAGGCCGGCCAGGATCCTTAAGAGCGTCGTCTTCCCACTGCCGGAGGGACTGTTCAGAAAGTAAATCTTCCCCGGTTCGTAGACAGCCGATATTCCAGAAAGCACCGTCCTTTTTTCTCCAGACTCCCGCCCGAAGCTTTTGACCAGATTCGAGACCGCCAGAGGGCCCAGTGTCTCTCCCGCCGACGCCGGTGCGCCGCAGCCAGGCTGCCAGGCAAAAAACCATTTTGCCAGCCGCAGAATGGCTTTTTCAAAAACCGTGCTGAGCAGGATTACCACCGCCGTCCATGCGAACACCCCCGCCGTGTCCAGATAGATCTTAGAGAGATATAACTTTCCGCCGATCGAAAGCGCCGGCGTTCCGATAACTTCCGCCGCCACACCCGACTTCCAGCACATTCCCAGAGAAAGCTTCAGGCTTCCCGACACGAAAGGTTCCAGCGCAGGCCGATATATATAGAAGAATCTGGTGCGAAAGGGCAGTCGGAATACCTGCGCCATCTCCCGCAGTTCCCCGTCCGTGCTCTTTAATCCCTCCAGAAGATGAATATAGCTGTTGGGAAGCACTACAAGAAAACAGATCGCCGCCGCCAGAAAGGAGGAACCCCACCAGATCAGGAGGATCACCACAAAAGAGGCGACGGGAACGGCCTTCAGCAGACTCATAAAAGGCGCCAGAAGCTGTTCCACCGCCGGAAAACGGCTGCTGAGAGCGGCAAGCGCCGCCCCCGCCGCAAATCCGGCCAAAAATCCCGCTCCGATCCGAACAAGACTCATGGCAACTGCCATATAGAATTCCCGTTCCCGCAAAAGCGCCGAAGCCCTTACCAACGTGTCCCACGGGCCTACCACCAGCAGCCGGTTTCCTACGGCAGCCGCCAGCAGCTGCCACAGAAGCAGCCAGAACAAAATAACCGCTGCCTTTCTGACTTTTCCGGGTATTCTGTTTTTTCTGCAAGCTCCCCAATCAACCGTCTTTTTCCGGACGGCTCCGCAAAACCGGTCTTGCCGGCCAGATTCATTGCCCCCAGTCATAAAAATCGTCCCCCGGAATCTGTCCGCCGATCATGGTCGGATCGAAGCCCGCCAGCACCTCCAGATATCCTGACAACGCCGTCTTCATGTCCTCGCCGGTCACGCACACAATATTGCAGTTGGGGATTGCCTGCTTCGCAATGGGCTCTTTGGCGACGATGCCAGCCTTCACGGCAAGCGCCGCCCCTGCGTCCGGATCGGCATTCACCGCATCAACGCTCTCCGCGTGTTCTTTCAGGAACGCTTTCACGGTGTCGGGATGCTCTTTCAGAAAATCTTTTCTCACGACGGTAACGCCGGTCACCATACCGCTTCCGCCCTCGCCCTGTACTTTGTTCCACTCCCCGTTCAGATCCAGTGCAATATGCAGTTCCTGATTCTGAAGCAGCGCCGCCGTCACAAAGGGCTGGGGAAGAAGACCGACCGCCGAAGGATCCTCCGCCAGCACCGCGGCCACCTCCGTGGGCTCCGATTTAAACTCCAGTGTATAATCGCTCTCGGATAAACCGTTCTTTTCCAATACATACCGCAGAGACGCTTCAGGCGTGGTTCCCATGCCCGTGAGATAAATAGTCTTTCCGGCCAGATCCGCCACGGAAGTAATGTCCCCGTTTCCGGTGACTATGTACAGGACGCCCAGCGTATTTACATCGATAACAGCCACGCCGCCCTCCGTCTTCTGATAGAGCACCGCCGCCACATTCGCGGGCACAAGGGCAATGTCCAGATCTCCCTGGGCCATCAGCGGCAAAAGTTCGTCGGCTCCCGTCGCCATCCGAAATTCATAGGAGTCTTCCGTCTCCCCTTTTTCCGCCTTATCCATCAAAAACAGGATCCCCATGGAGGTAGGTCCTTTCAGGGAACCTACCCGCACACTGACGGTTTCCTTCTTTCCGCAGCCCGCACACAGCCCGCAGAAAAGCGCCATTCCCAACACCAGCGCCGCAATTTTTCGGAATCTCCCGAAGCCCTTTGTCATCCTGCCTTCCCCTGTCGTTCTGCAGTTTCCATTTTGTTCTCTTTTTCTTTTCATGCTCTTTCCTCCTTGCCCCCGCACCGGGGATGTTTTTCCGGCAGTTCCGGGCATAAAAAATAAGCCCTTTCCCCTCAGACCGAATCTTTGCAGGTCAGATATGCCGTCCGGTCCCGGTCAGCCGCAGCTTCCCGGTTCCATTATTACCATATCATGTTTTCCAAGATTCCGCAACCCATCCCAAATGTGATACCGGTTATGTATGGTATGTCTCTTCCAGCCAGCGGGAAATGGCCGTCTTTTCCGGCCCGCAGGCCTCTATCGCTTCGCAGATCCGGTTGATCTGCGCTTCGTCCGCCAGAAGATCCTCCGCGATCTTCTCCGGCTTCTCTCCCTTCTGAAGCTTACTACAGACCAAATGAATCAGAAGACTGCGTTCCCCCTGAGCACGGCCCTGCTCCAGACCCTGAGCCATCCCCTGCTCCAGACCCTGTTTCCTGCCCTGAACCAGACCGCGTTCCATGCCATCCTCCACACCCTCCTCGTACCTCACCTCCAGAGCGTCATCCATGTTAAACTGCGTAAACAGCATATTCTCCACCTCCGACCCATGCTTCGTCACGAAGTCCGAAAAGATCCCTTCCCGCACACTGTCCTTCACCGCAAGGGTAACCGCACTGTCACGGTCCTGACCTTCCTTTACGTACGTCCTCACCCGTTCGATAAACCAGGAATACTCATACAGCGGCACGCAGTCCCGAAGCAACCTGTGTCCCGCCGGAAGATTGATGTTGATCATCTTCACCTTCAATTCTAACATAGGATCTTTGGTTTTGACAATATACCCGTCCGAAAGTTTTAATACTTTTTCACCGGGTACGTCCTTTGTCCCGTTGTAAAACAGATAAAACTCCGGCGTCGGGATCGGGACGCGCTTCTCCCGGTACAGATTCCGGTCCTGCAGAAGCTTCTCCATGGTGCGGCCGTAATAGAGCATGCTCCGCAGGGGCATATTCTCGTTTATCGTGGACTGGTGCTCGCTGATGACCAGCATCCGCTCCTTTACGGTAAAGCCCAGATCGTTCTTGCGGGCCAAAAACAGTACACCCTCCAGCGTGGTGATCCGGATATCCTCCGGAGCGGTCTCTTCGCCGGAAAGAGCCGTATAGAGCTTCGCGGCATTTTCCGGCTCACTGAAAAGAGCCGTGAACACGTCGGACTTTAACTCCCGGTTGGACACTTTGGGAAGCCTTTTTCCGGCTCTGCCTTTGGTTTTGGTTTGGGCTCCGGTTTGGGCTCTGTTTTTTCTTCCGTTTTTCGTTTCGTCCTCTGTCATAGGCAGACTCCTCCTGTAAGATGAATTGTTGTCTTGAAAAATGCCGCAGAAATTGCGTGAAAAAAGAAGATTTGATTTTTCAAGGATAGATTGATTGTATCAGGAAAAGAAGATTTTGTAAAGAAAAATTCGTCTGAATAAAAGCTTACCATAATTTCACGGCAGTTTGACAGTTGAATAGGATAAAAATATCTCACAGGCCGCATTAGGTCTGTATTTTTTTGTCAAATTTA
>CANQWM010000047.1 GCA_947627535.1 uncultured Acetatifactor sp.
GCAACAGCCTCGGTATTATTTGTGGCCGAGTAGTAAACAACAAGTGTCTTTCCGCCGGACGTTCCGGTCGGCTGCACTGATTCCGCGCCGGATGTTCCGGAAAGCGTCTCGGAAGATGCCGTATCAGACAGTTCTCTGGACTGCTCTGCCGGTCCGGAGCTGTTGTCCGGCTGCGTACTTTCCTCAGTAGAGCTGTTGGAACCACCGGGGCCCTGGCTGCTTTGCCCATTTTGACCGGAACAGGCCGCAAGGGAAAACACCATAGTCACACATAACAGAATTGCAAAAATCTTTTTCATGAAAAACATTCCTTTCTTTTTTGAATATGAAAATAGTTGTAGTCTTACCTTGGCAGCTCCGAATACTTTCACACTGCTCACAGGATGAGATTAACCACCACTCCCGTAACAAACGAGAACAGCATGACAAACGCGAGGTACAGGAAAAACCGCTTCACACCCAGCACGATTTTCAGTGCGCCCAGATTGGTAATCTTGGTTGACGGCCCGGTGAGCATAAACGCCGCCGCGCTTCCCATGCTCATGCCGGAATAGAGCCATTCCCGGATCAGCGGGATTGTCCCGCCGCCGCAAGCGTAGAGCGGAACCCCGATGGTGGCGGCCATCAATACGCCGAAGCCCTCATTTGCCTCTCCAAAGAGAGCCGCAAATCTGTCTGCCGGAACATACCGCTGAAACAGCGCCGACAGCAGCACACCCACAAGGAACCATGGGCCGGTGGCCTTGATGTTTCTGCCGATGTTTTTGACAAGCCGCAGAAAAAGGTTTGAGTCGGTGTCGTGATTATGGGGCCCGTCAAAGCCTGTGAAATTGAAAAACGGTTTGTTCTTATAGAACACCCGCAGGAGAACACCCGCCATGCAGCCGCAGATAAAGCAGGAGACGATCCGCACCGTTAAGGCGGCGCTTCCCAGCGCCGTGCTGTAAATAATAAGCTGAGGATTGAGCAAAATCGAACTCATCATAAATGCTGCCAGCCAGTCGTCCCGGATGCCGCTTCTGGAGAAGGACGCCGCCAGCGGAATCGTTCCGTACATACACAGGGGGGACGCAATGCCCAGAATACTTGCGGGAATCACACCCAAAATCCCCAGCTTTTTATCTCCCAGACTGCGGAACAGCCCGTGAATACGATCTTTGACGAACACGGAGATGACCGAGCCGAGGACAATGCCAAAAGCGTAATAGAGAGCAATCTGCCGAAGCTGCACGGTAAAGTAATACCATACATAAACGAATTCACGCTGCAGCACTTCCCCGATCTGTCCCAAAGCCGATCACCCCTTTCCTTTCTTCAGATTCCCAGACTATGCGTCACTACTTTACGATACTATACAGGTGAGCTTTGGCGTCCCTTCAATCATTCGTCCACGCTTTCCAGCCGGTAGGTTCGGCTGCCAAGACCGATGGTTTCGCCTGCCTCCAGAACATGTTCCGCGTGCTGCCCTTCCATCCGGCGGACAAAGCTCTCGTTGCCCTCCGCCTGATAGATCAGGTCGACGCAGGCCTGATCCAGCGCCACCGGATCGGTGGAGGCCAGAATACCGATATCGTGGATATCCGGTTCAGCCGGATTGCCGTCGCAGTCACAGTCGATGGAGAGACGGTTCATCACGTTGATAAAGAGGATATTGCCGTCCAGCGCATCCACCACCGATTTCCCGGCGTCCGCCATGGATTCCAGAAAAGCGTCCTGATCGCCGCCCCAAGGACTGGTGTGGCTGTTTCCGGCGGTATGGATCAGGCATTTTCCCTCCTGAGAACCGATTCCGATAGAAATATTTTTGATTGCTCCGCCAAAGCCCGCCATGGCGTGTCCTTTGAAATGAGACAGCACCAAAAAGCCGTCAAAATCGCCAAAGTGTACGCCTACATAATTTTCGGAAAGCTGCTGGCCGCCCTCCACCGGAAGGATCATACTTTCGCCGTCCTCATCCATGATGAGAAAGCCCTTGCCGAGATCGGTAAACCCGTGGTCCTCCGCCACCTGATAGTGCATGGCCGTCTCGGAGCGGGAACCGCCGTAGGCCGTATTGCACTCCACGATGGTGCCGTCCACCCGCTCCACTAGATCCCGAATCAGATCGGGGTCTAAGTAATTGCTGGCTGGCGGTTCGCCGGTGGAGAGTTTCACCGCGATATTGTCACCGGTCAGTTCTACGCCCAGCGCCTCATAGACCTTCATCATCCCCTCCGGGGAAATGTCCGTTGTCATGTAAACCACAGGAACGCCGTCGTCTGTGCCGCCAGCGGGGACATTGGCTTCTGCGCTGTCGGCCGGTATTTGAGAACTCTCACCGCTTTCATTCCCACCGCCTGCACTCTGCGTGGAATCAGAGGGAGATTCCGCAACATTATGGCTCGTCCGGTCCGTTTCGGAATTTCCGTCCGTGCCGGAGCTGCTGTTCCCGCAGGCCGCGAGGGAAAGCAGCATAATAGAACTTAACAGCAGCGCAACTATTTTCTTCATGTGGTATGCTCCTTTCAAACTGTTTCTTGTTCTTTTTAGGATCATGTTTATTATAATGGAATCGGAAACGGTATGGAAGTGTCTATCCGTTCACCAGTTCATACCTGAGGTTATAACCACTTTACATCTGCTGTTCCCAAAATGCCACAGCATCGTTTATCCAGCCTTCGGCAACTGTTCCCGTGCCCAGCCCGAAGCCGTGGGAAAGACCCTCATAGGCGTGAAACTCTGTGGGGATCCCCGCAGCGGACATCGCATCAAGCCTCCTCTGCATCGTGCGCCAGTTCGCAATGCCGTCGCTGGTTCCGACGCAAGAGTAGGTGGGCGGGTCGGTTTTCTGCCATTCGCTGTGACCTGTGTACTGCATAACGACACATCCGGCCTGCGGCAGATCGTCTCCACCGAAGTAGGCGGTACCGTAGGAGCCGACGTCAGCCGCCATCCGTGCGCCCGCCGAGCCACCCCACAAGGAATAACAGTCAGTGTCTACTTCCAGTTCTTCCGCGTGGGCAAAGATAAAGCTGATCGCCCGCGAAAGATCCTCCATAGCCGTGTCCCAGCCGGGACGGTAGATCAGCGCAAAAGCGTTGTAGCCCATTTTGGAAAGTTCCAGCGCATGTGGGAAACTGTCGTGCATCGCGCCGACGTAGGCGAAACCGCCTCCGGCATTGCATACGGCAAACTTCCCGCCAGGATTGCCCTTGAAAAAGAACATTCCCGTATCTGCCTTGTCGGGGTCAGCCGCCTTTTCCTCATCGGTATAAATATCGTAAAAGATCGTTTCACCCGTCTCAGCATGGGATTTCATGTAGTTGCAAATCTCAACCGTCTTGTCTGAGTCGATATTTGAATACCAGGTCAAGCGAAGGTCTCCCAGCGTTCTGCCGCTGTAATATCCGGTATCCACAGGAAAGACAAGCCGTCCGTAGTCTCCGAAAGCCGGATCATTTATCACGTCTGAAATGTCGGTGTCTGTGGTGTAGGGCTGGCCATTTGTCAGCATATTTTCGGAAGTATCATTTCCTTCCCGGAAGAACAGCGGGAGCGCATTGTAGAGATATTCCTGCACAGCGTTAAAATCATGGTAGCCGCCGTCCTTTTGATAGAATACGTAATGATCCGGCGTGAAAATCTCCCGCGACAGCATTTCCTCCGCCATATTGATCGACTGGCTCTTGACTGCGTCCTCGGTACCAACTGCATGATAGATGAAGTATCCGCGCTCGTCGAGATCTTTGTCCTCCACGAGCTGTTCGATGAAGTCCACATTGTCCTCAAAGCGGAAGTCACCATAAGTCCCATAATACCAGCAGGAACCGCTCATCGGAAGAAACCAGTGGATATAATCGTAGTCATAACAGAACTGGAGCCATGTGGTGACCGAGCCGAGGGAGAAGCCGCCAAACGCCCGATGGTCGCGGGAAGCTTTCAAGTCCTCTGGAGAAGTGGACGCGGCATAGGTATGGAACTTCCCCTCAACCGCGGGCATCAGATGTTCTTCAAAATCCTGATGAAATGCCCGAAATTCTTCAATGGAACTGCCAAAATCCGTATCGCTGTTTTCGTTGTAAAATGTCGCTGACACGATGATGATCGGCGGGATGTCACCCTTTGCGATCAGGTTATCAAACATATTTTTGGTGGCCGTAAAATCAAAATATTCTCCGGCGTGACCACCCCAGCCGTGCATGAGGTAGAGAATGTTGTACTGCGTTTCAGCATCGTTCTCATCATAGTCATAAGGAGTATATACATAAGCTGTTTTTGTGATAGCGGAGCCGTCCCGGACATAATCCTCTGATTCATAGTCAAGGCGGACCACACTGCCCTGTTCATCGGACGCCTGTGTATATTCTGTCGGTACTGCTTCGGTCCAGCCTGTCTGGGGAATCTCCATGTCAACCACTCCTGTTTCTTCATTTGCGGCAGATTTGCCGCTGCTCTCTGGTTCGTCTGCGGCTATAGAGAAAGTATCGGATTCCGCGGGCCGATCTGAACCCCTTGCTTCCTCTCTGCCGCAGGCACAAACGAAAATCATAAGAAACAAAACCGCCAGACCCATTTCAAAAAGCCGTTTCATTGACATCACCTCTGTATTTCATCATAAAAAAAACGAGGCTTCCGGAGAAGTCTCGTTTCGTTTATCAGTTATAACCAGAGGTTGCAACTCAAGCGTGTTTTCTATTGCTTAAGGGACGCCAACACCTTTTCCAATGCGGACAGGAAACGGCTGACAACCTTCGCCGGCTGCGGAGAATACAGGATCCCTACCGGCATGACATGGTCCCACTCCACCGGAATCACACGCATCAGCGGATGCACCATGCTCCAGCTTTTGATCACAACCAAAATATCCTGATTCTGTTCACACTGATTGAAAACGCCCACATCGTACAGATCAAAATTCACCAGGTTGATCTGTGGATGGTGTTCCGTCAGGTCGTCCCGCAGGTTATCCATGTGGCGGCACCAGCCCCGATGAATCATCATCAGATCCTGCCCGTACAGGTCCTGCACCGAAAGTTTTTCCTTCCCCGAAAGCGGATGGGAAATCGGCACCGCACAGCAGATCGGTTCGTTTTCGATCAACAGCCCGCTGCAGTTTCTCTGCTCCATCAGAAGCTCATCCACAAAACCGGTCACCACATCAATATTCTGCCCCAGATTTTTCAGGATTTCCCTCGCATTGTCCGATGTGTTTTCAAAAGGGACCAGTTTAAAACTCACATCCGAACAATATTCATGGATCTTCGGCCACAGATCCATCAGCATCTGCGCCGGCATAATGGGAGAGGTTCCGATCCGGATCACCTGTTCCTGCGTCCGCTCTGCGCTTCTGGCGCGGGCGACCGCTTCCCTGCAGTATTCCGTGATGTATTTCGCATCTTTATATAGCGACTCGCCGGCCTTTGTCAGCGTGATCCCCCTGTGAGTCCGGTCAAAAAGCCGTATTCCCAGATCGCCCTCCAGCAGATTGATCTGCTTGATCAGCGCAGTGGAGGTAATGTGCAGATCCTCTGCCGCCTTGTTAAAGCTGCCGGCCTCCGCCACACGGATAAATGAGGTAAAATTGATGTTATTGATGTTCATCGGCAGCCTCCACCTCTTTTTGTTTCAGTAAAATTATTTGAGGTTCAGATACCACACCAGCGTGTCATATCATCTTTTTGTACGCATGGTCCCTCATAACCGCACTGGATACAGCCGATGCATGAATGGATATCGGCATGAGCCGTTTTTGTTGGGACTGCCTTCTAAATGGTGCGATTTTCATAAGGTATCAACCCACGCTTTCAATTCGGCTGTGGAAGGATTACCATTTAACAGCTTACCTTCTTTCATCACCATATCAGCTGCTACCGAGCCTTTTAATCCGTCTACGGCTTTTCCAAAACCCGCTGCCGCCGGAGGTGGCGAACAATACGATCTTCTTTCCGGAAAAATCATAGCTATCCAGAAAACTGTTGATGATCGTCGGCGCAACATACCACCAGATGGGGAAACCAAGCAAAATTATATCATAAGCACCAATATTGGCATCCTTGTCAGCCAAGGACGGACGGCTGGATTTGTCATTCATCTCCACAGAGCTGCGTGACTTCTTATCCATCCAGTTTAAGTCCGCCTGCGTGTAAGGCACGGCAGGCTTAAATGTTTTATGGTTCTGTTATAACAGCACTTGATTACTATGTATTCAGGTCGTTGATCGTAACAGTAAGTCTGGAAAGCCTGGAATCAATCTCCCTGCTGGTTTCAGCCATCCAGCCCGCCAGCTTCTGCACCTCAGTGGCAACAACGGCAAATCCCTTGCCGCTTTCGCCTGCACGTGCCGCCTCAATAGATGCGTTCAGGGCGAGTATACTCTGTTTCTTGCTGAAACCGGCTATCTGGGAAGTGCTTACGTTGGCCGCTTCGATCTCCTCCGCCGCCTGCGAGATACCGGTCTTCAGCTTGCCCAGTATCCTGCTGTTCTGATAGCTCTGATAGCTGGAACGCACATACATATTTATCACATCGCCGAGAAGGTTGGCGGAGGCTTCAATCTGCTCCCTGGTTTTAATAGTAACCTTATGCAGTGCTTCAATATAGGTATCTTCATTGATACCAAGCTCCCTTGCCACTTTACGGAATTTCTCCTCGTCAGGCTCCTCCGGAAGGACCTGCCCGCCGATCACGCTTCCCAGCACGGTGCCGTCGTCAAGTGTGATGGGGATACCAAAGTCTACCAGTCCCGCATGGCACGAATACACGCCGTTTCCCTCCTGGTCACATTTTTCACACCTGCGGCAGCCCTCTTTGCTTCCTCTTGTCAGTTTGATGCAGAAGTCCGTAAAGTTGTAACAATCGCTTATGTACTTTCCATCAGCGCCAACTGCGACCGTTGCAAGTCCGGTGCTCTTTGCCCAGTTGTCCATAATGTTTTCAAATTTTTGCATATCACAAAATTCATCGATTCTCATAGCTTTCCCCCTTTCTGCGTATTTCAGCGTATTGTTAAAAAATCTACTTTTATCATATCATTTCTACTGGGAAAATGTAAAGATATAAGCTTCAGAAATTTCCGGAAATGACATGATTTTTCAGAAAAGCAGGAAAAGGGTAGTGTCAATCGTGCAGATAACCACCGTTCATCGTGCCGACCACCGTAATCGGCATAGGATAACGTGCAAGCCTGGAACCAATATTTTTCTTCATGGCGATATTACCTCCGTTTTTATTCTGATGTCATGTCAATATATCAAGTTGTCCGTCAGACGCGGATTTTGTCCAGCAGATCCGCGTGTGCTTTGATTTCCTTATAGAATGAACGAACAAAATCTATATATTGGTCTCTAATCTCATTTTCATCTTTTTGCTGGGAAGAATCGCTCTTTTTCATGACATAGTTAATGCACTTTTCCAGCTGTTTTGAGTTTTTCACATTTTCCTCCAGAATACTCCCTTTATCCTCATGACTGCTGATACTGTCTCCGATGATCCTGGAAGATTCCTGATCGAACGGCGATAAGATATAGTGGCCGATATAGTAATCAATATCTGTCTCCCAGTTCCTGCCCTTCTCAAATGTCTGCGGGAAACACGGCACGATCAGTTTACTGAACTTCTCATCCGGCTTAAATACCTTCTTGATCAGGGACTGATAATTTATACTTTTTACAGGATCGTCACAGCGTTCCAGTACATTTAAATAGTCGTACAGGCGCACTTCCTCGCTCATCTGTATCCCTTCAAACTTTTTGGAGCTTGCCCCCAGACTCATATAATACCAGAGCGTGTTATCCATGTATTGGATATTTTTCACATGTACCAGACGGTGAGGCAGCTTACAGATAGTTTTCTGTTTTATTTCAATAGCCTTGAACTCTTCCGAAGCCTTGGAATCTTCCGAAGCCTCGTCACACTCCGGAATAGAATACGGCAGCTGGATCCCGGACCGAAAACAGTTTCCCGACTCCCACAACTGTTCTACAGGTATTTCTTCATCCTCCAGATACAGCTCCCAGTCACTTACCACCTTTTCGTAAAGCTTTAAAAACTTACTGAAAAGATCCTGGTCCACATTTTGATAAAAGAGCAGGAGCATAGGAATCAACACTTCCGGCTTGTCAAAAAACAGCGGCCTGCCCGCTTCCTGTTTCGCTCCCTGGCCGCCCGTCTCTTTCCTGTCGCATAAAAACTGGCACCATTTCTTAAGAATCTCTCTTCTTACCGCCAGCAGTTCTTCCTCGTCAATGGCACCTTCCCGAAGGCGGTCCCTGTCAATATTCATGTACTCCATCGGCCGATCATCCATAATCAGCACATCCAGTTTCAGAAAGCCCGCATGAAGCTGCTTATGTCCCTTCTGATGGGCGTAAATGGATTCCGCATTGGAAATCATATTGAATTTATAACATATATTATATAAATTTGTCACTTTTTCCGGCAGGATCAAACGTCTCTTTCCGCTTTCCTCCTGCACGATTTTGCACGGCCTGATGGTCAGACAATAGCACCTGTATGCCTTCTCATCCCAGAAGATGGCCTTATCCTGTTTAAAGCAGTATTCCCCCGCAGACATGGCAGAAAACGAATGAAGCGTCTCGCCAAATTTTCCCTTTTCACCGCCTTTCGAGTAAAAATAGCTCTTGCGCAGCCGCTTGCGCGTACTCTTTTTTTCATTGACATAACCGTCTTTTTCTATGATCGTTTCCTCAAAATATACATTAAAGTAATCCACAGGGGATTCTTTTATTTTTTTCTTACACGCAACGGCAATCTCAGTGTAGAGAATATCCAGTTCCTCTCCCGCATCAAACTCTACATCATAATACTTAAAGGAATCCCTTGGGGCGCCGTCATTTCCCAGGTAGTTCTCCTTTTTTACAACAATTTTCACATTCGTCCCCGGAACAGAGTTATTGGAATAGAGTCCCTGAGGGTTTTCAGGCAGGTCCTGGACTTCTATCTTTCCATGGTTCTTGCCGTATGAGTAAAGAGAAATCAAGCGTTCCGGCTCATTGTGCTGTCTGGTATAAAAATCCACACAGTCCGTCAGCTGGAACACCGACTGCAGGCCGATGCCGAATACACCGGACGGCCTTAACCAGGCGGGCATACTGTCCGACAGCCTGCGAAGCCGGTCATTATTTTCCCTGCTGGAGCCCAGATCCGCTATATACTTTATCTCTTCCTCCGCGATCCCGATTCCCTTGTCCTTGACAACAACGATCACCTGCTCCCGCATCTTGTCTTCAATGACTTCCACCGTCACATCATAGTTCCCGAAAATCGCCGTTCTGTTTTTCTTGAGCAGATCGAGCATATCAAGACCGTACTTTTCAACGTTTTTTGACAGTTCGTATGAGATGTAACGGTTATGGAGCAGATCATACCACAGCTGCAGCAGCGAAGCGTCAATGGCATTCTGTACCATTTCCCGTATCCCCACATATTTATCCCGGTATATGCTGGTCCCCTCCAGCAGCTTCATCACGCGCTCCTGGGACATTTTCATCTGAAATGTCTTATTTTCCGCCATATATTCCATATCGTCCACATAGATATGTACGTCGATATTTGCAGGAGGTTTCCCGAAATTGGGCGGTGCGATCCTGTTCCATTGCATTACCAGTTCTTCCCGCTCTTTCGTCAGCATTTCTGTCCACTCGCTGACCAGGGCTGCTACCTGGTTGCACTCCTTCTGCGCCATTTCTCTTAAGAATTCTTCTTTCTTAATATCCGTTTCCGCCAGGGCTTCGTTCCGCTTTGAATAGCACTGGACAATAATTTCGATCTCATCCGGTGTTATCAGCATATGTGACACAGCCTCATGTTTCCGGTAATGCATCACGGACAGTTTCGGGATGATATTTTTGTCTTTCGCGATCTCCTTGACGAACCAGTCCGGAAACCGGTTGTTATCCATGTCCAGCAGATCTCCCAGGCGCAGCAGCGCCGCAACAAAGCGCGGATGATAGTCATCACCGCACATACCGTCAGCCTTTGCAGGCATTTTCAGCATATCCTTTACCGTCTGTCCATGGCACATGCAGATGTTCACAATACCCTCTGTCCCGAAGACAAATCTTCTTTTTACATTTTCCTCAAAGAGGCTTTCGAAATCCCTGCGGACATCCATTACCCCTTTCCAGTGCGCAGGGCGCTGATACAGCTGAATGACCATCATGATGGAAAAATAGATTTCCTGCAGCGATATGTTTGGCTTGCCGTCACTGATATAATAGAGCAGATTTTTTACTGCATTGATATCCTCCTTCTCCAGATAGTCCGCGTTCCTTTCCGCCTTTCTCAAAAAAGCTTCAAACTCAGCGCTTCCCAAAATGTCATATATTTTATTAAAAGTAAGCGCCATCCCGTAATCATGAGCATACGCGCAGACGAGCAGCATAAAGGTATCCGTGGCAGAAAGCCTGCAGATACGTTCTTCGCTCAGGAATCTCTCTATCGCCCGAATGATCGTGCGGCTGTGGCTCCCATCGTGCAGACTGTAATTCACAAATGTACTTCGGGACGGAAGCAGCTTATCCTCTATCTTCTTTTTGACCAGTATCCACAGGCTTCTGATTTCCTCCACGGCCGACGATCTCTTTCCCAGCTCTTCAAAATGCCGCTCCAGTGTCATCTGTATATTGGATTCGTAGATCTGTTCTATCTTTTCCATCTCCATCTCCATTCCAGGCAGAAAAGCTTCTCCATGATTCCGCTGCCTCAAGGTCCCAAATTCTCATTTCAGCTGTTTTCGTGTCCGCTGTTCATGGCCTGCGCCGGAGCCGCTCTGCTTACCGTCTCACACCACTCCAGGGCTTCACTGCTGTAAATTTTCTCCACGCTCTGCACAAAGAGATCGTATCTGCTCTCTTCGTTCAATGCATGATATTTACCACAGTTCGCGGCATACTGCCGCTGTTCGCTCATAAGTTTTGAATTTGATCTGCGATACAGGATCCATTTCTCCTTCATGGAAAACAGATGAATCATGGAATCGATCAGAATACATATTGATGAGGCGGCCACAACGACCCAGGGATGTCCGTTCAGTCCAGGTACTGCTTCAAAAACGGGAATTGCGGCCAAAGCGCCGTATTTAATGACGCTTAAGGTAAAATAAGCATGCTTATACAGGTCGGATCTCTGCTGATAATAATTGATATAGGCCCGTACTACCTTCATGGATTCCTCTCTGCTGTTCTCCGGATTCCATATGCAGTAATCTCCGCCGCTGTACAGCTGTTTTTCCGTTTTCCTGCCCATACTTCCTTGATTTTTTGAAAATCTCTACCCTCTGGCATTCTGCCGTTTTGTTTTTTGTATTGGTCAGCATTGTTTTAATTTTGGAGCTTGTTTGCAATATTTTATCATTATTTAACATTAAATTCAATAGTATACAAAAAAACAGTAGGAAATGTTTATAGCATTTTCCTACTGTTTATCGGTTCCACTGAAATAATTGGTGTCTCTTCACAGTTTCTTGGTATTTCACCAACGCGGAATCAGATCCTACATCTGGCTCATCATGAACGCCGTCACACGTTCCATCATTGGCTCAACCGCTTTAAGCCTTTCATGGCAGACTCAAAAAACTGTCTAAGTCCCCATTTCAACAACAGCCTACATAAGTATTCTCCGAACCTCCTTTTCCAGGATTTCTGCGGATCTACACTTTTCAGTAACCGTATTCCAGCATTCTGCAACCTTCCCTGAAAAGAGTTGGTATGTATTCGTGCTCTTTTTGTTACCTCGAACCCGGATTCCGTGATAATACTTTCCCTTTGCTATGATCCTGTCCCACGGATCTTGAAACATCTCAATATCATCCAACCCATCATATGCCGCCACGACCCACGCATCTGTGCTATCGCAAGGGATCGTAATGGCAATATGTGCCATATCTTCATTTTCAAGCTCTGTTTCCAAAACCGACTTTAGGTGATCAATCATAGCCGGGATCCCTTCGTCATGGCTTAGGCAAGGCAGCTCAACCGGACATTTACTAACTGCAGCCTTGTCACAATATAAGGGAAAAGCCTTCCCTTTTTCATCGCAGACAGTTGTCTCACACCGACAGTGAACCTCTTTTTCCTTCCGAACCACATCGCCATCCATCTGGATCACGATTGCATCAATGCTCGGCTGTATCTCCTGCATAAGCATCCCCATCGATTCTGTCTCTTTACACCATCTCCAGACACCTTTCCAACCGTTTCCATAACGGCCAAGCATATCCGGTTCCGGCTGTAGCGGGAGATACCTATTTTCTTTACCTGTGATCTTATCTATAACTGCCTTCAGGACCAGATAGTCTGTTGGTCCCTCTGAAACGATTCCTATCACCTTTTTCATAACAGCTCCGGGACACCTCCCAATACTCCGTTGATCCACAGTCTCGACAAAGGCTGATTCATCTTCAGCAATTTTTCAGAGACCTGTACACGCCGTACTTCCACATGTCCCTGCTTGTTTCTGTCTGTTGTAAACAGCCTGATATCATCATTGGAAAGATCCAGACCGTCAAGCACCAGCGGATTATGGGTAGTCATGAAAACTGTTTTATTTTCTTCAATGATCTTTCTGCTGAAAACCTCAGCAACCTTTCTTGCCAACCTTGGATTCATTGCATGATCAAAGCTGTCTATGGCAAACATCTTCGGAGCTTTTTCATGCATTGCAAGTGACAGCATGAACAAAACATACAATGCTCCTTCACTGGCATCATATCCGGTAAAGGATGCCGTATCCTTCAAATATTTATCACGGAACTCAATGATCTCCTGTGTGGTGGGCACTCCCGGATTCAGGATTGTCTTTTTCGGCTTGCCCACTTTAAAATCCGATGCCCAATCGATCAATTCAAGCATATCCTCCATAAACATCGAACCGAACATTGCATCCTCGCCTTCTTCATGAAGAAGATCCTGTATTGCCTCTGCAAGCCTTCCCCCATTTAGTCCGATAGGATTTGTCTGAATCGGATCTGCGACTGTACCTCTGAGCGTCAGAGTGTCCGGTTGATATATTCCATAGTCCCCGATATACTTCGCCGCAGTAGAATACTCACTCGCAGACAAAGCTTCTGAAATCGTAAAATACCCAATCTTGTTATTTAACTGCGCACTGCTCCTGTTGCTTCTTCCATAAACGGAAGCACCATCACACGTCACACTCTCTGCAAAATACTTCCACGAATCATCATCTACCGGAACGGTCATATGATTCATATATTCGTAATCATGTCCAGCCAGCTTCCATCCCACTGAAAAGTCAACCGTCTTCGATTCTTTCTCAATAGATAGAAACTTGGATTTGTATAAAGCCGATGTACTAAGCCTTACACCCTTCCGTTGTAAGCTAACCGTATTCACTCTGTCGGTCATGGCTGCACTTAGCACACCTATCGCCTCCAGAATGGAAGACTTGCCTGAACCATTGGCTCCTATGAACACATTTACACGCCCCGGCTCAAACGACACATCATATAAAGATTTAAAATTCTGAATTGTTATCTTCTTCAGCTTCATTTCACTCACCTTGAACATCTCCTTTCGCGGAAAACAGCTTATCTAAATCTTAGTTAAGTATACCATTTCCCCGCAAAAAGTCTATATCTAAATTTTAGAAATTGCAGTATTTACATGCATTTCGCGCTTTTTAGATGTCTCAAAAATCGTCATTTTCACCACATCTAAATTTTAGTTAGTGCGTGCTGATTAAACCATTTTCAAGTTTAACCAGGCAGGTGTTACCCCTAAAATTTCATACAGGCGAAACAGGGCGCAAAGTATCCGCTTCTGAATCTTGAACAGATTCCATCCAACGCCTCCTGCGAAGGGCTTAACCACAGGATCAAAGAAATCAAGCGCAACGCCTGCGGAATGCATGATTTTGAAAACTTCCGTGTGCGCGTCCTTCTGGCCTACGGGCCAGTCCGCGAGGAACATTCCACCTTTTCACTCACCTGTGAAAAAGATAAAAAGGTACTTCACAGGGACACGGGATGAGGTTATTGCTATGGGCTATGATCCTTGTAAAAGATGTAAGCCATAACACAGAGATAAAAGCATTTAAGAGGCTGGCGAGGAAAATAAAAAAAGCGTTTCCGCGACTGCCCATCATACTGCTGGGGGACAGCCTGTATGCGTCGGAGCCAGTAATG
>CANQWM010000048.1 GCA_947627535.1 uncultured Acetatifactor sp.
TCGACAATCTTTTTGAAAACTGCATGCTGATTGACAGCTGAGTACCATGTTTTGAGAGAAACGACGGAAGTCAGGTTGTATATAAAACGTATTGTCAAATATCGTCATAAAATATAAGTTTCCACACATCATAATCATAAATTTCTACCCCAATTTCTACCCCAATTCAAATAACATAATATATAAACTGGCACCATAATTTAGCACACAAGTAAGCAGCAGCTAGCTTTAACTCAGACAAAAAAGAAGTCCGAACCCCTGTATTTTCAAGGTTTTTCGGACTTCTCAATGCGTCGGAGTGGCGGGATTCGAACTCGCGACCTCCGCCTCCCTAAGACGGCGCTCTAACCAAGCTGAGCCACACCCCGTGACACGTCAATCATTATAACGCACCACAAGGCAAAAAGCAATCCCTTTTTTTAAAAAGTTTCACATTTCGCGGCAATCCCCCTAAATTCCCTTGAAAACAAACCGAAACTCCAGCCTCCTGTCCCCAGGCAGCAGATACTCATCGTGTACTCTCGACCACCAGCTGTCATCCCCGCCGACCCCCATCTGAGCAAGGGAAGCCCTGATCACCGTGTAATGCACTTCGGGCAGTTCATAGGCATGGGCCGCGTTTTCCATCTCGTGCGGCGTATAGGGAAGGGCGGAGAAACACATCCTGTCCCCAATGAAGACTAACCCCCTGCCTCTTTCGTCCGTCACCTTTGCATACCGGACCCCTGTCCTGTTTCCGCACTCCTGCGGCACCAGATACCGGGCCAGCCCATCCGTCACCCTGTTCCGGTACAGCCCCAGCTTCGCTCCCTGCTGCCTGTCCGCATAAGTCTCCTCGGGACCGTTGCCGTACCATTCCAAATACTCATAATCCGCATCCATCTTAAGGATCATGCCAAACTCCGGCATATCCCCCAGTCCCTCCACAGGATCATAGACAAGCGTGACAGCCACGGAACCGTCGCCGGATACCTGATAGGTCACGCCGCAGCCTCCCTGGGGCCTGGTGGGCAGAATGTAGCGGTAAGACACCGTCACGGTGCCGTCGCCCTCCTCCACCCTGGGATTCGGCCCTTCTGCACCTCTTCCCGTCACATAAAGGCTTGCCAGCTTCCACTGACCATACCGCCCCATCATATCGTTCCCTTTATCGTTGTCCACAGGCGCCCGCCAGAAATTCGGCATAGGGACGGTTTTCAGCATCTCCCTTCCCCCGTACCGATAAGAAACCAGCCCGCTTCCGCCGAACAGCGCTTCAAAGCCTTCGCCCCTCACACCCAGGTTGTAGGTGCCATGGACCACCTGTAAGGGGCGCTTTTGCAGGAACGGCACATCCGCGATAAGCCCCTCCGTCCTTTTAAATACGCCCTGCCCGAATGCCACTTCATGTCCGGCCGCAGCCCACGCCGTATCCTTCTTCAGGCAAAAAGATACCGTCACCGTATACTCTCCCGGTATCCCCGGCAGTTTGGCAGGATTTTCATACGTCTTCTTCTCCCCTGGTTCCACATGGGTTTCCAGCCTGTATTCCCGGATCCTTCTTCCTTCCTTTTCCAGAAGGACCACACAGTCAAAAGCGTCTGTATTTACAAACAGATTCCTGTTTGTAACGGTAACCGTCTCCTCCGCCACCTCAACGGCAATGTTCCGATAATGATACTTTACCTCCTGCATTTTGGGCGAAACGCTCCGGTCGCCGCCGTATACGATGCCGTCGCCGCTGAAATTCCCGTCGTTTGGCCTGTCGTCAAAGTCGCCGCCGTATGCCTGGAACGCCCTGCCGTATCTGTCCTTTTTCGTGATGGACTGATCCACATAGTCCCAGATAAAGCCGCCCTGGTACAAAGGCTCCGTCTCCGCCAGGTCCGTATATTTGTGCATCGCTCCGCAGGAATTTCCCATGGCATGCATATACTCGCAGCAGATAAACGGTTTGCTCCGGTCATTTGCCAGCCATTCCGCGATTGTGTCCGCATGCGTATACATCTGGCTTTCCACATCGCTGGTATCGGGATATCTCCTGTCGTGAAAAATTCCTTCATATTGTACAATGCGTCCCGGATCCTGTTCATGGAAGAAACGCGACATGTCGTATATGTTCTTTCCCCCATAGGATTCGTTTCCGCAGGACCAGATCAGGATAGCGGGATGATTCTTGTCACGCTGATACATGGAATTTGCCCGGTCCAGCAGGATAGCATTCCACTCCGGCCAATCCCCCGGCACCACAGAGGCCGGATCCGCCTCGCCCCGCGTCACAGGATCCCAGGAACCGTGGGATTCCAGGTTGCATTCGTCTATCAGGTAAAACCCCAGCCGGTCACAGAGAAAATAGAGCCTGGAATCGTTGGGATAATGGCAGGTGCGGATGGCGTTGATATTGTTCTGCTTCATTGTCACAAGGTCCTTCCACAGCTCCGCTTCCCCTGGCACTCTGCCTGTAAGGGAACTGAATTCGTGCCGGTTCACCCCTTTGAACACGATTCTCTTCCCGTTCAGCTTCATCAGCCCGTCCGCAATCTCGAACCGCCTGAATCCCACAGGCTGGGAAATAACCTCCTGCAGATGTCCCGTTTGGTCCCAGACCTCCAGGACCAGCTTATAAAGGTTCGGCGCCTCTGCGCTCCATAAAAGGGGATTCTCCACCGGGATCACAAAACGGCTCTCCTTCCGCAAGAGCCCCTCGGCAGCCGCCGTCTCCTCACAGGACTCCACCTGGCCGGGACAGGAGCTGTAAGTCATTCCAAACCGGAAGCTGCGTTCCTCCCGCAGCAGCTTCAGATTGATTTTTCCCTCCGCGGATGCCTTTATGTCAACCGTCAGCTCCGCCTTGTCAAAGGTATCGTTCAGCAGCGTCTGCACCTTCAGATCCCATATATGAACCTCCGGCACGGAAAACAGATAGACATCCCGGAATATTCCGGAAAAAATAAAGAAATCCTGATCCTCGCACCAGCTTCCGCCGCACCACTTAAAGACCTGCACCGCAAGCTTGTTCTCACCCTCCCGCAAATAAGGGGTAAGGTCAAATTCCGAAGGGGTAAAGGTATCCTCCGCATAGCCCACATACGCACCGTTGCACCAGAGCGCCATCGCGCTCTCCACCCCCTGAAAGGAAATATACACCGGCCCGCCCTTCATCTTCTCCGGCACCCGGAAATACCGCACATAATCTGCTACAGGATTGAAATGCTCCGGAATCTGGCCCGGCCTGATCTCCTCATGACCGTCCCAGGGATACTGCACATTGGCATACTGGGGCCGGTCATAGCCCTCCATCTGGATATGGGCCGGTACGCGGATCTCGTCCCAGCCGCTGCAGTCGTATCCGGGATCCTGAAATCCTTTTATCGCGGAGCCGTAATTTGGCGCATAGGAAAATTTCCATAGCCCGTTGAGCGAGTACCGAAAACTGCTCTCCCCCGCAAGCTCCTCCGCTCCGTCCGCATACCACCTGTGGTCGGAATGGGCGTCCAGCCTGTTATCCTGAAAAAACGCAGGATTACAGACCCAGCCATAATCAAATTCTTTCATTTCTGCACTTCCTTTCTTTACCCTGTCTTTGCCCGGTATCTTTTATTTGCCCGGATTCCCGTTCCGTCCCATCCGCCTTCCGCAGCGTGTCCGTCAAACGCCGTCCTTCGTCTCCAGCAGCTCCACCAGATACTCCCAGACCCGGCGTGCGGACGAGATGCTCAGCGTCTCCTCGGTGGTATGGATATCATGCATCTGGGGCCCCATGGAAACACAGTCCAGATCCTGGATCTTGCTTCCCAAAATCCCGCACTCCAATCCCGCGTGAATGGCCTCTACCCTAGGCGGCCGCCCGTACCTTTTCTCATATACAGCCGTCATTTTCTCGCGCAGAGGGGAATCCTTCCGGTATTTCCATCCGGGATAATCCCCGCTTACATCCGCCTCGCCGCCTGCCAGTTCCGTCACGGCCACAAGCTTTTCCACCAGCGCCCGCTTTGCGCTCTCCACACTGCTGCGGACGGAAAATCCCGCCCTCAGCTCCGCGCTTTCCCCGCGCAAAAGGGGCTCTTTCAGATTTAAAAGTCCCAGATTCAAGGATGTTTCCACCAGCCCCGGCATATCGGCGCTCATGGCCTGGACACCGTTTGGCAGCGCCCAGAGAAAGGCTGCCGAGCGCCTGGTATCCTCTGGGGTCACACAGACAGCCTGGCGCCGCTCCTTTTCCTCCACCCGGATAAAAAGGCCGGGATCTTTTGAGGAAAGCTCCGCCTTGACCTGTGTCTCCGCCATGCCCGCAATCTCCCTTAACAGCCGCACATCTCCTTGCTCCACCAGCACTGCCGCCCTGGTTTCCCGGGGAATGGCGTTGTCCGCCAGCCCGCCGGTAAGCTCACAGAGCCTCACCTGCAGCTTCTTTGCCAGCGCCCAGAGCAGCCTGCCCATCAGGCAGTTGGAATTGCCCCTCTCCCGATGGATCTCCCCGCCGGAATGACCGCCCTGCAGGCCGCCCAGGGTAATCTCTACCAGCGTCCCGCTTTTCTCCTCCACGGCAAGCTGAAGCCTGCAGTCCACTCTTGCGCCCCCCGCGCAGCTGGTGAGAAAAATCCCCTCATCCTCGGAGTCCAGGTTGATCATCCGGCTTCCTGTCAGCATGGAGAGGTCGATGGCCCTGGCGCCATCCATTCCAACCTCTTCGTCCACGGTGATCACCGCCTCAAGCTTTGGATGCTTGACGGCATCGGAGTCCA
This sequence comes from uncultured Acetatifactor sp., assembly GCA_947627535.1. GTDB lineage: Bacteria > Bacillota > Clostridia > Lachnospirales > Lachnospiraceae > Acetatifactor. Next base: position 4,725 of record CANQWM010000048.1, read on the forward strand.
GAAGGGCCAGGATATATGCTACCGCAATGCCGTCATCCCCGCCCAGGCTGGTGCCCTCCGCATAAATCTCATCCCCCCGCACAGCCACCCGGAGTCCCTCTGTTTTCATGTCAATGTCACAGTCGGGCTTTTTTACCGCGACCATGTCCATATGTCCCTGGAGGATCACGGGGGGCTCCTTTTCATACCCCGGCGCCGCCTCTTTTACGATGATCACATTCTTCCATTGATCCTGAACGTAAAACAATCCCCGCTTTCTGGCAAAATCCGCCAGATAATCGCTGATCTGCTCCACATTGCCCGATCCGTGCGGGATCCTCGTAATTTCTTCAAAATAATGAAACACGCTCTTTGGTTCCAGCTTTGATAAAACTCCCATATCTTCTCCTGCTGCTTTTTTTATTATTTATTATATAGCAAAGCTTACAGGTAATCAAGCGCACAAAGCTTCTCTCAACGTATAAACAACAAATAAATCTCTTCGGTACTGGTACGCCGCACCAATTCATGATACAATAGAGCATCATGAAAACGGCGTAAGGAAATACGCCTGGATGAGGAAGGAGAAGCATGTACCGGGCATTGATCGTAGAGGATGACCGCAGCATTGCGGAGCTGATCAGGGAAAAGGCGCAGATGTGGAACATTGGATGCCATATTTCAGAAAATTTCCGGGAAGTGATGACGGACTTTGCCGAATACCGGCCCCATATCGTCCTGCTGGACATCGGCCTGCCGGTGCTCAGCGGATACCACTGGTGCGGCGAGATCCGAAAAATCTCAAAAGTCCCGATCATTTTCATATCCTCCGCCTCCGACAACATGAACATCGTCATGGCCATGAACATGGGCGCGGACGACTTCATTGCCAAGCCCTTTGACGGAACGGTGCTGATCGCCAAGATGCAGGCCCTTCTGCGCCGGACCTACGACTTTTCCGCCGGCGTTCCCGTTCTGGAACACAGAGGCGCCTTCCTGAACACCGGCGACAATACGCTCACCTGCAACGGCGAGAACATCCCGCTGTCCAAAAACGAGTACCGCATCCTCCTTTGCCTGATGGAAAACAAGGGAAAGATCGTAAGCCGGGAAAAGCTCATGGAACGGCTCTGGAAAACCCGGCAGTTTGTAGACGAAAATACCCTGACGGTGAACATAGGCCGTCTGCGGAAGAAGCTGGACGCCGCGGGCCTGAACGATTTTATTGCCACAAAGATCGGCGTGGGATATCTTATAGAATAAAACCGGAGGACTACTTATGCAGTTTTTCTTATCCTACCTGCGGCAGCGGCGAAGAGGACTGACCGCGCTGCTCCTGTTCTGCGCCGTTTTTGCCGCCAGCTTTATCCTGTATCATCTGCCGCCCGGCGCAGTGCTCTACCCTGCGTTTGTCTGCGTTCTGCTCGGCACAGTATTCGTCATTTGGGATTTTTCCCGGGCGAGGGAAAAACACCGGATGCTTTCCGAACTCCGCGGGATGACCGCCGCCATGATCGACTCCCTGCCGGAAGTGCAGGGCGCGGACGATGCGGATTATCAGGCCATTATCCGTATGCTTCAAAGGGAGGTAAGGGAAAACAGCGCCGCGGCCTCCGCCCGGTATCAGGATCTGACGGAATCCTATACCCTGTGGGTACATCAGATCAAAACGCCCATCACCTCCATGCGGCTGTCATTGGAAGAGGAAGATACGGCGCTTTCCAGGAAGCTGTCCTCCGACCTGTTTCAGATCGAACAATACGTAGAGAGGGTGTTGATCCTTCTTCGGCTGGACGCGGATACCAGGGACTATGTCTTCCGGGAATACGCACTGGACGAAATCACCCAGCGGTGTCTTACAAAGTTTGCCGCCGAATTTATTGCCCGAAAAATCCATCTGAATTACACGCCGTGCGGTGAAACGGTGGTCACCGACGAAAAATGGCTTTCTTTTGTGGTGGAGCAGATCCTGTCCAACGCGCTGAAATACACCCGGGAGGGCGAAATCAGGATCTACCTGCAGAAGCCGAAAACGCTCTGCATCGCCGATACCGGAATCGGGATCGACCCATCCGACCTGCCCCGCGTATTTGAAAAGGGCTACACAGGCTATAACGGCCGGGCGGACAAACGCGCCAGCGGCATCGGCCTCTACCTGTGCCGCCGCATCTGCGCGGGACTTGGCATTGATATCCGCATTACTTCCGAGCCGAACAAGGGAACTACCGTGCTGCTGGATCTTGCGCAGTATCAGCTGAAAAATGAGTGACCTTACAAAAATGTAAGACGAAAGGCGGGAAATGTAAGCCGAATCGATGGCGGCGCATTTCCCGTCTGTGTTATTCTCCAGGAAGAAACCTGATAGGAGGAACAGTTTTATGAGTATCTTGGAAGTAAAAGGACTGCAAAAAATCTATACAACCCGCCTGGGGGGAAACAGGGCGGTGGCGCTAAAAAATGTCAGCTTCAGCGTGGAGGCCGGCGAGTATGTGGCCATTATGGGCGAATCCGGCTCCGGCAAGACCACGCTCTTAAATATCCTGGCGGCGCTGGACAAGCCCACCGACGGCACGGTGATCCTGGACGGAAAAGACTTAAAGGATGTCAAGGAATCCGCCATTGCCGCTTTCCGCCGGGACAACCTGGGATTTGTCTTTCAGGATTTCAACCTGCTCGATACCTTCACGCTGGAGGACAACATCTATCTTCCGCTGGTGCTGGCCGGGAAGAACCATAAGGAAATACGGGAACGCCTTCTGCCCCTGGCGGCAGGACTGGGTATTTCCGATCTGCTGAAAAAGTACCCCTATGAAGTGTCCGGCGGCCAGAAGCAGCGGGCGGCCGTTGCCCGGGCGCTGATCACGAATCCGAAGCTGATCCTCGCGGACGAACCCACGGGGGCGCTGGATTCCCGGTCCAGTGACGAGCTGCTGCGGCTGTTTGCGGAAGTCAACCGGACGGGACAGACGATCCTCATGGTGACCCACTCTGTGAAAGCGGCCAGCGTTTCGGGCCGGGTCCTGTTCATCCGGGACGGCGAGGTATACCACCAGATCTATCGCGGCGAGGAAACCGACGAACAGCTCTACCAGAAGATCAGCGACACGCTGTCACTGCTTGCCACAAACCCGTTATCCAGGGAGAAAGGAGACCTGTCATGAAGATCGGTTTTTATCCCCGCCTCGCCGCGGACGGCATACGGAAAAACAGACGGATGTACCTTCCGTTCTTTCTCACCTGCACCGGCATGGTGATGATGTTCTATATCATCATGTATCTGGGGGCGGGCAATGTCCTGGATCCCATGCCGGGCGCGGCGACGCTGCGGCAGATGTTTGCGCTGGGAAGCTGGGTTATCGCAGTCTTTTCCGCCATTTTCCTGTTCTACACCAACTCCTTTCTGATCCGGCGCAGGAAAAAGGAATTTGGCCTTTACAACATTCTCGGCATGGGGAAGCGCAACATCGCCCGGATCCTCTTCTGGGAGACGGGGATCGTGGCGGTCCTTTCCGTCACCCTGGGCCTTATCGCGGGCATCGCCTTTTCCAAGTTTGCCGAGCTGGGGCTCGTCAATATCATGCAGGGAGAAGTAACCTACGACTTTTCCGTTTCTTGGACTGCCGTGATCAGAAGCGTACAGGTCTTCGGCGTGATCTTTCTTCTTCTGCTGCTCAACTCTGTCCGGCAGGTGCGCTTCGCCAGCGCCATTTCCCTTCTTCGCAGCGAAAATGCGGGGGAAAAGCCGCCCCGGGGAAACTGGCTGTTCGGCCTGCTCGGCGTCGCGCTCCTTGCCGGCGCCTATCTCCTTGCCGCGACGATTCAGAACCCCGTTGCCGCGCTTATGGTGTTCTTCCTTGCGGTGATCATGGTCATTGTGGGCACTTACCTTCTGATGATTTCCGGCTCCGTTCTGTTCTGCCGGCTGCTGCAGAAGAAAAAGAACTATTATTACAGGCCGAACCACTTTGTCTCCGTGTCCTCCCTGGTCTACCGCATGAAGCGCAACGGCGCGGGGCTGGCGTCCATCTGCGTCCTGGCCACCATGGTTCTGGTGATCATTTCTTCCACGGCCTGCCTTTATTTCGGCGAGGAAGACGCGATCCGTTCCCGTTACCCGCGGGATATCAATCTGGAATTTCAGTTTGACAAGCTGTCCGACTTTTCGGATGAGCATACGGCCCTGTTGCAAAACGGGATTTTGGAGGAACTGAACGGGCGGGGAATCACGCCGGAAAACGCCTGCTTCTACCGCTGCGCCAACCTGTATGGAGTCGTCAGGGGAAATACCGTAGAAATAGACGAATCGCTGATCAGTGAAGCGGATGTGATCAATTCCTCCTATCTCTTCTATTTTGTCTCCCTCTCGGACTACAACGCGATGATGGGGACAGAGGAAACACTGAACGACGGTGAGGCGCTGCTTTGCTCCTACCGGACGGATTTTGACAGCGACGTCATTTCCTTTTCCAACGGGGAATCCTTCCGGATTAAAAAGAAGGTGCACGCCCTCACCGGCAGCAGCAATACGGCCATGGATATGCTGACCAGTCTCATGCTCGTAGTTCCGGATCTGGAGAACAGTCTGGAGGGGATCGAAAGAATTGCGGATTTCTACGGCGACAGGCTGCTCCGAATGCATTGGATCTGTATCTTCGATACGGGGCTTGATCCGGACGCGCAGATCGCATTGTATCAGGAGCTTTCCGGCGTGCTGACGGATCCCTCCTGCAAGGAAAGGCTGGGCTATACCGGCGTCTACATCAGCAGCCAGGAATTTGAGCGGGATGATTTTTACGGTATGTTCGGCTGCCTGTTCTACCTCGGCATTATCTTAAGCCTTGTGTTCCTTCTCGCCGCCGTGCTCATCATCTACTATAAGCAGATTTCCGAAGGGTATGAGGATCAGGCGCGGTTTGACATCATGCAGAAGGTGGGCATGACAAAGCGGGACATCCGGAAAAGCATCAATTCCCAGCTTCTGACCGTGTTTTTCCTGCCACTGGCCCTTGCGGCGGTGCATATATGTTTCGCCTTCCCCATCGTCCGCAAGCTGCTGCTGATGTTCAATCTGAGCAATGTTCGGCTGTTCGCCGCCACAACGGGAATCAGTCTCGCGGTGTTCGCCCTGTTCTATACGATCGTTTACCGGCTCACGGGGAACGCCTATTATAAAATTGTCAGCGACGCAAGGGAGGGCCGATGATGAAAACCGGCTCCCGCGTCAGGGGAATTGTCTCCGGCTGTGTGTTCTGGGCCGGCATGGCTCTGGCCGGCGCTGTGGCGGCTGTGACAGGGATTCTGTTCGGTATCCTCTGCCTGAATACATAACCGTCAGTTTGCGCTTCGATTCAAGATCTGCGTCGTCTCTATGCGATTAACCAGCCTGTCGTGCAGGTCTTTTTCATCCTCCCAAAATATCGTATTATACTGGGGCTGTCGCTTTAACGAATGAGAATTCGTGAAGCGGCAGCTTCTTTTTTTTCTTTTTTAGCATAAAATCGAAAAAAAACACTCATTTATGCAGTCGGTTGATAATAATGGCGCACTTTAATAAGCCATTTTGCATGGCTTTAAAATTCATTTTGATAAGTCAAAATTCAGGCGTTTTTCAGTGGAAACAAATGGGTTCCTGTCCTGCCTTTTTGAATCTTATTATGAAGCTTGTTTATATTCCGTGCCATGGCAAGCAGTGTGCTTTCTGCAAATACATTTGAT
>CANQWM010000049.1 GCA_947627535.1 uncultured Acetatifactor sp.
GGAAATACGGTGGTGGTCATCGAGCATAACCTGGACGTGATCAAGACGGCGGACTATATCATCGACATCGGCCCGGAGGGCGGCGACAGGGGCGGGACCGTGATCGCCAGGGGGACGCCGGAGGAGATCGCGGAAAATAAGAGGTCCTACACGGGAGTGTACGTGAAGAAAATGCTGGAAAAGGGGCGAAAATAGAACGGCAGGGCGGGGAGCCGGCAAAGGTTTTTGCAAAAAAATGGCGTTACGGCTTGACAGGGAAATTTTTTTGGTGTATTCTGGTATACGTTAATTCATACGGCCCGGTATAAACTGTATAGGTTGCAAAGCTACGCATAAAGGAGTGGGTAACGGTATTATTCATTCCTTTTTTGTTACATCCGCAGACCGTACATAAAACCGGAACCGTGTGGTCAGACAAAATATACGAGGAGGAATGTATTATGAAAAAGAGAGTTTTTGCACTCTTGCTGACTGCTGCCATGACGATCAGTCTGGCGGCCTGCGGCGACGGTTCCAAAGACCCTTCGGGTTCGGGGTCCGGCGCTGCAAACCCAGGCTCAGCCAGTGATGGGGGGGCGACTTACACGCTGAATCTGGCGCAGTCTGAGTTCCCTACCAACTGGAATCCCCACGATGAGGAGACCGCTTATGATGCCGACCTGATGTATTATCTGCAGGAGCCTTTTTACAACCTTGACTTCAACGATACCATGGACGGCTACAAGATGGTTCCCATGGCCGCTGCGGCAGAACCCGTGGACGTGACCGCGGATTATGTGGGCAAGTATGGTATCGCGGAAGGCGACACGGCGAAGGCATGGAAGATCCAGCTCCGCGACGATCTGAAATGGCAGGACGGCACGCCGATCACGGCCGAAGATTACGTGACCAGCGCGAAGCTGCTGCTGAATCCTGTGGCTCATCATTACCGCGCCGACAGTCTGTACCAGGGAAATCTGGTGATTTACAACGCAAAGAATTATGCTTACTCCGGTCAGTATGCGCAGACACCTATGATCTCTGAAAATTTCGGGGACGAGGAGTATGTGGACCACGATAATTTTGTGGTGAATGACGAAGGATACTTTACTACAGAGGACGGCAAGGACGTGCTGCTGAAGATCGACGCAATGGGCAACTGGGATCCTGACAACGGCATGGATGTCTATCATGACTCCTATCCCGATTGGTTCCAGGTGGACGGCGTCGACGTTTATACCGACCTGTTTGTGCCCAATGCCGACGCTGACGGATATGTAAAGGTCAACGAAGAGATCTATCAGGCGTTGCTGAATGTGGTGGGCAACGCACAGGCGGGAAGCTTTGAAGCTTATGAGGCTTCTGCAGGCGATTACGCTTATCATGAATGGGAAGAGATTTGCTACTACGGACAGTCCTATCCCGAGATGGACTTCTCCGAGGTGGGTATTTTCTCCCTCTCCGACACGGAACTTGTGCTGGCGCTGGAAAATCCTCTGGAAGGCTTCTATCTGCTGTATTCCCTGACTGACAGCTGGCTTGTCAAAGAGGATCTGTATCTGCAGTGCGAGAGCGTGACCGACGGCGTGTACAACAACACCTACGGCACCTCCGCCGAGACGAGTTTCTCCTTCGGGCCCTACAAGCTGGTTTCCTTCCAGGCGGATAAGCAGATCCTGCTGGAGAGAAACGAATATTATCACGGAATTCAGGACGGCCAGTATCAGACGACGAACATTCAGATCGACTGCGTGGAGGAAGCTGCCACCAGACTGGAAATGTTCCTGAACGGCCAGCTTGACAGCTATGGTCTGGCTGCCGAGGATATGGAGACCTACCAGACCAGCGATTATACTTATTTCACACCCGGCGACTCCGTCTGGTTCATGGCCCTCAACCCCGGCATGGATGCTCTGAAGGCGCAGCAGGAAGCGGCCGGCGAGAATATCAACAAGACCATCCTTACCGTGAAGGAGTTCCGTATGGCGCTCTCCTTCGCTCTGGACCGTCAGGCCTTTGCGCTGGCTACCATGCCTACGCAGAGCCCCGGATTTGCCCTGTTCTCCGACCAGATCATCTCCAACCCCGAGACCGGTGAGACCTATCGTTCCACCGACGAGGCGAAGCAGGTGCTTGTGAATTTCTGGGGCCTTGCGGATGAGATCGGCGACGGCAAGATGTACGCTACCGTGGACGACGCGATCGACAGTATCACAGGCTACAATCTGGAGATGGCAAAAGAATACTTTAATAAAGCCTATGACATCGCCATCGAACAGGGACTGATGGACGAGGACGATGTGATCCAGATCAAGATCGGTATGCCCAACAGCTCCAGCTCTACCTACAACAACGGCTACGAGTTCATGGTGAACAACTACACCGAAGCGGTAAAGGGAACCTCTCTGGAAGGAAAGCTGACCTTTACAAAGGACGATACGCTGGGCAACGGATTTGCAAGTGCACTGCAGGCAAACCAGGTCGATATGCTGTTCTATGTCGGCTGGACCGGCTCCGCATTGGATCCTTACGGCCTGATGGAGGCATATACCACCAGCTCTTATCAGTACGATCCCAACTGGGATACCTCCAAGACGGATATGACGGTGAACCTGGACGGAACGGACTATACCGCTTCCGTGCTTGACTGGACCTACTGCATCGGCGGACAGGCGATCACGATCACCGCTGCGGATGGTACAAAGAAGGAGTTCAGCGCGGGCACCAGCGACGGTGTGGACGAGCAGCGTTTCCTGATCCTGGCAGGTCTTGAAAATGCCGTTCTGGAACAGTATGACATGATCCCTATTGAGATCGATGCCAGCGCTTCCATGAGAGGCATGCAGGTTAAGTACTACAGTGAAGAGTATGTGTTCGGCCCCGGCCGCAACGGCTATCAGAGCGTTCAGTACCTGACCTACAACTATTCCGATCAGGAATGGGCCGACTATGTAACTTCTCAGGGCGGTACGCTGAACTACAACTAAAAAGTAACATGCCGTCTCAGGGCGGCGCCATACAGGACCGGACCGGGGCGGGAAACCGCCCGCGGTCCCGGTCTTGCATTTATACGGCTTTTGAAGGAGTTTCCTTCAGACACGGTATCAATGCAAGACATGAGGAGGTATCTTATGGTAAAGTATGTTCTGAAACGTATCGCGCTGATGTTCTTTGTGTTTTTTGTGATTCTGACCATGTGCTTCGTTCTGGTGAAGCTGTTGCCCCAGACGGATCCGGTGCAGTTCGGAAAGGACATGAATCTGATCAAAATGCGGCGTGAAGCGCTGGGCTATAATAAGCCGATCCTGGTTCAGTACGGGATCTTCCTGAAGCGGAGTCTACTGGGCAACGACTGGGGAATCAGCGAGGCGCTGTATCGCGGACAGGATGTCTGGAAGGTATTTGTGTCCAAGATGCCCGCTACGCTGATGGTAAATCTTTACTCTCTGATCTTCAGTGTGCCTCTCGGTCTCATTCTCGGTATCTATTCGGCGCTGAAGAAAAACAAGTGGCAGGATTATCTGATTTCCACTCTGATCATGCTGTTTATCTCTGTGCCCAGCTATGTATATGCTCTTCTGGTGCAGTATCTGCTCTGCTTTAAGCTGAAGCTGTTCCCGCTTCAGATGAACAGCGGGACGGATTATTTTACCTGGTCCATGTTCCTGTCGGTGGTTCCGGCGGTTCTGTCGCTGGGCTTCGGCAGCATCGCTTCTCTGGCCAGATACACCCGGGCGGAGCTCTCGGAGGTGCTTACCAGCGATTTCATGCTGTTAGCCCGGACCAAGGGACTTACCAGGGCGCAGGCCACCGTCCGCCATGCGCTGCGCAATTCCATGGTGCCGGTGTTCCCCATGATCCTCGGCGAGTTTATCGGGATCCTGTCCGGCTCTCTGATCATAGAGAAACTGTTTGGGGTTCCCGGAATCGGACAGCTCTACGTCAATTCCATTACCGCGCTGGATTACAATTTCTTTATGCTGCTGTCGGCGTTTTATACGCTGATCGGACTGGCCGCAGGCATTGTGGTGGACATCAGTTACGGATTTATCGATCCCAGGATCAGAATGGGGGAGCGCTAAAATGGAGAAAAAAATGGACTATGCCAACATTCCCAGAGAAAAATTTGAGTTTTACCGCCGGGAAGAGGAAATCCGGGACAAGAAGCTGGAAACCAAGCCGGTGGGGTATTTTAAGGACGCCATGATGCGGTTTTGCCGCAATAAAAGCTCTGTGATCGCGGCATGCGTGCTTCTGTGCCTGATTCTTTTTGCCATTTTTGTGCCGATTTTCTGCAAGACGGCATATTCTGAGAACCCTACCGACACTACCTATCTGATCTACACGAAGCTTCTGCCCAAGTGTAAGCTGTTTGCCTGGGCGGGGTGGGACGGCTGCTTTGACGAGACGCTGAATGAGGCGGACTATCTCAGCCGCCGGGCGATCGGCGAGGAGACAGGGATGGATCCGGTGGTAAAGGTCTACAGGGAAGGCTACGAGGACGCAAGCAGCACCATAAACACGACCTTTTACGACATCCGCACGGATTCCTATATCAAGAACGGCATGATCTATCTGACGTTGACGCCCGCCGAATATGAAGCGATTCAGGACTGGCAGGACGAGACGGGGATTCAGGTGATCTATCCCGCAGTGGATACTTCCGATTTCCGGCTGGAGATTCTGAAGAACAACGCCAACATCTGGTATCAGTGCAACCAGAAGGGCGCGCCCAAGTTGGACAGGGACGGAAATTTCGTTCCTCTGTACAGAACCAGTGGCAATGACGGCGAATACCACAGTCTGCGCATTGAGGGAGACGACGGTTCCTACCGGTATGCGCAGGCCACCGGCACAAGCACCGCCATCTCCTATAAGGTGAGGGTGTTTACCTATACCTATTTCCAGTACCGTTTCGGGTTTGAACCTTCGTTCCTGTTCGGAACGAATTCTCTGGGCCACGATATCCTGACCCGGCTTGCGGGGGGCGCAAGATTCAGCCTTCTTCTCGCGCTGGGAATTTCGCTGATCAACCTGCTCATCGGCGCTGTCTACGGCGCGATTGAGGGGTATTACGGCGGCGTCATCGACCTTGCGATGGAGCGTTTTTCCGACATTATGAGCGGCGTGCCTTTTATCGTGGTGACGTCTCTGTTTCAGTTGCATTTGTCCCAGAAGGTGGGCGTGGTGCCGGCGCTTTTGTTTGCCTTTGTGTCCACGGGATGGATCGGCATGGCGAGCACGACGCGTATGCAGTTTTACCGCTATAAGAATCAGGAATACATTCTGGCGGCGCGGACGCTGGGCGCCAGCGACGCAAGGCTCATGTTCCGGCATATTTTCCCGAACGCGCTGGGCACTCTGATCACAAGCGCGGTGCTGGTGATTCCGGGCGTGATCTATTCCGAGTCCACGCTTACTTACCTTGGCATTGTGAATCTGGACTCGTCTACGATGACGTCCATCGGCAGCATGCTGTCCGCCGGACAGTCTCAACTGACGACGTACCCGCATATCATCCTGTTCCCTGCCCTGTTCATTTCCCTGCTGATGATCTCCTTTAATCTGTTCGGAAACGGTCTGCGGGATGCATTCAACCCATCACTGAGAGGAACGGAGGACTGACGTATGGAAGAGAAAAAACTATCGGTCAACAATCTGGTCATTTCCTTCAGAACGCCGGGCGGAAAAGTCCAGGCAGTCCGCAATATCAGTTTTGACCTGCACAAGGGGGAGACGCTTGCCATTGTGGGTGAATCCGGTTCCGGAAAATCCGTGACCAGCAAGGCGATCCTTGGTATTCTGGCCGGCAACTCCATTGTGGAGGGCGGTTCCATTATCTACGACGGCATGGACCTTTTAAAAGTCGGAGAGGATGAATTTTACCGTATCCGCGGGGACAGGATCGCAATGATCTTTCAGGATCCCCTGTCCAGCCTGAATCCCATTATGCGGATCGGAAAGCAGCTGACGGAAGCCATGCTCCTGAAGGGCAGGGCCCGCCAGAAATCAAGCAAGGTCGCGTTCAACACCACGCTGGATAAGCTTGCGGAGGCCATGGCGGCCGCAAGACCTTCCGAGGGCGCGCAGAAAGCGGCCCAGATGTGCAAAAACTTTGACAGGTTTGAAATAAAGCATATTGAACTGGAAAAAGCCTACGGGGAAGCGCACGAGGCGGCGGGCGAGGCGCTGGACGCCATAAACGACGTTCTCTTCCATATTGAAAAGAATGCTTTTGAGGATCAGAAATATTCCCTGAAGGAGATCCTCCGTCTTGCGGGGGAGACCGGAAACGAGTACGTTGTCTCGGGCGGCGACGCAGAGCGCTTAAAGAAACTGCTGGGAGAGCTGAAGAGCTGTATGAACGGCGAGATCAGAAAGAAGGACTACCCGGAAAGCGTCCGTATCTTAAAGGAACTGGCCGCAATCCTTCAGGACGCCCTGAAGAAGGAACAGCCCGACTTCTCCAGCATGGGCTGTTATCTGGTGGATTCCGGCAAGCCGATTCCCGACATGCCCGCAGGCCGGCTGAACAGCTTTCTGAAAGAGTATGCGGACGAACATTTTATGAATGAATTCCGGGCGTGGATGAGAGAAGCGCTGGAATACAACGCGAGGACCTGCAATGAAAAAAAGAAACTTGTGATAGACGCCATCGGGGAAAAGAAACCGGTGTTTGCGGGTTCCGACTGGGACAGAAAGGCCTGTCAGGACGCCACGGCCGCACTTTGCCGCATGGTGAAGGAGTCTATTGATCCGCTGGAGGTGGAGAAGGACGGGGAAGCGTATACCTTTGCGGAGACGCTGAAGGCCGCCGTGGACGATTACTTTGAGGGGATCCGAAAAAACAGGAAAGCGGTTGCCCGGCACGACAAACAGCAGAAAAAGTATGACAGACAGAAGGCCAGAGGAAAAGAGCCCGGCTGGAAGGTTCCTCCCTCTACCGCGGTGGATCTCGATCTGGCCAGAGACAATGTCAATGCCACGCTCGACAGAATGGCATCCCATTACCAGGAACGGCTGGAAAACGCGGAGAAGGTGGATTTTGTCGGCAGGATGACCGGCCTGGAGGAATTTTTCAAGGAGAATGCTTCCGGCGTGGTTATGCGGATCACGAAAACCATGGCAAAATACAAGGCCCTGAAACTGATGGAGGAAGTGGGGATTTCCGAGACAAGAAAACGTTACCGGCAGTATCCCTTTGAGTTTTCCGGCGGCATGCGCCAGCGTATTGTGATTGCCATCGCTCTGGCGGCGAATCCCGATATTCTGATTTGCGACGAGCCGACCACGGCTCTGGACGTGACCATTCAGGCCCAGATTCTGGAGCTGATCAACAAGCTGAAGAAGGACAGAAACCTGTCGATCATCTTTATCACCCACGATCTGGGCGTGGTGGCGAACATGGCGGACCGGATAGCCGTGATGTACGCCGGAAAGATCGTGGAGACGGGAACCAGCGAGGACATTTTCTATTCGCCCGCGCATCCGTACACATGGGCGCTTCTCTCCGCAATGCCGGATCTGGAGACTAACGAACGGCTGGAAGCCATTCCCGGTACGCCGCCGAACATGATCTTTCCTCCTGTGGGAGACGCTTTCGCGGACAGAAACAAATATGCGCTGAAGATAGATTTTGAACTGCAGCCGCCCATGTTCCGGATCAGCGAGACGCACTCCGCCGCCACATGGCTGCTGCATCCGGACGCTCCAAAGGTAGAGCCGCCGAAGATCGTAACGGACCGTATCGCAAGGATGAAGTCGAAGGGAGGTGCCGTCAATGCCGAATAAGGATGAAGCGCTGCTGAGAGTAGAGCATCTCTGCCAGTATTTTAAACAGAATAAGGCCGTTGACGACGTCAGCTTTGAGATCAGAAAGGGAGAGGTGTTCGGTCTGGTGGGCGAGTCCGGCTGCGGAAAGACCACGACGGGCCGCTCCATTATCAAGCTGTACGACATCACCTCCGGCAGCGTGTATTTCAAGGGGGAGAGGATCGCGGCCGGCACCCGGTCCTACAGGCAGAACATCGCGGAAGCAAAGAAGAAATATGAGGAAGAAGTAAGTCAGCTGAAGCAATCCGACCGTTCCGAAGAAGAGAAGGAAAAGCTTTGCCGTGAGAAAAAGGAAGAGCTGAACCGCTGTGTGGCGCAGCAGAAGAAGGAGATTGCCTCCGCAAAAGCCGATCACAGGAAGCATAAGGCGGTCACGGACATTCAGATGATCTTTCAGGATCCCATCGCATCTCTGGATCCCCGTATGACGGTGGGTCAGATCATTGCGGAGGGGCTGCGCATCCGCGGCGAAAAGAACAAAAAAGAACTGGACGAAAAAGTCTATCAGGCGCTGGAGATGGTAGGACTGGTGCGGGAACATGCGGGACGGTATCCCCATGAGTTTTCCGGCGGCCAGCGTCAGCGTATCGGCGTGGCGCGCGCCGTCGTCATGAACCCGGAGCTTATCATTGCGGACGAACCCGTGAGCGCACTGGACGTATCCATTCAGGCTCAGGTGATTAACCTGCTGGACGATCTGCGCCATAAGATGGGGCTGACGATCCTGTTCATTGCGCACGATCTTTCCGTGGTAAAATATTTTTCCGACCGGATCGGGGTGATGTATTTCGGCAAGCTGGTGGAACTTGCGGATTCGGACGAGCTTTTTGCACACCCGCTGCACCCTTATACGAGATCCCTTCTGTCGGCCATTCCGCTGCCGGATCCGGAGTATGAGAAGCATCGTCAGAGGATCACTTATGTGCCCCTGCGGGATCATGATTACACGGTGGATCAGCCGTCCCTGAGAGAAGTGCTTCCCGGTCATTTTGTACATTGCAATCAGGAGGAATTCGCAAGATACCGGAGAGAGACGGGAGCCGCGGATGAAGCATAAAAAGATGCTGGCGGCGTTTCTTGCCGGGTTTATCCTCTCTTTTCTGCTGATGTGGCAGAGAGGAGTTTTTCAGGCTTCGCTACCGGCGGACAGGGTGCGGATCGTTGCGGACGGATTTACCCTGGTGTCGTTTCTCTATCTGGGCATGGGGGCTCTGATGTGGGTGAGTACCACGGGCGTGTTTGACATTTTCGGGTATGCGTTTAAAAAGGCCGCCCACGCGCTGATCCCGGGAAAGGATCCGCAGAAGGTGGGAAAGTACTATGAATACCGCCTGGAGAAAAAGGAAGGTCAGAAAAAATTTCAGGGAGGCCCGGCTCTGGCTGTTGGGGCGGTTCTGCTGGCGCTGGCGCTTGTCTCGACCATGATATGGTACGGGCTGGAAGGCTGAATGGAAAAAATTCCGGAAAGGTCTAAAGTTTTCACGGCAGCCGGCCGATAAAATCATTACAGAGCAGTAAAACCAATACAGAGGCATGGACGCGGAGAAATGAACGGACGGAACCGTTCTTTTCTCCGTGTTTTATTTTAAAAAAATTAATATTACCCCTATGAAAAGAAAAGATTTT
>CANQWM010000050.1 GCA_947627535.1 uncultured Acetatifactor sp.
TTTTTGCTGTTCTGGAAACCAAATTTCTTGTTATGTTTATAAACCTGTTAGTCTGGCTGGGCGCTGAATTGTAACCAAATTTATTCTTTGCCGCTGCGCGGCGATAAAAAAGGTTGACAATTTCGCCGGAACGGTTATACTAAAAGAAAGGAACAACCGCCCACAAGGTGGGTTGACCGGAAAAGGTAGAAAAATCACCCCGTCACTGGCCAAAGTTTAGGGGTGGTTTTTCTATGTAGGGCTACTTACAAAAAGAAAAAATAAATGTAAGCAACGCCAGAAGAAATATGCCAAAGGTCAGCATATCTTTGAAATCAAAGTGATTTCCCATAGGCATCACCTCCATTCATACGGAATTTCAGTATGAGATGAAAGGTCAGCCCACCCTGCAACACGGTTGTCCTTAAAAGGTATCTTATCATAGAAGCTTCTTATTGACAATTACTAAAAGAATAAAATTTTTATAATAACAATTCGATCGTTTTGCGCATTGTTTTTGTCATATTTATGGTTACAGCTTTGACTATATATCAATGGAAGACTCGGGAAGTCCAATTCTGGGGCTTCTTTTTTTGTCTTTTCATGATGAAAACGGGGAAACCGTTTCCGGTCTCTTGAAAGCACGGAAAACAGTTGACAGCAATTCGGGGGGCGTATACTGAAGGCACGACGCGGCAGAGAGGACTGCCAGCGGCTGAACTGTTGCGATCATGCATGAAATGACCCGCGCAAGGGTGGCTTTTGGAAATCGCGTGTGTTATACTGAAAAGGAAAATACGTCGGCGCCGTCGGCAGCCAAGGGGCCGAAGGAAGGAAACGACATGAAGATTTATCTGGTGAGACATGGGGAGACCGACTGGAATAAGGCTGGCAGACTCCAGGGACAGTGCGATGTGCCCTTAAACGAATACGGGATCCGCCTGGCGGAAAAGACTGCCCGGGGGCTGAGCGGAGTGCCCTTTGATGCGGCCTTTTCTTCGCCGCTGAGCAGAGCGGCACAGACCGCAGAGATCATTCTGGGGGACCGGAAGGTGCCGCTTTGCCCGGACGATAGACTCAAGGAGATCGGCTTCGGCGTGATGGAAGCGGTGGATTATCTTCAGGCAAGACAGGATCCGGAAAATCCCATCAGCCGTTTTTTCCGTGAACCGGAGAAGTATCGGCCGCCGGAGGGCGGGGAATCTTTTCAGCAGCTTTACGACAGAAGCGCGGCGTTTCTGAAAGAGAAGATACTTCCGCTGGAAGGCAGGGTGGAAGCGGTCCTGATCGCGGGGCACGGGGCGCTGAATCGAAGCATTTTAAATCCTCTCACAGGGACGCCCTTAAGAGATTTCTGGCGCATCCCCATGCCAAACTGCGCGGTCGCCCTTCTTTCTCTGGAGGGCGGAAGGCTTAAGGTGCTGGAGGAATGTAAAGTATATTATGAGGGCGCGGTCCGGCTCCGGCCGTGAGAAGAAAAGACCGGACACCCGAAGAATGACCAGAAAGAAAAGACCGGACGCCCCATATGCGTGGAAAACAGCGCGGAAATGGAGAGAGGAAAATGAAACCGATATTTGATACGCACGCCCATTATGACGACGAGGCGTTCGACGGCGACAGAGAGGAACTTCTTGCGTCTCTGCCCGCGCAGGGAATCGCGAGGGTGGTGAATGTGGGCTCCAGTCCGGATTCCTGTAAAAAGACGATGGAGCTTGCAGAACGCCATGAACATGTTTACGGCGCCGTCGGCATTCACCCCGGCGAGACGGCGGGACTTTCCGAAGGCGACCTGACCGGGCTGAAAACGCTCTGCGGCCACGCAAAGTGCGTTGCGGTGGGTGAGATCGGGCTTGACTATCACTGGGACGAGCCCGCCCGGGAGATCCAGAAGGACTGGTTTGTCCGGCAGCTGGATCTGGCAAGGCAGGTAAAGAAGCCTGTGATCATTCATTCCCGGGACGCCGCAAAGGATACGGCGGATATTCTGACGGCGGAGCGGGCCGGTGAGATCGGCGGCGTGATCCACTGCTATTCCTATACAAAGGAGACGGCGCGGACTTTTCTTGACATGGGGTTCTTTTTTGGGATCGGCGGCGTTTTGACCTTTGGGAACGCAAAAAAACTCAAAGAGGCGGCAGCGTATCTTCCGCTGGACCGTATCGTGACGGAAACAGACTGTCCTTATCTTGCGCCGGAACCGAATCGGGGAAAGCGAAACAGTTCTCTGAACCTGCCCTATGTGATCAGCACGCTGGCGCAGATCAAGGGGATCAGCGAGGAAGAGGTGCGGGATGCGGTCTGGACAAACGCACTGAGATTGTATCGGATGCAGGATTGTTAAAACGGAGGTGAAGATTTGAAAAACATGTGGAAAAGACTTCTCTGGGTGCCCCCGGCTGCGGGGCTGGTGCTGGGCAGCGCGGCCTGCGGGGGAGCGGCCGGACAGGAAGGGGAAAGCATGAAAGGAACCGGCAAGGAGGCGGGCAGCGAGACGCAGAGCACGGCTCGGCCGGAGGAAAGCCGGGTTTTCACGGGCAGTCCCGCCCGCGTGGCGGTGCATGATCCTTCCGTGATCCGGGATACGGACAAGGATGGAAACTGCGTTTACTATGTCTTCGGAACTCATATTACCTCGGCAAAATCTTCCGATCTGATCAACTGGAATGTTTTCACCAACGGTTATGCGGCCCACGACAATACGCTGTACGGGGAGCTTTCGGAGAATCTGGCGGAGCCCTTCCGGTGGGCCGGCGAAAATGATTCCGACTGCCGGGGCGGCTACGCGGTCTGGGCCCCGGACGTCATATATAATGAAAACTATGTGAACGAGGACGGCACAAAGGGAGCGTACCTCATCTATTTCTGCACCTCGTCCACGTACTGCCGTTCGGCGATCGCATACGCGGTGTCGGACCGGATCGAGGGCGGATATACCTATAAGGGAACGCTGGTCTATTCCGGCTTTTCCGAGACCAGTGCGAAAGACAGCGGCAGCAGTATCGACAAGCTCTGGACCAACACGAACATTGACGAGCTGATGGCGGCCGGCAGGATAGAGGAAGGCTTTAACAGTCTGTGGGCTTCGGGCGAAAACTACAACACAGACTATGCGCCAAATGCCATAGATCCCACGGTCTTTGAGGACGCCCAGGGCCGTATGTGGATGTGTTACGGCTCCTGGTCCGGCGGCATTTATCTTTTGGAGATCGATCCTGCCACCGGGGATGCGATCTATCCGGGAAAGGATGGGACGACGGAGGACGGGCGCGTTATAGACAAATATTTCGGGATCCGGATCGCAGGGGGTCATACCATTTCCGGCGAGGGCCCTTATATCCTGTATGATGAGGAAACGGATTACTATTATCTCTACACGACGTACAACTATCTGGATTCCAAAAGCGGCTACAATATGCGTCTGTTCCGGGCCAAGGATCCCACGGGGCCTTATCTGGACGCAAAGGGAAACAATGCGGTGTTTGGCTCCCGGGGCGTGAACCAGTATGATATTGGCATTAAGGTCATGGGAAACTATGCCTTTTCCTGTCATACCAACGGTTATCGCTCGCTGGGGCACTGCTCTGCCTTTATAGACGGGGACGGTCAGAGGTATCTTCTCTATCACACCAGATTCCAGAAAAGCGGAGAGGCCTTTGAACTGCGCGTGCACCAGCAGTTCATGAACCAGGCCGGCTGGCCCGTGACGGCGGTGTTTGAGAACAGGGGCGACGTGATCTCGGAGACGGGTTACGGAACCGAAGAGCTGACGGGGACTTACGAACTGATCAATCACGGCACGGCTTCCGACGGTGCATCCGTAAAGACGCCGGAAATAATCGTCCTGCAGGCGGACGGCGCCATAACGGGAGAGACGGAGGGAAGCTGGAAGGAGACGGAAGGGACCTGTTATGCCGAGATGGAGATTGACGGCACGGTCTATCAGGGCGTGTTCTTTGCGCAGCATGACGAGGCTGCGGACAGCGAACTGCGCATGACCTTTACCGCCATCGGCGATAATAACAGCACGGTCTGGGGCGTGAAGGTTTCGGACAGCACGGATTATAAGACGGCGGCCGGGGAGCAGAAAAGCGAGCCGGAGGAAAAAGGGGCGCCTGCAACGGATTTTTCCCGGATCGAAACCCAGCCTGTGGAATGTTTTTCCTTTGACAGCCCGGGGGAGACGACGCTTGCCGGACAGGCGAAGATCGAGGACGGCGTGCTGTGTCTGGCGGAAAACGCTTCCTCCAGCGGGGAGACTTACGCCATGCTGCCGGATCTGACCGGTTACGACTTTTCAGGGGGGATCACCCTGACGGCGGATATTCTGGTGCGGGATTACGCCAGCGACTGGACCTCCGTGTTTATGCTGGGAGACGGGAAAGTGGGGGAAGAACCGGGAACCCATGCCTACCATTTTACTCAGGGGTTCAGCAGCGTCACGGATCTGGATGGCGGAAATACAAAGGTGGGATATTACGGCGTGGATATCTCCCACCCCTATACATGGGATTTCTTTCAGGACCCGGCGAACAGAAACAAATGGTACACCGTTTCCGTGACCATCACGGAGTCGGAGATGGCGACCTATATCAACGGAAAGCGCGTCCAGAAGGGCACCGGCGATTATACCGCCATAATGGAAACCTTTCAGGCGGCATCCTGCAACTGTCTGGGCGGTTCGTACTTTGCGGATCCTGATTTTTCCGGAAAGATGGACAATGTGGGAATCTATGACAGAGCCCTGTCTGAGGAAGAGATCGCGGCGCTTGTGAAAGGCCGGGACTGATCCGGGCAGATGCAATACGATATAGATTCTGTCTGAATGTTTAAAGAGGAAAGGAGGAGGCCGTCATGGGGAAAAAGATCCTGATCATTGACGACGATCTCCATGTCGGTAATGTGCTGGAGGAAGCGCTGGAAAAGGAAGGATATGTTGTCTCACGGGCTTACTCTGGCACAGAGGCATTGCTGTATCTCTCCGGGACAAAACCGGACCTTGTGCTGCTGGATCTGATGCTGCCGGGGCTTTCCGGGGAAGAGGTGCTGCCCCGGATCAAGGGAATACCGGTCATTGTAGTCAGTGCAAAAGTGGACATTGACAACAAGGTGGATCTGCTTTTAGGCGGCGCGGTGGATTATGTCACAAAACCCTTCCAGATGAAGGAACTTCTGGCAAGGATCTCTGTGCATCTGAGAGAAAGTATCGGTTCGGACGATTCCGGGATTCGTCGGTGCGGCGACCTGATGCTGGATGCGGACAGGCGCACCGTTATCCTTGGCGGAAATGATGTCAGGCTTACCAGAACGGAGTTCGCCATCTTGAAGCTTCTGATGCAGAACCCCTCTTTGGTGGTCACAAAATCTCAGATTCTGGATCGGATCGCCCAGGATACGCCTGATTGTACGGAAAGCTCGCTGAAAACCCATATCAGCCATCTGCGTGCAAAGTTAAGAGCCGCGCAGGGCATGGATTATATCGAGGCGGTATGGGGCATTGGTTTTAAAATGAATGAGAAGAAAGAGAATCCATAGGATCTTGACCAAATCTTAACTGTTTTCTTAACCGTTTTCTCAACTGTTCGCTGCTAGAATGCCAATATCGGGCATGATACATTCATGCGGAAACGGAGGCAGATTTCATGGAATATGTTTTAAGGACAAACGATTTGTGTAAAAGCTACAAAAGCTGTAAAGCAGTGAACGGACTTTCAATGAATGTTCCCAAGGGGGCCATTTATGGTTTTGTGGGAAAAAATGGTGCCGGTAAGACCACGCTGATTCGGCTGGTCTGCGGTCTTCAGGAGCCTGTGTCGGGGGAATACACTCTCTACGGCAGAAAGAACTCGGATCGGGAGATCGTTAAATCCCGCAGGAGAATAGGCGCGGTGGTGGAGACGCCATCCCTGTATCCGGATCTGTCCGCAGAAGATAACTTAAAACAGCAATACCGCATCCTGGGACTTCCGTCCTTTGACGGAATAACAGAGATCTTAAAGACGGTTGGCCTGGAAAATGTAGGAAAGAAAAAAGCGAAGCATTTTTCACTGGGTATGCGCCAGAGGCTGGGTATTGCGATTGCCCTTGCAGGAGATCCTGATTTCCTGCTTCTGGATGAACCTATAAATGGACTGGATCCACAGGGGATTGTGGAGATCAGGGAACTGATCCTGAAGCTGAACCGGGAGCGGCAGATCACGGTTTTAATCTCCAGTCATATTTTAGATGAGCTTGCAAAGCTGGCGACCCATTACGGTTTTATCGACAACGGACAGATTATAAAGGAGATCAGCGCTGCCGAACTGGAAGAGACGACAAAAAAGTGTGTGCATGCGGAGGTCAGTGACACGAAAGCGCTGGCGCGGGTGTTGGATGAAATGGGGATGGAGTATAAGATCCTGGACGAACGCACTACATGTATTTACGCAAAGGTCATGGTATCGGAACTGGTGTCCCGGCTTTCAAGGGAAGACTGTGAAGTTTACTCCCTGCAGGAGAAGGAGGAAAGTCTGGAAAGCTTTTACATTTCATTGGTGGGAGGTGCGGACCATGCGTAAGCTTTTGTCGGCAAATTTTGCGAGACTTTGGAAATTTGGGTTTTTCTGGATTTGTATGGGCTTCATGTTGGGATACTCTTTGGTTTATATGTTGAACGGGTGCAGGCAGGCCCTTGCGCTGCCGGAGATATCCTTTACCCTGGATCAGTTCTACTTTCATTCTGCATTGTCCGTTGGGGCGTTTTGTGCATGCTTGACCAGTATGTTTTTGAGCGCGGAATACGGGGATGGGATCGTCCGTAATAAAATCGTGACAGGTGCGCTGAGAAGGGATATTTATCTCTCTAATCTGGTGCTTGTTTTTACTGCCACTCTGCTGCTGCTTGGCGTCTGGTGGATCAGTGCACTGGCGGCAGTTCCCGTGCTTGGCGTCTGGAAATTGAGATTTTCGGAACTGCTGATCTATCTGTTGGTTTCCGTTCTGTTCACGGCGGCGTTTTCGGCGTTTTTTACGCTGGTCAGTATGCTGTGTGAAAACAACTCAGCCGCAGGCATTGTTTCTCTAATTTTGTTCTGCGGTCTGCTGCTTCTGGCAGCCCTGATTGATAACAGCTTAAGTCAGCCGGAGACGATCAGTGGATATAGTGTCATAATAGACGGTATCCAGACCGTGAAGCCGCAGTCGCGTCCAAATCCCCATTATATCCACGGGCAGTGGAGAGTGATTCTGCAGTATGTCCTTGATTTCCTTCCTACCGGACAGGGGCTGCAGATGTGGCTTTTAGAGATAGCCGATACAGGCCAGGTGATCCGTATGATGCTGTCTTCCGTCCTGATTACTGTGGTAACAACGATATGCGGCATTCGATTTTTTCAGAAAAAGGATATGAAGTGAGGGAGACTTATGAGTAATTGGCTTTGGGCTGCAATCGGTGTCATGGCTGTTGTCATTGTTGCACTGTTTGTAAAAATAAGTTTGCTTCATAAAGCTGCCAGGGAGATCGAAGAAGCCCTTGCCGACCGACTCATGACCGATACCAACACGCTCATCGATATTTCAAGCCGCGACCGATATCTGCGGAGTCTGGCAGCCGGGATCAATGTACAGCTTCGGAAGCTTCGCGCACAGAGGCTGCGCTATGTGCAGGGAGATACGGAACTGAAAAATGCCGTTACGAATATTTCTCATGATCTCAGGACACCTTTGACTGCTATTTTGGGATATCTGGACCTGCTGGAGAAAGAAGAAAAATCTGAAACGATGGAGAGATATCTCGGGATCATCAGGAATCGGGCGGAGATCCTGGCCCAGCTGACTGAGGAGCTTTTCCGATATTCCGTGATTCTTTCGGCCGAAAGCGATACGACGGTGGAGACGGTCTTGCTCGGAAGTGTATTGGAGGAGAGCGCAGCCGCATTTTATACGGCGCTTAAAGAGCGTGGAATTGTGCCAAAGATTCAGATTCCGGAGCAAAAGGTGGTTCGGAATTTGAACCGTTCTTCTCTGGCAAGAGTATTATCCAATCTTTTGAACAATGCGGTTAAGTACAGTGACGGCGACCTTGAAATTCGATTGACGGAGGCAGGTGAAATTATCTTTTCCAACAGAGCGTCGGGGCTGAATGAAGTGCAGGTGGGAAAACTGTTCGACCGGTTCTATACCGTGGAGGCCGCGAGAAACTCTACGGGTCTGGGGCTTGCTATCGCAAGGACTCTTGTGGAACGGATGAATGGGACAATAGATGCAGGATATGAGAATGGAAGACTCACTATCCGAATTGTTTTTCCGGAAACGATTTGTCAAGATTCGACTTTTTAATCAAATCCGCTCCACAGTGCCGATCTGCTGACATCTGGTAATGCTCCTTCTTCAGGAAAATAAATGAAAAGCAAATATTCGTGCAAAGTATTGCTTTTTTCGTGCAGTTGGAATATACTATGACCACCAGCAGGAAAGGAGATGATTTTATGGCTGGCACCACAACGAATATCAGTATCCGCATGGATACCGATCTGAAGGCACAGGCTGATGCCCTTTTTGCAGAGCTTGGCATGAACCTGTCCACTGCTTTTAACATTTTTGTCCGTCAGTCGCTCCGTGAAGGCCGGATTCCGTTTGATGTTTCCCTGAATACGCCCAACAAGGAAACGATTACCGCCATGTTAGAAGCGGAAAGGATTGCAAAAGACCCGTCTGTGAAAGGCTACACCGACCTCGACGAGTTGTTTGCTGACCTGAAAAAATGAGAAAAACAAAGTACACCGTCAAGCCCACCACGCAATTCAAAAAAGATTGATTGGTTACTGGTCTACCGCATTGAGGACGATGTGCTGGTGCTGACGCTGGCCCGCACCGGGACGCACAGTGACCTGTTCGGGAAATAAAGATGCCGCCGTATGGGAATGGAATCCTGTCCGGCGGTTTTCCTATGTTCAAATTTTACGTTCCTTCTTTTTTGCCGGTTCGCCCTCGGCAAGCCACGTTTTTGTAAAAATGATATGTCGATCTGTTCCCAAATGTCCATAGAGTTCAAGAGCGTACCGTCTAAGTCAAAAGTTGCACCGCGTGAATGTGGATAACTTTCCGAAAAGGCAGATTTTACCTTTCATAGTTCTGACGCCCCGGGTACTTTACAAAAAGCAAAGAATTGAGGTATAATAATACTATTCTGACAAAGGAGAAACCTATGACGAATCATCAACAGGTGGGGCAGATTCTGATCAACCTGAGAAAGAAACGGCACGTGAATCAGGATATCCTGTGCAGGGGGCTTTGCACGGTGTCGGCATTCTCCCGATACGAACGGGGGGAACGGATTCCGGACAGACTCCTGCTG
>CANQWM010000051.1 GCA_947627535.1 uncultured Acetatifactor sp.
TTAAACCGCAGGATATCTTCCCAATGTACCGAATCAGACGCCTCGCCATCCACAAAGAAATCACCCTTATCCTCCGGTTCTATAAATCCCCTGTGAAAATCATCGCCATGGATCACATAAACTGTCTTTCCGAACTGATCGACAAGATGTCTTGCATAACCTTCTGAAAATGTCGATTTTCCACATCCGCAGGGGCCCGAAATAAAAATAAGTTTTGCCATTTTCGCCTCACAATTCTTGTTTATCATCATGCTGTATTTGCTGAATACTTTCCTTTCAAAATTCCGGTCTTCAATGATTACTAATGATACAATGCTCCAGTATTTGTTCACGCATTTTCGCATAATAAATAATATGCCTTAAGGTTTCCACCACTTGTCCGATTCCCAGTTGTTTCTCATCGTCCCCACAGTCAATGCCCAATACACGCTTCAGATTATATTCCAGCCATTCCAGTCTGCCGTTATTACAGTCATACAGCGTCTCCCAGTCCTCGGGCAGTTCTTCCCCGGCGCTTGCATACCCTCTCAGGAAAGCCTGAAACAGCCGGAAATCGATCCGGCATTCCTCATATCCCGACCAGCATAAAGCTGATTCGAACAATTCCATCATCGGATTGTTATAGGACAGACATTCCAGGTCAATGATCCGGTAATCTTCCCCGTTCCAGAGAACATTTTTACAATCCATATCGTTATGACAGACCGCGAGAAGCTTCGGAAGCTTTTTCCTTGCGGTGTTTCCGTTCTCCTGACTTTCCACAAGAAGCGCATAACAGGACCGCAGTATTTCATACAGCCGTGAATCCGCCTTTTCCATGGCGGAAAGATAAAAGTCCCAGTCCACAGACATTTGTTTATAAGCTTGATCCCCCATTTTCCTGTCCGTATCATGGATCGCCGCAAGCGCCCTTCCCATCTGCCCGCAATGGTATTCCGTGACCGCGTCCGCACGAAGCGGTTTCCCGTCATAATAATCAAACAGGTAAAAATATTCGCCGTCTATCTCCTGCATCTTCCGCCCGTCAATCGTCAGGGCCGGAAGAATGGGAATGCCTCTCTGTTCCAATAGCCGTTCCAGCCGCTCGGCTTCGGCAAAATTTCCCATTGCGGTTTCCCTCTGCATGATAAACCGATTCAGCAATTTCAGCGCATACATCCCCTGCTGTGTTTCTATCCGGTACATCTTATGCGTAAAGCCGCCGTTTAAGGGAACAGGCTCGCTTTTTAATTTCCAATGATACGCTCTTTCTATTTTTTCAAATATGGACATAACCGTTCCTCCATGCAGGCAGTCTCTTGTCAGGGATTCTGTTCCGCCCCGGAAGGCGAAAGGCTTTCATAAACCCCATAGTCAACAATCCCGTGGATATGTTCCAGACCGCCGGGTACAAGCTCCTGTACCATCAGACAGTCGATATGCGGCAGCTGCAGATTCTCACCCGCATAGATTCCATAATCTGCCGCTCTCCTGAATCCGCGCGGGTGATAATTCCGGGGATCCCCTTCTACCAAAACCGCCTTATAGCCGAGCCCTTCCGCCTTTTTCAGCCCGCATTCGATCAGTTCTTTGGAAATATGCTGCCGCTGCAGCTCGGTTTTTACCGCAACAGGGGACAAAAGAAGCAACTCGTCCGAATAGTTTCCCTCCAGATGGAATCTGGAAAACATGGCATACCCAATAACTTCGTCCCTTTCATCAACCATAATCAGTTCCAGCTCTGGGACATAGTATTCTTTTGACCGGATCTCTGCCGCCAACTGCCGGACCAGCTTTCCTTCTTTTGCATTTTCATGCTCGGTAAAAACCTTTTCTATCAAATCCAGAGAAGGGTTTTTATACTGTTCTGTACAAACTTTCACCATCCGTTTCATTTTGCACCTCCGCTTTTGAAATCTTACACTGCGTAAAGTATAACAAATCTGTTCGCTCAGATAAAGCAACCGTACAAATATGAAAAGAACTGTAGAAAAGAGCAGCACACCTTAACGCAGTGTGCCGCCCAACCCTAATCCTTGTGTGCTGATAATATTTTATAGATCCCCTGCGGGGAAATGCAGTATGTTTCCGACAGTTGCCTGACAGGAACGCCGCTTTTATATTTACGGTATATTTCTGAATTTCTTTCCGCCAACATAATACGTGTTTCCGTCTTGTCTCCCCACTTTTTCCGATTTGCGGTCAGCCGGGGAATATAAATATACTCGCCATCGACATAATCCTGAATTTGCTTCAGCAGTTCTGTCGGAAGCAGCACACTTCCATTTTTATAGCCCATCGCGGCACCTCCAAATAATAAATTATTTGAAATGGCATAGGCTATTTGCGCCACACGCCAGCCTATGCCGCGCGCAGCACCCTTTCACTAATCTTGTTACTCAAACATTTATCCTCCTGATATAGATTTGCAGACACATCCGCTTTTTTATAATAGCATCCGCCTGTAATTATTTCAATATGGAAAGCAGCACCCGTTTACAAAGTTCCCAAACAATTTCAAATATTTTTTATTCTTTTAGTAATTGTCAAGGTAAGACTTCTATGATAAGATACCTTTTAAGGACAACCGTGTTGCAGGGTGGGCTGACCTTTCATTTCATACTGAAATTTCGTATGAATGGAGGTGATGCCTATGGGAAATCATTTTGATTTCAAAGATATGCTGACCTTTGGCATATTTCTTCTGGCGTTGCTTACATTTATTTTTTCTTTTTGTAAGTAGCCCTACATAGAAAAACCACCCCTAAACTTTGACCGAGTAGCGGGGTGGTTTTTCTACCCAAATTGGTCAACCCACCTTGTGGGCGGTTGTTCCTTACTTTTAGTATAATCGTTCCGGCGAAATTGTCAACCTTTTTTCATCTGCGCGCCAGATATTTTATCAAGCATATTTTATCAAGTTCTCAGACTTATCGTCGTCGCTTTCGCTTCCTTTGTAACCAAAACAGTGCGCAAAACATTTGAATTGTAATTATAAAAATTTTATCTTTTTAGTAATTGTCCAGAGAAGACTTCTGTGATAAGATTCCTTTTAAGGACAACCGTGTTGCAGGGTGGGCTGACCTTTCATTTCATACTGAAATTTCGTATGAATGGAGGTGATGCCTATGGGAAATCATTTTGATTTCAAAGATGTGCTGACCTTTGGCATATTTCTTCTGGCGTTGCTTACATTTATTTTTTCTTTTTGTAAGTAGCCCTACATAGAAAAACCACCCCTAAACTTTGACCAGTAGCGGGGTGGTCTTTCTATCTACAATATAGGTCAACCCACCTTGTGGGCGGTTGTTCCTTACCTTTAGTATAACCATTCCGGCGAAATTGTCAACCTTTTTTCTCATCCGCACCAGCGCGGCTTTGCGAATGGCGCGGGCTGAACTGTTACATATTTGACAAAATCCTCCCTTACTTCAGGAACACAAACTCCTCCATCTCGCAGATGACCCTGCCCTCAAAGAAATTGCTCATCCACTCGTTCTTCGGCACGCCCAGCTCCGCCCGGAAAAACAGGCTGTGGCGTCCCGTCACCTTCTCTACTCTTCCCCGATAGATGCCGTCGCCAAGTCCGATCTCCACAGTCCCGATCTCGCGGTTTTCATCGATCAGCACGTGCAGCCGTCCCCGGCAGCCCATTCCGACCACCTTCACCGCAAGCTCCATGGTCGCCGTGGAATCGTCCTCTCCAAAATCAAAATACTTATACCCCAGGACGCAGCCGTCTGTGATCTGCGTCACCACCCGCCGGAACAGATCCTTTTCCGTCACAAAGCATCCCCCTGTTAGGACGCACGCGATCTCCGCCTTTACAGGCTCATAGGGCGTAAGGCTCTCTTCAAAGCCCAGCGATGTCATTTCCACGGCAGGGATCGTGCCGTCTGGAAGAATTTCGATCCTCTCCACACAGGCCCTTCTGGAAGAGATGGAACGGTTCGTCATCCGGTGATAAAAGATATACCACTGATCCCCGATCTTACAGATGGAACCGTGATCATTCCCCCCTGGATAATCCACGCCGTTGTCAATGATATAGCCCCGGTAGGTAAAAGGTCCCCTGGGAGATTTTGAGGTGGCGTATGCCAGCCTGCTTCCTTTTCTGGGCGAATAAATCAGATAGTAGGTGTCCCCGATCTTTCTGGGCGAACTCGCCTCAAAGAACCTGCTCTCCTCCGGTGCCTCCTCCCGGTCGTCGATCACATGGCGTTTCAGGCTTCCCGGAACCACCCTGTACATGGTTTCAGGATCCAGTTCGTTCATGCAGGACTCCGTAAAGCCGTAATACACATATACCTTTCCGTCATCGTCCACAAGAACACCGGGATCGTTGTAAATCCCGTCGTCCCCCGCATCCTCCGGCGCGTACTCGTATGTAGACAGCAGCCGAAAGGGACCTTCCGGGCGGTCGCTGACGCTGACACATCCCTTCGATCCTAAAATATAAGTAAACAGGTAATATTTCCCGTCCTTCTCCACCACATCCGGCGCATAGAGCTCCCGGTCCGTATGGGTCACGCTCGCAGGATGATCCGTATCCGGCGCCGTCTGGAAACTGTGTCCATGACAGGTCCAATGGTTTAAGTCGGATAAAGGCGCGCTCCATACCTTCAGTTTGTAATCGCAGAAATCCGCGCATCCGTAGCGGTCATGGGACCCATACAGATACACCCTGTCTCCGAACTGTCTTGGTTCCCCGTCGGGAATATATTCCCAAAGGGGCAAAATCGGATTTGCCATAATTTTTTCCTCCCTGTGTGCCATACGGCAAAATGAAGGGCTTCCGCCGACAGCTTACATCGGCGGAAGCCCTTGAAAATCATCGTCTTTTAGAACTTCCCGTCGTTTCTTTAGAAACGATTTGCCTTCGCAGCTTCCTCGATGGAAACAGCCACAGCCACGGTAGCGCCTACCATGGGATTGTTGCCCATTCCGATCAGGCCCATCATCTCAACGTGAGCGGGAACGGAGGAAGAACCTGCGAACTGCGCGTCGGAATGCATACGTCCCA
Source organism: uncultured Acetatifactor sp. (assembly GCA_947627535.1). Taxonomy (GTDB): domain Bacteria; phylum Bacillota; class Clostridia; order Lachnospirales; family Lachnospiraceae; genus Acetatifactor. The sequence goes on from CANQWM010000051.1 coordinate 5,003, forward strand.
GCGTATCGGTAAATCCGTAGGAAGCGGGACCTGCAGCCATGTTGTCAGGATGCAGGGTACGTCCGGTTCCGCCGCCGGAAGCAACAGAGAAATACTTCTTACCTGCCTCTGTCCTCTCCTTCTTATAGGTTCCTGCAACAGGGTGCTGGAACCGGGTAGGATTGGTAGAGTTACCGGTGATGGAAACGTCCACATTCTCCTTCCACATGATGGCAACGCCCTCGGGAACGGAATTTGCGCCGTAGCAGTTCACCTTGGAGCGAAGGCCCTCGGAGTAGGAAATACGCTCAATTTCCTTTACGGTATTGGTATAGGGATCATATTCGGTCTCCACAAAGGTAAACCCGTTAATGCGGGAGATAATCTTTGCGGCGTCCTTGCCGAGTCCGTTCAGGATAACGCGCAGCGGCTTCTGACGCACTTTGTTTGCCTTCTCGGCAATACCGATTGCGCCCTCAGCGGCCGCAAAGGACTCATGCCCCGCCAGGAAGCAGAAGCAGTCGGTATCCTCCTCCAGCAGCATCTTGCCCAGATTGCCGTGTCCCAGGCCTACCTTACGGGTATCCGCAACGGAACCGGGAATGCAGAACGCCTGAAGTCCCTCTCCGATGGCGGCAGCCGCCTCGGAAGCCTTTCTTGCGCCCTTTTTGATGGCAATAGCGGCGCCCACGGTGTAAGCCCAGCATGCGTTCTCAAAGCAGATGGGCTGAATCTTCTTTACCTGATCGTAAACGTTCAGGCCGGCGTCCTTGGTAATCTTCTCCGCTTCTTCGATAGAGGAGATACCATAGCTCTTTAATACTTCGTTGATCTTATCAATACGTCTTTCATATGATTCAAATAAAGCCATTTTTCCTGTCCTCCTTCATCCTTATTCTTTTCTGGGATCGATGATCTTAACGGCATCGTCCACACGGCCGTACTGGCCCTTCGCCTTTTCCCATGCGGTGTTGGGATCGTCGCCCTTCTTGATGAAGTCGGTCATCTTTCCAAGGCTCACGAACTGATAACCGATGATCTGATCGTCCTTGTCCAGAGCGATACCGGTTACATAACCCTCTGCCATCTCCAGATAACGGGGACCCTTCGCCAGTGTACCGTACATAGTACCCACCTGGCTTCTCAGACCCTTGCCCAGATCCTCCAGCCCTGCGCCCACAGGAAGCCCTTCCTCGGAGAATGCGCTCTGGGAACGGCCGTACACGATCTGCAGGAACAGTTCTCTCATAGCGGTATTGATGGCGTCACATACCAGGTCGGTGTTCAGCGCCTCCATTACAGTAAGGCCGGGAAGAATTTCAGCCGCCATAGCCGCGGAATGGGTCATACCGGAACAGCCGATGGTCTCCACCAGCGCTTCCTGAATAATACCCTCTTTTACGTTCAGGGACAGCTTGCAGGCGCCCTGCTGGGGAGCGCACCAGCCCACACCATGTGTGAAGCCGGAAATATCTTCCACTTTCTTGGCCTGAACCCATTTCGCTTCTTCGGGAATGGGTGCGCAGCCATGATGTACGCCCTGAGCTACCGGGCACATTTCTTCAACTTCCTTTGAATAAATCATGTGAAATCTCCTTTCAATATGTAGATACGCTATTATTTCATCCAGGCAAATGACAAAATAATATCATTCGCGTACATTCTCTCATATTTGAGACAAAAAATCCAGTATTATTTGCAAAAACTTACGCCAAAATCATCCTGTCGTTCGCAAATTCATCCCCGCTCACCTCTTCAAACCTGGCCAGCAGATCCTTTACCTGCAGATTTTTCTTCTCTTCCCCGGAAACATCATAAATCACCCTGCCCTCATGCATCATGACCAGACGGTTTCCGTGGGCGATGGCGTCCTTCATGTTATGGGTCACCATCATGGCCGTCAGGCTGTTTTCGGAGATGATCTTATCGCTGATCTCAAGTACCTTGGCGGCCGTCTTGGGATCCAGGGCCGCGGTGTGTTCATCCAGCAGCAACAGCTTCGGACGCTTCATGGACGCCATGAGAAGGGTGATCGCCTGACGCTGCCCGCCGGAAAGCAGGCCCACTTTACTGGTCATACGATCCTCAAGCCCAAGCCCCAGCGTTGCAAGCTTTTCGCGGAAAAGCTCCTTTTCCTGCTTCGTGACGCCCCATCTTAAGGTTCTGCGCTGCCCCCTGCGGCACGCGATAGCCATGTTCTCCTCGATATCCATAGTGGAAGCGGTTCCCGTCATGGGATCCTGGAATACCCTGCCCAGATAAACGGCCCGTTTGTGCTCCGGAAGCCCTGTGACATCGGTCCCGTCAATGACAATGCGGCCGCCGTCGATAGGCCATACGCCGGCAACAGCGTTCAGGGTGGTGGACTTGCCGGCGCCGTTTCCGCCGATAATGGTAACGAAATCCCCGGGCTTCAGCTTCAGATTCACGCCGTCCAGCGCCACCTTCTCATTGATGGTCGTCGAGTAGACAGTCTCGACACTCCTTTCTCAGTTTTATTTTGTGAAAGGCTTGCCTACTGCCCCTCACAGAACC
>CANQWM010000052.1 GCA_947627535.1 uncultured Acetatifactor sp.
TGAAAAAATTTGACAAAAAAATACCGCATTTCTGCGGCTTATGGAGATTTTATTCAATTACAACTGTCGAAGACCCGGGACGGCGGCCTATTCCCTGAACCGCGGGGAGCACACACATTACGCCGTCTGTCTGGAGTGCCGCAGGCGTATACCGCTGCGAAACTGCCCGATTTCCGGCATCCATCTGGAGCAGGAGACGGAGGATTTCGTCATCACAGGTCATAAATTGGAGCTGTACGGCTATTGCAGTATGTGTAAAAAGAAAGAAAAACAGGAAAAAATTACAAAAAGAATAGAAAAGTAAGCGAAACATTATAGAAATAGAAATGGTTTTATGGTATGATTAACATACAGTGTTCTGGAAAAGAGGGAGATTAGGGGATTCGGCAGATGTTTTACCTTCTGCGGGGAGTATGAGAAGACAGGGGGAATCTAGGTTTGGAAACGCAGGCAAAAAAATATACATGCGATGTTCTGATCGTGGATGATGACGAGTTTAATTTAAGGGTTGCCGGTGACATCCTGAAGGACGATTATATTGTCTGTGCCGCTCTGTCTGGGGAAAAGGCGCTGGAGTGCCTTCAGACGGAAAGGCCCAGGCTGATTCTTCTTGACCTTCACATGCCGAAGATGGACGGCCGGGAGACGATGAGACGGATCCGGGAAAATAAGGACTGGAGAAAGATCCCCATTATTTTCCTGACCGCGGATTCCAGACCGGAATCGGAAAACGAATGTCTTATGCTCGGCGCTTCGGATTTCATTACAAAGCCCTTTGTTCCTATGGTCATGAAAAGCCGTATCAGCCGCATTATTGAGCTGGGGGATCTTCAGAACGATCTGGAGACTCGTCTCGAGGAGAAAACCCGGCTGGTGGAAATGGTTTCCCTAAAATCCATCATGGTCATCGCAAATACAATTGACGCCAAAGACGAATACACCTCGGGCCATTCCGTGCGGGTGGCGAACTGCGCGGTGGAGATCGCGAAAAAGCTGAACTGGAGCGAGGAAGAAGTGCAGAATCTGCATGACATGGCGCTTCTTCACGATATCGGAAAGATCGGCGTACCGGATTCGATTCTGAATAAACCCGCCCAGCTGAGCAAGGAAGAATTTGAGATCATCAAAAAGCATCCCGTTATCGGCAGTGATATTTTAAAGGATATCCACATGATAAAAAATGTGGCGGAAGGCGCTTTGTACCATCATGAGTGCTATGACGGAAGCGGCTATCCTTTTGGCCTGAAAGGAGAAGAAATACCGCTGTGCGCCAGGATCATCGGGATAGCGGACGCCGTTGACGCCATGACCACCAACCGCATTTACCGCCGGCAGCTTAATGTTTCCAGGGTGAAAGAGGAACTGGTCAAAGGACGCGGGAAACAATTCGACCCGCAGCTTACGGACCTGTTTCTGGAAATGCTGGAGGAAAAGGAGAAGGCAGGCGATCAGAGTCCCTTTTCCTGGGGCAGCGATCCGGGAAGCGGATCACAGCTTAAGAGAGTGCTGGATGAACGTGCGGCCGAGGAACAGGACGACTCCAACACGGATGTGCTCACGGGAATCTATAACAGAAATTATGCGGAGAGCAGGATTGACAGACTGCTGGCAGACGGACACTTCGGCAGTGTGTTTGTAATGAATATCGATCAATTTAAGAGCGTCAACGATACACTGGGACATATTGCGGGGGACAAGGCGCTGCAGCTCTTTGCGGATACGCTCAGGGAAGGCACAAAACCGGAGGATGTGCTCTGCCGTATCGGCGGCGATGAATTTGCCGTGTTCCTGACGGATGTGTTTGATATGCAGGAGGCCGAGCAGGAGGCGTGGAATCTTCAGGGCGCGCTTACCAAAAGGCTGAAGGAAATCAATGAAGGCAGGGAGATTTCGGTTTCCATAGGGATCTCTCTTTATCCGGGAGACGGTAAGACTTTTGAGATCCTGTATCAAAATGCCGCCAAGGCGTTATATTATGTGAAACGGTGCGGAGGCGGGATCTGTTCGTTCTACAGAGAAAAGGGGACAAAGGAGCGGACCGGGGACAATGTGACTGATCTCGACTATATCCGTTACATGATAGAAGGACGAATGGAGACGGAACAGGGTCTGTTTAAGGTAGAGTATGAAGACTTCCGCAAGATCTACCATTATATTTCCCGCGGCGTTAAGAGAAATCACCAGCATGTGCAGACCCTGCTGTTTACACTGGGGCTGAACAACACCAAGGGAACCGAGGCGAGACCGGAGGAAGCCATGAAAATTCTGGAGCTTGCGGCCGCGTCTTCTCTGCGCATGGTCGATGTGGGCACCAGATACAGCAACATACAGTATATTGTGATCCTGATGGATGCGGATCTTGAGAACGGCAAAAAGGTGGCGGACCGGGTAGTGAAGCAGTTTTACAAAATGTACGGGGGCGGCGACGTCGCGGTGACATATGATATCCGCACCATGCTTCCGTCCCAGAATCAGGAAACACAAGAGGGGAAGCGGGCGATGAATTGATAACAGTTCAGCCCGCGCCATTCACGAAATTAAAAAACTTTTGAAAAAAGGCTTGCATTTACCGGAGCGATATAATATAATAACTCTTGCGTTGCAAAAGTAAATGCAGGAATGCGCACCGCTAGCTCAGTTGGTAGAGCACCTGACTCTTAATCAGGGTGTCCAGGGTTCGAGCCCCTGGCGGTGCACTGGAAGAACTGATTTTGGGGACGTAAGAGCCTTGGGGTCGGTTCTTTTTTTGTATAAATTTTTGGAGCAAAAAGGGAAGAGGGGGTTCCATGAAAAAGAAGATCATTCATTTTCTGGCCACAGTCGTATTTGTCCTGGCGCTTACCGGATGCGGGGATTCAAAAGGACCCTCTGAAGAGGACGGGATTCAGATGGCGGCGGAAGATATGATGGTGTTGGCGGTGGAAGAGCTGGAGGGAAAGGACAACAGTCTGGATCCGTATTCTGCCGTTGCCCACATTCCTGCAGGCGCGGGAGACAAAGGTCTTCTGGGATCACGGTTTCTGGGAGAGACGAGGATTTACTTCCTGAACAGATATATTGAGGAAAAATGGGGAGAAATCCGTTATGTCGGGGAGAACGGCGAGACAGGCGCGGAACGTTTTGACTGGAGCCGTTCCTGGAACGACCAGCCGTGGGCAGCAGGCGCTGTGGCAGGTTCGGATCATTTTCTGATTTTACGGCGTGAAATTTCCGAGGGGGAAAATGAGAGAACCTTTTTCGCGGAGATGGATGAAAACTGTCAAAAAATCAGGGAAATTGACATACCGGAGAGCACGGATGAGATTTCCTCCTTTTTGATGGACAGTTCGGGAAGGCTTTACCTGATGCTGTCCGAACCGGACGGTTTTCTCTGCCGGGTCTATTCGGATCAGGGAGAACTGCTGGCGGAGAGCGCCTTGCCGCCGGATGCTTATTTTGGCTTTACGCTTCTGTATGACGGGCGCGTCGCGTATACCGTCGAGACAAAGCAAAACGGCACCTCCCTTCAGTATCTGGATCCGAAGACGGATACGGCACAGATCCTGGCAGAAGTGCCGCAGCCGGAACGGGGAGTAGCAACAGGCTTTCGTACGCTGCTTGACGGGGATACGATGCTTTATGAAGAATTTGACGGCCTGTATCGGAGCGGTCTTTCGGGACAGGATCCTGAGCCGGTTTATCTCTGGGCGAATCACGGGATATATATGCCGGCTGTGTATGATATCCGAGTGGATTCGGAGGGAAGAATACGGGTGCTTTACGAGACCGAGGATGACTATGAATGTCTCTGTCTGGAACCTACCAGGGAGGAAGTGCCAATCCGGGAGATTACGGCAGCGGTTTCTTCCGCCAACGAACAGAAGTGGGAACGACTGGCGACGGCATTTGGAAAAAAATATCCCAGCTGCCATATCACGCTGGTGGATGGGTATACCTATGGGGATACGTCACTTCTGACGGAACTGACGGCAGGATACGGCCCGGTGTTGATAGATACGGCCCTGATCGGGTTTGAGGAACAGGAAAAACTCTGGCAGCCTCTGGATACTGTTATGGAACAGCTGGGTATTACGGAGGACCTGGTGACGTCTGCCATGGAGATGGGGAAAATCGATGGAACCCTGTATGGGATTGTGACGGATTTTTCGCTCCAGACGCTGATTACCCCGACTTCTGATCAGCAGGACTGGGATTACAGGGCATTTTTACAGGCAGTGGAGGATGGGCCGGAGCTGGAGACGGTTTCTAATGTTTACGGAGAGGGTGGAGGCCTGGCCTTTTTCGTAAATTATCTCAGCCATGGTCTGGACGACACCCTGCTATGGAATGCGCAGGACGGCACCACGAATTTTGACAGCGAGGATTTCCGGCGGGCTCTTGCGATAGCAAAAAAATATTTTGAAAAGGCGGAACAGACGGATTCGGACGCGACCATCTTTAACGGGAAGATGCTCTGCAACGAGGTAACCATCCGTCGTCCGGAGGATGTGGCTTTATACCGCATCATGTACGGTGAAAAGGCATGCTTTACAGGGTATCCGTCGGCAGACGGGGCGGATTTTTTTGTTCAGGGACGGGATCCCATGGCCTTGCGGAGGAATGCGACAATGGATGAGAAGGCCCTGGCTCTTGCTTTTATGAAATTTTCTCTTTCCTATGAAGGGCAGGTGCTGGCAGCCAAGGATATTAATTTCTGTTTGAGTGTGCGTAAGGACGTGCTGGAGGAACAGATAGAAGGTATGAACGGGAACCAGATCCTTACCCTGCCGGGGGGAGAAAGCGTTTCCCTGGAGGATCATCTGGATATTGAAAAAGACAGGGAAACGTTATTGGAGTTGGTGGAAAAGGCCCGGGCACACCGCTATTTTCCGTGGGAACTGCGAGACATCCTTTTTGAAGAGCTGGAACAGTATTATAATGGATCCATAACGGAGGAAATGCTGATCAGCCATCTGGAGAGCCGGGTAGGTTTGTATCTGGAGGAGCACAGGTAAAGGAAAAAACGGGCAGGACGGGGATTACTTAAGTCCCCGTCCTGCCTGATTGATCTTAAACGCAAGGAAGTCTCCGGGGTGGATCAGGATTTTTCCGGTCCACTCTTTTTCCCTCCGCCCCAGCCGGTGACAGATGCCTTCGGAAAGGGGAACGGTATATTTTCCGTCGAGGGAGCTGATCGTGGCTTCCCGGAGAAGATGCAGCGTTACGGTCTCGGGGAGACAGTCCGGTCCGGTATAGCAGTACAGGACAAAAGTGCCGTTGTCGTATGGAAAGAGGGAAACATTCCTGCCGCTGATAAAGATGTCGTTTACGGACAGAATGCGGCGGAACACATCTGTCACCGGAACGGGGAGCCCGGACAGCGCGGCAAACATGTCGGGTACGGCCAGCGTATACAGCTTTCCCCTGCCGTAAGTATCCTCCAGGAGCAGGGAACTGTGATCGTCGCCGGAGCCCGCGTTTACATAGGACCAGGACGCATTGTTTCCAAACTGCAGTTTGGGGAATACGGTTGCAGCGTAGCCGTCGTAATACCCGGAGGGATCGTCCGTTACCTGATACCTGTCGGCCTGAAGCGTTCTTCCGCTGAAGCGCACGGTGGAAAATTTTTCCCATTGCGTTTCGGAGACCGCTGAGACAAAGCCCGTTGTTACGACCGCCGTCTTTCCGGCGAGAAGATGTCTCTCCAGTTTTTCACAGACGGCCGCGTCATGCGCGGCAGCCTGGGTCAGCAGGATCGTCTCCGCGTTTTCCGGAAAGTCCGGCGTGGGCTCCAGAGGAATTCCAAGCATCCCGAGGTGATCCTCCAGATGGTTTTCACCGCAGGAGGAAAAAGGAAGGTAAAGCGGGACGCCCACGGGGTTTCCCGCCTGATCCAGGATCCGGTCGATCTTTGCAAGCTGCAGGCCGAGAGGGGTTACCAGTCTGTTCTCAAACAGATCGCCCCACTGAAACAGCGTGATTTCCCGTGGACGGGAAAACGCTGTAAGATAGCCCTGTTCCAGATAACAGTCCATTGGCCAGCAGTTGTAGGTGTCGAACCAGCCGCCCAGATTTCTTCCCGGCGCGGCGTTTTCCATGTAGCGCATCAGGGAATAACTCAGATAATGGGGCAGGTGCTGGTCCGTGCGGGCAGTGTTGCGGGTCTCGGTTCCCGTGTAGATAAAATCGAACAGGTCCCGCTGTTTTTCGGGGCAGTAGCCCGTCTCGTGGTAGGATTCCCGCCAGTTCGGATATTTTATCGTAACACGGACATGGGGGTTTATTTTCCTTGCAGGCTCCAGGATCAGGTTTTTTGAAACCTCCGTCATTTTGGCTTCCCGAAACGCTTCCCAGGTCAGGCTGCCCTTTTCGCGGATGCAGTCTTCGCATCGGCAGGCGGTAAAAAAGAAATCGTCGAGAATGAACTCGTCGAAGAGTCCGGCCGTGTATTCCACAACTTTTTTCAGGCGCTCCCGCATGGCGGGGTTGGAATAACAGAACGTGTGGAAAAGGCGCTGGCGTTTTTGATCCTCCGGTGTCAGATCCGGGGTCACGGTTGTGATGCCGCCCGCCGTTTCGACGTTGTGGCTTTTAAAAAAGTCAAGAAACATCCCCATGGTTTCTCGGTCAACCGTTGTGTCGCCCCGGTACGTCTCAAGATAAACCTTGTCCACGCCCACATATTTTTCCAGATACGCCCACTCCGTTTCAAGACGGTCTTTCGTCAGACGGGATAAAGTCTGCGCCGTGCAGTAGACGCCAAGCTTAAAGTTTCTGAAATGTCCCATGATATCCGCTCCTTTTTTGATGGAACTGTTACAAATATGGTTTACGTCTGGAATGTCATAGCTTTAATATAGAACCTTTGACGGTATTTTGCAAGAAATTTTTCGGATCGCCAAACGCCGGATAGCGCGGGATAACTGTTACAATATATCTGGAGCAGGTGAGAAAAAAGTTGACAATTTCGCCGAAACGGTTATACTAAAAGTAAGGAACAACCGCCCACAAGGTGGGTTGACCGGATAATAGGTAGAAAAATCACTTCATCACTCGGCCAAAGTTTAGGGGTGGTTTTTCTATGTAGCCTTACTTACAAAAGCTGAAGATAAATGTAAGCAACGCCAGAAGAAATATGCCAAAGGTCAGCATATCCTTGAAATCAAAGTGATTTCCCATAGGCATCACCTCCATTCA
>CANQWM010000053.1 GCA_947627535.1 uncultured Acetatifactor sp.
AACAGCTTAAGCAACAAGATGGGTAATTCCTTACTGGCTGTAAGGGGTATTAACCATAAATATATTGTAGTAGGAAAGGGAAACAAAGGAAATGACAACAAAGGAAATGACAACACGGGAAATGCCGAATCATAATGGGAAAAAAGGAAACGGGAAACTGCAGTCGGAGCTTTATGAGCTGAAGCTGCTTCTGCGGAGCATTCCCACGCTTTTAATGGCGCTCTTTGTGGTCTCCCTGATCGCCATGAATCTGCTTGCGAACAAAAGCATCCAGCTTCCGGTGGACTGGCTGGCTCTGGACGGAGGGCTGGTGGTGTCATGGATGGCTTTTCTGTCTATGGATATCATGACGAAGCATTTTGGACCGAAAGCTGCCACGGAAGCCTCCGCGGTGGCGGTTCTTTTGAATCTGACAGTCTGCCTGTTCTTCTTTGTGGCAAGTAAGATTCCCGGGATGTGGGGAGAAGCTTATGTGGAGGGGAGCGAGGCGCTGCTCAACGGCGCGCTGGACCGCACGTTCGGCGGCACATGGTATGTGGTTTTCGGGAGCACCGTTGCGTTTATTGTTTCCGCTGTGATCAATAATTTTCTGAATTATGCCATCGGGAAGCTGCTTCGGAAAAATCCGGACGGGTTTTTTGCCTATGCGTGCCGTACCTATCTTTCCACGGCGGTAGGCCAGTTTGCGGATAATCTGACCTTTGCATTGATCGTGAGCCATTTCTTCTTCGGGTGGTCTCTGCTCCAATGCGTCACCTGTGCGGCTACGGGCATGGTTGCGGAGCTTTTGTGTGAGATCGTATTTTCGGGACCCGGTTACCGGATCTGCCGGAAATGGAAAGAAGAGGATGTGGGGAAACAGTATCTGGATTATATCGCCGAAAAAAGGGGAAAAGCGGGAAAATGAAAGTATTGATCACCGGCACCGGCCGTGGAATCGGCATGGCGATTGCGCGGAAGTTTCTTGACTGCGGGTATGAGGTCGCAGGGCTCGATGTCTGCCCGGCGGCCATTTCGGAGACGGCTTATACCCATTATACAACGGATATTCTGAGGGGAGAGCTTCCCGAAATTGAGGATGTGGGCATCCTGATCAACAACGCAGGCGTTCAGGACACAGGGTGCGATATCGACGTGAACCTGAAGGGAACGATACGGGTGACGGAGAAGTACGGCTTTCAGGAAAAGATCAAAAGCATTCTTTTTATTGCCTCCGCAAGCGCCTCCACCGGCGCGGAATTCCCGGAGTATGCCGCCAGCAAGGGCGGGATCGTCGCCTACATGAAAAATACCGCCCTGAGGGTGGCAAAATACGGCGCTACCGCAAACAGTCTCTCGCCCGGCGGCGTCCTTACCGCGTTGAACGACCACATTATCCGGGATCCGGAGCTTTGGCGGCAGGTCCTGGAGGAGACGCTCCTTTTCCGGTGGGCATCGCCGGAAGAGATCGCGGAGTGGGCGTATTTTGTGACCGTGGTGAACAGATCCATGACCGCCCAGGATATCCTGATCGACAACGGAGAGGCGGCAAAATCCAACTTTATCTGGTGACCCGGGCAAGCCGGGGCTGCAGCCGCATCAACATGGCATCGGACACATTCATCGAAGAAGTGGACGAATGGGGAAAACGCCTGACAAATACACGAGAAAATGCTTGTGGAACTGGCAGAATTTTGTTATACTGAATTATCGAAAAGTATGCGAGACCGCTTCGGAGGTCTGTATGCGGACAACGGCGGAAGCCCTGTATGACCTTAAGGAGGAGATACGACGATGGACAATAAGGAAACTGCGACAGTCAATAAAGTAACGATTCTGTGTCATGGAGTTATCTCCGGCATTATATCGGCTGCGTATCTGCTGGAGGTCATAAAGGGGAGCCGGACGATCCTTTACTTTGCGCTGATCGCGCTGCTTGCTCTGGTTCCCACAGCGGTGGAATATGCGATGTACCGGAAAAATCCGGCAAGCGTCCGCATCCGCTCGGTGGTTGCCTGCAGCTATGCGCTCCTGTATGCGGTGGCGGTGTTTACCACTCACAGCAAGCTGCCGTTCACTTATATCCTGCCCATGCTTATTGTCATCACCCTGTATGGGAACATCGGTTACTGCATGAGAGTCGGCGTCGGCGGCATTCTGGTCAACGTGGCGGATGTGGCGTACAAGGCGCTTACGGTGGGATACGGAAAGGAAGATATCCCGGACCTGGAGATCCGGCTGCTGGTGATGGTGATCATTGTGATCTATCTGATCCTGACTGCCCGGGTGTCAAACCGGCTCAACGAGGAAAAGCAGCGGGAGCTGCAGGCGGAGAAGGCGAAGGCGGAACGGCTGCTGGAACAGGTGATGCGGCTTTCCGGCGAGCTTTCGGACGGTGTGCGGCAGGTGGATGTTCATATGAATACGCTGGATAAGTCCGTGGAAGAGATGAGCGTTGCCATGGAAGAGGTGGCGTCGGGAACCCAGGAGACCGCGGAGTCCGTCCAGAACCAGCTGACACGCACAGAGGAGATCCAGAAGCTGATCACCGATGTGGAAGAAGTTGGCGTATACATCAGGGAAAATATGGATACCGCGTCCGGCGAAGTGGAAAAGGGCATGGAGAACATGGAGGCCCTTTCCAGACAGACCAGACAGTCCAGGGAAGCCAACGCGACAGTGGTGGAGCTGATGACAGCGCTTCGGACGCAGGCGGAAAAGATGAACGAGATCACGGGGCTGATCACAGGCATTGCCAACAGGACCAGTATGCTTGCGCTGAATGCCAGCATAGAGGCCGCCCGTGCCGGAGAGGCCGGAAGCGGGTTCGCCGTAGTTGCAAAACAGGTGTCGGAGCTGTCTGACCAGACCAAGGAAGCCACCGTCAACATTTCGGAGCTGATCGGCTCCGTGACGGGAGAGCTGGACCAGGTGACAGATGCCGTTCGGCAGGTGGAGGACAACGCGGCGGCGCAGGATGAGAAGACGGAAGACTTAAGAAAGAGCTTTCAGGATATCATGGACGTAACTGCAAAGATCGCGGACAAAACCACAGGGCTGGAGAAGATGATCGAGAAGCTGGCCCAGGCGAACAGCGACATTGTGCAGAACATTCAGGTCATCTCTGCCATTACCGAGGAGGTTACGGCTCATTCCAGCGAGACGCTCAATACCTGCAAGAAAAATCAGGATATTGTAAGCGAGGTCAGCGGGATCGCGGCGAAGCTGAACGAGAACGCGCAGGATATGAAGGCTGTCCAGGAGCAATAGGAGACGGGACCTTGGGAATGATGCGGGCTTTGGGAATGGCATGGGCTGATCTGTTACAATTTGATCTGCAATTTGCCACAAAACTGTTGACAACCTTTTGCTGATAAGTTAAAATATCTTTCGTCGGCTTTATAGCGAGACGAAAATGTGTCCGTAGCTCAGCTGGATAGAGCAACGGCCTTCTAAGCCGTGGGTCGGGGGTTCGAATCCCTTCGGGCACGTTGAGACACGCAGTGTCTTAGCAGTATGGTTTTGTATGGTGGGTATAGCGCAGCTGGTTAGCGCGCCAGATTGTGGCTCTGGAGGCCAAGGGTTCGAATCCCTTTACCCACCCTCCGGTACGGATGTGCCGTGAAGATATGCTTGGTGTCATATAGGGCTATCGCCAAGCGGTAAGGCACAGCACTTTGACTGCTGCATTCGCTGGTTCGAATCCAGCTAGCCCTGTTTATTTTATGGGATATTAGCTCAGTCGGTAGAGCACTTGACTTTTAATCAAGGTGTCGGGGGTTCGAATCCCCCATATCTCACGGAAGCAATCGCCTGGAATGCCGGGGACGGCGTTTTCGGGCGGTTTTTCAGTATGGCGGGCGGATATGATGGAATTGGCAGACATGCAAGATTTAGGTTCTTGTGCTGAAAGGCGTGTGGGTTCAAGTCCCACTATCCGCAGTTTTCAATATCATATAAAAACTTTCCCAGTGTCCGGGCCTATAGCAGTCCGGGATTACTTTTCTTAAAGATATCTGCAGGGAACACTACATATCGCTGTTTACAAAGCCCCCACAAATCAAATAATAATAGAAACAGAGACGAAAACTACCTATCCAAATTGATTTTGGAGCACTATAAGGGTGTAATCATGATTGCATTCCAAAAAGAAAGGGGGAAGAAGAACTTGGACGAGAACAAAATTATACCGTACATTGAACCGATATTTCGTTTCTGCTATAATCGCTTAATCAGTCGCTATGATGCCGAGGGTCTTGCAAGTGAGATCATTTGTCATGTTCTGGAAGGAATGAACAAATATCAAAGCACCGAAGAGCAATATGAAACGGTTTTTCGGTATCTGCATACGTTATCTTCCGAGTATAGAAACATTTTTGTAGACTATTATATCGGTGAATTGTCGATCAGAAGTCTTGCAAAACGATATTCTCTCCCCGAAACCACCATCAAATGGCGTCTAAACGTTGGACGTCAAAAAATCAGAGATAGGATAGGAGAAAATAAAATGGATAAGGTCTATCGCGCAATTCTCGAAAACTATGCGGTAGCGGAAATCATAAAGACGTACCATAACGACGCGAAAGAATGTAATTTCCGTTACTATCCAATCCCGGTTCGGAGCTTGTAAGTGCGTTCAAGATATTCGACAAGGGATCAGTACTGCACGGTGTGGGTGAGATTCTCTGCCTTCGCGAGGAATTAACGGCGGTTGACCGCAAGGCTTATGTCGTTCCCATTGGGATGATTTAGGAATTGATAAAGCGAATAAAAAGGGGTATAATAACGGTGGTAAGAAAAGGGGGTTAATTCATGACTGATGATACTGCAATACAAAGAATAGCGGAATTAACCGAAAAAATCGGCAGACTCCCCCGGGGATATATTTCCAGAAAAAACGTAAACGGCAACGTTTATTTTTACCATCAATGGTCGGAAGGCGGAGTAAAGAAAAGCAAATATCTCCGAGATGAGGAGATTGCCGGACTAACCGAACAAATCGAACTCCGAAAAAAATTACAAAAAGAACTGGCTGAAATCAAGGCAGGAAACAAACCCTCGCGGGAAACGCAGGCCGGATTTTTGAAGTGTACCCTTATGCATAAACGCACGGCGGTTGCAGAACTCAATCTTGATAACGAAACCGGTTTTATTCAAAAAGTCGGTGATGTTTTTGTGCCCGAACATTTGCCTGTCGGTGTAGGTATGAAAAAAGGAGTCGTGGATCGTGCGGCATTGAACGCCTGGTGGACGGATCGCTCTATCCCTGCAAGCCGATCCGGTGTGCGCGAGGCAATGGAAACGCTGCAGATCACCGATACCAAAATGCTTTTGATCCGATGCTTCGGCCTCTCCCTTTCAGATCAGTATTGGATCCGCCCGGAGAACTCCGATCTTAGCTGGGAAAAGATCAATTTCTTTGAGAACGATTTTTCCGATGACATTGGCGATGTGCTTTTCGGCGCGGATAAGGACCCCGATCTGCTGAATTTCTCTTCGCCCGATAACACTTCCGACGGAAATTTGAAAAAGCGTTGGAAGATCATCGACGGCAAGCGCTGTCTTGTCAAGGGCGGCTCTAACCCTTACCGCCAGCAGCCGCTGAACGAGGTGATCGCATCCGAAATCATGCGGCGGCTGAAGATTCCTCACGTGCCTTATACGGTAACATGGAATAAAGGTGCACCGTACAGTGTATGTGAGGATTTTATCAGCGAGAATACCGAGCTTGTTCCGGCATGGCGGATCATTCAGACCCAAAAGCAGCCAAACAGCAAATCGATGTATCAGCATTTTATTGATTGCGCTGATGCACTTGGGATTCCTGATGTCAGAGAATATTTAGATCGGATGATCGTGCTTGACTATATTATTGCAAACGAAGACAGACACCTGAATAACTTCGGCGCGATCCGGAATGCTGAAACGCTGGAATGGCTTGGCATGGCGCCGATTTACGACAGCGGTTCGTCTCTCGGTTACGACAAAAGCGTGCCGATGATGCGTGACGGATCGGAAGTCGTTTGTAAACCGTTCAAGAAACACCATGAAGAGCAGCTGAAACTTGTTTCATCTTTTGATTGGATCGACTTTTCCGCGCTCGTCGGCGTCGGTGAAAGGATTACGGAGATCCTCTCCGACGAAAACGCAAAAGATTATATGGAAGAAAACCGTATCCGCGTGATTGCAGAACTGACCGAGCACCGGATCAGAAATCTTGAAGCGCTTGCCGGCTCAAAAACGCATAAGCAGACCATCACTATAGGCGACGAAGTCGGTAAAAACATCGCCGCGTCGTATGGGGATCATAACTAGGCACATCGCCCACGCCTGTGTCAAGCCGCACCGGGCATCTGCAGGATAAGAACAAGCATCTGCCGGATAAGAAGCCTGAAGCTGTTTCCATCATGAATCGACGCCCGTATTTAGGCTTGACACGGACGCAGAAAAATGGTACTTTTTTATTGTTAAACCTGTCTTTGGTATCAGACATTGAAAAATGGCGTTAACTCATTGAAAAACGAAAGCTGTTACGATAGATTCGCAGC